>JBEKIF010000050.1:0-32901 GCA_050011895.1 Streptosporangiaceae bacterium | reverse complement strand
GACCTCGTCCTGGTCACCAAGACCGACCTGCTGCCCTACGTTGATTTCGACGCCCGGCGCTACGCCGCCGACCTCAGGAAGATCAGCCCGGGCGCGATGATGCTGAAGCTGTCGGCGGTGACCGGGGAAGGGATGGACGCCTGGTACGACTGGCTGCGCCGCCGGACTCCGGCCCCACGCGACGAGTACCACCGCGACTAGCGCCACCGCGACCAGCGCCACCGCGACCAGCGCCACCGCGACCAGCGCCACCGCGACCAGCGCCACCGCACGGCCTGGCCCAGGCTGATCCCGCCGTCGTTGCACGGCACCCGCGAATGGACAAGGACCTCGAACCCGCGCGCCGCCAGCCGCGCGGCGACCTCCGTGCCCAGCATCAGGTTCTGGAAAACCCCGCCGGACAGCGCCACCACGGTCAGGCCGCGCTCGTCACGCAGCACCGTGCAGCATTCCTCGATCACGGCGGCGACACCGTGGTGGAATCTGGCTGCCACGACCGCCGGATCGGTCCCGGCCGCGAGGTCCTCGACCACCGCCAGGACCAGGTCGGTCCCGGCGACCTGCAGCGGCGGCCCGGGCAGGATCCTGGCCCGGTAGCTGCCACGCTCCGCCGGGTCGGCAAGCTGCTCGAGCTCGACGGCGGCCTGGCCCTCGTAGCTGATCACATCGCGCACGCCGATGATGGCAGCGACCGCGTCGAAAAGCCGCCCCGCGCTGGAGGTGAGCGGGGCGTTGACCCCCCGGCGCGCCAGCTGGATCACGGCATCCCAGTCCGCTTCGTTCCGCCTGGCGACGTCCAGGCCGGCCGGTGCCAGTCCGGCTGATACCAGTCCGGCTGGTACCAGTCCGGCCGGTGCCACTCCAGCCGGTACCAGTCCGGCCGGGAAACCCGGTGCGGCAGCGTCCAGGTAGGCGGCTGCCATCCGCCACGGCTGCCTGATCGCAGCGGAACCTCCCGGCATCGGCACCGGGCTGAGGTGGCCGGCCCGCTCGAATCCGGCAAGATCGGCGACGAGGAACTCACCGCCCCAGATGGTGCCGTCGGCGCCATAACCGGTGCCGTCGAAGGCAACCCCGATGACCGGGCCGTCCGCGCCGTTGTCGGCCAGGCAGGAAGCGATGTGCGCATGGTGGTGCTGCACGGCCGTCAGGTCCACGCCGGAAAGGCCCGCCGCGTATGTGGTGGACAGGTAATCGGGGTGCAGGTCGTGCGCCACCAGCTCCGGGGTGATATCGAACAGCCGCTTGAAGTGCTCGATGCCTTCGGTAAAGGACCGGAGCGTCTCGTAGTTCTCCAGATCGCCGATGTGCTGGGAGATGAACGCACGTCCCTCCTTGGCCAGGCAGAAGGTGTTCTTCAGCTCGGCCCCGCAGGCCAGCACCGGACGCCGGAAGGCGGTGCGCACGGCGAGCGGCTCCGGCGCGTAGCCGCGGGACCTCCTGATCAGCGTCTGCCTGCCGCGAACCGCGCGTGCCACCGAATCATCGGTCCTGACGTGAATCCCCCGGTCGTGGGTGAGGAACGCGTCGGCGATGCCGCCTAGCCGCTTCAGCGCATCGGCGTCGGTGTAAGCGATGGGCTCGTCCGAGACATTTCCGCTGGTCAGCACGATTGGACCAGCGACCTCCCTGAGCAGCAGGTGATGCAGCGGCGTGTAGGGAAGCATAAGGCCGAGTTCCCGGTTGCGCGGCGCCACCGCGGCCGCCACAGTGCCTGCCAGCCCGGCGCCTGCCAGCCCGGCGCCAGCCAGCCCGGCGCCAGCCAGCCCGGCGCCAGCCAGCCCAGCGCCAGGTCGCCTGGCCAGCAGCACGATCGGCCGCCTCGCGCTGGCGAGCAGCGCCGCGCCAGCCGCATCCATCTCGCAGAGCCGGCCTGCCGCGTCGATATCGGCGACCATCACGGCGAACGGCTTGTCCTCCCGGTGCTTGCGGGAGCGCAGCGCGGCGGCGGCCGCTTCGCTGGCCGCGTCCGCGGCCAGGTGGTAGCCGCCGAGCCCCTTGACCGCGACCACCTGACCTCGCCTGAGCAGGCCGGCAGCTGCAGTCAGCGGATCACCGGGGACTACTGTCCCGTCCGGCCTGAGCAGGGACAGTCGCGGCCCGCACGCCGGGCAGCAGACCGGCTGAGCGTGAAACCGCCGGTCCGCCGGGTCGTGATACTCCGCGGCGCACTGGCCGCACATGGCGAAGCTGGCCATCGTGGTCAGCGGCCTGTCGTAGGGCACATCGCGGATGATGGTGAAACGCGGCCCGCAGTTGGTGCAGTTGATGAACGGGTAGCCGTACCGCCGGTCCGCCGGATCGGCGAGTTCGGCCAGACAGTCCGCGCACGTCGCGGTGTCCGCCGACACCAGGGCACGCCGGGTGCCGCCCGGCTCGCTCGGCGCGATGGCGAAGACCGTACAGCCATCCGGTACCAGCGGAGCAGCGGTCACCCGCTCGATCCGGGCCAGCGGAGGGGCATCTCGTTCCAGCGAAAGAAGAAACTCCTTAACGGCCGCCGGGGCCCCTTCAACCTCCGCGAAGACTCCGTCGACATCATTGCCCACCAGGCCGCCGAGGCCGAGGCGGGCCGCCAGCGCATACACGAACGGGCGGAAGCCGACGCCCTGCACGATCCCCTCGACCCGGACCGCCATCCTGATGCGCTGGCTCACCCTCCCAGTCTGGCCCACCCGGTCCGCGTGCGCCCGGGCGTGGCGATCACCCCCATTCAGTCACGGAACGGTGAAATTGGCCGGTGCCCCTCCGTCATGCGGACGCTGCCGGCCGGAGGCCAGCGAAAAGGTCGTCTTCGGGAACGGGCGCGCTTGTCGTATCGCGGGCCCTGATGAAGCTCTCCCGCCCGAATACGCGCTCGCTGAGGTCCTGCGGGATCTTGGTGAACCACGATTCGCTGATCTGGCTGGCGTGCGCGAGCAACGCCGCCCGCTTGCGTTCGAGCACCGACCGGATGTCGATGGTGGTGCTGATCCGGCGCTCGGATTCCTCGATCCGGCGCTGCTCCTCAGGGGTGAGGCTGTCGGCGCCAGGGACCTCGGCCCCGAGGTCCCGCAACGCCTCCATGATCTCCTGCCATTCGCTGCGGCGCATCGCGGTCAGGTAAAGCTTGGCGGGGATGCCGGTCCCGGCCACGGCCGCAGCCGCAGCACGGCTGGCGTGCACGTGGTCGGGGTGCTGATAGACGCCGTTGTCGTCGTATGTGATCACTACCTGCGGCCGGTATTGCTCGATCAGGCCGCTGATGCGGACCGCTACGTCGTGCTCCGGTACGTTGCAGAACGCGTCCGGCCGGTGCTTGTACTCCCAGTCCGGCATCCCCGAATCGTGATAGCCGAGCAGTTCCAGGTTGCTGACGCCCAGGTACTTGCAGGACTCCCGCAGCTCGGCCAGCCTGATCTGGGCCACCTCGAGTTCATCATGGCCGTCGTCACCGGGTTTGATTCCCGTCGGCGTGTCGCCGAACTCACCGTTGGTGCAGGTGACAAGAACTGTCCGGACTCCCTCGTCCGCATACTTGGCCAGCACGCCGCCGGTGCTCGACGCTTCGTCATCGGGATGCGCATGCACCGCCATCAGGGTGAGTGTCTCCGCCATGGCACAAGACTGCCCGACGATCGGCTGCTGCGCGCACCCGGGTTCCCGCGTGGCGGCCCGCTCCCTGTGGCGGACCGGGACGGAACCGGGCGGACCGGGACGGAGGCCGGGGAGCCCGGCCGGACCGGGGGCGGAGCGAGCGGGGGGCCGGGGCGGAAAGGTCTCGGCAGGAATCCAGCGCGGACCGGCCCCGTTAGGTGTGCATGGCGGGGGCACGGCGGAGCGGGGGCACGGCGGAGCGGGATATGACGGAGCTGGGCATGGCGGAGCGCGAGATGGCGGAGCGGGATCCCGGGCCCGGCCCGACGGCGGCGCGAGCGCTGCTGGCAGCGGAACATGAGCGCGCCGAGGCCAGGATCCGCGCGCTCGGCCGCGATTTCGACGGGATCGTCGCCTCGTCCGCGGCCACCGACGACGAGCACGACCCGGAGGGCGCGACGAATGCTTTCGAGCGGCAGCACGTCGCGGCGCTTATCGATCAGGCCCGCCAGCATCTCGTCGACGTCGGCGCCGCGCTCAGCCGGCTCGACGCAGGCGGCTACGGGATCTGCGAGCAGTGCGGCCAGCCGATCGGTCACGAGCGCCTGCTCGCCCGCCCCGCGGCCCGGCACTGCATAAGGTGCGCGGCAGCCGGGCGTTCCTGACTCCTGGCCAGCGCCGGGCAATCCGGATGGTGTTTACCCGGGCAGTCCGGTTGGCGCGGACGCGCCAGGCTCGCTGTCCGGATCCGGGGCGCGGATGACAGCCCAGATCGCCTTGCGGTCGATGCCGAGTACGGTCCAGCCCCACGTGGCGGCGAGCGCCTGAACGACATGCAAGCCCCGGCCGTCCTCGGTCGCCAGGCCCGCTGGAGCGCGCATCGGGGGGCTGGCGTTCGAGTCGATCACCACGCAGACCAGATACCCTTCCCGGCCCCACAGCACCAGCTCGGTCTGCGTGCCGCCGGCTCCGTCGTCGCCAGAGCGCGTTCCATGGCGCAGCGCGTTGGTGACGAGTTCCGATACCACGACCGTGGCGTCCTGGATCAGCCCGCGCAGGCCCCAGCGCAGCAGCGTTTCGCTCGTGAACTCCCGCGCCGCTTTGACGGCCTCCGGCGCGGGTTCAGTTACCAGGATGGCCCGCCGCCACGGCGCTGCCGCCGCAAGCGCAGGTAACACCGGTGGCGGCCACCGCCTAGGATCGGTGACCACGCCGGGCTGGGGCGGAACCACCACAGCCCGCCGGGGCACCCCCGGGCCCGGCTGCGTCGGCACCACACCATCCTGCTCGCGAGCAGCCCGGGCGGCCGCGGCCTGGTGCGCCTGGTGCATCTGCCAACCTCAGTACCTGGCGAAATGACGCGAACGGCACGCCCGCATCACTGTTACCATCCCACCCGCGATGTGCGGAAGCAAGTGCCGATGCACGTGCACTGAACCACCCGCGTCTTCAGTCATCTGGGCCGTATGCGGGTCGCTCGCCGGGAAGCTCGATCGGGCTGCCCAACCTCCCCGGCTTCCAGAGCGCGCCCAGCGTGCCCTCGCCTGCTGCCGTCCCGTGCCGCCCGCCACCCCGGCCGCGCAATATATATGCACACCCGACCGCGATGGCACCGCCGGCTACCGGGCCGACGAGGTAAGCCCACCAGCCGGTCCAGTCGCCGAGCGCAAGGGCAGGTCCGAGGGAGCGGGCCGGGTTCATCGAGGCGCCGCTGACCGGCCAGCCCCACAGCCCGGCCAGGGCGATGTAGCCGCCAACGCCGATCGCCGCCAGCGGCCCGACCTGCTGGGCGCCGGATGCGGTACCGAGGATGACGCTCACCAGGCCGAGTGTCAGGATCGCCTCCCAGACCATGGCGGTCGCTACGGGGATGCCGTGCCCGGGCAGGGTCAGCCCGGCGCTGCCCTGCTTGCCGATCAGCGCCCACAGCACCAAGGTCGCGAGCACCGCGCCCACGAACTGGGTAACGATGTACGCGGGCACCCGGCGCCACGGAAAGTCTCCCCGGAGCGCGAACGAGATGCTGACTGCCGGGTTCAGGTGCGCACCCGACACCGTTCCCATGAACAGGATGATCGCTGCCACCATCAGGCCAGGCGCGACCACCGCTGCGGAGGTGGGGATCACATGACCGCCGAACCTCGCGTTCACCATTCCGCCGCCCACCGCCACGATCACCAGGAAGAAGGTGCCGAGCAGCTCGGAGAAGAGCCGCCGGCCCTCGTATTTGTCATCGAAGAAATCGAACTGATGTACGATGGAATTCGGGTGGCCCATGGAGCGCAGTGCGACGTCGGCGTGCCCGCCGGGCCGCAGCTGATCGGTGATCTGTGCCGCGGATTGCCTGGCCGGGTCGCTGGCCACTCGCTCACTCTCCCCCTGGCTCAGGGCGGCCGCAGAACCCCTGCGGCCGCGTCTCCGCCGCCGACCTGACGACCGTGGCAGTGCCGGCCTGCTCGCTGCCCGGTTCACGAGCGGCCTGGTCACATGCAGGAATACGTCCCTCAGGCTACGCGTTGCTGGCGCGGCCGGGCGAGCACCGGCCCTGTTCGTCCCGCCGCGGTCACGCCATCCGGTCGAGGATCTCGCTGACCAGCGTCATCGTGGTGCGCGGGTGCAGGAAAGCGAACCTGGCCACGGGCTCGCCCTGCCACGCCGATGGCGGCATGAAGGCCACCTGCTCGGCGAGCAGCTCGTCGGCCCAGCGTGCGTACTGGCCCTGATCCCAGCTGCGGCGGCGGAACAGGACCACTGACAGGCCAGGCTCGCGGACCAGTTCCAGGTAGGGGCGGGCCTTGATCTGCGCGGCGGCCTGGCGGGCCAGTCCTATCGCTGCCTCGATCGCCTCGGTGTAGGCGCTGACACCGTGCACCGCTAGCGAGAACCACAGCGGCAGCCCCCGGGCGCGTCTGGTCAGGTGGTAGGCGTAGTCGGTGGGATTCCACTCCGCCGGGTTGTCGTGAATGACGTCGAGGTAGGACGCCTTCTGGCGGTGCACTGACCGGGCAACAGACGGATCGCGGTAGATGAGCGCGGCGCAGTCATAGGGCGCGAACAGCCACTTGTGCGGATCGACGACGAACGAGTCACTGTGCTCGATTCCGTCGTAGGCGCGGCGGACGCTCGGCGCGAAGAGCGCCGCGCCGCCATAGGCGCCATCGACGTGGAACCACAGGCCGTACTCGCGGGCGACCGCGGCGATCCCGGCCAGGTCATCGACGATTCCGGCATTGGTGGTCCCGGCCGTGGCCACCACCGCCGCCAGTGACGACGGATCACCGTCCGCCGCAATGGCGGCCCGCAGCGCGCCGCCCGTGAGGCGGTGATCGTCGGTACTCACGATGAGCGCGTCCATCTCAAGGATCCGCAGCGTGTTGGTGATGGAGGAGTGCGCGTCCGCGCCGATGGCCGCCCGCCAGCGCCTGGCCGGGCCTGCCGCGGCCGGCCCGCCGCCCGGCTGGCCGCTGCCGCCCGGCTGGCCGCTGCTGCCCGGTCTCCGTTTTGCCACCTCCCGCGCCACGACAAGCGCGGAAAGGTTGGCTGCTGAGCCGCCGGACACGAAGCAGCCGCCGGCCGGTTCCGGCAGCCCAGCCCGGTCCGCGATCAGCCGGAGCACCTGGTTCTCCGCCTCGATCGCGCCCGCCGCCTCCAGCCAGGAGATGCCCTGGATCGAGGCGCAGGACACCAGCATGTCGAAGGCGAGCGCCGCCTTGGTCGGCGCAGCCGGGATGAAGCCGAGGAAGCGCGGGCTGTCTGCCGAGATCACCGCCGGTGCCAGCGTCGACGTGTAGAGCCCGAGCACGTCCGCCGGATCGTGGGGATCGTCGCCAAGCAGGCCATGCAGGGCGGTGGCGAGTTCCGCCGGAGCTCGCGGGGCGCCGTCGAGCGGGACCGGGTCAAGCCGCAGCCTGCGCTCCGCGTAGGCAAGCACGGACCGGATCATCTTCTCGGTGGTTTCGTCCACGCTGTGCATGGGCGAAACCTAGAACCTTCGGGCTCGATCCGGCAATGCGCCAGTACCAGTCGGGCGCGGTTCCAGTCAGGCGCGGTTCCAGTCGGGCGCGGTTCCAGTCAGGCGCGGCACCAGTCAGGCGCGGCACGACCAGCACGGCGCCGCCGGACGGCGGATCGAAGGTGGTGGGGTCACCGGGACGGCGGATGCTCGACGGCCTCCTCCGGCCTGGTGACCCAGGCGGAGAACACCGGCATCCCGTGCCACGGACTGGCGCCGGTGCCTCGTTTATGGCCCTGGTTTTCATCGGCCGCGACGGCGACTACGGCGAACGGATGCCCGAACCGTAGCTCGGCCGTCCGCAGCACGCCCGGCGGCCGCAGCCGCGTGCTCAAGGTGACCGCCATGGCGGTTACGGCTGCTGCCTCGAATCCGGTCCTGCTGTAACGGGCCACGCAGGCCTGCCTGGCCTGGTAGTTGCGGGCGGGCATCCCGAGCAGTTCAGCCAGGCCGCCGGCCGCGATATCGAAGCCGAGGCCAGGCCGTTTGAGATCGTGCAAGCTGTCGGCGGACCAGGCGGGCAGCACTGCGGTGCAGCGCTCCTCGCGGCCGCCCGCCGCCGTTACCTTCGCGGCCCGCTCGGTCAGCAGCCAGAGCGGCCCCGCGCCGAGTTCAAGATCGAACAGCGAGCGCTGGGGCGGCAGCCGCCCGGCGGCCACGGCGGTCGCGATCTCGTAGCCGACCGCGAGCACCTCGCCCGCGGGCACACCAGGCGCGGCGGCGACCGAGGTGACCAGCAGGCCGCCTGCGGCACGCGCGGTGTGCACCGCGACATCACCGGCCAGCTGGGTGGCGGCGATGAACTGGCGGTGGCCGGAGTCGCGGTGGCCGGAGTCACCGCGCGGTGGGGTGCGCAGCACCTGGCGGACCCGCGCCGCCCACGGACTGTCCGGGCCGAGCGCGCTGGACGGCGCCAGGTCGAACGGCCGCAGCCAGGAGACCCGCGTCGCCAGCGCTGTGGCCAGCATCAGCACGGTGTCAGGCGTCAGCTTGACGGGAAACCTGCGAATCATGCCCAGCGAGTGCTGCGTGGCCCAGTCATCGAGCTGTGCCTGATCCCGCAGCGGCCCGGTCTGCATGGCGGGAGGCAGCCCGGCCTGCCAGCTGGCCAGCGCGTCGGTCATGGCGCCTTCCTGGTGCCAGGCCCCGGCTGCCGCGGCGACCAGCGGGTGCGGCTGAGCCAGCAGCGCCGCCGCCGTCGCGGCCGCGGTCTCGATCTCGCAGCCGAGCACCCGCGCCAGCTCGGACCTGGCGTCGCCGGTGCAGGCCGGGCCGCACAGCGCCAGCAGCAGCCAGGCACCGAGCGGCGAGGCGGCGTGCTGGTCATCGCCGGCTGCCGCGTGGAATCGCCTGGCGTAGGCGGCCAGCGGCGCTGCGAGGTCTGCTGCCGTCGCTGTGGTCACGTTCTCACTCTGCCGCAGTCCCGGCGCGCGCGCAGCTGCCCGCAACGGCGGACCGTGCGCCTGCCACCGGCGTGGGAGACCTCCCCGCCGGCCGGCGTGGCCCGGCTGCCGGGCTTCCCCGATACCTGGGCTTTTCCTGGCGCAAGACTGCGGCCCACCGGCAAGTCGGGAACGCGTTCCCGCCGCCGGTCGCCAGGGCGCTCGGCGCGGCGATCCCTGCCCGGCTCCGTGCGTGACCTGCGGCTGGCGGCCGCTCAGCGCCGCAGTTCCGCTGATCAGTGGCTGACCGAGGCTCCGGTCAGTGGCTGACCGGGGCTCCGGCCAGCGCCGCGATCACGCCGATGGCGGCGGCGCCAAGCAGCGCGCTGACCACCCCCTTGCGGAGTGCCAGCAGCCATGCCGCGGCAGCGACGCCGACTCCCGCCTGCCAGAGATGGCTGAGCTCAGCACTGAGCGGGATCGCGGCCCCGGCGATCGCGCCGATGGCAGCGGGCCCTGCTCCGGTCAGGAACGACTGCACGCGGCGGCTGGCGCGGAGCTTCCCGAAATGCGGCGCGCCGGCGATAACGAAGACGAATGACGGCGCGAACGCCACGAGCGTCGCGAGCAGCCCACCGCGCAGGCCGGCGGCCGCATAACCGACCACGGCGACGGTCAGGACCACCGGTCCCGGCGTGATCTGGCCGAGCGCGACAGCGCTCAGGAACTGCGCGCCGGTCATCCAGTGATAAGTGATCACCGCATCGTGCTGCATCAGCGGGACGATCACGAAACCGCCGCCGTAAGAGAGGGCGCCCACCTTGAACGCGACCCAGGCCACCGCGCCGAGCCCGGCGGTGGCGGCCGCCGGAGCCGCCAGCAGCGCCACGGCGCCCGGTCGCTGGCCGCCGGACCGGGGCGCGCCGGGGAACCGCGCTGCCACCTCGATCAGCCCGCAGCCGAGCAGGACGATGACGAGGAACGGCCCGATCACCGCCGCCGCAGCCCCGCCCGCCACCAGGTAGGCGATCCATCTCGCCCCGGCCAGCCGATCCGGGCCGGCCCGGTTCCAGCTGGCCGGGGCCAGGCCGACGGCGGCTTTGACCGCCACGGCGGGCACCGCCGCGCCCGCGCCTGCCGCCGCGCCGAGCACCAACGCCGGCACCGTGCGGGCCAGGAAGAGCGCGGCCAGGGCGAGGATGATGACCAGGCCGGGCACGATGAAGCAGACTCCGCCGAGCAGCGCCCCCGCCAGCCCCCTGAGCCGCCAGGCACAGAAGATCGCCAGCTGCGTGGAAGCCGGGCCGGGGAGCAGGTTGGTGGCGGCGACACCATCCTCGAACTCATGAGCCGGCAGCCAGCCCCTGTTGTCCACGCACAGCTTGCGGAGCAGGGCGACGTGCGCGGGCGGCCCGCCGAAACCGATGATCCCGATGCGGGCCCATTCGCGCGCGATGGTGGCAAGCGCTACCCGTCCGGCGGCTGGCTCGGTCACTTGCGCACCGGCACGGGTGCAGCCGGGGTCTCCACGCCCTTAAGGTACTGGCAGGCCGGCCGGCGCCGAAGAGGCTGGCGCGCCATCAGCCACTGCGGCCACAGCCGCACGCATATCCGTTACGGTCGTCGGCAGAGCTTTCCGCGGCGAAGGGAGTACCGGCATGACATCCAGTGATCTGCTCGCCGACGCGTTCGGCCGGATCCGTGGCGCCGTCCGCGAGGTGGTCGACGGCCTGAGCCCGGAGCAGCTCGAGTTCCGCCCGGACCCTCGGGCCAACTCCATCGCGTGGCTGGTCTGGCATCTGACCAGGGTCCAGGACGACCACCTGGCAAGTGCCGCGCAGACCAGCCAGCTCTGGACAGCTGACGGCTGGGCAGCGCGGTTCGGGCTGCCCTTCGACGATACGGCGACCGGCTACGGTCAGCATGCCGACGAGGTCGCGGCGGTCCGGGTGGCCAACGGTGACCTGCTGACCGGGTATTACGACGCCGTCTATACCGAGACCATCAGGTATGTGCAGCGCGTGTCCGACGCTGACCTCGGCCGCATCGTCGACGAGCGGTGGGATCCGCCGGTAACGCTCGGCGTCCGGCTGATCAGCGTGATCACCGACGGGCTCCAGCACGCCGGGCAAGCGGCTTACCTCCGCGGGCTGGTGGAGCGCAGGTAAGGCCGTCGCTACGGCCGCGCCTCCGGCTCCGGCACCGGGGAACCGCCAGGCGGCGCGGATTCCGTGGGCCCGCCGGATCCGGCTGGCTCGCCCGGCCCATGCGGGTTCTGGCCAAGCGTGACCGCGGCGAGGATCCCGGCCGCGAGCACCAGCGCCGCCGACAGGAAGAGGGCCGCGCGCAGGCCTTGGTGGAAGGCCGTATAGGCAGCATTGATGACCTCCTGGACCAGGGTGCCCTGGCCGGCTCCTGCTGCCCCGCCTGCCCCTGCCGTATTGCCGCTGGAGGGCACTCCGCCGGTCTCGATCGCATGGATGACGATCGACTGGAAGTTGGGCGGAATGCCCAGATGCTTGAGCCTGCCGGTGAGATCCGACCGCAGCTGAGCGTTGACCAGCGCGCCGAGGACCGCGACGCCGGTGACCGCGCCGATCTCCCTGCTGGTGTTGGTGGCCGATGCCGCCATGCCGGAGCGTTCGGGGGGCACCGCGGTGAGGACCGAGGAGGTGATGGGCACGACGGTCATGCCGATGCCGATGCCGGTCAGCGCCAGGGACGCCGCCAGCGGCAGGTAGCGCGGGTGCGGGCTGAGGCTGATGTTGGTCAGCAGCAGCCCGGCGCTGAAGACCAGGCAGCCCACCGGGACGAGCAAGCGGAGCTCGATCATGCCCTGCCAGCGGCCGACCAGTACCGAGGCGAGGATCATCAGCACCGTCATCGGCAGGAAGACGCTGGCTATGCCGTAGCCGCTGTCGCCGACCACCTCGGCCAGGTAGAGGGCGGTGAAGAAGAAGATCGCGAAAGTCGCGAAATAGGAGCAGAAGGCGACGACGTTCGCGGTGCCGAACCGCGCGATGCGGAGGAATTTCAGGTCAAGCAGCGGGTGCGCCGCCCGGTGCTCCCGCCAGAAGAAGCCAGCCGCCGCGACCGCGCTGATGCTGAACAGGCCTATCTCCTGCGGCGCGGCGAACCCGGCGCTCTCGGCGCCGATGATCCCGAAGACGAACGCCGCCAGCGCGGCAGCCCCGAGCAACGTCCCCGACGTATCCACCCGGTGCGCATCGGGATCCGCGCTTTCCGGCAGCACCAGGCCGGCCACCACCAGCGCCGCGAGGCCGAAAGCGAGGTTGAACCAGAAGATCCCGCGCCAGCTCCACAGGCCGACCAGGGTGCCGCCGATGACCGGGCCGGCCGCGAGCGCGAATCCGCTCACCGCCGCCCATATTCCTACGGCCCGGTTACGGCTGCGCTCGTCGGTGTACAGCTGGCGCAGCATGGACAGCGTGCCCGGCTCGCTGGCGGCCGCGCCGAGCCCCATGACGGCCCGGCCGGCGATCAGCACGGCGACGTTCGGCGCGAGGGCGCACATGACCGATCCCCCGCAGAACACGCCCGCGCCGGACAGCATGACCAACTTACGGCCGAACTCGTCGCCGATCATCCCGCACGCGAGCATGATGCTGGCGAAGGTGAGCGCGTAGGCGCTCACCACCCACTGCAGGGCGGAGACGCCCGCGTGCAGGTCGGCCTGAATGCTGCCGAGCGCCACGCTCACGACGGTGTTGTCGAGAAACGTCAGGAATAGCAGCGTGCACAGCGCGGGAAGGGCGAGTGACCAGCCGCCGAAATGCTCGCGGGCACGGGCAGCAGCCGCCGTCTCGGCCCGCAGTTCCACTGGGCAGCCCCTATCGGCTGGGCGGCCTAATGGCAGGCCGCGGGTAGACCAGACGTCTTGCCGCTATTCTCTACGGTCAGCAGACCGCAGAAACTCGCGTCGCCGACTTTCCAGACGCCATCCTGTTTCACCGCGACGCCGGTCTGGTTGCTGAGGGCCGGCTGCCCGCCCACGAGGATGGAGTAGATCACCTTGGCCTGGGTCGGCGACTCGATCGTGACCTTGCTCACCTTCGAGGTCGCCGAGCTGGCGAGGGCTGAGCTCGCCTGCGTCTTGATGACCGTGGCGAACACCTGGCCGTTCTGCAGCAGCGTTATCCGCTTGGCGACCGGGGTGCTGGCGCTGAAGAACGCCGCCCAGCTGGCCTCGATGGCGGCCTGCTCGGCCGAGCTGCCAGCGGTGCCGCTAGCCGATGTGGACGGGGCGGCCGAGGCGGTGGCCGTTCCGCTGGATGACGAAGGCGGCGAGCTGGGCGAGGACGCCGAGCTTCCGCTGCTTCCGCAGGCGGCAACGGCCATCCCGACCGCCCCGCAGGCGGCCGGGACCAGAAGAATATGACGGGCTGACTGCCAGAATCGCATCTGAAAGCCTCTCCTTTAAATCCTGTTCATGGCGCATCGAAGATCCAGGTGCCAGGAGCCCAGGTTCCACAGTGCAGTCACGCGGTTAGCCCAGGGCAGCTCCCCCGCAGGCAAATATGGCACCACGCTACCGCTTTTGGGTTCATGCGGGATGGACCGGTCACTTTCGCGGCGGCTCCACCCAGGCTTCATACCCGGCACATCGCGACTCCACCGATAGCCGGTCAGCTAGTCCACGGCCCACCGGGATTTACCCGGCCTGCGTGCGTCGGGCGTGCGGCATGCTCAAGGACGACGTGGCGTGCTAGGCGGACCGGTCTGCCCGCTTTCAGTAGTGTCAGCGCGTTCGTCGGCGGGACTCCGGCCCATCCTGAGACCTGCAGCGGGCTTGCCGCCGCAGGGGGGCCGCCGGTGAACGAGCAGGACGGCGATAATGGCAATGCTGCCGGCGAACAGTAGCCACGGCACCGCGACAAGCAGGTCACCAGCTGTCACTTGCCTCCTGCCCTGACCCCAGTGAGTGTCCTGAATGTCCCAATCGAAGCAGGCGGAGGCGTGCGCGGCATGCAGCCGCTGTGGGGGCGGTGTGGAACCCGCAGGCGCACGCAACTGTGTCACGCAAGTGCTCCTACCGCCCGTGGTTGCTCACGGAGCGTAGTGGTCCGGGTATGTTGGCTTGTGCGTTCTCTGGGACCGTTGCCCGGATAGCAGGGCCCGGCGGACGCCCACGGGACGGCCGTGCTGGGTAAAAAGGGGGACAGATGGCCGCAACTGTGCTGCTTGTCGAGGATGAGCGGAAGCTTCGTGAGCTGATCCGCAGTTACCTGGAGACGGCCGGGCTCACCGTACTGTCCACCGGATCGGGCGCCGATGCGATCTCGCTGGCGGGGTCGGCGTCGCCCGATTTGATCATTCTCGATCTGGGCCTGCCTGACGTGCCCGGCGAAACCGTCGCGGCGGAGCTGCACGGCATCTCGTCCACGCCGGTCCTGATGCTGACCGCCAAGTCCGGCGAGGATGACCGGATCCATGGGCTCGAGCTGGGAGCGGACGACTACGTCACCAAGCCGTTCAGTCCGCGTGAGCTGGTCCTGCGATGCCAGGCAATCCTGCGCCGGGGCGGGAACTCCGCGGACGGGGAGGAGCTGGCCAGCTACGGCGACGGCATCCTGGTCATCGACGAGCCGCGGCGCGATATCCGGGTCCGCGGAGTCACCGTTCAGCTCACGCCGACCGAATGGGGCCTGCTGCTGGCGCTGGCGACAGTCCCCGGCCGGGTCTATTCGCGGCTGGAGCTGATCAACCGGGTACGCGGGTATGAGTTCGAGGGATACGAGCGCAGCGTCGACTCGCACGTGAAGAACCTTCGTCGCAAGATCGAGAAAGACCCGGCCGACCCGGTGATCGTCCAGACTGTGCTGGGCGGCGGTTACCGGCTGGGCCTGCGCCGCGATGGCTAACGGGGACCGCTCCGGTCCGATCGGGCTGCGGCTGGCGCTAGCCTTCGTCGCGGTCGCCCTGTCCGCCGTGGCCCTGGTCGGCCTGCTGACCGCCGTCTTCACGGCCGCGGACGTCTCGAATCTGGCCAGCGGACAGCGGTCCGAGCTCAGCCAGGCGCTCGGGGTGGCGGCTGCGGACGCCTGGCGGCACGACCACAACATGTGGTCGATGACCGAACTCCAACCGGTGCTGGACCTGGCCTCGAAGATCGGCGCGGCGGTCCACGTCACCGATGGGGGGGGCCGGACGGTGATCTCCTCGCCAGGTTTCACACGTGGCGCTGGCCCGCTTGGCCAGGCGACTGCGATCATGATCGGCGGCCACCGGGCCGGGACTATCCAGGTCCGGTTTGGCCGGGTAGGGCTCGGCAGTCCGTATCACAGCTTGCGCGCCACCCTATGGCAGGCGGTAGCCGGCGCAGCGGGCATCGCGGCCCTGCTGGCACTGGGTGTGGCACTGGTGGTCTCTCGGCGCATCAGCAAGCCGGTCACCCGGATGATCGAGGTGGTGCGGGAGCGGGGCAGCGGCCATCAGGGCGCCCGGGTTGGCGACCTCCGCGCCCCTGCCGAACTGCGTGAGCTCGCTGCCACGTTCGACACGATGGCGGACTCGATGGCCCGTCAGGACCGGCTCCGCCGCAACCTGGTCGCCGACGTCACGCACGAGCTCCGCACCCCGGTGGCGGTCCTGCAGGCAGGACACGAAGCGCTGCTCGACGGCGTCATAGCGCCGACTCCCGGACAGCTGTCATCCCTGCGTGACGAGGTGACGCGCCTCGCCTCTATGGTCGATGACCTGCAGATCCTTGCCTCCGCCGAAGCCGCGGCGCTGCAGCTGAGGGTCGTACCGCACGACCTGGCCGAGATCGCCGAGGGAGCGGCGGCCAGCATGGCGAGCCGGTTCGATGCGGCGGAGATAACTCTGGCGCTCAAACTGGCCGCGGCACCGGTGCTGGCCGACGACCGGCGGATGCATCAGGTCATCACCAACCTGATGAGCAACGCCATCAAGTTCACCCCGGCGGGCGGGATGGTCACGATTGAGGTCGGCCAGTGCGCGGCACAGGCCGTGCTGACTGTTTCCGACACTGGCGTCGGCCTCCCGGCCGAGGAACTGCCGTTCATCTCCGAGCGGTTCTGGCGCGGCAGCAACGCGGCCGGCGTCGCAGGCAGCGGCATCGGCCTGGCCGTGGTCGCCGAGCTGGCCTGGGCACACAGCGGCCAGCTGGACATGGCGAGCGCTCCGGGACGGGGCACCCGGGTGACCATCAGCCTGCCGCTCGCGTTACCGCCAGGCTGCCGCGGGCCGGCCGGCGCGCTGCCGCTACGTTGCCGCGGGCCGGCCGACGCGCTGCCGCTACGTTGCCGCGGGCCGGCCGGCGCGATGGTCCCTGGCCGCGAACGGGATGGCTGGTGGCCGCTGAACGGCTGCGCGCGGGCCCGCGGCGGGGATCGCCCGATGACCTCAACGTTCGGTCAACTGGTCCTGTGCGACGGGGACCTACGGCCCTGCATACTCCCGGCGGGAATGGCGAGGCTATAAGCATGGCGCGAGGGGACACACCGGGCAACGGGCGATCAGCGGAGCGGACGGAACTGACCCGCGAACTCATTGCTGACATGGTCCGGGCGGCCGTGGCCGCGCCGTCCAAGCACAACACCCAGCCATGGCGGTTCCGGGTGGACGAGGCGAGCCAGACGGTCGAGTTGTATGCCGACGCCGAGCGCCAGCTGGCCCACGGTGACCCCGATGGCCGCGCGGTGCACATCGCGTGCGGCGCCGCGCTCTTCAACCTCCGCCTGGCGGCCGCCGTGCACGGCCGCCAGGCGGTTGTCAAGCTGCTCCCGGACCCGCGCCAGCCGCTGCTGCTGGCGAGCATCCGGCTCGGCGAACGCTGCCGCGCCGGCGATGCCGCGGCAGAGCTGCACGCGGCCATCCCGCTGCGGCACACCAACCGGGAGCCGTTCAGCGGACGGCGAGTGCCGCCTGGCGTGCTCGCCGAGCTCACCGAGGCGGCCGGGATCGAAGGCGCGGTCCTGCACATCCTCGACCACGACGAGGCGGCGCGCGTTCTCGACCTGACGGCCGTCGCGGAACGCGCTCAGCTCGCGGACCCGCGTTACCGCGCAGAGCTGGCTCGATGGGTCGGCGGTGACCGGGATCGCGACGGCATCCCCGGCGCCCTGCTCGGCCCCCGGTCCCCGGAAACCTTTACCCCGGTGCGGGACTTCACCCCAGGGCGTGCGCCGGGAGAGTTCCGTTACGCCTGGTTTGAGGAGCACCCGCAGCTCGCGGTCCTCGCTACGCACTCCGGCCGCCGGGCTGACTGGCTGCGCGCGGGCCAGGCGCTGGAGCGGGTCCTGCTGACCGCCACAGCTCGCGGCATCTCGGTCAGCCCGCTGACCCAGCCGCTCGAGACCGGCGAGGCATGGCTGGTCCGTGATCCCAGGTCAGAGACCGAGCAGCCGCAGATGGTCCTGCGGTTCGGCTACGGTTTGCCGGTCCAGGCAAGCCCGCGGCGCCCGGTCGGCGAGGTGCTGATGCTGGACGAGGTGCAAGCCGACGAAGACCGGCTGGGTGACGCGTGAGATTATCGCTGAGACGGCCTGCCCAGCGCGCCTGCCTCAGCCGGGGGGCCTGCCGACGGCCCGGGCGGCGGCTCATCGTCGGCGCTAGTCAGCCATTCCCCCATAGGTGATCAAGAGCCGCATCGACCCGCGCGGCCAGGGCGGGCACCCGCGGGATGACCGGGCGCGGCGGCTCCGCCTCGGTGATCTCGCAACCGGCCAGCGCGCCAGCATCCAGGAACCGGGTCAGCTGCGCGTAGCTGTGCCGATCGTCACGCGCGGCCCGGTGATGATGCATGCGCAGCGGCGCGTACAGGAACAGCTGGTCCCGCGCGCGGGTGACGGCGACGTAGAACAGCCGCCGCTCCTCCGCCAGCCCGGACCGCGTGGCCAGCGCCATGTCGCTAGGTACCGCGCCGTCGACCAGGTGAGGCAGGTGCACGACCCGCCATTCAAGGCCCTTGGCGGAATGCATCGTGGAAATGACCAGGAAGTCCTGGTCAAGCCGCGGCGCCCCGGCCAGGTCCGAAGAGGACACGGGCGGGTCAAGGGCGAGCTCGACCAGCGCTTCGTGCAGCGAAGGCCGGCTGGCCACCGCGTCGGACAGCCGCTCGAGGTCGGCGATACGGACTCCGGCGTCAGGGTAACGAGCCCGCAGCGGGTCAACCAGCGCGGCCAGGATCGCGACGGCCCGGTCCCCGGCCCGCTGCAGGGCGGCGGCTTCGGCCAGGGCCGCCACCGTCGCGGTCAGTGCCGCCCTGGCGCGCGGCGGCGCGGCCGCCACTCCCTGCTGCCAGCGGTCCAGCGGTGCCGGTTCAGCCGGGGCGATGATGTCGATGACGCGCCGCGCGTGCACCGGCCCGATGCCCTCGTGCAGCCGGAGCAGCCGGAACCACGCGAGGTCGTCAGCCGGGTTGGCGACCACCCGGGCCGCCGACAGGAAGTCCTTGACGTGGGCGGCCTCGGTGAATCGCAGGCCGCCGTATTTCACGAACGGGATGCCCCGGGCCGATAGCTCCACCTCCAGTACGTCGCTGTGGTGCGCGGCCCGGACCAGCACTGCCTGCTCCCGTAGCTCAACGCCGGACTCGTGCGCCTCAAGGACTCGCGCGCAGATCTCCCGCGCCTGGGTGGCCTCGTCGTGGCAGCGCACCAGCAGCGGTACCTGCCCGGCGGCGCGGTCAGCCGCGAGCGCCAGCTCCAGTCCCGGTGCCTGCGGACGGACCGTGTTGGCCAGCTGCAGCACCGCGTGGCAGGACCGGTAGTTCCTGGTCAGGCGGATGACAGTAAGGCCCGGGTAGGCCTGGCCCAGGTCCCTGAGGTGCGCCGGGTCGGCGCCACGAAAACCGTAGATCGCCTGGGCGTCGTCACCCACGCAGGTCAGGCCCTGCCCATCGGGCTGAAGCAGCCGCACGATGTCAGCTTGCACCGTGTTGACGTCCTGGTACTCATCGACGAGCACCGCGTCATACAGGCCGCGCAGCGTCTCGCCCGCCGCCGGGTCGGCCAGGGCCGCGCGCCAGAGCAGCAGCAGATCATCGAAGTCGACCAGCCCGTGGCCGCGCTTGTGGGCAACATAGCCGCGGAACAGCGCGGCGAGCTGCTCGGTGAAATCCGCGCACCACGGGAACCCGCTGCGGACCACCTCGGCGACCGTCGAGTGGGTGTTCACGCACCTGGTGTAGATGTCGGCGCAGACGGCCGCCCGCGGAGCGCGGCGCTCGGTGCCGACCAGATCGTGATCGCCACGCGCCGCGTCGAGCAGGTCGCTCACGTCGGCCGGGTCGAGCACGCTGAACTCGGGCGGCAGCGAAAAGGACTCGGCGTGGGCCCGGATGATCCGGTGCGCGATGGCGTGGAAGGTCCCGCCGCAGACCCGGTCGCCGCCGGCCGGTACCTGCGGCGCGACCCGGGCGAGCATGTCATCAGCGGCCCGGCGGGTGAACGTCAGCAGCAGGATCCGGCTGGCCGGCACGCCACGGGAGCGCAGCCAGGCGGCCCGCGCTACGAGGGTCCGGGTCTTCCCGGTTCCCGCCCCCGCCAGCAGCAGGAGCGGCCCGGTCTCATGAGTGACCGCCCGGCGCTGCTCTTCGTTAAGTCTTTCGAGTATTTCGCCTGATTCGAACATGGACCCGAATGTAACCATGCGGACCGTCGCGGGCCAGATCCCCCGCCGGCAACCCGCACTTCCGGCCCGGTGGCAGGTGCGCCTGGATCAATCCATGCGCGCGATAGTGGTCGAGCAGCACGGCGGTCCTGAGGTCCTGCAGGCTGGCGAGTGGCCGGTCCCGAGCCCGGGACCCGGCGTCCCGCCGAGCTGAACGAGCCCCGGAGGCGGGCCCGCCGAGCTGAACGAGCCCCGGAGGCGGGCCCGCCGAGCTGAACGAGCCCCGGAGGCGGGCCCGCCGAGCTGAAATCGGTGCTCCGCCTGCGGCGGGCCCCGATTTTCGGTGCGGAATGCGCCTCTTACGGACCCGGAACAGCACCTGTACCGGATTTGGTGGCCAATCCGGGGCGTAATGTCGGCTATGTCCCCACTAAATCCGGTACAGGCGACGAATCCTTGATCATTTCTCGCGCATTATGGGCCCCTGTGGTTCGCGGCTGAGCTGCGGATGTTCACCGCCGCTCGCGCCGTGAACTCGGTGCCCCACCGGTAACGGCCCGCTGGCGCCCGTGCCGAAGCATGAGGTCGATCGCATTCTCCAGCCCGGCACACCATGGGCACACCCCCACTTTTCAGATGCCACCGCAGCGGGCAGGAACAAATCCATTGTCGCCGCAACTAACGGCGGCACAACTCGGGAATGTACAGAGAAAGGTCCTTGAGGATGGCTCAGGCTGCATACCAGTCCCCTTATCCGGTTCAGTTCTCAGTCGACTACCCTGATCGGGCGCTCAACCGGCTGACCTCGTTCTTCCGCATCTTCACCATCATCCCGATCGCCATAGTGCTGAGCACCGTGGCCGGGGGGACCTGGCAGTCCACCAGCACCCATAACACCTCCGTCGTCGTCACGAGCGCAGGCGGCCTGCTGTTTCTCGGCCCGCTGCTCATGATCCTTTTCCGGCGGAAGTATCCGCGCTGGTGGTTCGACTGGAATCTCGAACTGCAGCGGTTCAGTAACCGGGTGGGGACGTACCTGGCCCTGATGAACGACCAGTACCCGTCGACCGACGAGCATCAATGGCTGCACCTGGAGTACGTCTACCCGGACGCCGCCGGGGAGCTGAACAGGTGGCTTCCCCTGGTCAAATGGCTGCTGGCGATCCCGCACTATATCGTGCTGTTCTTCCTCGACATCGCGCTGGTCGTCGTGGTGATCGTGACCTGGTTCGCGATCTTGTTCACCGGCCGTTACCCGCGGGGCATGTTCGATTTCGTCGAAGGCGTGATCCGCTGGCACAACCGGGTCATCGCTTATGCCCTGACTCTGGTCACCGACCGGTATCCGCCGTTCAGGCTCGCGCCGTGACGCACCCTCGCGTCATGACCTGCACCCGCCGGACCGCACCACGGCCGGTGCGCGGCTACCCGCCTGCCATCGCTCCCACCACCAGGAATGGCTCGGCGCCGGTCACGACGGCGTCGGGCAGCGGGGCATCCGGCGGTTCGTGGGACAGGTCCTGCTCGCAGGCGAAGAACCGGACGAACGCCCGGCGCTGCCCGGTGGCGTGATCGCGGATCGTGCCGCGCAGCATCGGGTAGCTGGCCTCAAGCGCGTCCAGGACAGCGCGCTGCGTGCCGAGGCCCTCGCCCAGTTCCACCTCGCCGTCGACGCGGGCGAGCGTCCGCAGGTGCGCCGGAAGCACGACCCGGATCATGGCAGCGTCTGGACCTCGACCGACAGGACGGCCGGCAGGTCCCGCACGATAGGCGCCCAGCTGTCCCCGGCGTCGGCGGACGCGTAGACCTGGCCACCGGTCGTGCCGAAGTAAACGCCGCAGTCCTCGAGCGAGTCAACCGCCATCGCATCCCTGAGCACGTTGACGTAACAGTCACGCTGCGGCAGGCCATTCGTGAGCGCCTCCCACTCGTCGCCGCCGGTCCGGCTGCGGTAGACGCGCAGCTTCCCGTCGGGCGGATAGTGCTCGGTGTCGCTCTTGATCGGCACGACATAGATGGTGTCAGGCTCATGCGCGTGTACGTCGATCGGGAACCCGAAGTCGCTCGGCAGGTTGCCGCTGATCTCCTGCCACGACTCGCCGGCATCGTCACTGCGCATGACGTCCCAGTGCTTCTGCATGAACAGCACGCCGGGGCGCGATGGGTGCATCGCGATGCGGTGTACGCAATGGCCTACCTCGGCGTCCTGGTCCGGGATGCCGTCGGACTTCAGGCCGCGGTTCACCGGGCGCCATGTCGCGCCTGTGTCGTCGCTCCGGAACGCGCCTGCGGCCGAGATCGCGACGAAGATCCTTCCTGGGTCAGCCGGATCAAGGAGGATCGTGTGCAAGCACATCCCGCCGGCCCCTGGCTGCCAGGAGCTCCCCGTGTCGTGCCCGCGCAGCCCGGGCAGCTCCCGCCATTCCTTGCCGCCGTCGACCGAGCGGAACAAGGCGGCGTCCTCGACCCCGGCGTAGACCGTGTCCGGATCGGTCAGCGACGGCTCAAGGTGCCAGACCCGCGCGAACTCCCAGGGATGCGGCGTGCCGTCGTACCACTGATGGGTGCCGGTCACTCCGTCGTAGCTGAACTGGTTACCCACCGGTTCCCACGTTTTGCCGGAGTCATCGGAACGCTGGATCAGCTGCCCGAACCAGCCGCCCGACGGCGCCGCGTACAGCCGGGCCTGGTCAGCCGGAGAGGCCTTGAGATGGTAGGTCTCCCAGCCCGCGAAGTGCGGGCCGTCGATGTCCCATTGCTGGCGCCTGCCGTCCGACGTCAGGATGAAGGCGCCCTTGCGCGTGCCGACTAGCACCCGTACCCCGGTCATCCGCTCTCCTCCCAGGGGTGCCGCATCGGGTTTCGGCAACCCGGCGCCCGCACCCGCTTCCTTGTCTGGTGCACCTAAGACCGTGCCGTGGACCCGGACTCATCGCTGGCCGGCTAATTATCTCCAGCGGTTACCGCTCAGCCGCCCGGGTGATCGATGTCCACCGGAGGCAGGTCCTCCACCTCCCGCTTGGTGATGCTAAGCCGGATGCCGTCATCGACCCTGCCCACGGCGCCGATCGGGATCGCGACTTCCTTACGGCCCCACAGGTGGCCCTCCTTGAGGAGCACGTGCGTCACCCCGTGGCTGCGGGGATCCACGACGAGCCCCTGGACCTGCCCGATGTCGCCATCGGTGGCGTGGACCTGATCGCCGCGGCGCACCTCGACCTCGCCCAGGGGAACATCGTCGTAGGTGACGGTCTGCGAAATGGGCACGACCGTGTCGCCCTGCACGCCGACGGCACCACCCAGGCCGTAGTAGGGCCAGGAGAGCACCTGCTCAGGGCCGTACGCGGCGTAGCCGCCGCTGCCGGGCACGAACTGCGTCTCTTCAGCTGACTCGAGGTGCTCGAACTCGGCCAGTGTGCACCCGAGGCTGATCCCGCCTGCCGATGTGTCCACGAGATCAAGCGGAACAAGCCGCCCGAGACCCTGCCGGTGCTTCGGCTCGACCACGAGATGCGTGACGGTGCGGGCCACCGGGTCCACGACCACGCGGCTCACCTCGCCGCAGGCACCGTCACTGCAGCTGACCTCGCTGCCGATGGTGTACGGCGTCATCTCTGCCATGGCCACCTCCCTCGTTCCCTTGGACCCTAGCGCGACGCCATTCCGCGAGCTCCGCGCCCGGTGAGATCAAGCCCTCGCCCAGAACGACCCGCGGACAGGCCCTGGCCGCCGTTCCAGATCGCGAAGCCGGCCTCGATGCTGAGCAGCCACCACAAGGGGCTGATCCAGCCAAGCCGCTCGGCAGCCCTGATGAAACAGGCCAGCTGCAGATCGGTGACGCCCGCCACCGGGCGCACCCGGCGAAACTGGATGTAATTCCAGGATGCCCCGCTGTGCGAGGCGATCCAGTGTATGAGGTACCACCGGGCGTGGTCGATGTGCAGGATGCGCGCTCTGGGCGGCGCCAGGCCGCGGGTGCTCAGCCAGATCATCAGCTCGGCCCCCCTCGGCCTGGCTGGTGGTGCCGGCAGCATGCCCGCCACTAGCTGCCGTAATGCAGTAGATACGGCAATACTGCATTCGCCGGACCGCCCTGGCCAGCCTAAAGTCGGACGGGAAGGCCACCACGGCGTGCGGCGAGCGCGCGCTTCCCACCCAGGCCGGGGACCGCAGTGCGGACGGGGACGGCAGTGCGGACGGGGACGGCAGTGCGGACGGGGACGGCAGTGCGGACGGGGACGGCAGTGCGGACGGGGACCGCAGTGCGGACGGGGACCGCAGTGCGGACGGGGACCGCAGTGCGGACGGGGACCGCAGTGCGGACGGGCTCGCCCGCCTCTGCCCGCGGATCGGTCTGCGCGCACCACGTACCATAAATGCGGCGGCCCTGCAATACTGCGTGGATGGCGAGTCTCAGCATCGCCCTGGTCAATCTCAAGCCGGGCACGGGCAAGACCACGTCGGCGGTCTGGCTGGCACACGTTTTCGCGCAGGCCGGGAAAACAGTGCTGCTGGTGGACGCTGACCCTTCCGGCAGTGCTCTGGAATGGTCCGACTTCGCGGCCATGTACCCGGGGCTGCCGCCGCAGGCAGCGTTCCCGTTCCGGATCGTGGCCCTGCCGTCCCGCGACCTGCACCGCCGCGTGCCCGAGATCGCCCAGCCTGATGATGTGGTGATCATCGACGCGCCGCAACTGGAGGACCACCCGGGCATTGCCCGGTCGGCGCTGCGGTATGTCGACGAGATCCTGATCCCGTGCGCACCGACCCCCATTGAGATCAACCGCACCACGCCAGTGCGAGGCGAGATCACCGAGGTCGAGGCAATCCGGGACCGGCCCGCCCGTTCGGCCGTCCTGCTGAACCGCTGCGTTACCCGCGCGAACTCCACCGCCTACGCCAGGGAGGCACTTGAGGGCCTCGGCTATGACGTGCTGGGAACGACCGTGCCGAGGCTGGAGATTTACGCGCAGAGCTTCGGCATGCCGATTTCCGATACCGGCCGGGGCGTGTGGCGCTGCGCTGCGCGCGAGCTCACCGGGCGGTGCATTCCCCTCAGGTCGGTGGCTTCATGACCATGCCGCGGGAGCAGGGCGGAGCGCCGCGGGCTGCCCGTCGGCGAATGCTGTATTGATCCTGGGGCACGGCCCGTGTCCAGCCAGGTGGTGCCTGAGGAACCAGCTCGCGATCGAGGTCACCTCGGCGGTGCCCGGCTGCCATCCGATGCCTGCATCTCGCGTCCTGATCCGCGCACCCGCCCCGGTCAGGGACAAGCGCCGCGAAGCCCCACCCGGTGCCCGCGCGGCAGCGGCGGAGGCGGGGAAGCCCTGAGGACGCGCCCCTCACCCGTCCCCACTCGACCGTGCGGACGGATCCCTCACTCAGCTATCCACTCCCGCAGCAGGCCGAGAAAATCGGCGGGGCGCTCCAGCGCCAGGAGGTGGCCGACGTCCGGCCAGTCGACGCGCCGGGCACCGGCGGTCTCGCCGACGACGCGCGCGGCGGCGGCGTGCACTGTGTCCAGGTCGAGCCCGCCGACGAGGACGAGCACGGGAACCGCGATCTCGCCGAGCCTGTCCCGGGCGGGCGGCTCCAGTTCCTTCTCCTCAACGTCATCCCAGTCCGCAGTCACCTCGAACGCCCGCCGCTGCATGCGCGCGACCAGCTCACGGACCGCGGGATCGACCTGGCCAGCCGAACGGCGCGGCCCCTCGACCCACCACGACAGGTTCGCCTCGACCGCCGCGTCAAGATCGCCGTGATCCAGGGCGGTGCCCTCCGCATCGAAGAACGCCTGCAGATCCGGCGTGACTTCCGCGAGCAGCGACCCGGCCGGTGCCGCGAGCAGGAGCGAGGCCACCGCTGACGGCCTGGTCAGCGCGACCTCGACCGCGACGCCGGCGCCGAAGGAGGCGCCGGCCAGATGACAGTGGCCGACGCCGATTTCGGCCAGCGCGCCGAGAACGTCACAGGCCTGCGAGACCGGCCCGGCCGGCCGCACGGCGGAATCGCCGAATCCCCGCAGATCCACCCGCACGACGTCCCGCTCCCGGGTGAGCGCCGGCCAGATCGGGTCCCACATCCTTCGATCGGCGACGCCCGCGTGGATCAGCACGACCGGCAGCTCGCCGCGCCGCCCCTCGCGGTCATAGGCGATGCCGTTAGTTGTATACGAAGTCACAGCCCTCCCAGACGCAGAAGTGTGCAGTCCACGGTACGCACGGCGTTCTGCCCGTCACAACGGACTTTCCCGGCCGGCCGCGTGCCCCCAGCGGTAGTTGTCACTGGGACGGCGGGATGTCCAGGACCTCGGAGGCTGATTACTGGCGGCGGCCAAAACCGATGAGATCGGATACCCGCCCCGGGAGACAGAACAGCGGGTGCAAGATCTCGTTCACCGGAACCGAGACGTTACGCAGAGCGCGCGACGTGATGCTTACCCCGTCATGCCAGGGCCTGCCTGTGCGTAAACCTGTAGATAACTTGTGCAAACCCGCGGGGAATCTGTGCGCAATGTGCGGACAACGGTGTGGAATTCTCGGTCGGCCGCGCCTGCGGAAGGGCCGTTACCTGCGAGAACACCATCGGAGCCCTGTGCAGTGAGAGAAGCCTGAAAATGTCCACATGCCACACCGAAATGGCTTATAAATAAGCCGAACGGTTACCGTATATTGATCAGGCTGTGATTCGGCGGCAGGAGCGTAGGGGATTCGAGAGCCCAGACGGTGAGCCCGGGCGCTTTGCAGCGGGAGGAGAAGCGTCACGATGGCGTACAACGGACCGGGGAACCAGGCCTGTCTGACGGCAGGCAGCGTTTCCCCCTGCCGAGACACAAACAACGGCCCGGCATGGCCGCAGCCCGCCCCGCTGTACCACCGGCACCCCGGGCACGCCCAGGACGCCATCCTCGGCACCCGTGCCTATTCCCCGGGGCGGGTCATGGCAGCTCTACGGCGGCTCACCTCACCTCTGGCTGAACTGGAGGCCTGCGCATGAAGATCAAGATCCGGCGAGACGACGCCAGCACGCTCGAGAGCAACGAGTGGCTTCAGACGAATGACTGGATCGCCGAGCTGCGTGAAAGCGGCCGTGCCGAGCCGCCCCGCCAGGGCCACCCCGAGCCGCCCCGCAATGGCGGCCCCAGATCGGAAGCCGCCGCCTCGTATGCCAGCCCCACCGCGGGCGCCGAGGTCCATGCCCGCACCCAGATAACGGAGCGGGCCGCGATCGGCGACCAGCTGCGGCTGCCGGTCGCGTGGTGCGAGATGGGTTCTTGCATCCGGCGCCACGCCGATCGCGCGGCGCTCGGCGAAGCCGACATCCGCGCCCGCGCGATCTTGGCCGGCTGGCGTGTCGATGCCCTCGGCCGGCTGGCCTGCCCCCGATGCCAGCAGAACTGCCCCGGCTTCCGGGCCTCCCGCCCGGTTGTGCTGTGGGACAGGAACACGGCCATCATCAGGGCCGGCCTGATGCTGGCCGCGGTCCGCAGCGAACACTGGCGGCCAAGACCATGCCCGCCAGCCGGGCGGCCCGCGCCACCGGAGGCTGGCACATCGGTCCCACGGCAGCGGCAAGGCCAAGGCCGCCGCGGCTATCTCACGGGTCGGCAGGGAGATGCTCGCTTACATCGGCTTCAATTGGCGTGATCACTATTGCGGAGGCTGGCGAGCCGGTGCCGACCTCCTGCAGCCTGCTCAGCAGGTACCGGCGCTCCACCTCCGACGGCGCCCGCGACAGCGCGCGCTCATAGGCCGCCGCGGCGGCGGCCTGATCGCCGCGGCGCCGCAGCAGGTCGGCCCGCGTCGCCTCCAGCAGGTAATACCGCTCCAGCCGAGCGTCGCCGCTGAGCTCGTCGACGATCGCCAGGCCCGCATCGATGTCGCCGGCCATCGCCACCGCCACCGCCCGGTTGAGCCTCACTACGGGCGACGGCAGCTGTCCCTCCAGCAGCGCGTAGAGGCCGGCGATCTCACGCCAGTCGGTGTCGACGGCGCTTCCGGCGCGGGCGTGGCAGGCGGCGATCGCCGCCTGCAGCTGGTAGGGCCCGACCTGCCGCCGGCGCAGCGCCGACTCCAGTAGCCGCAGTCCCTCGTGGATCTTCACCTTGTCCCAGCGGCCCCGGTCCTGCTCCTCCAGCGTGATCAGCTCGCCGTCGCCGCCCACGCGCGCGTGGCGGCGGGAGTGGTGCAGCAGCATCAGCGCCAGCGCGGCCATCACCTCGGGCTCGCCCGGCAGCATCTGCTGCAGAGCCCGCCCCAGGCGGATCGCCTCGTCGCACAGGCCGGCGCGGATCAGCTCCGTGCCCGAGGAGGCCGAGTGGCCCTCGTTGAACATCAGGTACAGCACCGCCAGCACCCCGGCGGTGCGTTCCGGCAGCAGATGCGCGGGCGGCACCCGGTAGGGGATCCCGGCGGCGGCGATCTTCGCCTTGGTGCGGGTCAGGCGCTTGGCCATCGTCGCCTCGGGCACCAGGAACGCTCTGGCTATCTCCGCTGTGCTGAGTCCGGCGAGGCTCCGCAGCGTCAAGGCCACCCGGCCCTCCAGCGGGAGGGCCGGGTGACAGCACGTGAACATCAGTCGCAGGCGGTCGTCCTCGATCTCGGTCGTGGGCGCGAACAGGTCTTCCATCGGATCCTCGGAATCGATGCCAGCGCCGATGGGATCGTGGCCGGCCTGGTCGAGCAGTTGCGCGGCGCGCGCCGC
This sequence comes from Streptosporangiaceae bacterium, assembly GCA_050011895.1. GTDB lineage: Bacteria > Actinomycetota > Actinomycetes > Streptosporangiales > Streptosporangiaceae > DATBGO01. The sequence continues at coordinate 4,632 of JBEKIF010000050.1, read as the reverse complement.
GCGCCGCAGGCGGTCGATCGCGCGGTTGCCGGCGACGGTCGTCAGCCAGGCGCCGGGGCGCTGCGGGACGCCGTCGACCGGCCAGCGCCGCAGCGCCTCCGTGAAGGCCTCCTGCGCGCAGTCCTCGGCCAGGTCCCAGTCACCGGTCCGCCGGATCAGCGTCGCGACGACGCGGCCCCACTCCTGGCGGAAGGCCGCGTCGAGCGCGCGCTGAACCGCGGGCGTGGTCATTCGCTATAGAACGGGCGCACCTCGATCGCGTGGTAGCGGGCGATCGGATGCGCGGCCGCGAGCTCGATCGCCTGCTGCCGATCAGCGCAGCTGACGACGTCGATGCCGGCGATGAACTCCTTCGTCTCGATGAACGGCCCGTCACTGAGCTGCATCTCCCCGTCACGGACGCGCAGCGTCGTGGCCGTGTCCGGGCCGCCCAGCGCGTTCCCCAGGATGTAGCGGCCGCGCGCCTCCGCATCCTGCCGCCAGGCGTCGTACTCCCGCATCACCGCCTCGTCGTCCAGCGGCGCCGCTGGCGTTCCGCCCATCCACATGGTCAGCAGGTACGGGGTGCCCGCCGAGTCGTCCCCCCGCCCGAACGCCGACGCCCCCGCAGCCATCCGCAGCCCGTCCCTGAACGGCCGGATCTCGAACGGATGGAACCGGGATACCGGGCTCGTGGCCACTACCTCGATCGCCTCGTCCAGGTCGGCACACTCGAGCAGGTCGAAGCCCGCCACGAACTCCTTGGTCTCCGCGAACGGGCCGTCGGTCACCAGCGTCTCGCCGTCGCGCACGCGCACCGTCGCCGCCGTCTCCGGGAAGGCCAGCTCCCGGCCGAGCAGCCGCACGCCGCGGCCGTCCATTTCCTCGATCCAGCGTGGGAGTTCGCGCTGCATGACCGCCAGGGCCTCCGGCGCCGCCTCGCCCTCGGTGCCGATGAACGCCACGTATTTCATCTCAGCCTCGCTTCCCGTAGACGTAACTGGTGATCGCCTGTTCGCGCGCCGCCTGTACGCGCTGGTTGATCTGTCGGTGGGTGCGCTGCATGTCGCCGCCCTTCGGTCTGGATTTGGCGCTTACGACCAGACGACGAACGGGAACCGCCCAGAAGGACACCTGCGAAGTGTGTAGCCGGGCACCCACTGGCGCCCGGCCTTCAACTACGCCAGCGCGGCCTGGATCAGGGCCGAAGTCTATGCGGCACGCCGCATTAGCGGAGTAGCCGACCGGTCTGCGTCATCCTTCTGATATGCGCCAACCCGAGCCGAGGAAGATCACCCGCAAGTTAAACGGCAAGCTCTGGGAACGTCAGCGTCGGTGATCACGTGATCACCGCAGGCCTGCCCATGGCCGGGCAGCGGATCACGCTGCGTCTCGGCGGCCCGGTTGCCCACATCCTGTCCGGCACCCTGGCCCGCACCGTCGCCTGCCCCGTCCCCGTGCAGGCCCGCGCCCGGCTGCGCGGTGCACGCGCCGCAGCCGCAGGCCGCGGCTACCTGAACCTCAGCTGGTCAAGCGGCGGGTATCGGTCCGCGGCGCGATCATGATCGGCGGGCAGGGGATCCAGGTCGGCCTCCCGCACGCTGGCAAGACCGCCGAGGTCACCATCGAAGCCGACATCTACCGGATCACTGTCGAGGACGGCATTGCCAATCGGTCTCAGACCGGCCCTGTCGGGTCCTGTTGCGGTCAGTTTTGGTGGTCAGCTCCAAGTCGGCGGCGGCGGGCTGACCACAGCTCCGTAGAGATCTACAGGCGCTCGCCTGACCAGCTTGTCTCCGCGTTGACCTGCCAGGACGTTGCTCAGCAGTACGGAGTGGTTGTCAGTGTCTGGCGTCGTCGTGAGACCAAAATCAGGCCAGGGCATGTCAAGCTGGCGGCTGTCAGTTCGATGGTGCTTGGAGGAATGCGGTGAATGCCGGGAGGGCGGCCGGGTCTTGGAACAAGAACCCGTGGCCGCCCTCGTCGCCGTGCAGCCCGGCGCCGCGGACGCGCGATGCGATGTTGCTGCTGTTGCGGGCCGGTGCGATCCCGTCACAAGCTCAACCGGCATCAGGGTCATCCCCTTACAATGACCACCCGGCTTCCGCCCCCGACGCTACCCGCCTGCCGGGTGTCCCCTGTCATCCATCCCGGGTAATCCAAGCGCTCAAGCCGCCCACAGCCAGGCAGGCGCATCACCTTGGACGAGTCGTCTCATACGACCCTGCCCCGACCCCTGCTTGCAAAGGTGGTGGCCACGACCGGCCGACCTGCGCCTGCACAGCTCAAGTCCACTGCTGGCTGTCCGTGGGCGACCGCGAATCACCGCGGATCGCCCTGCGTCCGGGCACGCGGCGGGCACGGCGCGGCTTTCTTTGCCCTAGCCGCTTCACCACCCCGAGTAGGGTGGCTCGCGCCGCTCGATGTGGTTGTCGTAGTCGCGGTGCTCGACCACCTGGCCCTGGTCGTCGAAATGCAGCACCGTCACTCCCGCGTAGGTGAGTTCCTGGCCCTGCTCGGTCCAGCTGGCCCACCATTCGACCGCGGCCCGGCGGCCCGAGACGATCGGCCGGCCGAACCAGCACTCGATATTCTCCTCGGCTGGGAGCTGCTCGCCGAGGTAGCGGCGGACGCCAGCCAGGCCGAGGTCCGGCTGGCGGAACGCGGGAGAGCGGTACACTACCGTGTCGGCATACAGGGCGGCGATGGCCTCGGCATCCCGCTGCGGCCAGGCCCACGACCAGGTGTCCGCCCAGCGCCGGGCGGCGGTCTCAGCATCCATGCCAGCGATTCAAACAGGTCGCCCGTAGTTCCGTATATAGGACGACCTTCTAACCCGAAAAGATCGGCGAGCGCACCTGCCATCAGCTCATGCACCCGCTGACCTGCCGGAATGGCGCTCAACCATACGCAATGGGGCGACGGCATTGAGCGCCGCTGTCCGGCCAAAATCCGGCCACCGTAGCCGGATAACTATGCTCGGCTGGCCGTCAGCTGACTGTCAAGCTGCAGTTGACGGCCAGCCCGGCCCGGAACCGTGGACTCCGCAAGGCTTCAAGTGGGATGCTGCCATCTGCTGCTTTCTGGTACCTGACTGCCAAGACCAGCACCCGCCAAACGCCGGAGGGTCCATGCCACAACCGGGAAGCAAGGAGGGCACAGCTCTTCTATCATCCCTGAGCAAACAGCGCGCTCACGTGCTGGGGATTCTGGAGGGCCTTCCCGAAGAGGCTCTGCGGCGTCCAGTACTGCCGTCGGGATGGACGTGCCTGGGGCTGGTCCAGCACCTCGCCATCGACGTCGAGCGATTCTGGTTCCGCCATGTCGTCTCCGGCGAGCCCGATGACTCGGCTGAGACCCTGACCAACGCCTGGCAGGTCGGCTCCGAGGTTCCAGTCGACGCCGTGCTCGACGGCTACCGGCGGGAGATAGAACGCGCGAACGAAGTCATCGCCGCTACTCCGATGGACGCCGCCCCGGCCTGGTGGCCCGATTTCTTCGGGGATTTCCGGTTGGAGGATCTGGAGGCGATCATGCTTCACGTGATCACCGAGACCGCGTGTCACGCCGGGCACCTGGACGCGGCACGCGAGCTGATAGACGGCCGGACCTGGCTTATCCTCACGGGATGAGCTGAAGGAAGCGCCAACGTCGCCACGGTCCATCCCCATCCCCTGATAGACCCCATGTCACTGTCGTGACGCCGGCAGATGGGTGAAACTTGGGTGCGCCCCCGCTGACGTCGTTGCACCTTGGTGCTATGTGGCCTGTCTGATAGATGGACGCTGGAGCCAGCCCGCTCGGGCTCGGTGCCGGTAGCCCGGCTGGACGTATTTGACCTTCCGCTTCCTAGCCCTGCCCAGGTATCTCAGGATGCGGGCTTGGTCCGACAATCAGCGTTACCCGGTGTTCTCGCGCCTGACACGCGATATCATCGCTGGTATGACCTTTGGGGCGAGGTAGAACTCGGACCCGAGGTCCGGGACTGGCTGGAGGGGCAGGATCCGCGAGACCGCGGAGATTGCCAGGGCCATTGCGGCGATGGCCCGCTGCCAGGCCGACGGCCACACGGCTGATGAGGAGGACGGATGACGATGAGCCAGTACGCACCACGGCGGACCCGCCCCGCCGACGCCCGTCAGGCCCGGATGGGCCGTCCGGAGGTCGCAGCCGCCTATGAGCAGACCCGGCTGCGCTACGAGCTTGCCGAAGCGGTCAGGCTGCGCCGCGAGGAACTGGGCTGGTCCCAGCGCCAGCTGGCCGAGCGGGCCGGGATGAGACAGCCCGGCGTCGCCCGGTTCGAGGCTGGCGGCACCACCCCCACCCTGCCGCTGCTGGAACGGCTCGCCGAGGCGCTTAGCCTGACGCTCACCGTCAGCCTCGGCTCAGGACACCGCCGGCCGGCGTGACCTCCAACCATCAAGTGTGATTCAGGTCACATTTCTATGGGCTGGCGGACTCTTGCGGACTACGACGGCCGTTCCCGCAACCCGGCACAAACGGCCACCCGGACCCGCCAGCCGTGGCCATGATCACTCAAACGCCGGCGAACAAGAGTGTCAGACGCAGATGTAAACATGGACGCTGGTGAAATTAATACTTCTGTGGAGCCGCCTATCGGAATCGAACCGATGACCTGTTCATTACGAGTGA
>JBEKIF010000049.1:0-36350 GCA_050011895.1 Streptosporangiaceae bacterium | reverse complement strand
AGACCCTGCGCGCCCTGATCGACTGGTCGTACGACCTGCTCAGCTCCGAGGAGCGGACTGTGTTCGACCGGCTCGCTGTCTTCGCAGGTGGCTGGACCCTGGATGCCGCGGAAGCGATCGCCTCCGGCGGTGACGTCGCGGATTGGCAGGTGCTTGACCTGCTGGCCGCGCTGGTCGGCAAGAGCCTGGTCCAGGCTGAGGTGATCCACGGGGCGACCCGCTACCGGCTCCTTGAGACGGTCCGGCACTATGCCGCCGAGCGCCTCGCGCTGCGGGCCGGCCCGGACGCCAGCGGCGTCCGAGCCGCCCACCGCGATCATTACCTGTCCCTAGTCGAGACCGCCGGCGCGCGATTGCACGGTCCGGACGAACATCGTTGGCTTGACAGGATCGAGGCTGAGTTCGACAACATCCGTGCCGCGCTGGCGTTCAGCATCGCCGAGCCCGGCAGCGCCGAGCCCGGCCTGCGGCTGGCCGCAGGGCTGCGGTCGTTCGTCTTCTCGCGCGGCCACAGCGGCGAGGTCATCGAGGCGCTCGGCGCCCTGCTCGGACGCCCCGATGCCCGCCAGCCGACTCGCTACCTGGCCCTTGCCCTGGTCACGAACTGCAAGCTGCTCACTCACTTCGACCGCAGCCCGGACATCCCCGCGATGGCGGAGGAGGCCATCACGATCGCCCGCGGCCTCGCCGATGACGCCCTCGCCGCCGACGCCCTCGCCGCGCTCAACTGGTTCAGCTTCCTGCAGGGCGACCTGCCGGCCGCGCTGGCCAGGGCCGACGAGGCCGTCGCGCTGGCCCGGGCAGCCGGTAATCCCCGCCGGCTCGTCGTCGCTCTGGGCCACCGCGCTGTGTTCAAGGCCGAGACCGGTGATCTGGACGCATCCCTCGCGGACTACCAGCAGGTCCTCTCTCTCGCGCGGGCGTCCGGGGACAACTACACGCTCGTCGTCACCCTGGTGAACCTTGGCGTCGACCAGGTCGTGGCCGGGGAGTTCCCGGCTGCCCTGGCCTACCTGCAGGACGCGCTCAGGGTCGCCGATGCCCATGGCTATCAGCACCTGTCCGCCGCCGCAGAGATGAACCTGGGGTTCGCCTACCTCATGAACGGAGATGCCACCAGTGCGCGCCGCCTGCTCGTCGGCGTTCTGGACAGGGCGCGAGCCACCAATGAGATGACCTGGGTGCACAGTGCGTTGCTCGGCCTCGCGCTGGCCGCTGGCGCGGACGCCGAGTCCGCCGTCGCCGCCACCCTGCATGGCGCTGCAGACCACCAGTACGAGCAGGCCGGACAGGCTTTCGATGCGAAGGAATCGAAAATGCGCACCAGTGACCATGCCCGGCTGCGCGACGCGCTCGGGGAGGCCGCGTTCGATGCCGCCTACCAGCATGGCCGCACGCTCAGCCAGGCCGATGCCATCGCCCATGCCCTGAGCACGGCCCGGCCAGATCCGGGGCCCGCGGCCTCCGTCACCGTTCCCGCCGCCGGTCGCGCGCCGGCGGACAGTCCAGTCGGCCTGCTGTCGGCACGAGAGCGGGAGATCATCGCGCTGCTGGCCGGCGGGGCGAGCAACGCCAAGATCGCGGAGACGCTGTTCGTGACGCCCAACACGGTGCGGACGCACCTGGACCGGATCAGGGACAAGACCGGCGCCCGCAACCGCGCCGAACTGACCCGCTACGCGATACAGGCGGGCATCGAACCGGTCGACCCTTCCCCTTGATGTAGGTCGGCCGGCCCACACGCGGCGCGCGTGGTGGGTCGCCCGGCCCCTGCCGCCTGGGGCGGGCCGGACCTTACGTTCGGCTTATGAAAATTAGATTCACCAAGGCACCGACCTTTACGAAGGCAATTATCGCCTCGGCGGTATTCGCGATCGCGTATCTGGCGACGACCTCGAACCTCCCGTCATGCAGCGCCACCGCCGCGGTACTCAGCTCGGGCGGCGAGTGCATAGAGCGCCAGAGCTTCCTGCACACGGCTGCTGGCTGGCTGGCGCTGATCTGCCTGGTCGCTGCCGTGGGGTTGCTCGCTCTCAAGCACAAGGACTCCATCCTGGGGCGGCAGGCGTCGGTACATGAGGCGCACCAAGGGCCGTCGGCACAGGCAATGGTGCCGACACCTGTGCCCGGGAGGGCTTCGAGCTTCTGCGCCAAATGCGGCACCCGCATCATCGCGGGAGACAGGTTCTGCCAGGGATGCGGAGCCCCAATGGGGTCCCTGTAACCTTGCCCGAAATACCAACGGATATCACTGAACTGCGCTAACCGTGGGTCTCGCCGGAAACGGCGAGGCCCACGGCAATCACGGCCCGGTGAGCTTGACATTCATGCCCGCGTGGTGCGTTGAGGGTGCGGTGATATCGGGCTGTCGCTGCGCGAATGCCGATTTACCGTTGCCGCGAAAACCTCATTGGACGAATTTGCGGCAAGGCGGCAAGGCGGCAAGGCGGCAAGGCGGCAAGGCGGCAAGGCGGCAAAAACAGCGTCCGGTAATTGCCGAGAGAACGAAGCCCGTCCAGGCTGGACTGGCTGGGATAAGGGGAAAATCATGGTATTCATCAAGGCGCACAGGAATCAGCTCCTGCTGGCTTGGCCGCTGGCCGTCGCCGTGACCGCACTTACAGTCACGGCATGCGGCGGCGGGAGCGCTGCAGCCGTGGCCCAAGGGGCGGCCGACCAGTGGACTAAGGCCGAGGTCAGCCAGTTCACGGCCGCAGCCGGCGCGGGCGGCAGCGATAGCCAGGACTCGTGCGCCATCAGGTACTTCGAGCGGGACATGTCATTCGAGAACGCGATGGCTGCAGTGTCGGTGGACCCTGCATCGGACAGGAGCATGTCGGCCGCCCAGATCGAGGCCGCCCTGGTCAGCAAGTACGGCACGGCCGAGGGCGGCGCCATCAACGCCCAGTTCGAGCGGGCCGTCACCGACTCGGACAACAATTGCGCCGGAGCGGCTGCACCGTCCACGGCACCTGCGGCAGCCCCGGCACCGACGGCAGACCCGGCCGCGACGTCGGAGTCATCGTGCACCGTGGACTGCGTGAACCCGGTCCCCACCGGGGAGAGCGGGTGGCTGGCGCAGGTCCAAGGGGCGCTCCGGAACGTGCAGCAGGATCTCAGCAGTATCTCCTCGGACGCCAGTAGTGACCCGGATAACCTCGCCCTGGACGGCTCCGAGCTGGAGGGGGACGCGCAGGCTGCCCTGGACCCCAATTACGACCCGCCCCCGGCCGACAACGCCGACTGGGTCACCGCGATGAATGATTACGTCACGGCCGGGGAGGACTACTCCGGCGACAACACGAACGAGCAGGACGACAATCCCACCCAGGCCAGCCAGGAGATCGCGCAGGGTAATTCGGCCCTGGCCCGCTTCAACGCCGCCAACGGGAGAGTATTGAACGGGACCATCCAGTCCTTATGATCCGGGACCCGGGGCATGAGATACCAGCGTGACGTACCTGGACGGCCTGGTGATCTCACCGCTCTCGGCGACGTCGAAGAGCTGGCGGAAATGATCGGGAACGAAGGCTCTGAGTTAGTGGACTGCTGCACTGTGGCCCCTACGTGGCCCGCAGAGGGGTCGAGCCAAGGTGAGGCCAAAAAGCCGCAACGGGGATACCACAGGCGGCACGCAGAAGGGGGAACGTCGGCTGCCAGCGGCCGATGGTCCCCCTTCCTGCAGGCAAAGGTCCTGCCTGCTCCGGGACCCGATCAAGCTGACGTCACATAACCGCGCTCGGGTCCGCAAGTGTGATTACCAGCCAAATATGTGATTAGCATCTGGGCGGAAGAGGCAACTTCGCCGCCGACCGGGCGGCTGCGCACGAACTGCTGACGGCGGTGCCGGATGCGGGACTCGCGGCCTGTGGGTGCCGAGAACCTCATCCGCCTCACGCGACCAGGCGATACTCGTTGATCAGGCCACCGACGCGAGCCTGTCTTCGGACGCAGTACTGCTCAAGATCGACTGGTTCGGGCAGTGGTTTCAGTGGTGCCGCGCCGTACAGGAAACGGTGAGGCCGGTGCTGGTTGTGGTGGGTCTCGTACTGGTTCAGGATCTGCCGCAGATGGGCCTGGTTCCAGACGAGGAACCTGTCGCTGCCCGCGCCACCCCGACCGACATCGACAGACAGCAAATCCGCCGAAAACCCGTCCTGGGCGGCCTGATCAACGAGTACACGCACGCCGCCTGACCCGGAAGACCTGCAGGTCACCGGCCCAATCCTATTTTCGAGCGGGACACGCCCCGGTCGCAGCCCGGGATCGCCTACGGTGTTCCGGACGCGCCGGAGTGCGCGGGCGGCACAGCGGACCCCCCGGACGACGACGCACTGGAGCTCGGCGCCGTTGCGGTGATCAGGAGCTTCGCGCTCAGGTCCACGATCAGCCGTTTGGTCTGTGTTTCTGGATCCTGTAGGCGCCGACGGAGCCAGTGAACGAACCTGTCGTGCTCGCTCCGCGGCTGCGCCGGCGCGGTCGACAGCCCCTGGACGAACGTGACCAGCGAGGTGAGCGAAGCTGCTTGGGCCCCGGGGGACGCACCCTCGTAGTAGTCGATCAGTGGACGCCAGGTCTCGCGCGTGATGTATGTCCGGAGAAAGTATTGCGTGAACGTGTCGGTCCATGCGGCAACCTCGTCGTCGGCTTTCGAAACGGTCGGCGCGGCCGGATGCGTGGCGTGGAACAGCTCGTGGTCCGCGTAGAGCTGGACCCCAGTCTCCTCGTGGCCGGTGTCTAGCGCGCGTGGACCGAGGATGGAGTACGCCCGCTGGATGCCACCCATCGTCGCCTGGAACGTGTAGCCGACCTCACTGGAGAGGATCTGGTTCGACCGCCACCTCTGTTTCGCGTTCAGCCCCTCGTCGAAGTTGATCGTCGGCGTCGGCTGGTAGTCCGCAGGGTCGACCGCCGCCGGCGAGCTCGTCCCGGCGAGGCGAACGGTGCGCCCGGGAAGCGCCCTCTGAAGCAGCGCCAGCATGGCGGCTCGGCGCCTCGCGGGGTCAGTCTCCGCACGCGCCGCGGTCACCGCGGCCGCCCACGACTGCGGCTGCCGGGCGGGCGCGACCGGCGCGCCTCGGAGCCCGAACCGGACGATGCCGTCGCGGGAGGCCTCGTCCGCGGCCCGCGTCGCTGCGCGCTCGGGATGAACAGGCCCGCCAGGGTGACCGTCGCCACCCCGCTGCTGGATGACATGCGCGAGCTCATGCGCGAGCAGGCGCTTTCCGACGGGCGTCCCGGGTACGTACGCAAGCGGGCCGAAGTAGATGTCGTTGCCAATCGTGACCGCCTGCGCTGCTAGGTGGGCCGTGAATTTCGCGGCCCCCGCGTCGGTATGGATCCGGACGCTCGACAGGTCGTGTCCGAAAGCGCGCTCGTGGGAGGCTCGCTCGGCCTCTCCGAGCGGTCTCCCACCGTCGCGGCCCGGCGCGCCTTCCCGCCGCGTCGGAGCCGAGCGAAGCTTGTCGACCGATGGACGCCGCTGTGACTGCGGTGCGCGAGCGAACACCCACCAAATCTAACGCCGCGAGTCGACCACCGCAATGGCGCCAACACCACGCGCAGGAGGAGAATCTTTCCAAAGACGATGACTCGGAGCATTTGGACCGGCGGAGCATGCGCTTCCTCATGCGGCGGGCGATGTTGACGTTGCGGGCGATGGTGCGTTGACTGTAACCGGCCTTGTGCCATGCGTGGACCGCGCGTTTAGGCTCGTGTTATACAGATTTTGTGGGGCTTTCGGTAAAGCCGCTGGCGCGGCTGAGGAAGCTGGCTTGTTGTGCTCACGCTGTCTTGTCGAACGCGCCTGCCAGATCGGCGTCAATGAATACACACCCGCCTGGATTTCCCCTGCGGGGCATTGTACAAGGATTCTATCGCATCATCAGCGATGTTCCAGTTCCAGGTGGCCCCGTCGACGCCGAGCAGGTTGCCGTCAACCTCGATGACCGGGATGGCCCGCAGGTGGCAGGCGGGGTGCCCGACGGCGATTCATGTCGTACTGAGAAGGCTCGCACGAACTGTCCGATGGTCATGATTCGTCGGGACTGGTCACCTGGTTATGCTCGACTACCAGTTGGACGCCGCCGACGTCGATCAGGTCACCGGGCGCGAGGTCAGTCTGGCGGTCGATGGCCACGCCGTTGACGTTGGTCCCGTTGGTGGAGCGCAGGTCCTCGATGGTCACGTCATCGCCGTGCACCCGAAGCAGGGCATGATTGTGCGAGACACCGCTGCCCTGGAGCAGAATCGCCGAGCCTACCTCGCGCCCGATGGTCAGCTCGCCTGGGTCCAGGGCGAACGACCGACCCTCGTCGACGCTGTTGGTCACGCGGACCCGAAGCGGCGGTGTTGTCGGGACGCCCGGCACGATCTCGGTCAGGGCTGTCGGCGAAGCGCCTTCCGGGGCAGCCGGCGCGGGCGACGCGGGCGGCTCCGCGGCCACCGGGGCAGCCGGCGCAGCGTCTTCCGGGGCAGCGGGCGCCGGCGGCTCGGGGGCCTCCTGCTTCGGCGCGGGCGGCTCGGCGGCCTCCTGCTTCGGCGCGGTCGGCTTGGCGGCCTCCTGCTTCGGCGCGGTCGTCGTGATGCCTGTGTGGACCGGCCCGGTCCCATGCCTGGACTGCGGCGGGAAGGCGATGGCACGGATCGCCGACGGAGGGTCGCCGAGGGGCTGCGCCCCCGGGGACAATGAGAAGGTTTGGTATGTCGCTGTGCCCAGTGCCGGCGCAAGCGCTGTGGTGCTGAGGGAGACGGGCTGGCCGTTCGGATTCGTGATCTCGGCGTAGAGTGCGGGCGGCGGAACGGCAGTGTCGGGCTGCGCCTTACCGGCCGGTTTGCCGGGTTGTGTTGCTGTCCCCGGATGCGTGAGCTGGAAGTATCCCGTGCTGTCTGTGTAGGCGAACCCGGTGGGCGAGTAGTACGCGTTCTGGGCGTCGGCGAGGAAGACGCAGTAGCCAACGGCCGGTTCCAGTTGGGCGGTGTACACGCGGCCGTGGAGCGCCCAACCGGAGGCGGCGACGGTGGGCGCCGCTGTGGTGACCTGCTGCTGGACGACAGCGAGGCGGGCGGCTGTCATCTTGGCGGCTGCCACCGCCGCCTCGGCGGCTGTTGCCTGCGCCGAGTCGGAACCTTGCTGTGCCGTGATGCCGGCCGCGCTGCGGGTCAGGCGAGATTGCCGGGCCTGGTAGACCAGCCCGAGAGTGGTGAGGCGCTGAGTTGCCTGGGTGTCGACCGTGCTGAGGGCCGAGGCCAGGCTGCCGTCGGCCACCCCGGGGGCCGTGCCCTTGGCCGCCGCCTTGGGTCTCGTCGTCATCGCTCTACCGCCTTTCTGGGCTGCCCGTGAAGATGGTCAAGGTCAGGGGGCAACGAGGTTCGAGCTGTCGACCAGTGTGGTGGCCGGGGCGATTGCATAGATCGTGTTGTCGGAGATGTTCTGGGCCGTGATATTCGCCAGACCGATGCTGAGGCAGGACCCGAAAACGGAGGTCTGGATCTCCCCGATGTTCGCCTGGAAGTTCTCCTGGAAGCGGTTGCTCGTCACCTGAACCGTGCGGGCGAGGACGAGCACGTCGACCTCGGTGTTGGCCCGCAGCCCGTCTTCCCAGCAGGAGTTGTCGCCGAACAGCACGTGATCGAGGCTGCCGACGAGCACGGAGGCGAAGCCAGGCTGGTATCCGGCGCGCGTCTCGAGCTGACAGATGTTATTTGTGAAGATGACGGCCCCGCTGGATGGCGCCGTCAACCTCGACCGGCCAGCCAGATTTGAGGTCGGCGCGTTCTGGAGTCCGGAGAAGAGTGCCGTTTCGTTGACACCCACCGCGGCGCCGAGGTTCAGGATCATGACGGTCACGGCGGGCGAGGTGCCTGCCAGCAATACGGTGCCGCCCGAGCTTAGGCTGTTGTTGACCACCGAGAACGGACCGAGTCCCACAATCTCGAGCGCCTCGCCGACGGCTACTTGCACGACGTTATGTTCGACTCGCACGGCGGGCACGCCCGGCTGGTACAGCGGAGCGATGAGCGCGCTGGTGTCTGACTCGACCGCGGGAAGAGCAGGTGGCGTGACCGCCAGGAGCATGATGCCGGCCCGGAGACCGGCGGCCGCCTGTGTTTCCGTGCCTGACGTCCACGCGCCGGGCTGCAGTACCTGGTTGCGGCTGATCTCGGCCATCTCGGCGTGCAGGACGAAGATCCCGCTGACCTCGGCAGACAATGTCGCCCCGAAGTCGGTGACGATGTTGTCGCGCACGACCAGGTCATCGACGTCGGCGACGCAGATCGCTCCGTATCCGAAGGTCGTGTTGCCCGACGGGGTGAGCGGGCTGAGCAGGGTGCTCGAGATTTCGTTGCCGGTGATGGCGAGGTTCTCGATGCTGATGACTTCCAGCGTCTGCTCGAGGTCGAAGAACCCGACCGGCCCAATGCCGCACAGCCCCATGTTCCGGATGCGGTTGCGGTCGATCTGGATGTTGCTCAGCAGGCCGCCGGCTCCCAGGGATTGCCCAGTCGAACTGGTGGGCGGCAGTTGAAGCGTACCGCTAGTGCTGCACTCGTCTTCCTCGACGGGGAGGATGCCGACCAGCGTGCTGCTCTCGCTCCCGTCCGCGTCCAGGAGAACGAGGCTGCCGAGGGTGATGCCGTTGCGCCGGCCTCCTTCTATCTCGTTCTCGATCACGAAGACGTCCTGGGACGGACCGGCGATCTGGATGCCGGCCGGCGCGAGCGGCAGTTCGGTCACGTCGGTCGCCTCGACATCAGCAGCGGTAAGCTCGGGCTCGAGCCCGGGGGGGAGATCACTGATGACGCTGGCCGGCAGCCAGGCGCGCGCCAGCGCGGCGTCCTGCAGACCCACCCAGTTGTGCTCGATGTGGATCTCGTTCCCTCTGACTGAGACAGCCGGCCAGAGGCTTCGCACGTCCTTCGTTGCGACACGGTTCCCAGTGATCCGCAACAAGGTGACCTCGAGGGCGAGGATGGCCGGCCGCGTGGACGCGGCGATGACGAGGTCGTCCAGGGTGATATCCGTGTCGCCGGGGTCAAGCAGCACAACCGCACTCTTGAAACCCGCTGTCCGAGCCTGAACCTGAGCCTGAACCTCCTGGGCGCCCGCCCGGTCCAGCAGAACTCCGACCTCGGCGTCGGCGGCTTCCACAGCCAAGGACCGCAGCTCGATGTGCGAGGAGCCCACGACGCTGATGACGGCGTTCATGCCACTCGCTCCGGCGGACGTAACCTCGACACCAGCGTCGCCGCCCAGGGACGCTGAGGCGATGCGCGTCTGCCGGCCACAGCCGTGGACGACGACGTCAGCGGCGTTCCTGATAACGACGTTCTCGAAGTACCGGCCAGCACCTATGCACACCTCGCCGCCGGTCGAAGGCAGCGAGTTGATCGCCGCCTGGATCGAGGAGAATTTGCCGGTGCTGACGACTCCGTCACCCACCGTGCAGGTGCAGCAGCAGTCACAGTCAGCGCCGCCGGACGGAAAGGGGGTACGGCAGTCGGGGTAGCTGGGCGGGGACGTGAAGGTAACGATGGACAACTTCGTGTAGTGGTGCTGGATGCCCTGCGGTGGCGCGGCGGCGAGCTCCTGCACGGAGCCGTCGGCGGCGCGGGCCGCGAACGTCCAGAAGTCCGCGGCGTTGAAGGCGCCCGTCGGCGTGCTGAGGCTGAAGGTGACCGTGACGCCACTTTCGAGGATCAGCGTCGTGTCCTGTCCGGGCATCGGGATGGTGCCGTTGCTGCCGGCCGCGCCGAGATCCCACCAGACGGTGGTGCCATCCTGCTCGTAGACCTTGCCGGATTGGTCCCAGCGCACGATCCGGGTGTGGCTGTTGAGCGCCGGCTGACCGACGGGAAAGCTGGCGGACAGCGTCGCGGTGAGCGTGATGGTCCGGCTGGACACGTCGATGCTGTCGATCTGGTGGAGCTCACCCGGCTGCCCGTTGAGCTGGTGCGCATCGTCCAGGATCTCGATCCAATCGCCGGGCGAGAGGCCCAGGACCTGGTCCCGGCCGAGGCTGAGGACTGTGAGCTGGCTGGCCGGCTCGTTGAGGGTGTTCGTGGCGCTGGCGATCGAGGTCACGCCGGTGCTGACGGAGCCGTTGTCGCGAGACCACTTGAAGGTGGCGCCGCTCAGGTTCGCGGTGTCGCTGCCGGATCCGCCCTGGTGGATCTCCACGCGGTAGTTCTGGTTCTCCAGTCCCGTATAGCCGGTGTCGTCCGTCAGGCAGCACGGGCCGGCCGACGGGTTGGGGATGACCGCCGTGGTGAGCTGGCCAGCCGAGGCGGACGGATACGGGATGTCGGAATCCGGCGTGGCGCACGACCAGGTGCTGCCGCCCGGCACCGGGAGGAGCCTGACCTGCCAGACTGTCTGGAGCCGGCCTGTGGTGTCGACCGCTACCGCCTTGTCCACGAGGTCGGTGTCCTCGAGCCAGGTGACCG
The DNA here is from genome assembly GCA_050011895.1 of Streptosporangiaceae bacterium. GTDB lineage: Bacteria > Actinomycetota > Actinomycetes > Streptosporangiales > Streptosporangiaceae > DATBGO01. Next base: position 25,904 of record JBEKIF010000049.1, on the reverse strand, counting down.
GGCGCGTCCACACGTCCAGGTACGCCAGGTACGCACCGTTGCCGGTGGGTACGGTGGCGCCAGGCGCGTACGGCTGAGCGGTGAAGTCGACAGGGTCGGTATCGGTGGCGGGCGGCGGCTGGGGGGACCCCGACAGTTCGGCCAGTGCCGGATCCCATGCTGCCGAAGCGCGGGTGCCGTGGTTCTCCGCGAGCAGGCCGTCAACGTACATCCGGCCCCGCCCGATCGACAGCGAGTTCGTCGTCCCGGTCACCGAGGCAGTGACCTGAAACGCGAACGGCGTGGTCGGCGGATAGGCGGCCCGGCCAACCAGGTCGAGCGTGCCGGCCCGCGTCCGACGGGAGATTTCCGCGAGCCATTCATTCCAGTCAGAGTCGAGCTGGACTCGCCCCTGCTCCATGACGACAGCCGAGTAGTCGTTCCATGGGTCGAAGGTCGACCGGCTGGTATCGAACGTCACGACGCTCTCCTGTCCAACGGATCAGTCCTGGTAGATCAGCCCGTACTCGAGCCCGACGGGGATGTATTCCTGAAGCCGGGTCTTCAGGTCTGTCTCGCGCTGCGGCGCGAGCACGAAGTGGAAGGCACCCATCTCACCGGCGTCGTCGGCCCCGCGCCGGATGACGTCCCCGGTGGCAGCGAGCAGTTTCAGGTATCCGGGGTCGCCATATCGCAGCGAGCGGAACAGCGGCTGAGGCCCGGCCAGCGCCTGCTCCACGCACTCGAAGCGGCGCGGGGTGACCGAGCCGTAGGGAACGAAGCTGAAGCGGACACAGCCCTCCTGCTTCCGATCCGCGACCAGGCCGGCGGTCCAGGTGTCCGCGGCCGCGAGCGCCGCCCACACGATGCTGTCGGACACGAGTGAGAGCAGGGTCGCGTGGACCTTCCCGACGACAGTGCATCCGGACAGCGTCAGTGTCGCGCCGCCGCTGACTCCATCGACGGCAGCGTAGGCGACCTGCGTGCGGCCGGTGGCATCGACGATGCTGTCGCTGACGGCGACCGTGGCGAGTGCATCGGCCCGGATCGCACCGAGGATGGACCGGGTGACGGTCACGGCCACGCCTGCTGGCTCGGCGATGAGCACCGGATCGCTGCCGTACTCAGGCTGACCGACCGGGCTGACTGACCAGCCAGGGACCAGGGTGCAGTCGGTGAGGCTGAGCCCGCTGAGCAGGTTGGGCGTTCCATCCGGACGGTCGGCGGGGAGGTGCACGAGCGCTGCTGGCGTAGGGCTGCCCGGCGTCATGGCGTTTCCAGCGGCCACCACCAGGCCGTTGAGGATCAGCTGGCTGGACGCGTCGCCGCTGACGGTGACCTCCCCACCGAGCAGGATCGTCGGGCGGACACCGCTGGCCGCGCGGACCTCCAGGGTGGTCCCCTTCGGCAGATCGACGGTGAGACCGCCGGCGATCGGGTACGTGTCGCTGTCGGCAAGTTCGACCGCGATCTCACCGGTGTGCGCCAGCTGGCCGATTGCGTAGGCGACGGCGTCCGGCAGCGTCGTGTAGTGCGGCACGCCGACGGTGTCAGGGAAAGGCAGCGCGTCGTCGACCGCGAAGCTGTCCGCCCGTGGATAGTCACCGCCCCCCATGTCGGCGTTGAACCCGTAGTAATACGTGGCGTTCAGCTGTGGTACGGTCGCGCCGGCGCTCAGCGGCGGCAGTGCGACGCGACCAAGCTCCGGGTCGACGACGACGGCGTAGCCGCTGTCTGCGGGGAGGTTCGCCCAGGCCCCGTCGGGCCCCGACAGGTTGGCGACCTTGATCTGGTAGGGATTGACCACGGTGCCGCCGAGGGTGAGCAGGAGGCTGCCGGACGGCCCGTAGAATTCGGCGCCGACACCGCCTTGCAGGTCCGCGCACAGCTCCCGGCGACGGAGTCGGGCGGCGACGTTGACTGGCCTCGCCGCGGCACTGATCTGCTCACCCTGCGGTACCGCGCGGTGGAATAGGGGCATGTCCATGCCCAGCGGGTTGAAGCGGTAGCACTGGGCGCCGCCCGCGGTGTTGGTGGCGGCCGCCGTCACCGGAGCGCCAGTGATGCCGTACGCGCCGAGGGACCACAGGAAGACGCCTACGTTCGGGATGTTGTAGCGACCGCGGCCACTGCTGATCCGGCGGACGTCGACCCGGTGCGACGTCCGGTCGAAGGCACTGTCCGGGTACAAGCAGGGTTGCCACCGGCGCAGGTCCGGCGCGTAGTGGTTGCGGGGCCGGACGTGGTTCATGTACTGGGTGTCTCCGAGCACCTGGAAGAATTCCACCGCGTGGGCGCCCCATCCGGTGGCGTCCCGGGCGAGTTGCTCCAGGACCAGCACGGTTCCCTTGCGGCGACGCAACGAGATCGTCTGGGCGACCTCGGCGCGGGGATTGTCGATCGCGGGAGCGATTCCCCGTACGGACCGATAGCCGATCAGGTCCCCGATGTAGGGGATTACCCACGGGGCGCACGTCTCGATGAACTGATCCTCGTAGAGCTGGGTGAAGTCGTCGGCGACGACGGCGACCTGTTCCTCCACGAGCATCAGCAGGGACTCCAGCGGTCCCCGCGCCAGCTGTTGCGACTGGGCGATCTGGGCGTCGCGGAGCCGGTAAACGGCCGGCAGGAGCCCGAAGAGCTCGGAGCTCACGTCATCACCCCCAGCAGGATTTTCTTCGGGTCCGGATCGAGGACCAGGATCTCGGCGGGCAGGGGCAGCACATTGGGGGTTGCGACCGGAATGTAGGGACATATAGACGTGCGGGAACCGCTGCAGGGACGCGGGAGCGGCTGCGTGATGGCACCCGCCATCCAGGCGTTGTAGGCCGAAACGGAGTAGGCCGATGAGCCGATGTCCCCGGCAGTGCTGGTGGCGACCACGCGCAGCGTCGTCACGTTGACGGCTACCACTCCGGCAATGCCCTGGATGAGCGCGGCGACTTCGTCGCCGGATACGCCCTGCCCGAATGACCGGGCGGTGAACCTGTAGGTCTGCGTCAATGCCTGCATGATCGCGGCCTGTACGGCGGTCTGCGCATAAGCCGGGTCGTAGCGGATGTCGGCGGTGAGCCGGAATGTGGTTTCCAGGAACGACTGCGCGTGCACGGCGACGTTGGGGTTGCCGGAATTCCGCAGGGCGGTGACAAGGTTGGCCAGGGTAGGGTTTCCGGCCGGGAGTGCCGCGCCGCCGGCGCCGGCCACGGTCAGGAGGACTCCGCGGTAGGCGCCCCCCGGGATCCACGTGGCGCAGGCCTTCGCGATACCGGCGAAGCTTGCGGCGAGATCCTGGTAGTCGGTGATCGAGACGGCCCGCCCGAGCGTGAGCACCGACTGCGGCGCGTTGGCGCGGATGTCGTCAGGGGACTGTGCGTCCTGACCGCCGGTCGCGGGCAGCGGGTTGGTCACGCCGCTCACCCCGACCGGACGATCGACCAGAATGGTGATCGCTCCGGCCGCCACGTTGCCGGCCAATCCCGACCCCACCCGGTAGCTGCCTTGGACGTTGTTCTGCCCGGTCGGCAGGTTCGCTCCTTCCACGCCGTCGCCGAACTCGACGAGAGTGCCGCCTCCGGGGAGGTCCAGGGTCGCGTACACCTGGTCCCCGCTGCCCTGGCGGTAGAGGCTTGGTACCGCTGTCCAGGCGACCCCGTTGGCGCGAACCTGCAAGGTGCTCAGCCGGCCTGTGGGGGTGGGCGCCTGGACGTAGGTGAGCGGTGATTGCCTCAGGGTGAACTGCTGGTTGGCGGTTGACGCGGATCCGCTGCCCATGACTTCGGTGACTGAGCTGCCGGCGGTGGCGGGGCCGACGTTTGCGTTGATCGTGGTGACGGTCCGGTCGTAGCAGTTGACCAGGGGCGTCCGCAGCTGGATGCGGGTATGGGGGAACGGCGAGGCCTGCACCGACGTCCCGCTGATCAACGCGAACTCCTGCACGACCGGGGCGCTGGCCGCGGCCAGGCCCAGGGTGAAGCTCGACAGCGCGGCGGTCACGGTCCCGCTCCTGCCGTTGGTGTCAGCGACGGACAGGGTAAGAGTCTGCGTGGCCTGTTTCCAGGCGGGAACGGACCCGTCCGGGTGCAGGAAGTCCGGCGGCCGCAGGATGGTCAGCGTGTCGCCGGCCGCAAGTGAGACGGGGGGAGCGGATTCGTCGTCGGGCGTGAACGGGATCGGCGCGGCGTCCGCGTTGAGGGTGATGGACTGGCTCTTGCCGGTCACGGCGATGGCGGTCACACCCGCGAGATCGGTCCGTATGACTTCCAGATCGACGACGCTGCCGTAGAGCGGGTGGTCGAGCGGCTGCTCGGCCACGGGTAGTTGCTCACTCTGGACGAGGACCGAGGTGTCCCGGGTGGCGGTGTAGAACTCGTTGAGACCGGGGTCCGAGGTGAGGGTGGCGCGGGTGATCTTTGCGCTGACGCCGTAGTCGGAGCGGCTGACGGTGGCGACCGAGGCGATGGAGGCGACGGTTACCACCGTTCCTCCCGACGAGAGCAGAACGAGCCAGCCTCCCGCGACCACCTTGGAGTACACAGCGTCCAGGTCAACGACACCCGGGTCTGGAGCGCCGAAGCTCCACTCAAGCGTGCCGGTCGTGCCCCCGATGAGCCCGAGGTTCCCGAGCTCCTCCTGGGTCTTTTTCGCGAGCATGAGGGGGTTCACGGCGTTGAAGCCGAACAAGGCCGCCCGCTGGCGCAGGGCGTAGACCGCCATATTCGACCCGGGCGCGGCAGCGGGCGTGAGCCGGTCGGCCCAGGTGAGCAGCGTCCGCTGATTGACGGCGTCGGTCGTCACGGAGCTGACCAGCCGGACGTGGAGCTGGACGAGGGCACCACCTGCTTCAACGATCAGGATGGCATCGCCGGGCTGCAACTGTGTCGAAGTCCCCGCGAGATAGACGCTCGTGGCGCCGGCCTTCGGCAGCCAGGGACGCCCGGTCTGCACGGGCAGCGCGTTCCAGTCCGGCTTGGCCAGGATGTCCGCGGAGGTTTCGAACGACTGGGGCGCCTGTCCTTGCGCGGGAACACTCTGTACCTGCGAGCCCGCCGGAATGGTGATGGCTGCGGTCGCCGGGTCCGGTGGCAGGCCGGTCGCTGCCCTCACGGTGAACGCGAGGTAAGTGGACGCGGCGATCCCGGGCGTGGGCTGGTAGCCGATGAGCCGGCTGAGCTGGGTGAGCGAGTCGAGCTGAGTGGCGGTACGCAGGTAGCTCTCGTTGGCCAGGCGCTCCTGGTAGAAGGTCAGGATGTCCAGCATGACTGCGGCCGCGTCGATCAGCGCGATGCTGAAGTCGTCGTCGTCGCGCGTTTTGAGGTAACTCAGGGCCGGGTAGTCCGCGCTGGATAGCCGGGCCAGCATGGATTCCTTGAAGGCTGACCAGATGCCGGTCCGGTAGGCCACGGCCGCCAGGCCGGGGAGGTTGTTCTCTCCCTCGGGAGTCTGCACGCTGGTGCCCGCGCAGCAACCGCAGGTGCATCCCGTCGACATGTTGCTCACGACGTCACTTCCCGCCTTGCAGCAAGAGGGTCAGCTGACCGTGATCGGGCAGGCTGGGGTCGTTGTCCATCCGCGCGACCTGGGCCGCCCCGATGGGGATCGCGCCGCGGTGCAGGTAGGCCTGGGTGTGAGTTCCTTGCGGCTGGAACTCCTCCGCCGTGACGGTGAGGACGCCGGCTACCGACCTGGCGGCCCGGTAAATCGGGCTGAGGTAGACGGTCTGTCCGAGCACGAAGCGGCCGGGTGCGAAGAAGGCCGGCTGCCCGTCCGGCAGCGTGCCGCTGCCCAGCACGGCGCGCAGGGATAGTTCGACGTCGCTCTGGAAGTAGTTCGGGTCCACGCACACGGCGAGCTTGATCTCGAGTGAGACGTAGTCCGGCCCCTCGATCTTGATGTCCTGTCCGGCTAGGCGGTAGCGGTTGACGTACCGCGTGAGGCTGGTCCGCAGCGCTGCGCTGAGGTCACCGCCGCCGGCGGGTTCGGCGGTGATGAATGCGGTGTACCAGCTACCGGTCCAGCGCAGCGTCGCGGCTGCGTCTTCGACCTGCGTGCTGGCCTCGGCCACGGTGGCGTAGTCCGTCATGGTGATCGCGCGTTCCTGGGTGAAGAATGCCTGCGGGGCGCGGCGGCGGATCTGGTCGGCCGTCTCCGGGTCGACGCCGCCGCTGGCGGCCAGCGGATTGACGCAGGACACGACGTTCAGGTCCGCGGCGAACTGGGTGAGGCTGCCGGCACCGACATTCCCGGCGGTGCCGTTACCGACCCGGTACTGGGCCGTGAACGCGGTCCCGCTGGCCGGGAACAAGCCGTTTACCGAGTCGCCGAAGCGCAGGTGCGCGGTACCGTCAGTCTCGACTTCGACGACGAACGCGGTATCGAGGGGGCCGTTGGCCAGCAGGTCGGGCACCGCGGACCAGGTGCTCGGGAGGTTGCCCTCGTGGGTGCTGGTCAGCCCGATCGAGGGGATCGCCTGAGCGGCGTCGTAGCTCATCAGCTCTGACGCGGACAGCGTCGGGTTGGGCTCGTCCTGGGAACTCTGCACGGTGACCGGGCTGGCTGGGACATTGATCTGCGCCGCCGCGGTGTCGAGTTTCACGCCGATGAACTGCTCGGCAATAACGGGGACCTGAACGCCCACGCCTCCGTCAGGCGGCTGGTAAACCAGGACCACGTTGAACTGGTCCGGGCTCGAAACGTCCCCCTGGGCAAGAACGCCGAACAGCGGGGGCCAGGACAACGGATTAGTGGGCTGCAGAGTTAGATATGGCGTGCCGGTCGCATCTTCGAGCTCGACCGGCCCGGCCGCGGGCAGCATGGTCGGGGCGACGGGAAAAGTAGCCGGAGGGGTCGCCGGGGGTGTATAGCCCGGGGGGACGGAGACGAACTGGGATATCCCGTTGATCTGGGCCGTCACGCTGTCCGCCGAGCCGGCCGTCAGGGACAGATCGGTGAACTGCTCGAGCACGACGGCCTCAGGCATCCCTGGGGGAGCGTCGCCGCCCGGGCAGAACAGCACGGCGAGATTGATGTTCCCGCTGGTTGTCGCGTTAGGGGTGACCCTGATCCCGAAATACTGCGGCCAGCCGGACGGGTCCTTGGCGGCGACCGTTAGCGCCGTGAAGCCGGCCCCGTCGGAGAGGCTGATGGCCCCGTGGGTGAGCAGCGCGACAGCCGTCGGCGTGACGGGGGTACCGGCCAGCGGCAGCGGCACGGCCTGCGTGACGGGTCCCTCGGCCAGCCGCGGCCAGTAGCGGACAGGGAGCGCCGTGGCCGCCGCGGGGCTGCAGCCATTACCCGCCGCAGCCGGGATGAACAGCATGGGTTCGGGCACGGCCGGCAGGCCTACCACCGGCATCGTCAGGCCTTGGTCGGCCAGGACTACGTTGCCGAAGACGGCGCTGACCTGGGGCAGGGGATTCAGCGTGCCCGCCGAATCGCGGAACGTAGAGGAGATGCAGACCGGGAAGGGCAGCCCGTCCTCGGCGGACCACTGGATCTCTGTGACGGGCGTGGGTTGCTGGGCGGCCGATACGATCGGGTCCCCGGTGCCCTGCTCGAAGAGCGGGTCGACGAGGGGAAGCCCCTGGCCGTCGGTGGTGGTGACGGCGGTGAGTCGCACCGCGCACCGGTGCCGCAGGTCCGCATCGGCAGCGACCCCGGTCTGCGGGCCGAGCATCTCCTGGAAGATCAGCACGTCACCGGCCTGGAGGTGCGGATACGTCCCGAGCAGCGTGGCCTCGGTGGCTCCCTGCGGTAGGCAGCAGTCCGTGTCGCCCCAGGTGTAGAACTGCATCTGATTGTGCTCGACGAACAGGTCCGCGTCGTGCATCGGCTGGAAGGCCACGACACCAGCCAGGAGAGCCGCCTCCTCGTTGCCTGCGCCCACTTGCAGATTCGCGGGCATGCCGGGCGCGGTGGTGTAGAAGCGGGTGGCTGTGTGGTCGAGGGGTGTGACCGGCGCGCTGACAGTCAGGCAGACCCACGCCCGGGCGTTGCAGCCATCGTGTATCCGGTAATCGACGAGCAGCGCGTGGCGGCGCAGGGACACGCGGCTGCGTGCGGTCAGCAGGTAGGCCTCGGTCGCGATCGCGTCCTGGTGATAGCTCAGGTTGTCGCCCACGTAGGCCAGGAGTTCGGCCAGCACGACCCCCATGTCGGCCTCGCTGGTCCCCGTCCAGGTCGGCAGCAGCTGGTTCAGCCGGTCCAGCAGTACCGTCCGGAAGGACCCGTAGTCCTTGGCGAGGTAGTTGATGGGCGGCGGGACGGGCAACGTGGGCGGGCAGTCGGGGACCGCCGGGGCGCAGTCGAATCCGGGACCGCACTCGACCTTGAAGGAGAACCCGACCTCGGCGAGCAGCGAGTCGAACCCCGTGAGCGCCTCAGTGATCGTGAACGTATCCTGTGCGGCCTCCTCGGCTTCGTTGACCAGCCGCAGGCAATAGGGCGAGAAATCGCCCGCGGCGCTCGTCCGGACGACAAGGGTGTTCGCGGCATCAGGCAGGGACGTGAAGTAGGCGGCCTCGGTAGCGAGAGCCTGCGGTGGCGGGTCGGACGCTGGCGCGACCCAGGCGGCAGTGATGCCGGTGATGCTCTCGCCGCCGACGATATAGACGTTGGCCGGACCCAGACTTCCCGGCACGGGTTTCAGGCAGTGCACCAGCAGGGTCTGCTGGCGCGGGCTGCCCGCGGGAGCTTCCCGGTCGAGAACCTCGAGGAAGTCGATGCCGTTAAGCGCCGGGTTGCCGAGGACGGCCGCGCGGCGGTGCTCGTTGCAGCACGCGTAGATCATGAGCTGCCGCCATAGACGAACGTCTGCACCTGCGTGACATCGGTGTTGAGCGGCGCATAGCTCACCGTGACAGTGAGCGTGGCCTCGTCGCTCGTAACGAGGACGGATTGGACCGTCAGGTACCCGCTCAGCCACTTCTGCAGCGCGCCCTGCACGGAGAACTGCGTCGCGGCGGCCATCTCCGCGCTGTTCGGTGCGAACGCGAGCTGCAGCAGGCCGCTACCGAAGTCGGGCATGTTCACGCGCTCGCCTGGCGAGGTGAAAAGCACCTGCTCGACGAGCTGCTCGAGATAGCTGGCGAGCGGATCCAGCGTGCGGCCGCGACCGTCGAACTGATAAGGAAAGTTGACATTCATCGCATCGTCCCCGCTGTCATGTTGCGATCACCAGGGTCTGGGCCGACACGGGGACGAGGGGTGTTCCGGTGGGCGCGCAGACAGCGGTCCCCGTCATGATGGCCACGGGCTGGCCCTGCGAGAGGACCTGGACGGCACCGACCACCCATTGCCCGGTCACGCAGGGGCCGTTGCCCGCGGGTGGCACGAAGGCGCAGCCTGCCACGGCGTACGGGGCGGCGATGGTCGCGATCGGCATCCCGGAGACGAGGACCACGGGGCTGGGCGCGGTAGGCGTGGCCATGCCACCGTGGGCGCAGGTGACGACAGCACCGGCGTGCAAGACGGGTCCCGGCATGACAGATCTCCTTGTCCGGCTACGGTCCGGCGACGGTGAGCGCAGTGACGTTGATCGCGACGGTCGGGCCGATAAGGGTGATCGTGGCGCCCTGGCCGTTGCTCAGGTAGATACCGGTCTCGTTGACGACGATCATGGCGCCGCTGGCGCCCTTGAGAATGATTCCTCCGGTTGCCGGCGAGGGCACCGCATCGCTGAGGATCAGCGAGTTCTGCCCCGTGGTCTGGATGACGATGTTCTGCCCGGGCGGGTCCGCTGGCGGTGCGATGGCGAGTACCGGCACATCCGCGACCAGCCCCCAGAATCCGCCGGTCCAGATGGGGTAGTCCGGGTCTCCCTGCTCGAACTCGATCCACACCTGTGAGCCGATGGGCGGGACGATGAAGGCGCCGCTCTGAATGCCCGCGGCCGGCACGCAGGGCATCGCCCAGCTAGAAGGCAGTTCACCCAGAACGTCCGGTACCTGCGCCATGATCCGCCCGATCTGCAGCGGGTCGACGTTCACCAGGACGGTGCCCCGGTACTTGCCGTAGTAGCGCGGGCGGGATGACTCCCCGTCCGGGGATTCCTGTCCTGGCTCAGTCATGGGCTCACCGTCGCTACCGTCGAAACAAGCCCGTTACGGGTGAGGGTGAAGTTCTGCTTGTACTCGCCGCGCTTGATCTTGTGGGTCACGCTCTGGACGTAGTAAAGCCCGTCGAAGGCGGGGCCGGCGCCGCGGACGCCGACGAGCTCGCGAGCACGCAGCACACCGCGGTAGCGCGTCACGTCGAGACTGCCCTGGCAGGTCACGGCCTCGCAGTATTTCGCGGCCGCGGCGAGCCCCATCATGATGGCCTGGGGAATGGACCGTTTGGACAGGTCATCCCGGAACGGTTTCAGGTCGGCCATGATATTCGTCGGCAGCGGCGGGATGAGTCCCAGCGGCGGGTTCAGGGGGGTGACAGGCGGGATCAGGATGGGGATCGTGACACCGGTTTCCTGGTTGTAGATGTAGACCAGCGGGATGCGGTTCTGCTCCTGGTTGAACTTGAAGTGCATGCTCTCCACGTTCGTGTAGGCGTCCATGTCCGTGCTCAGCGCCGGCTGGACCGCGCCCACTTTGATCTGGGGGCCCCAGTACGCCCGGGTCATCCCTGGTGCTGGCCCGGGAACGAGGTAGAACACGTAGCCCGCCTCCTCCGCGAGGAATCGGATGTACTTCAGATCTGTGCCCTGCTGCCCTGGGATCTGCTCGATCGGCACCGAGATGTCGGTGAGCACGCTCGGGATGATGAGCGGGACGATGCCGAAGATGGCGTACTTGGCCAGGAGCAGCGCGACGCGTGCCTCGGCCGGGCAGGCCGGGAAAGGAAACCCGCTCCAGTTGGATTGGTCCATCAGCACAGTCAGGTCTTTGCCCGTGATGGTCAGCGTCGAGTTGGAACCCTGATCGCCGGGCGAGATCTCGTTGTTCGTGATAACGCCGTCGATGAGCACGTTGGCGGTACCGTTAACCGTGACCACGACCACGACGCGCATGAACAGCAGCGGAGCGCCGCCGGTCAGGAGGAACAGGATCTGCAGCGGAGACTGCTTGTCGATGCTGAACGTCAGCTGAAATCCGCTGCTGCCGACATCCTGGACCGTCACCTCGACCGATTCCAGGGCGTCCAGGGCGGCCCGCGGCACCGTCAGCGGGATGAACGGGCCGATCATGAGACTCAACTGAACGCTCTTAAGCACTGATACCTCCGGGGATGTTCTGCGGCATGGTGATCAGCAGAACCGAACCCGGTGTCTCGACGAGTTCGGCCGGCCGCATGGCGCCGTTGGCGTCGCAGATCACCCAGAAGATGAGCGGGTCGCCGAGGTACTTGGCCGCGATGATGTCGAGACGGTCGCCCTGCATCACGACGTGCTGCGCGACCGTCGCGAAGTTCTGGGCGCCTGGCTGCGGCACGTAGCGGCGTGCGAGATAGGAGATAGTCTGGCCGGCCGGGTCGGTGTACTCGAGCGTCGGGGACCCGTAGTAGCGGCTGTCGGTGGCGAAAGTAACGGGCGGCAGCGCGCCGAGGGCGATCAGAGCCTGCAGGGGATACGTGGTCATGACAGCCCCGAGATGCCGAGCACGCTGAGCGCAGCACTGGATGCCTGCGCCGCCAGTTGTTCCTTGTTGCCGAGGTAGGTCATGAACATCCGTGCTCCGGGGTGCGAGAAGCCCAGGTCGTCGACGGTGAGGACGCGAAGCCCCAGACTGACCTTCGCCCTGATCGGGTTGAGGGACGCGTCGAAGGCCTCCTCGGTCACGGAGAATTCAGTCAGCCGTACCGGTATCACCCGGCTCCTGCTCCAGACGAACAAGGTGAGGGGCTGCTCGAGCGGGATGATCTCCAGGGTGCCGCTGCTGGCCATCTGGTCGTCGGCTTGGAGCGTTTCCACCGTCGGGTTGATCAATGATTCGAGCTGCGCCAGCTGGGGCAGCAGCCCGTACCTGACCGCGGCGGGATTCTGGTCAGGGAACTCGAGCGCGTCGGTGGCGTCGAACTCCGCTTCAAGCTTGATGGTCTCGATCGCGGGGCCGCGCAGCCGCAGCACATCGACGCGTGTCCCATCCTGGCTGCCGGGCAGACTCTGGATCTGCATGGAGCGCGAGAGCGAGTCGGGGTTGTACTGCAGGACGAGGACGTTCAGGATCGCGGAGGTGTCGGGGTCCATGGTCACGATCCCGCCGCGCACGAGGCGCGGTGAGTTGGGGAAGCCGGATGTCATCGCTTCAGGCTCCGTTCGATAGCGCGGCCGAGTCGCCGGCCGAAGCTGCGCCTGCCCGCCGCTCCGCGCTCTGCGGGGATGCCGCCTAGCCGCAGCACGTTCGTGCGGTAGGGCCGGGCCCATTCGGTTCCGGACCGCGGGTCGGCGAGGGCTAGTGTGAGCTCGGCCCGCAGCCCGTCGATGAAGGCTTGGCGCTCACTCGCTTCGAACCCGTTAAGGACGAGCTGATCGATGGTGACACGGATCCGGCTCATGCCCAGCCTCTTGTTTCTGCGTCGGAGATCGGGCGCTCGAGCTTGTCCGCCTCCAGGGCCGCCGCCTCGCGCAGATGAGCCATGCCGATCGGCTCTCCGGCCTCGGCGGAGAGGAACGCCGCGTTCATCGCGATGTTCCTGATGTTGCCGCCCGTCACCTTGAGCTGCGCCAGTTTGGCCGGCTCGATTCCCTTGGTGGGGGCCGCGGCCGGGAAGACCTGGGTCCAGATCCGCTCGCGCTGTTCGAGGTCAGGGAACGGGAAGTGGATAGTGAAACGCAGGCGGCGGGTGAAGGCGCGGTCCAGCGAGGACCTCAGGTTGGTGGTGAGGATGGCCAGCCCCTGGTAGGACTCCATGCGCTGGAGGAGGTACGCCACCTCCACATTGGCGTAGCGGTCGTGACTGTCCTTCACTTCCCCCCGCTTGGCGAACAGCGCATCCGCCTCGTCGAAGAGCAGGATCGATCCGCCTTGCTCCGCGGCGTCGAAGACCTGCCTGAGATTCTTCTCGGTCTCGCCGATGTACTTGCTGACGACCGCGGACAGGTCGATGCGGTACAGGTCGAGTTCCAGCTCGTGGGCCAGCACCTCGGCGGCCATCGTCTTGCCGGTTCCGCTGTCTCCGGTGAACAGGGCGCTCACGCCGAGTCCGCGTCGGCCCAGGGCGGAGAAGCCCCAGGTCTCGTACACCTGCATCCGGTGGCGGACCTGGGCGGCCAGGTGCCGCAGGGTCTGCATCTGCGCCTCGGGCAGGACGAGATCCTCCCACCGCGCCTTCGGTGTCAGGCGCTGGGCAAGGCCCTCAAGCTGGGGGCGCGCGAGCAGCCTGCAGGTGTCCCACAGCTCAGCGGTGCCGGCCTGCCCGGCCGACCCGGCGAGGAGCGTGCCAGTGGCGCGGATCTCGCGTGCGCTGAAGCGGTACTGCTCGGACACGACGTCGAGTTCGGCGTCGAGAGCCTGCGCAGGTTCGCCGAGCGCCTCACTCCACAGCCGGCGTTGCTCGGCGGGCGGTGGCTTGTCGACGTCGAAGCGCAGCGACCTGGCGCTCAGGTGCACCGTCTCCCGGCAGGCGATGATCGCCAGCCCTGGCAGCCGCTCGAGGAACTGTCGCGCGGCCGGGGTCAGGCCGGTGGCGCCCGTGTGCACCAGCAACAGGGCCGGCAGCAGGAGAGCCTCGCGTCGCCAGAGGATCGCTAGCGTGTCGAGATCGGGGCCGGGCGGCGGCAGTTCCTCCACCCGCACGGCGAACGGCTGGCAGCCGCACCCGAGGGCGATGAGCGCCGCCGCGTCCTCCTGCCCGTCAGGGTCGTCGCCGCACAGCTGGAGCAGGCGTACCGCCGTCGGCCGGGCGGCCAGCAGGGCCAGGGCTTTCTCGGCGACGCAGGCATGCTCACTCGCTACAGCGCCGGCGGCCGGGTAGGGGATGGGCGTGAGGAGGCTGCGGATGCGCGGATCGGGCGGATTGAGTCCGGCCAGGTAGTGCAGCACCCGCTCGTCGATCCGCACCGTGACCGACGTCAGGCCCCGCTCGGCCTCGACCCTGAGCAGCTCGAACTCGCGCAGCGGCCGGTCGGGGCTCAGCGCGCTCCAATGCGGTCCGGGGAGGACGCCGAGAGCTGCGCCCAGGGTGAGCCGGGGGCAGAGCTCGGCCATCTCGGAGTCCATCTCCGTTCCCGCGGCCAGCAGGACGACGTCACGTTCGAACTCACTCAGGCCGAACAGCTCCACCAGTGCTTCGATCGCTGGCGGTGGGTCCAGATCGGCTGCGGGTGCGCAGGCGGGTGCGCCCGCGTCGCCGTTCCCCGCGGTCAGGAGTCGTTTCAGCCGGGTGAACTCGGCTACCAGATACGCCTGATTCGCCTCGCTCCACGAGGTTCCGGCCGCGCGTGAGGTCATCACGCCACCGTCACGGCTGGTCCGGTGAAGCTGGCCGTCGCCGACGTCAGATCGAGGATGGGGCTGTCGATGCCGTCGACCCGGAGGCGGACGGGGACCGCCGACCCGTCGGTGGACAGGAGCGTGGCGAAGGTGAACGAGGGCGATCGCGTCGGCGTCGTGAACGGATCGGCCGGAGCCTGCTGGCCGCCGATGAGCAGGGACACCTCTTGTCCGGGCCGCAGGTAGGGCACGCACGGCACGCTGACGATCGCTTTCGCTCCCTGGGTCAACGTGCCTGGTGCCCAGGTGGCGTCAATCGCGGCCGAGATCGACATCGGGAGGCTATTGCTGACGGTGGTCTGGCCGGCCACGGAGAAGGTGGCGGACAGGGAATACATCCCCGCCGGCAGGTCGGTCGGGTCCGGCTGCGGCGAGGGCAGGGCCGGATTCGGCACCGTGAACTGGATCGACGCCTCGGAGGAGCCGGGCGTCGCCGGCAGCGTCTGGCTTATGCCCAGGCGTGCATTGGTGAGCAGCATGTTGGCGGACCCGGCCAGCCCGTCGCCCGAAACCGTCACCGTGTCGCCGAGCTGTGCCGCCGGCTGCCCGTTGGGCGGTATCACAGCCGTGAGCGTCGGCAGGCCGGTCGCGAGCCCGGGCAGGGCGCTGATGTGACGCTGCAGGACGGGGAGGGCGGAGAGCGTCATGGCCGGCGCCTTGATCAGCACCAGTGACACCAGGAAGGCGTAACTCGGGCGGTAGTCAGCCTTCAGGGCCGACCATATCCAGGCCATCTCTTCGCGCCCCAGTGTCTCCGGTGTGATCTTTAGCATCTCGATCTGGTCGGCCAGACCGGTGGTCGTGAGCACGGTCGACAGGGACTGCGCGGGTGGCAGGTTCTGCAGGGCGGTGGCGACGTCAGCGCGCGCGAGGACCGGGTTGTCGTGCAGCATGAGAACGGCGTACCCAAGCAGCGCCTCAGCCTCCCAGTCCTCCGTTCCGTAGGCGGTCATCATGTAATGCAGGTCCAGGGCGAGCGGCGGGCTCGACAGTTGCGTCGCCCCGTCGGCGGCCAGCGAGGGCAATCCCGTGTTGCGCCAGGCCGCGTTGTGGGTGACCTGATGCAGGAACACGTTCACGCGCATCTGGGGTCCGGCCGCCTGGATCTCGGTCTGCAGGATGTCCGGGGCCTTCGCGCTGACGATTACGCTGCTCAGCGCGGGGGAGTTGCCGAACACCTGCGTCAGCCAGTACTGCAGCACCGCGCTGACGGCTGAGATGGCGAGGGCGTTGCTCATGGCTGACCCTCATCTCCCGTTACGCAGGTATTCGCTGAGGTTGATCGATTTCCGCGCGGCCCTGGCCACTGGTGCGGCCGGGGGTGCTGAAACCGCCGTCACCTCGATGCGGCCGATGTGGATCTCCACGTCACCGCGGTCAGCCTCCCCGGCTCGCCCGGACGCCGCAGGCCCCTGCCTGCGCTGGGGCTCCTGCATGAATGGGGGGGGCGCGGCCGGGCCAGGCCGGGCCGTAGCTGGCTGGAGACCGGAGCGAGCGGGGTCGGCCGGGGTGTTGCGCTCACGAGCCGGCCCGCTCGGGTCGCCCGCGGGCGGGCCGGACCGGGATCGGCGCACGGCCGGGGGGCGGGCGATGCTGCCGGTTCTGGTGGCAGGGACTGGCGTGGCCGGGTCCGCGGCCGGCGTCTCACCGAAGAGCGGCGTCATGATCTCCGACACGGGGGACGGCTCAGCGACCGTCCGATCGCGGACGTGACCGGCGGCCCGCGGCGGCCGGTCGTTAGCGGGCGCCGGGCCGTCGGGGACCGGAGTCGCTGACGGTGCCGGCGTGGCCTCGCCAGGAGCTATGTTCTCGGCAGGAGCCGGGCCCTCGGCAGGAGCCGGGCCCTCGGCAGGAGCCGGGCCCTCGCCGAGAGGAGGCTCTGCCTCATCGGCGAACTCCGTCCAGGCCGGCTCTTCGGCACCGGGCCCGATCCTCGGTGGCCTCACGATGGGATGGACCCCGACCTTTCCCTGGACGGCCGTGGTCACCAGACGTTGCAGATAGCCGGTCACGGATACGCCGCGTCCAGGTAGAACCGCCGGCGCCGCTCGCTCAGGGCGAGAATCTCCCCTTCAGTCCAGCCATAGGCACAGGCCAGCTGGTGCACGTCCAGCAGTACTCGCTTCGCCCGTGACTCGACCTCGGCCCAGACGAACAGCGCCAGGTCCACCGTGTCGTCCCACCCGCGGCCACAGCCCGGGCAGGTGAGCCGCACGCGCGCCTCGGCGAGCGGATCGGCCAGCGCGAGCTGTTCCCCGGCCTCTTCGATCTCCCGATCGGAGAAGCAAGGCGCCTCGCCGCTGCCGATCCAGCAGATCCGGAGCAGGCTGGCCGCCGCGAGCTCGGCGGTCGGCTCCCGTGCGGCCAGTGCGAGGTCGCGGCTTGAGGGCAGGCGAAAGCGGTGCGAGCCGACCGTCGCGGTTACCGCTGACCCCGCACTCGCGGGCGCCGCGGCTTGCGCGATGAGCATCCGGGTATCCATCTCGAACTCGAGTTGCTCGCCGCAGGCATCACATGCGGCCCATGCCTCAAGCGCAGGTCCGAACCAGCTCCCGAACAACTCGGCCAGGGCCTGGTTCCGCGCGCCGAGTGGCCAGCCGGCGAGGGTGTCGTAAGACGTCGCGGGGAAGGCGGCACGCAGGGCGAGCAAGCTGCGGTCCATCGGGTGAAGATCAGACCCGCGTTCCCAGATGTCGAGGAGTTCGCGCTCCGCCAGCTCACGCATCGCTATGTGCTCACGATAGTGAGGGTCGGCTCCAGCGGCTCGGTCACGCTGGTGTCTAGCTCAAAGCCCTCGTTCTCGATCTTGATGTGCTCGATGGCGACCGCGTTGGCGTTGGCATCAAGGTCGGGCAGCGCCTGGTACTCCGACACCCAGCACCGGTAGATCTTGTAAGCAAGCACCAGTTGCCCGGCCTCGTTGTAGAACTCCAGATACATGTTCTTGCGGAAGTTGGCCAGCGAGACCTCGGCCCCAAGGCCGTTGCCAATGCTCCACACGAGGCCGGCCCACTTCTGGAATTCCAGGTCCTGTGTCCGCCCGCGTTCCAGCGTAAGCGCCTCGAATTTGTTCCGGCCAGGTGACTTGTGAGACGTCGAAGGGTCGCCGCCCTCGCGGTGCTCGACAACTTCGGTGGTCCGTTTCAGGCCGGACAGCTTGCTGCAGCCGAGCACGTACTTTCCGTCCCACTTCAGCCTGAACTTGAAGTTCTTATACGGATCGAGCCGCTGCGCGTTGACATTGAACTGGGCCACGTGTGCCTCCGGGGTCTAGGCGAGGCCCGTCATCATCTGCTGGATTTGAATGATGACGAACTCGGCCGGGTACAGCGGGGCAAATCCGACCTCGATAGTCACGATGCCCTGGTTGATCGACGACTGTGGATTGTTCTCGGCATCGCACTTCACGAAATATGCCTGCTGAGGCGTGGTCCCCTGGAAGGCGCCTTTCAGGAACAGGCCCTGCAGGAAGGCGCCGACATTGAGCCGGATCTGCCCCCACAGGGTCTCGTCGTTCGGCTCGAAGACCACCCACTGCGTGCCGTCGTAGAGGCTCGACTCGAGGAAGAGGGCAAATCGGCGGATCGGCACGTATTTCCACTGCGACCCGACCGTGTCGGCGCCGAGCAGCGTGCGCGCCCCCCAGACGACGTTGCTGTAGGTCGGGAAGTAGCGCAGGCAGTTCACTCCTACCGGATTTAGCAGCCCGTTCAGAGCATCGGTCAGCATGTACTGCAGGCCGGCGATACCGCTGAGCCCCGCGTCGATGCCGGCCGGAGCCTTCCATACCCCGCGCGAGGCGTCGGTCTGCGCATACACGCCGGCTACCAGGCCACATGGCGGCATGAGGGCCAGCCGACCACCCGCCAACGGGTCCGGCGCCGACACCCAGGGAAAGTACATCGCCGAGTTGGCCGCACCGGAGGAAGCGGAATTCTGAAGGTTCTGGCCGGCATTCTTGACAGCCAGGTTGGCGTCCGTGATATTCGCGTTCTGCGGCGAATCCACGATACAGAACGCTCGCGCGTCGGCGCAGAATCCCTGAAGCGCGTCGATGATGTTGGCGCCGTTGGAAGTATCCGTCGTCAATCCAGGCACACATACGAGGTTGACGATGGGAATGCTGTCAAGCAGGGCATGGACTGCGCTTTTCGGGGCGAGCTGTGCAGCGAAGTTCGAAGGATCGGTGATGGCATTTCCTGGCGAGCCGTTATCAAGGGTGAGACTGGTTGTCGCGGCCGGCGCCCCGGTCAGATGCGGCGGCGCGCTGGGATTCTGCGGATTTATAAAGGTGATGTACTGCGAGTCGCTATCGATGACCGTGGGGGCGTACCGAGAAGGAGCACTCTGGCCTTGGGACACGTTCATGAAGGACTCGAGTAGGTTGTTCTTGCTGTCGAGAACCTGGACGCTGAAGCTGTCGGGATCCGTGGGATCGCCGGCGGAGAAGCTTACGATGAACCCGTTCGCCCAACTGCCCGGGCTACTGGCGTACAGCTCGATTGTGTCGCCCGCATCCTTGCCGGTCGCGGTGGCGGGGGTGGGGGTCCCCGTGGTGTCGATGAGTCGCACGATGTACGCCTGCTGGCCGCCGTTCGCGAAGAATTGGCTGACCGCATAGCCGAGATACACCCCGGTGTACAGGCCGCCGAATTG
Organism: Streptosporangiaceae bacterium; assembly: GCA_050011895.1. Lineage (GTDB taxonomy): Bacteria > Actinomycetota > Actinomycetes > Streptosporangiales > Streptosporangiaceae > DATBGO01. The sequence goes on along the minus strand of JBEKIF010000049.1, from coordinate 6,849 downwards.
CGATTGGAAGTCCCCCCAGCTCTGAACCAGCGTCGCCTGCCCGACAGGTCCCTGCGGCGCCCAGCCGATGAAGGCAGCAATGGACGTTGCCACGCCGGTAATCGTGTGAACTCCGCTTGGGAGTTCCTGGATGTAGACGCCCGGATATGTCGGAGTCGTCATCACTGCCGTCCCGATGGGTATTCACGTGCCCGAAGTTAGAATAGAAGTTCTAGGGCTACAGAATTGAAGGCTGTTCGAGCGCACGAAATTACCCGCAAAACGCGGGCGCCTCACTACACTCCTCCCCTCGCTGATTGCAATCTTCACTGCGGCAGGTAGAGCTGTCAAGGGCGCCGTCGACCGCTTGTCCGGTCGCCCAGGCGGTGGAGTCGTCATCGATGGCGAGGCGCTCAAGATTGCGGATATAAAGCCCATTCCGGGCGTAACTGACCAAGAACATCACCCGTCGCTTTAGCTTGCGGACTAGCTTCTTGCGGCGGCCCAAGCGGTATACAACCGACCGATCCAACGATTCTGCGTCATTTGCGGGCAAACAGGCGGTTCCGCCGCGCAGGTGCCAGGAAGCATGTCATCCGCACCTGAGCTGGGGATTCCTGCTCCGAGGCACTCTCGGGAGAATAGCTGAGCCCTTGACGACGCGGGCGGTCTCATGGCTCCGGATGTCAGGGGCATGATGAGGCCTGGAAGACCGCCGAGATCTTGATCCTGCGCCACCAGCGCGCCGTCCTGCAGCGGCGGCAGCCACGCCACCCGAGGCTGACTTGGGCGGATCGGGCCCTGCTGGTGACCCTGCTCGGCGTGATACCGAAAGCGCGTCGTCAGGGGCAGCGGTTGCTGGTCACCCCGGACACGAACCTGCGCTGGCACCGCAACATCGTCCGCCACCGATGGGCCGCCCGGTCCATGCGCGGCAAGACCGGCCGCCCAGCGACCCGCCGGAATATCAGGGCCCTGATCCTCCGGCTGGCCCGCGAGAACCCCAGCTGGGGGTACCGCCGGATCCACGGCGCCCTGGCCGGCCTAGGCGTAAAGGTAGCGGCGTCGACGGCCTGGGGAGATTCTGATGAACGCCGGAATCGGCCCGGCGCCGGAGCGGACTGCGCCTAGCCTGGTCGCAGTTCCTCCGTTCTCAGGCTGACACGATCCTGGTGCGACTTTCTTCACAGCCGGCCAACCCGACCGCACCCAGGCCTATGTCCTCGCCGTGATCGAGCACGCCACCAGGCGCATCCGCATCCTGGGAGGCTGAAACCGCTACCGGCCGACCTCGACCAGTACCACGTCCGAAGACAAGCTCGCGTCAGCGGCCTGATCAACGAATACCGCCTGGCCGCGTGACCTGGACGAGATTTCGGCACGCACACGTTGTCCGAAGCGACTACTTGACCGATACCACCCTGACCGTCAGGTTCGGCAGCGCGGCCGCGTTATTCGACTCAGCCACCACGGCATCCGCGGCCTGCTGGAGCGTCGCCATGGCCACGGGCTCGACGGGTCCCGGAACATTCACCATGATGGTCACCGACTTCGCCGGACCGTCTTTCACCACGCGGAATCTCGTGCTGGGTCCGATGTCAGCCGGATCGGCCGGAGCGGTCCTCAGCGAGGGGTTATTCTCGGCATTGTAGGCCGCGAGAAGCTTGGTAGAGACGGCGGCCTGCACGCGCTCTGCTGTTGCTGCCTCCGGCGAGATAATGCTGATCCAATTCGCGTCTTTCACCGACTGCTGCACGACGGTATTCTGGCCCGCTCGCAACAGTGTCTCGGCCGTGGTTCCGCCCGAGAAGCCGTCGTAACCGGGGAATTTCGGCGGCACGGATCGGGCGCCGGGAATCAGCCGCAGGACCGCCGGCTCCTTCAGCTCACCCACCGCTGTCGCATACCCGGAACCAGGCGCGGGGGCCGGGGGCGCGGGGGTCACCTCGGCCGCGGGCGCCGGAGCCAGGGGTGCGGGCGCCACCTCGGCCGCGGGCGCCGGAGCCAGGGGTGCGGGCGCCACCTCGGCCGCGGGCGCCGGAGCCGGGGGCGCGGGGATCGCCTCGGCCACGGGCGCCGGAGCCACGGGCTGCGCGGCTGGTGTCGTCGCGCGCGGCTCCATTGCAGCGACATGTTCTGGTGGCGGGGCAAGTGGCGCTCCCCATTGGGTTTCTTTCGTAGGCGGCGCAGCGCCCTGAGATGCCGATCCTGGGGCGGCCAATCCTGCATTCGCAAGGTCACCGAAGGCTTGCGAAAGTTTCGCAGTCTCGTGCGACGCCCCGAGCGCGCGAGCGCCAGCATAAGCCACTCCCCCAAGAGGGGTGCCAGGATCGAAATTCCGAAGTTGAGTTGCTTTCTCCTCGGCATCAGTCGCAATCCGGCCGCTTGCCTGCAAGTATTCCGTTTGATCGCCGTGAGGAATCATGCGAGCCAGGACGTCTATCGGGATCTTAGCTACAATTCTCCGGAACCGGAAATACTCCCAGAAGCCATATTTACTCATGAAGTCGCCGCGCGGTATCCGGAAATAATCGATCAGTTTGTCAAGAGACACGCCCAGCCCCAATAGAACCAGTATGTCCTTTTGTCGTTGTTCTTGCGGGTCGATATCTTGGGCACCGGCAGCTGTACTAGATGATTGCGGTTGACGCGCAATCCCAATTCCTGCTGAGCCAGCCACCGTGACCCGCCCGTTTCGCGCCACACCATCAGCTGCCTGCTCCGCAGCCGCCTCCAGGCTCGGATCGCCAGCGACCGGTACGACCGGGCCGCCGCGCTCCTGTTGGACCACATGCGCCAACTCGTGCGCCATCAGACGGCGACTTGCCGTGCTTCCGGGCGCATATGTGCCTTCAGCGAATACGATGTGATTATCAGACGTATAGGCTTGAGCGGCAATGACAGATGCCGAACGCGCAGCTCCGGAGTCTGTGTGTACCCGCACATGGGAAAAATCGTGTCGGAAACGCGGCTCGAAGTAGGCCTGGCTCGCAGTGTCAAGCGGGCGACCGGGTGAACGCAAGACACCTCGTACAGCTTGAGGTACTGAGGGAACCTTACAGTTACCCTCACTGAGGGGTTTGCTGATCCGAGAGTGGTACATCCGGTATCACATATCCGTCTTGTGTTAGTGTGATGCTTCATAAAACTTCGGTGGCCTCTATGAATTTTAGGATTCTGCTGAAGCCCCAGTTCGCTGCAGGCATTCCCATCTTCCCACCGGAGTGGAGTCCTCGAGGACAGCCCGTCGGGGTCAGCCGACCGCTTCCGTGGTGGCCTATGCAGGCGAAACTTGTGATCGGTGCCACCGATGACCCTCAGGAGCGAGAGGCGGAAAGGGTGGCAGACAACCTGATGCCCTGACGTGTGGGGCGTGCGCCCGTTGCGGTTTGCGGAGGTTGGAACCACACCAGACGCACGAGCGACTCCTGTCGCATCGGCGCGTGAGTTGCCACGAGTCGTCGTCGCCATCGGCGGAGCAAACATCACTGCAACATCCTCGTGCGAGAGGGCGCGGAGAGACCGGGCTACGCGTGACGTTAGCCTTAGGCGTTCAGATAGTCGAGGCTCCGCCAGAAGCGCCGCCGAAGCCAGCGACAGGCGACGTCGCGGCGGGGCAGTCTTGTTCACGGCCACTGGAGTGGTGTACGAGGTGCCTGCTCAGTTCTGACCGTTTCGTCCTAGGCGGGCGTGTCGCCGTGACGTGAGGCTGTGCGTGCCGAGAAGCTCGTCCATGGCTCTGACCAGCAGAGTTGCCACCCTGCCGTCCCGCCGTGATGATCAACGGTCATGTTGTGCGTGCCGAAAATCTCGTCCGTGGCTCTGACCAGCGGGCTTGCTCTCTCGGCCGGCCGTGATGATCACCATTGACCTGCCCAGTCGCTTGCCACGGATATGGCAGCTACCAGGAAACAGGAGACGTCAGTCACGCCCGCCCGCTTAGAGCCACAACCCCCGGAAAACTCCGCGTTGACACGGCCCCGCTCCTTCAGGGATGACAAACCCGCGGTTGCATTATTTCTCCTTGACCCGCTCCGGCCGAGTCGTCCGCTCGGGCCTTCCTCAAGGTTGGTGACCCGTCTGGGGGTCGTGCTCGGTGATCGGCCGTTGGGCGTCGCGGTGGGCACCAGATCCGCCTCGATGTGTCCGGCGGCGGTTCTCACCGGGCGGGCGATGGGGCGTCGATGCCAGTTAGCGGGTGCGCCACCCGCTTGATGTTGACCAGGTTGGTGTACGTCACGTTGTCGGTCGTCGAGGTGCGGCCGTAGGTCCCGCAGCCAAGCGTGAGTGACGGCGTCAGTGCGTTGCCGAGGCCGATGCAGCCTTGTGCGCCGGGGCCGTTGACCAGGATCCGGCTTGCTGGCATCTGTTGCGCAAACGACAACTGCAGCCGCTGGCTGCGCGTGTGGATGATCGCTGTATGGCCGGAGCCGCCGTTGCCGAGTATCTGCAGGCAAAGCCGGATGCCGTCGTCCTCGCCGTCCGCAGTGAACAGGGACAGGAGCGGGGCGAGCTTTTCCTTGCCGTAAGGACCTGCCACGGCCGCACGGGGCACGGGAGCGACGAGCAGGCGAGTGCCGGCCGGAACCTCGATGCCTGCCCCGGCGGCGATAGACGTGGCAGCCTGTCCGAGCACAGTGCGGCGCAGCCGCCCATCCCGGTCGTCGAAGGCGGCCCGCGCCAGGCGATCGCATTCCGCGGCGTTGAGCACGGCCGCACCGGCCATCTGCAGCGCACCGGCGAAGGAGTCGCGCACAGACCGCTCGACAACAAGGTTGTTCTCCGAGCCGCAGATGATGCCGTGATCAAATGCCTTGCTGGCCACTACCATCCGGGCAGCTGCCCCGACGTCGGCATCCGCGCAGACCCAGGCCGGCGCGTTCCCTGCCCCGACTCCGATCGCGGGCGTACCGGAACTGTAGGCGGCTTTGACCATTGCCGTCCCGCCAGTGGCGAGGATCAACGACACACCGGGGTGGCGCATCAGCGCTGCGGTGGTCGCACGGGTGGGCCGCCGCGGGACACTCTGCACCAGATCGGCCGGCGCTCCGTGCCGTCCCAGGACCTCGCGGAGGAGGCCCACGGTCGTGGCCCCGACGTTTGCCGCGTCGCGGTGGCAGCTCACGATGAGCGCGTCTCGCGCCTTGATGCAGATCAAGGTTTTGAACACGAGCGTCGACACCGGGTTGGTCATGGGAACGAGCCCCACAACGACCCCCATGGGATCGGCGATCTCTGTCAGCGCCTCCTCGTCGCAGATGCCGATGACACCCACGCCCGGCTTTCCGACTAGCGACTGCGCCACATCGAGGCTCGCGAACCGATTCTTGTCCGCCTTGTCGGCCGCGCAGCCGATACCCGTCTCAGCAACGGTCGCCGCAGCAAGCTCATCCGCGTGACCCGCGATCTGTGCGGCTAGCGCGGCGATAAGGGCGTCCACCTTGTCCTCAGGCCAGCTCGCGATGCCCTGCTGGGCCGCAACCGACCGTGCGACAAGCGCATCCAGAGCTGGATCCGGCTCGCCCGCGAGGATGAACTCCTCAAGGTCCTTGGAGAAGCCGCGGGCCTTCCCCGCGGCACTGCGTGACAGCCAGCGCAGCATCATGACCCCTGCCGCAGGGTCGCTGTCGCACAATTCACGCAGTGCACCGGCGGACAGGCGCCGGGCGACGACGTCACCCTGCGCATAGACACTCGCGGACCGGGGACTATCGTCGAGCAAGCCGAACTCACCGCAGACGGTACCCGGCCCCATGAACGACACGACGCCGTCGCTGTCGAAGTCTGGGCGTTCAACCTCGACGCGCACCTCGCCCGAGGCGATGAAGTAGCAGGCGTCGCCTGGGCTTCCCTCGCGCATGAGGCAGCTCCCATCGCGAAACGCCACGGTTTCGAGATACGGCTCTAGTCCTGAGATCCCGGCGTCTTCGAGACGCCTATGCCTGGGCTCCGCAGCCATGCCGATCCTCCTTCGGTCAGCGCGAGATAACCCTGGCCTTCCGCGGCGCATGCCACGGTGGCAGCCGCAGCCCGCGCCCGGGCAGCTGCGCTCAGCCCGGCCGAGCGCGATGCGCTATCAGCGGTACCACGGGCCTGACCGGCCAGCGCCACGCGTTATCCCTCTACCCAGTTGTCGCACACCGCTGGCGCTGCGGCCAGCAGGCAGCCATACCCGAAACAGGTAGTAGCAGCACACCACCATCGCGCGGCCCAGCTCCGTACTCACGCCGGACCCGACGCCCGCACCTCCTGCGCCCTGTGCGTGCCGAGAATCTCGTCCATGGCTCTGACCAGCAGGGTTGCTCGCCGAGCCGCCCGGCCGTGATGATCACCGCTCATGTGCCTGCGGTTCGTGTTCCTCCTGATCACACGGCTAGCCGAGTGGCTGCGGCTGTCCCGGCGTGACGGAACATCAAGGCCCTGGCCCTCCGGCTGGCCCGGGAGAACCCCGGATGGGGATACCGCAGGATCCACGGCGAACTGGCCGGCCTGGGAGTCAACGTCGCGGCGTCGACCGTGTGGGAGATCCTCAAGACCAACGGCATCGACCCCGCCCCGCGACGGACCGGGCCAACCTGGTCACAGTTCTCGCGCTCCCCGGCCGAAGCCGTCCTGGCCTGCGACTTCTTCAGCGTCGACCTGCCCGACGGCACCCAGGCCCACGTCCTGACCGTGATCGGGCATGCGGCGCGGAGCATCCGCATCCTCGGCATCACCCAGCATCCCACCGGGACGTGGACCGCCCAGCAGGCCCGCCACCTGCTCATGGACCTCGGCGAGCAGGCGCACCGGGCCAAGTTCATGATCCGCGACCGCGGCCCGGACTTCAGCTCCGCATTCGACGCGGTCCTGGCCGGCGCCGGGACCAGG
>JBEKIF010000048.1:0-35468 GCA_050011895.1 Streptosporangiaceae bacterium | reverse complement strand
GCCCGAGCTACGGCACATCCTGCTGCCCAGCCCCCAGGCACTGCAAGAGCACTGGCACCGTCACCGCTTCGAATACCTCGACCTCGCGCTGGAACTGCCTGGCCTGCTGCCAGAAGCGATCGCCCGCGTGCGCGAGGGGCCCGCCAGGTTCCCTCCCCCTCCGGCGGCCGCGGCCCGGCCCGCCCTGCGCTGGCTCCCGCTGAGCGGCGCATTCGCCGCCGGCGCCGGCCTGGCTGCGCTCGCCCGCAAGCGCCGGCGAGCATAGCAGTGGCCCGCGCGCCGTCGGCTTCCAGATCGACCGATATGGAGTCCTCTCGCCCGGCACTCAGCCATCGCCCGCAGCAGCAGCCGCCCTGAATCCACGAAGAGCGCCGATCCGCAACCTTTCGCGGCACCCAGGTGGTCGGGTTAGGTGACCCGTCTCGTGGCCCGCCAGCGGCGCAAAGCCCGGCGGAGGATCTCGTTCTCCGCGCCGCCGGTCGGCCGCCGGTGCGCTCAAGCTCGTTCAGCAAGGTGGTCATCAGCCGCGCACCCGTTGCGCCGATCGGGTGCCCGAGCGCGATCGCCCCGCCATTCGGGTTGACCTTCGCCGGGTCGGCGCCGGTCTCCTTGAGCCAGGCCTGCACGACACTGGCGAACGCCTCGTTGATCTCGACCACGTCCATGTCGTCGATGGACATGCCGGTCTTACCCAGCGCGTACTCGGTGGCCGGGATCGGCCCGGTGAGCACCCAGACCGGATCAGCGCCGCGCACGGAGATATGGTGAATCCGGGCCCGTGGCGTCAGGCCGTGGGTCCGCACCGCCTGCTCAGAGGCGATCAGCAGCGCGGCTGCGCCGTCGGAGATCTGGCTAGACACCGCGGCGGTCAGCCGGCCGCCATCGACCAGGGTCTTCAGCCCGGCCATCTTTTCCAGCGTGGTATCTGACCGGGGCCCTTCGTCAGCGCTGACTCCAGCCAGCGGCACGATCTCGCGGTCGAACCGGCCCGCGACGATGGCCGCCACCGCGCGCTGGTGGCTCTGGTAAGCGAATTCCTCCATATCCCGCCTGCTGATGTCCCATTTCTCGGCGATCATCTCGGCCCCGTTGAACTGGGAGATCACAGCGTCGCCGTAGCGGGCGCGCCAGCCCGGACTGGTCGAAAACGGGTCGGTCGCGCCGTAAGGCTGCCCGGCGCCGTACGAGCTCAGGATCGGATACTGGCTCATGTTCTGCACGCCGCCGGCGATTATCAGGTCCGCCGTGCCGGACATCACCGCCTGGGCGGCGAACGAGACCGCCTGCTGGCTGGACCCGCATTGCCGGTCCAGCGTGACGCCAGGCACATGCTCGGGCAGGCCCGCCACGAGCGCCACGGTGCGCGCGATGTCCCCCGCCTGAGCGCCGATGGTGTCGATGCACCCGTAGATGACGTCCTCGATGGCGTCAGGATCGATGCCAGTGCGCTCGACCAGCGCCCTGATCGGATGCGCGCCCAGATCGGCAGGGTGGATGCCCGCCAGACCGCCCCTGCGCCGCCCGACCGGCGCGCGCACGGCGTCCACAATGTATGCCTCGCCCACGATGTCCTCTTCTCCGCGATTAGGCGCAATTAATATAGTATTTTTAAATCTAGACTAAATGCGCTACTTCAATCGTCCCACGGGAAGGCCAATCAGGCAACGGCAGCTACGTACCGCCGCGTCAAGAACCTCGTTGGCTGCGGAGCCGTCCGCGCGGACGGCTCCGTAGCGCTATTCCCGGGACCTACCGCTGATGATCGTCGGCGAGGAAACGAACGAGATCCAGCGCAACGTCAACGCCAGCCCGCTGATCTCCCGTGGCGGCATCGCCAGCTGACGCTACCCGTTCGGATCGGCGGCCGGCCGCGAGCCAGAGAGCCAGCAAGCCAGGTCCGGGGCTCGAAATGGATATGGGCCACCGCGATTGTCATCATCAACTCCCTCGGGGCCGTACCACTCTCCTACTGCGCCTTCGGCGGCGGCAGCCCAAGAAGTTAGCCCGGCCGATATGGGCATTGGCGCGTGAGCAGCGGCTCACCGGCCCGATCGCCAGCCGTTCGGCGGCACCTCCGGCCGGTTGCTAGTGAGCGAGGCGTTCGGCGGAATCGAGAGAGGAGCGGCCCTCATCGGCGTGTTCGTACCACATCAGGTACAGGCCGGACGTGACGCGTTCGATCGCGCGGCCCTCATCTCCCCCGTGCTCGGCCGTGCGACGCGCTTGGTCGCTCAACATGGCCCCCGCTGCCCTCGCCCGGGACGTCAGCTGGCGGGATGGTGGCATCCGTGGAAGCTAGCAGCCGGCGTGCGCCAGGGAGATGGCCGTGTAGTGAGGCCTGCCTGACCGATGTAAGGTGCAGGCCATCAGGTAGCCCTGCCAGTTACGCGGAGGATGTCGTGGCGGATAGACGACGGTGGAGCGATCTCAGCCAGCGCACCCGCAGACTGCTTATCGTCACAGCAGTTGCCGAAGGCGGCCTCAAGGCGGCGGCGCTCGTCGACGTCAAGCGCCGCCCGGCAAGCGAGGTCCGCGGCCCGAAATGGATATGGGCCACCGCGATTGTCATCATCAACTCCCTCGGGGCCGTACCACTCTCGTACTTCGCCTTCGGGCGGCGGCGGCAGCCCGGTTCTCGGCCCGACTGATATGCGCGGCCCGGCCCGTGGCAACCTGGGCGGGAAGAGCGCCGACAAGGCCGTCTGTGCGGCAGTTAGGTCAGGCCTCGTGGGCCGACTACGTGGTCGCTCTTCCCGCAACTACCATCCTGACGGGCCGGCGGGCCGGCGGCAAGGGGATCTGGTGCCGGTCGGGACGGATTCTGTGCCCTCCCGGACGTGGCTGCGCGGTCGGCCCGTTAGTCACGGGCCCGGGCAATGTCGATGAGGCGCAGGATGCAGGACTCGAAGATGCCGTCCTCGTCGCGGGCCGGGCCTGCTACCGCGAGCGCTGCGGCAAGATTCGGATACCGGCCGCTGCCCGCGGCGCGGGCGAATGTCTGCAGCTGGGCGGCGGCTTGCTCGTCCGCGCTCATTCCAGCGCCTGCCCGGTCACCCGCGAGCGCGGCCTGCATCCCGCCGTACATGGTGGCGAAGCCGCAGGCCTTCGTGGTCGTCGCCGATCAGGTCTTCCGCTACGCGCGAAGACGCGGCAGGCCGAGCCCGGGCACCGGCGCACGGACGGCTGGTGCTGCTACTGCCGCGCCATCGCCATCCGCATCTCGCTTTCGGTGTCGCTGATGAGGTCCCCCGACAAGTCGACGGTGACGCTGTGCAGGGTGCCGGTGAACCGGAACGGCGACTGGTAGTCCGGGGTAACCGGCAATCCGGGATTGGCGCCGCATGTCAGCCCGCCGGGGTTGAAGGCGACGGGCGTGGTGACCGGGAACTCTGCCTGCCCGACGAGGTGGCCGTCGACGTACAGCTGCGCCCGGCCCGGGGCGCCCTTGCCCTGAGCAAAGTCCGGTTTCCCGGTCGGCTCGAACTCAAAGCGCAGCAGATGCCGGCCTTCTGGCACGGCGTCCGGCGACGACACCTGATAGCGGGCACGCCGGACGTAGTTGTGGACGTAATGCAGCTTGCGGTGCTGGACGTAGAACGACCAACCGCCGACGCCGGTGCCCTGGCTGAGCAGGACGCCTTCCGCGCCGCCGGCTGGGATGTCCACGTCGGCGGTGATCGCGTGCGGGCGGTTCGGGATCTTGGGCCCGACGGCGGCGGGGACGGTCTGGGTGCCGGGCCGGTAGGTGTAGCTGGTCCGCGCTTCCGCGACCTGCGGGCGCTCGGTCATCAGCCGCTCCAGGGCGCTTCCGTCGAGCGGCAGCACGTTGTACTTGCCGGCCTCCACATACCATTGCGCGATCATCTCGATGACCTTGTCCCGGTGCTGGCCGGCGAGGTTGTGGTTCTCGGCTGGGTCGTCCGCGACATGGTAGAGCTCCCAGTGGCTGGCGTCGAGGCCGGCCAGCGTCCCGGCGGAGATCGGCGCCCCGAAAGGCATGCCTGCCTCGGCGAAGGAGGGCCCGGGCCACGGGCACACGGCTCGCCACCCGTCGTGGTCGATGGAGCGGTGGCCGAACATCTCGAAGTACTGCGTGTGATGCCGGGCCGGGGCGGCCGGGTCGTCGAAGGTGTAGGCGAAGCTGACGCCGTGCAGCGGCGACTGGGTCACGCCCCTGATCGCCGCGGGCGGCTCGGCGCCGAGCACATCCAGGACGGTCGGGACCATGTCGATGATGTGCGCGTACTGGGACCGGACCTCGCCGCGTGCCCTGATGCCGTTCGGCCAGCAGACGACGAACGGGTCGCAGGCTCCGCCTCGGTAGGTTTCCCTTTTCCACCGCCGGAACGGCGTATTGCCCGCCCAGGTCCAGCCCCACGGGTAATGGTTGAAGGTGGTCGGGCCGCCCAGCTCGCCGATGGCCCGGAGGCTGTCCTCAAGCGGCTCGGGTGCGTTGTTGAAGAACTGCAGCTCGTTGGTCGTGCCGGTGGGCCCGCCTTCGGCGCTGGCTCCGTTGTCGGACACCACCATGATCAGGGTGTTGTCGAACTCGCCGGTCTCCTTCAGGAAATCGAGGAGGCGGCCGATCTGGTGGTCGGTATGCGACAGGAACCCGGCGAACACCTCCATCATCCGGGCCGCCAGGCGGCGCGCATCTGATGGCAGTGACTCCCAGTCCGGGACGTCGGGGTCGTGCCTGGACAGCTCAGCGCCCGCCGGCATGATGCCCAGCTCCTTCTGGCTGGCGAACACCCGCTTCCGGTAGGCATCCCAGCCGTCGTCGAACTGTCCGGCGTACCTGTCCGCCCACTCCTTGGGAACATGGTGCGGAGCGTGCGTGGCACCGGTACAGAAGTGCAGGTAGAACGGCTTATTCGGAGCGACCTGCTTGGCGTCGGTGATGAACTCGATCGCCTTGTCCGCCAGGTCCTCGGTCAGGTGGTAGCCCTCCTCGGGGGTGCGCGGCGGCTCGACCTGATGGTTGTCGTAAACAAGGTCCGGATACCACTGGCTGGTGTCACCGCCGAGGAACCCGTAGAACCGCTCGAAGCCGCGCCCCAGCGGCCAGCGGTCGAACGGGCCTACGGCCGACTCGAATTCCGACGGCAGCAGATGGTACTTGCCGACCATGTAGGTGCTGTACCCGTGCTGCTGCAGCATCTCGGACAGGAACCCGTTTTCAAACGGGATACTGCCGTTGTAGCCGGGATAGCCGGTCGCCAGCTCGTTGATCGACGCCATGGCGTTCGCATGGTGGTTGCGGCCCGTGATGATGCACGAGCGCGACGGCGAGCACAGCGCCGTCGTGTGCATGCTGGTGTACAGCAGGCCGCCTGCGGCGAGGCTGTCAATGTTCGGCGTCGCGATCGGGCTGCCATAGCAGCCCAGCTGGCCGAACCCGGTGTCATCCAGCACGATGAACACTACATTCGGTGCGCCAGGCGCTGCGCGAAGCGGCCGCGGCCACGCCGGGCTCGACTCCTCCGCCGTCCGCCCGATAACGCCGGGGAACGCTCGGCCAGGCTCGTACTCAGTCAGCGCCATCTCGCCCTCCATCGCTTCGGCCGGAGTCAGGCTGAGTAGAAAGTAACGCCTGGGAAAGCTGGCTCGGATCACCCGCCACGGGTGAGGACGACCGCCCGCTCAGGCCGCAGACGGCGGATGGTCAGGCAAAGACCAATAAACCTTGATAGGCAGATTCGCAGGCGGCATGCTGCGATTACGGACGATCTGGCGAGAGGACCCTCAAAGGCGAGCCTGGATTATCAACCTGACCGCCCCTAGATTAGTAAGTACGAGCGGGGATCCTGATCTGTCATTGGCCCGCCGCATGCCCGAAACAGCGTGAATTCAAGGACCGGCTCTAAAGATTACCGACATATCTAGATTGGAAGGATCGTGGCAGCATGATCGTCGATTACTCTACCTTCCGGCCCACCATCAAAATGCTCAAGGACGCCGGCGTGACCGCCGTCGGCCGTTACATCGGCTGGGACTCGGTTCCGGGATATCAGCAAATAGGCAAGAACATCACCAAGGCTGAGGCCGGCACGCTCATCGGCAACGGGATCAGCGTATTCTTATCGTTCGAGTACGCTGCCGACGCGGTGCTGCTCGGCGCCGTACAGGGCGAGAAGGACGGCAAGCTCGCGAGCGAACAGCTCACCGCGCTCGGCGCGCCCGAGGGCATGGCGGTGTACTTCGCCGTCGATTTCGACATCGCCGACTATGCCCCGGGCAGCACGGACCCGAAAGCCAAGCTCGGGCCGGCCGCTGATTACTTCGAGGCGATCAATGCGCTCACTCCCGGCTACCAGGTGGGCGTATACGGCGGGTTTTACGCTGTCTCTCGCGCCCTGTCCGCCGGCCTCGCTGCGCTGGGATGGCAGACGATCGCTTGGTCGGGCGGGCAGTGGGACGACCGGGCTGTGCTGCGGCAGCTCGGCTCCGAGATATGGGGCAGCAACGCGGATGTTGACCTGCTCGTGGCTAATACCGCTGATTTCGGGCAGTGGCCGCGGCCCACTCTCCCCGAGCAGTTTCGCGCCAACGGCACGACCTCGCTCCGTGACGCCGCGCACCAGCACGGCATGACCGTCAGCGAGCTGCTCTGGCTCACCGCACAGCACAAGCCAGGCGGATACGGCTCGCTGGAGGTGCCGTACTTCGACGACGGGAACTGGGACGCGGATATGCCCGCTGGGATGCTTTTCTGGGCGTAGTCAGCGGCCAGCCGGCTGATCTGAGATCAGCCGGGGTCTGGCCCGGGCCGATCGCTCGGTCCCCAGGCCCGCCTCCCGATCCCTTACCAATCGCGCGGCCCGGTGCCGGTGCCGGTGCCGGTGCCGGTTCGGCCTCCCCGGCGCCGCGACAGCCAGCCGGGGCCGCCCCGCGACCTTAGGATGCTCAGCGCCACCACGACAAGCCCGAGCAGGATGACGATGATTGGCCCGAATGTCGGTATATGCCATAGTTCCCGGCCGAGACGCCAGATCTCATGCCAGATGAACAGGCGGACGAGAAGGTGCGCCAGACCGCCGCCGCCCAGGGCCTTGTAGCCACCAAGCAGCCGCACCGAGTGCAGCGCAGAGAGGTCAGACGTCATGATTAACGATGCCACACAGGTAGGCGTGGTGCGGCATCACCCGGCATGTCCGCTGGCAGCAGTGCCGGCTTCCGGTCCGCGCAACCAGGCAACGCACTCCGCGCTGCCACAGGTCCGGCCAGAACCCAGACGCGGTCTGCCGCACCGGCAGGTCGGCTGCTGGCAGGCCAGCCAGGCCGCACGCGTCAGCAACTCAGCAGCACCGCCTTCGCCGCAAACCGAGACGACGGGCCGAATCCGGCCGCCGGGCAGGGCAAGCCACTCCTGCGGCCTAACCGCGGCGGCGCTGGCTGGCGTGGGACCCATCGCCCCATCCTCCCCTGCCGCGGGACCTCACCGCATCGGTCGCGCTGGTGATCAGGGTGATCAGGGTGATGCTTCGTGACCGCCCGCATCAGCCCAGGCACGGTCCAGCATCTGGACGATAGTCTCGGCCGGCTGTGCGCCGGAAATCCCGTAGCGGCGGTCGATGACGAAGAACGGAACGCCGCTCGCGCCCAGCGACCTTGCCATCGCCTCATCGTCATCCACGGCATCGCCGAACTCGTCGCTGGTCAGGACGCTGAGCACCTCGTCGCGGTCCAGCCCGACCTCGACGGCCAGCCTTGTCAGCGAGGAGTGATCGAAGATCGATGCCTGCTCGCTGAAGTAGGCGCGGTGCAGACGTTCGGCCAGCTCGGCTTGCCGGTGACGCGCCTTGGCCAGCTGCAGCAGCCGGTGCGCGTCGCGGGTATTGCCGCTGCGCAGGCCATCCATCCGGAAGTCCAGCCCGTCCTGCATTGCCCGGCGCTCCATCTGCCGCTGGGCGTCACTGGCCTGCTCAACGCTCATCCCGTACTTGCTGGCCAGCAGATCGACCGTCGGGATGCTCGCACCCTTGGCCGCGGACGGGTCCAGCTCGAACGACCGGTACACCACCTCGACCTCGCCGCGGTGATCGAAGGACTCCAGCGCCCGCTCGAAGCGCCGCTTGCCGAGGTAGCACCACGGGCACACCACATCGGACCAGATCTCTACCTGCATGCTCGGGCCAACGCGCGCCGGGCCGATCCCTTCCGGGCCCCGAAGTCATGGACCGTGCTCGCTGGCCCCGAGAGAAACGATTTCTCGTGGTACGCGCGAAGGGAACGCTGACCGGCTGACGACGGCCACCTGGTCCTTGGCCAGGCTGCGTGCGGGCCCGGCACTTGCCGACCAGTTGACCGCGGTGCATGCTTCATTGTCGAGGACGTCTCCGGAGGTGGCCGGTGCCCGAGCAGCTCGAAGCGACGGAACGCATCGCGCGGCAGGTCAGTGCCGCCTTGGCGGCTGCCGACCTGGCCGCTTTCAGCGAGCTTCTGGATCCCGACGTGCGCTGGGGCCCGCCGGGCGATCCTGCGCCGCCCTGCCAGAGCCGGGACCAGGTCCTCGCCTGGTACCGGCGGGGCCGGGAGGCCGGAGTCCGGGCTCGGGTATCGGAGACCGTGGTGCGCGGGGATCAGATCCTCATCGGCCTGAAGGTGGCCGGCAACCGGGCGGCAGATGCGCGGAGCGGCGAAGCGGAGCGGTGGCAAGTTCTCACCGTGCGCGGCGGCCGAGTTGTCGACATCGTCGGGTTCGATGAGCGAGGCGAGGCGGCTGCCCGCGCCGGGCTCGGTACCGATCCTGGCTAGCGGCCCAGGACCGCGAGGCGGGAAAGCCCGGTCATGCTCGCTGCGGCCCTCGGCCACCGGACGCGGCGGATCGCCGCGGGAGGGCCGGGCCGCCCGGGCCAACGGCCCCGGCGGGCCGAAAAAGACTCGCCCGCAGGGCTGCTGATGGGGTACGTGTAGCAGCATGGCTGAGCACTATCCACTGCGGCCCATTACGCCCGACGAGTTCGATGCGTACGACGCGGTAGCCGCCTATGCGTTCAATGAGACCGACCGGCCGGCAGAGGTCATCGAGCAGGAGCTCATGATCTTCGAGTTCGACCGCAGCCTCGCCGCGTTCGACGGTGATGCGATCGCGGGGACCGCAGCTGCGTACTCCTTCCGGCTCACTGTCCCCGGCGGGATCGCGGATGCGGCGGGGGTCACCTACGTCAGCGTCCTGCCCAGCCACCGGAGGCGCGGCATCCTGTCGGCCATGATGCGGCACCAGCTCGCCGACGTCGCCAACCGGGGCGAGGCCATCGCGGCACTGTTCGCGTCGGAGTCGGGTATCTACGGAAGGTACGGTTACGGCTGCGCGTCGGGGCAGCTGCGCCTGACGATCCGCCGGGGCGAGGGCGCGCTCCGCCCGGACGTGGCCGGCCGGGCGGCCGCGCAGCACGGTACGGTGCGGCTTCGGGCCGCCCAGCCCGCCGTGCTGCGCACCGAACTGGCCAAGGTCTACGAAGCGACGGCCCCGCACCGCCCGGGCACCATAGCCAGGGACGATCGCTGGTGGCAGTGCCTGCTTGGCGACCCGGAAGCCGACCGCAGGGGAATGGGCCCGCTGACATGCCTGCTGGCCGATGACGACTCCGGCCCGCGCGGTTATGCCCTGTACCGGACGAAAGGCGGCTGGGCCGACGACGGCCTGCCATCGGGCAGCCTGCTGGTCCGCGAACTCATCGCCGGCGACGCCGCGGCCACGGCGGCGCTGTGGGCCGACCTGCTCACCAGGGACCTGATCGGCGAGGTGGTAGCCAGGCAGCGGCCGGTCGACGATCCGCTGCTTGACATGCTCGCCGACCGGCGGCGGGCGCGCGCTTACCTGACCGACGGGCTCTGGATCCGGCTCGTCGACGTCCCCGCCGCGATCCGCAACCGGCGCTACTCCTGCGCGGCTGACGTCGTGATCGAGGTGACCGACGACCTGCTGCCCGCCAACGCCGGCCGCTGGCGGCTGCAGTGCCCAGGGACCGCCGACGGCGGAGCCCCCAGCTGCGATCGCACCACGGCTGCTGCGGACATCGAGCTGCCCGTCGCAGCCCTCGGCGCAGCCTATCTGGGGGGCACCAGGCTCGGCGCCCTCGCCGCAGCCGGCCAGGTTACCGAGCGGACGCACGGCGCGCTGGCGAGGCTCTCGGCGGCAATGTACGCCGACCCCGCGCCCTGGTGCCCGTCGATGTTCTGAGTCGCGCCGCCCGCTGTGCCAGAACGGCATGATGGCGCTATGGGCGATCTAGTCACGTTGCGGCCGGTTAGCGAGGACGACCTGACGGTAGTGGAGAAGCTCACGTGGGATCCGGAAACGGCCGGCGAGTTCGCCCTGTTCGGCTGGTTCGATCCCATGCTATGGCGCCGCCGCTGGGCGGCAAACGGGCTGATCAGTGACGACGGCGGCATGCTGATGGTGGTCCGCGGCGCGGACCGGCTTGGCTTCGTGAGCTGGCGGTACCGCAGGACCACCCCCGCCGCCTACTGCATCGAGATGGGGATAGCGTTGCTGCCCGAGGCCCGCGGCCATGGGCACGGCACCCAGGCGCACCGGCTGCTGGCGCGCTACCTGCTCGCTCACACGACAGTGCACCGGATCGAGGCCGCTACGGACGTCGACAACCTGGCGGAGCAGAAGGCCCTGGAGCACGCCGGATTCACCCGGGAAGGCGTCATGCGCGGCTGCGGATGGCGGGACGGTGCGTGGCGCGACGGGGTCACCTACAGCCTGCTCCGCACCGATCCGCCCGGGTGATCGCCGGGATCCTGGGTCACCGGGATGCGCCCGGTCTTACGTGCTCTGATCGTGCTCTGATCGTGCTCGGCCGTTCGGCGGCATCCTGTTGTCGCCGGACCCGCAGTCTCAATCTGGGGTGGCTGCCGTGTCAGGGTCGCCCCCTTCGGCGCTGGCGGCCTCGCGGTACCAGAACCGCCCCCCAGCTGCGGCGGGCTGCGCGACGGCGCCGAGCCATCCGGGTGTCCCCGCAGTGCCCTCCCCTCGGGCGGGTCCGGGCTCCGCGGCCAGATCCCGAACCGCCCAGACATCCGGGCCTGCCTTGCAGGTGTGCCGGACCTCAACGGGCCCGCTGCGGCCGGGTGCCACCGCCAGCCCGCCCAGTGCGCCTCGCAGGCCGATTCCGCAGGCTTTCAGGACGGCCTCCTTGCGGGTCCAGCAGCGGTAGAACATCTGCAGCCGCGCGCCAGCCGGCTGGTTAGTCAGATCCTGCTGCTCCGCTGTGGTCAGGCAGGCCGCCAGCTGGCCCGTATCGATGTCACGGGGCACCTCAATGTCCGCGCCAACCCGGTGCGCACGCGTCACGGCAAGCAGCCAGTGGTCGCCAGATCCGGAGAAATTGAAGGTGATGTCGGTCGGCGGCCAGCCGATAACTGGCGGCCCGTGCTCGGCGCTGCCGCATTCGCAGCACGGGCTCCGGCCGAACCGGATGCTGGACGGGTCGACCTCCAGGTAGCAGGCGAGCAGCCGACGGCGCGCGGCGTGCGTGGCCGCGAATCTGACCCGGTCCGCCCTCCGGACGAACCGCCGGCAGTGCGCCCGCTCACCGGCATCCAGGATCGCCAGGCCGGATACCGGCGGCTCCCCCGGCGTCCCGGTCCCGACGTCTACCACGCCGTGCCAGACGTGCAGGTCAGCCCCGGTCAGCCCAGCTGGCCCAGTCACTTGCCCGCCTCGGCCGACGCGATCGAACACCTTCGCCAACGTATCGCACCCTCCGGCCGGTCAGGTCAGCCCGGCCTGGGTCACCAGCGGGCCGCCCTGCTCCCTGCGCATGACGGGCCCTCCGGTGGCCGAGACGACGAGGAAGACACCGCCACGCGGTGAGACTCATCGCAGCTCAGGCCCGCACGCAGCGCTGCATTCAAGTCCGCCGGGTCATTGCCTAAATCGAATACATGTTCTAAGCTACCGAATCGTGAGAAGCGCAGCTGACCGGATCCTGTTCGCCCAGATCGCAGCCATTGCGGGCCGTCACGCACGGTGGCGTCCGCTGACGGCGGCGGAGGAGTCCGCCGCGATCGACGAGCTGACCGAGACGGCCGCCGGGCGCGCCGACGTGCTGGCCGAGTGCGCGGGACTCACACTCGGCTGCCATGAGCACGAGATCGACGCCGCCAGGTACCAGCGGGCCGCGGAGCTGTGCCTCAAAGCGGGCGCCGACGCGACGCTGGTCCCGCGCTGGATCGACGAGGGACGACGGCGCGCTGCGGCCGCCGCTGCCATCCCGTTCAGCGGCTGACCGGGATGGCAGCGTCCTGTCGCAGGCTCGGCCGGTCAATGCCGGGCGCGGTGACGCCGGCCGACAGCTGACGCGGGCCTGCCGCTGCGGCCCGTCGCTGGCGCAGGCCGGTCGCCGGGACGCTGGGGATCGCCGGCGGCAGGGCCGCGCGGCGGTTACGATACGGCAGCTGTCTTGAGGGCGGACTCCGGTTCCCGCAGCGGGAAGTGGCAGGCCGCGAAGTGGCCGGCCGTGGTGAACGGCCGTAGCGGCGGCTCCTCCTCGGCGCAGATCTCCTGGGCGTAGGGGCAGCGGGTGCGGAACCTGCATCCCGACGGCGGGTCGATAGCCGACGGCAGCTCGCCCCGCACGCCCTTGTCCTCCTTGGCCTGGGCCACCCGCGGGTCGGCGATCGGGATCGTGTCGATGAGCCCCTTCGTGTAGGGGTGCACCGGGTGAAAGTAGACGTCGTCAGACGGGCCCAGCTCGACCAGCTTGCCGAGATACATCACGCTGATCGTCTCTGACAGGTACCGCACGACGGACAGGTCGTGCGAGATGAACAGATAGGTCAGGCCCAGGTCACGCTGCAGGTCTTGCATCAGGTTAAGAATCTGCGCCTGGATCGACACGTCGAGCGCCGACACCGGCTCGTCCGCTACCAGCAGTTTCGGGTTGAGGATCAGGGCGCGCGCCAGGCCGAGGCGCTGCCGCTGCCCGCCGGAGAACTCGTGCGGGTAGCGCTCGACGGCGGCCCGGGGCAGCCCGACCTCGTCCAGCATCGCGTCGACCTTGCGCTGCTGCTCGCGCCTGCTGCCGATGCCCTGGATGGCGAGCGGCTCGCGGAGGATCGGGCCGACTCGCATCCGCGGATCCATGGAGGCATAGGAGTCCTGGAACATGAGCTGGACCTTCGGGGAGCGCCGCCGCCGCTCGCGAGTGTTCAGCTTGGCCAGGTCCTCGCCGTCCAGCTGGATGACGCCGCTGGTCGCCTTCTCCAGGCCGACGATCAGCCGGCCGACCGTGGTCTTGCCGCAGCCAGACTCGCCCACCATGCCGAAGGTCTGGCCGGGCAGCACCGAGAAGCTGACGTCAGCGACCGCGCTGACCGCGCCGATCTTGCGCTGCAGCACCGCGCCAGCAGTGACGGTGAAGTCCTTCACCAGCCTGTCGACCTGCAGCAACGGTATCTGGCCAGCGGCCATCGCCTCGTGTGCCGCGCGCATAGCCGGAGCCGCCTCCGTAACGGCGGCCTTCGCTGACTGCTCAGCGTCTTCTTCCCGGCCGACCGGGAAGAAGCACCGGTAGGCGTGCTCCCAAAGATCGCCCTGCAGGTCCGGCTCGGTCTCCCGGCAGGTGTCCTGGACGTACCGGCACCGGGCCGCGAACTTGCATCCCTTCGGCGGGCTGGTCAGATCCGGTGGCTGCCCGGGGATGTTGTACAGCCGGACCGAGGCGTCGGCGGCCTTCTCCGGCAGCGCCTGGAACAGCGCCTCGGTGTAGGGGTGCCGCGGGTTGCCGAACAGCCGCCGCGTGCTGGTGGTCTCGGCGACCCGGCCGGCGTACATCACGACGGCCCGGTCGGCGCGGCCGGCGATGACACCCAGGTCGTGCGTCACCAGGATGACCGACATGCTCAGCCGCTTGCGCAGGTCATCGATCAGTCCCAGGATCTGCTTCTGGATCGTCACGTCCAGCGCGGTCGTCGGCTCGTCCGCGATCAGCAGCTTCGGCTCGCAGGCCAGCGCCATCGCGATCATCACCCGCTGGCGCATCCCGCCGGAGAGCTGATGCGGGTAGTTCTTCACGCGCTCGGCGGGCCTGGGCATCCCGACCAGGCCCAGCACCTCGACCGCCCGCACCAGCCCGGCCTCCTTGTCCACCCCGCGGTGCAGCAGCACCGTCTCGGCGATCTGCTCGCCGATCGTCATCGTCGGGTTGAGCGAGGTCATCGGATCCTGGAAGATCATGCCGACCTCGTTGCCCCGGACGTGTTGCATGTCATTGTCGCTGAGCGCCGAGATCTCCTGCCCGCCCAGCACGATCCGGCCGCCGGTGATGTGACCGCCCGGCGGCAGCAGCTGCATGATCGACAACGCGGTCATCGTCTTGCCGCAGCCTGACTCACCCACGATGCCGAGGCATTCGCCCGGCTCCACGGTCAGGCTGACGCCGTCAAGGGCGTACACCGTCGCCGTACGGAGCCGGATCTCGGTGTGCAGATCCTCAATCTGAAGCAGAGGTGGCATGCGTCCTCGTCAGTGTCGTGAGTGCGGAGTTCTCGGGTTCACCGTGACATCCTGCCTGGCTAGCGGCGCTGCAGCCGGACCTCGACGGCGTCGCGGAGGCCTTCGCCGATCCACAGGGCTGCGGTGATTATCAGCACGATGCACAGCCCCGCCGGGAAGATCAGCCACCAGTAGCCGTCCGAGACGTACCCGACACCGCCGCTGAGCATGGCGCCCCAGTCTTCCTGCGGCGGCCGGATGCCGAGCCCCAGGTAGCTGAGGGCCACGATGAACGCGATGGCGTCGGCCACCTGGAACGTGGCATTGACCATGATGGTGCCGATGGCGTTGGGAGCGATGTGCCGGAACACGGCACGTGCGCTGCCGCCGCCCATCACCTTCATCGCCTGCACGTAGTCCCGCACCCGCAGCGACAGCGCCTCGCCGCGGACCAGCCTGGCGGTGGTCAGCCAGGAGACCAGCGCGATCACCAGGATCAGGACCGGCTCGGTCGGGGTGACCAGCGACACGACCACCAGGAGCAGGAACAGGACCGGGATCGACAGCGCCGCGTCCACGATGCGCATCATCACCGCGTCCAGGGCCCCGCCGAAATATCCCGCGACCGCGCCCCACAGCACGCCCAGACCGGTCGCGATCAGCGCGGCGGCGAGCCCGACCTCCAGCGAGATCTGCCCGGACGTCATCAGCCGGGCGAGCACGTCGTTCCCGTTGGCGTCCGTGCCGAGCGGATGGCCGGCCCCGGGCGGGAGAGTCTCGTTGGCGAAGTTCACCACCGACGTGTCGCCGTGGTAGACGAGCGGCCCGAGGAAGCAGAACACCGCCATGAACACCACGATGCAGACGCCGGCCACCGCCAGCTTGTTCTCAAGGAACACCTCGAGGCCGCGCCGGAACGCGCTGCGCGGCTTGCCGGCCGGCAGCATCCCGGCGGCGACCCACGCCTCGCCCCCGGGAGCCTCGGGAATTTCGGCAATTCCGACGGCTGACGGGAGGGCCGGATCGGGTACTTCTGGTGGGACACCATAGAAGCTCATGAACTCACGTACCTCACACGAGGATCGAGCACCGCGTACGCGATGTCAGCGAGCAGCGAGCCGACGACCGTCGCTACCGCGACGATCACGGTGATGCCGAGCAGCACCGGATAGTCCGAGGACTGCGCAGCCTGGAAGAACAGCAGCCCCGTGCCTGGGTAGTTGAAGACCGCCTCGGTGATCAGCGCGCCGGACAAGATGCCGGGCAGGCTCAGCCCGATCAGCGTCGCGATCGGGATCAGCGAGTTGCGGAGCACGTGGCGGACCAGGATCCGCCGTTCGCTGGCGCCCTTCGCCTTCGCGGTCCGCACGTAGTCCTCGGTGATGTTGTCCAGCACCGAGGAGCGCATGTACCTGCTGAACAGGGCGATGGTCACCAGCGCCAGCGAGGTGATCGGCAGGATCATCGCGTTGAACTCGGTGAAGATCACTCCCACGCCCGCGCCCTGCGGGCCCTCCGCGGGCAGGATCGGGAACTTGATGGCGAAGACCAGGATCAGCAGGATGCCCAGCAGGAATGCCGGCATCGCATAAAAGATAGTCGAGAAGGCGTTGAAGACATGGTCGGCCGGCTTGTTGCGCCGGACCGCCTGGATCGTGCCGATCGGGATCGCCACGATCAGCGCCACGATGGTGGAGATGCCGACCAGGGCGATCGTCTTGGGCAACCGCACGGCGAGCAGCGAGACGACACTCTGGTTGAGCTTCCATGAGTAGCCCAGGTTGCCCTGGGCGATGTGCGCCAGCCAGAGCAGGTACTGGGAGTACCAGGGCTTATTGAAGCCGTAGGTGGTGTCAAACAGCTTGATCGCGGCCGGGTCGCGATAGACGCTAGGGCCCATGATGGCGACCGCCACGTTGCCCGGGATCATCCGCAGCAGCGCAAAGGTGATGATTGTCACCAGCAGCAGCACGACAAGCGCCTGGACTACCCTGCGGATCAGAAAGACTACCAACCGTCCTCCTTCCGAGCACACCCCCGGGAGTGCCGGGGCGGGCCCCGGCACTCCCACGGGTGCGGCCGACGGCCGGTCACGGCCGCCAACCAGCAGTTACTTCACAAAGTACCAGTCCTCTGGCGTGAAGGTTAGTGTCGGGCTGAGCGGCCAGACACCATGCAGGTTGTTGGCGATTTCGTACACGGCGTAGTCGGCGTTGGGCTGCCACATCATCGGCAGCTGAGGTGCCAGGTAGTCCTGCCAGTTGTACAATGCCTGATTGCTGCTGTTGGTCAGGGTGGAATTGATCAGCGCGTCGTTGTTCGTGTCGCAGTACCCGCCGGAGTTGGCGATCGCACCGCACTTGAACAACGTCTCGCCGGTCGGCGCGTAGTCCGGGGCGAACGACCAGCCGCCACCCCAGTCAGCCATGTCCCAGTTGCACGGGATCTTGGCGACCACGCAGTTGCCCGCGGCCAGCGCGGTCACCTGGTTGAACGGCTTGGGCTGCAGGTTCAGCTTGATCCCCAGGGCCGCCGCGTTGGATTGCAGCTGAGTGTACTCGGCCTCTTGCCAGGCGGTGCCGGTGGCGTACGGGAAGTTGAACTTCAGCGGCTGGCCGGCCTTCACGCCGGGACCGCACAGGCTCGGCGTCTTGCAGGTCGTCTGCCCGCCCGCGACCACGTTCCACCCGTGGCTGGTCAGCAGGCTCTTCGCCTTTGTCGGGTTGTACGGGAACGGGTCGCCCTGCTTGCCCTTCGGCGACAGGAACGAGGTCACCGGCGCGGACGCGACCGGCCCGACGGTGATGCTGCCGTAGCCCTTGAGCGGCCCGGCGATTACCGCCGCCTGGTTCATCAGGTACGCCAGCGCCTGCCGGAAGTACAGCTGCTTGATGATAGGGCCGTTTCCGGTGGTGCTCTGGAAGTTCACCACGTAGTAATTGATGCCCCAGACCGGCAGTGGATTCATCGTGTAACCCTTGCTGGCCAGCGGGTTGGTGCCCACGGCGGCGTTCGCCGGCTTGGCCGGCAGGTCCTCCGTCGGGACGTAGCCGACGTCGATCTTGCTGGCGCCGCTGGGCGACTGCAGCACGCTGTACTCGGAGGTGTCGGTGGTGAACGGGACCTCCTGGAACGCGGCCAGCGACGGCTTGACCGGCCCGGAGTAGGACTTGTTCGGCACGAAGGTGATGTGGCCGTCGGCGTTGAACGCGCTCAGCTTCCACGGTCCGTCCACGACGCTCCACAGCGGCGAGTTCACGTAGCTGCTGAGCGCCTTGGACTGGGTGTCCAGGTAGGCGTACACCGCGGCGCAGTCGCTGATCGTCGTCGTGCAGTGGCTCGGGCCGGCGGCAGTCCGGTCCCACGCGGTCGGCATCGGCGTGATCTGGCTCAGCTCGTTGTAGAGGAACCAGGTCTGCGAGTAGGCCTTGTTCATGGTCATGGTCAGCTCGGTCGGGCTGACCGCCTTGATCCCGGTGACCACCGTGTTCGGGAAGCCGGTGTAGGCGCCGTAGTCCGTGGCTCCGACCGCGCTCTCCATGTTCAGCCAGAACACGACGTTCTGCGCGGTCACCGGGGTGCCGTTGGACCACATGTAATGCTTCAGGTTGATCGTGACCTTGTTGCCGTTGAAGATCGGCGGGTCGGCCACGCTGATCGCGTTGTTCACCGTCGGCTGGCTGCCCTGGCCGAACCAGTACAGCGGCCGGTACAGCAGCAGCGCGAGGTAGTCGGAGTTGGTAACGCTGATGAACTCGCTGCTGGTGAACGGGAAGACATAGTTGGGCGTGGTTGACGGCGGCAGGGCGAGCGTGGCGGTGCCGCCCGTGGTCTTCGTACCGCCTGTCGAGCTACTGCCACTGCTGCCACTGCTGCCCCCGCAGCCGGCTGCGACCAGCGCCAGCGCAGCAGCGCCGACGGTCACGGCTAGCATCCTGCGGCGGAGCCTGGATCTTGGTCGTCTTTCATGCTCCGGGGCTCGTCCCATCACCGCGGCTCCTTCATGCACGGGGAGCCGCCGGGGCTGCGTCGCCCCGGTCAGGCTCCAATGGACATAGTGGTCAGTGCCGGCTGTCCGGCTATCGACTAGACCAGCACGGCCCGGCTGCCACCGTCTAGAGAAAGCACCAGCTTGCGATGGTTTCGTGACGAGAGCGTAATAGGGGGGGCCGCTGCGCCCCCGCACGGCGGGGTGCCGGGGCGGGCCCCGGCACTCCCGTCGCTGCGGCCGGCCGGTTCCGGCCGGCCGATCGGCAGTTACTTCACGAAATACCAGTCTTCTGGCGTGATGTTCAGTGTCGGGCTGAGCGGCCAGACACCGTGCAGGTTATTGCCGATCTCGTACACCTGGTAGTCGGCGTTGGGCTGCCACATCACCGGCAGCTTCGGCGCCAGGTAGTCCTGCCAGTTGTACATGGCCTGCGTGCTGCTGTTGGTCAGCGTGGTGCTGATCAGCGCGTCGTTGTTCGTGTCGCAGTACCCGCCGGAGTTGGCGATCGCACCGCACTTGAACAGCGTCTCGCCGGTCGGCGAGTAGTCCGGCGCGAACGACCAGCCGCCGCCCCAGTTGGCCATGTCCCAGTTGCAGGGGATCTTGGCGACCACGCAGTTGCCCGCGGCCAGCGCGGTCACCTGGTTGAACGGCTTGGGCTGCAGGTTCAGCTTGATCCCCAGGGCCGCCGCGTTGGACTGCAGCTGGGTCATCTCGGCCTCGATCCAGGTCAGCCCGGTGGCGTACGGGAAGTTGAACTTCAGCGGCTGGCCGGCCTTGACCCCGGGGCCGCACAGGCTCGGCGTCTTGCAGGTCGTCACGCCGCCCGCGACCACATTCCAGCCGTGGCTGGTCAGCAGGCTCTTGGCCTTCGTCGGGTTGTACGGGAACGGGTCACCCTGCTTGCCCGTCGGCGACAGGAACGAGGTCACCGGCGCGGACGCGACCGGCCCGACGGTGATGCTGCCATAGCCCTTGAGCGGGCCATTGACCACCGCGGCCTGGTTCATCAGGTAGGCCAGCGCCTGGCGGAAGTACAGCTGCTTGATGATCGGGGCGTTACCAGTGGTGCTCTGGAAGTTCACCACGTAGTAGTTGATGCCCCAGACCGGCAGCGGGTGCAGGCTGTAGCCCTTGCTGGCCAGCGGGTTGGCCCCGGCGGTCGCGTTAGCTGGCTTGGCCGGAAGGTCCTCGGTCGGGGCGTACCCGACGTTGATCGCGCTGGCGCCGCTGGATGACTGCAGCACGCCGTACTCGGCGGTGTCGGTGGTGAACGGCACCTCCTGGAACGCGGCCAGCGACGGCTTGACCGGCCCGGAGTACGACTTGTTCGGCACGAACGTGAGGTGGCCGTCGGCGTTGAACGCGCTCAGCTTCCACGGCCCGTCCACGACGCTCCACAGCGGCGAGCTCACGTAGCCGCTGAGCGCCTTGGACTGGGAGTCCAGGTAGGCGTACACCTTGGCGCAGTCGCTGATCGTCGTCGTGCAGCTGCTCGGGCCGCTGGCGGTGCGGTCCCACGCGGTCGGCATCGGGGTGATCTGGCTCAGCTCGTTGTACAGGAACCAGGTCTGCGAGTAGGCCTTGTCCATGGTCATCGTCAGCTCGGTCGGGCTGACCACCTTGATCCCGGTGACCACCGAGTTCGGGAAGCCGGTGTAGGCACCCCAGTCGGTGGCCCCGACCGCTGACATCATGTTCAGCCAGAACACGACGTTCTGCGCGGTCACCGGGGTCCCGTTGGACCACACGTAATGCTTCAGATTGATCGTGACCTTGTTCCCGTTGAAGATCGGCGGGTCGGCCACGCTGAGCGCGTTATTCACCACCGGCTGGCTGCCCTGGCCGAACCAGTACAGCGGCCGGTACAGCAGCATGGCGAGGTTGTCAGAGTTGATTTCGCTGATGTAGGCGCTGCTCTCGAACGGGAAGATGTAGTTGGGCGTCTCCGCCGGCGGCTCCGCGAGAACGGCCGTACCGCCGCTGACCTTCGTTCCGCCTGTCGTGCTACTGCTGCCACTGCTGCCCCCGCAGCCGGCTGCGACCAGCGCCAGCGCAGCAGCGCCGACGGTCACGGCTAGCATCCTGCGGCGGAGCCTGGATCTTGGTCGTCTTTCTTGCTCCAGGGCTCGTCCCATCACCGCGGCTCCTTCATGCACAGGGAGCCGCCGGGGCTGCGTCGGCCAGGTCAGGCTCCAATGGACATAGTCGTCAAGGCCGGCTGTCCGGCTACCGACTAGAGCAGCACGGCCCGGCAGCTACCGTCCAGAGAAAGCACCTGCTTGGGACGCTTCCGTGACGAGAGCGTGATGTGGCGTGATGCACGTGCCGAGAACCGCATCGTAGAACGCGGCGCTCGCCTTCACATCGGCGCATTGAACAGAGAGATGGTCAAGCATGTGTACATCATGGCCCAAATAGGCTGACCAGGCGTCCGTCTGCGCTGGCCCGGCGCGGCGCCCCCTAGTATGGCCAAGTGCGGGGGACGATATGGAGGCAGGCCACGGCGCGCCGGATGGCTCCCCGCCCGCTGCTGCCGTCGGCCGTCCGCCCGCTGGCGGCGGTGCTCGTAGCCGTCTGCGTAACGGTGACGGCGCTACTGGGCGCGTGGCTCGCGCACCAAACAGAGCCAGGGCGGCTGGACACCGCGGTCGACGATTGGGTCCGGGTCGCCATTGGCGGCCATCCGGCGATCCTGAACCGGCTGGTGCAGCTCGGTGATCCCATCGAGGTAACCGCGATGACCACGGCACTGGTCCTCGCCTGCCTCGCGACGCGACGATGGCGCGGAGCCGTGCTCGTCGCCGTCTCCGTGCCCGCGGCCGCAGCCCTGACCGAGCACGTGCTCAAGCCCCTTATCGACCGGACCTCGCATGGTCCCCCGGAGTTTCCCAGCGGACATTCCACCTGCACCTTCGCGATCGCCGTTGCCTGCGTGATCCTGCTGGCCGGACCGCTGCGCCCGCGGCTGCCCGCTGGCGTGCGCATGCTCCTCGTGGTCGCGGCCCTGCTGGCCGCGGCCCTCGTGGCCGCAGCCCTCGTGGCCCTGCGCTTCCATGTCTTCACCGACACCGTGGGGGGAGCGGCAGTCGGCACCGCAGTTGTCCTGGCGACCGCCTTGATCGTGGATCGGCTCAGCCCCGGAGGTCAGGCAGGCCAGCCGTCGGCTGGCCAGTCATCCCGCGCGCACGCCGGGGCGGCAACCTCCGCGGTCGGTGACCTCCGCGCGCCACCGACGTGAGAGCGAGGGCCAGCGGGCCAGCGTCGTACGGACGGCGCGGGGACGACCCGGGCCCGGCTAACGCTAACTGCGGTCAGCGGCAGCCGCCGCCGAGCCATGACCTACTCGATGCGGGTGGTGATGGGCGTGCCGATCTCGATTGTGCGGCTGACCGTGCAGAGCCGGTCATGCGACTGCCGCACCGCCTCAGGCAGCACGGCGCGGGCCGCATCGCCCGGTGCGCCGACCGGGAACGCGATCCGGAACGTCACCTCAATATCAGCCAGGTGGTTGCCGTCCGCGTCGCGTACCTTCTCGGCCTCGACCCTCACCTCGAACGTCTCCGGCTCGGCCCGGCGCGACGTCAGGATGTCAACGTCGATCGCCGTGCAGCCGCCGATCGCGGCCAGCATCAGCTCAGTAGGATTGAAATCTGCCTCGCTACCAGTACCGAAGGCGATCCGCCCGCCCCGGCTGTTGGTAACGGTGAACACGCCATTCGCGTTCCGCTCAACGGTCACGTTTCGATGCGTAGGACCAGTCGCCATGCCCCCACCCTGTCAAACGCCCGCCGCGCGGGCCACGCACGGGGCCGAGCCGACGAGGAAAGATGGACATGCCGGCGCCAGCCGATGACCCGGAGCTGCTTGACTTCGCCACGAGGATTTTCAGTCTCGCCCGCAGCGGCGGCACGCGGGCCCTGGTCGCCTATGTGGACGCAAGTGTCCCGGCCGATCTCACCAACGCCAGCGGAGACAGCCTGCTGATGCTGGCCGCCGCAATCCGGCCACCGGCCGGCACCCGCCAAACCGGCACCCCGCGGGGCGGCCTGCGGCGTGCTGGCCGACGATGCGCCGGAATGTCCGCCATCGCCGCTATCTGCATCGCCACCGTAACCGGCTGCTCGACGGCACGGCAGCCAGTGGCTGGGCCGACGGCCGCCGCGACCGCTGCCACCACAGCGACGGCTAGCGCCACCGGGCCTGTTACCCCGGCGGCTACGACCAGTCCAATTACCCCGGCGGCTACGACCAGTCCAACATCCGCGACCTCGCCTGCCGCCAAGACCTCCTCCGTCTCGCCGCCCCCGCTCCCCACACTCGGCCGGCTGGCAGGCCTCTTCGCCCGCGGTGCGGGTTTCGGGCAGGTTAAGCCGGCCCGGATCTTCAACGGCGGTGACCCGACGGGCCTCGTCACGCAGATCGTCTGGGGCTCCTGGGGCGGCGCCCATGCCGACGGGACGGGGAAGAGCGAGTACGTCGGGCCCGGTCAGTCGGTCGCCACTGGCACCGAGGAGCGGGCCAGCATCGTCGCGTTCAACCTGGGAACCTGCGATGGCAAGGCGATGTACCGGGCCGTCGAGTGGTACTTCCCCCAGCACAGCCAGGCGTTCGACCCTAACCAGTATGAGAACATCTGCACCGGCGCCTACGTAGGCTCCTAGCGCAGCCGATGGCGCGGGCACCAGGCACCGACACGGTCTCGGCAGCACGCTGGGGCTAAAGCGGCATACGTCGCATTTAATTTTGATCTCACGATTATTCCGAATCAATTCCCGCGCACCGCATTACGTTGACGAGCCCCGGACAGCAAAGCGCGCGCCTCCGTTCCCGACGATAGATGGGGCGCGTTCTGAGTCCATGGATTATCCCGAGGATCCGGCAGAACCAGCCTGTTCGTCGGTCCCGGGTCACCCTCGCTAGTCTGGGCAAGGCGCAGTGCCGAGAACTGCGAGTCCCGCCGAGCAATGAAGGAGGCTGAGCGAGCCATGCCAGAGAATGAGACCTACGACACATCATCCGATCTTGAAGAAAATGATCTTGAAGACGACGGCATTCTGGACGCATCGGACACGCTCGACGGTGACCTAGCCGACGACCCGCTGGACACCGGCATCGCGCCGCCGGACCGATGGTCGGCGGGCGAAGGGTTCGGCACGACGCTGGCGGAGGAACGAGCGGGCGAATCGCTCGATCAGCTGCTCGCCGAGGAAGAACCGGACCAGGACCCGTATGCCGACGCCGATCTTCCCCCGGCTGGCTCGCTGTCCGGCGAATCCGAGCCCCGGTCCGGCCGGCTCGTCGCCGACGATGAGGGAGCGCATTCAGATACCGAGCCTGACCTTGTCGCGCACGACGTCGGGATTGATGGCGGCGCAGCGACGGCAGAGGAGGCAGCTGTCCACGTTCAGGATGACGACGGCGGCTTCCCGGTCCGCTGAGCGCACCGCCTGGCCCTGCGAAACACCCCAACGACCGCAACAGTTCTCGGCAACGGGAGGATCCGGTGGGACTGATCGGCACCGTCGGCCTCGTCCTGCATCCCGCCCGCGACTGTGCCAACGCGATGGGTACGATCACCGATTGGGCACATGCCCGCCAGGTCGAGATCCTCGGCCTGGCCGGCGAAGTAGAGCGGATCGACGGCCACGCCGTGGTGGTCGAGCCTGCCTACCTGGCCGAATGCGCCGATCTCATCGTCAGCCTCGGGGGGGACGGCACCATGCTGCGGGCGCTGCGCCTGTCCCGCGGCAGCCGCTCCCCGGTACTCGGCGTGAACCTCGGCCGGCTTGGCTTCCTGGCCGAGATCGATGTCCCCGAACTGGCCGGGGCGCTGTCGGCCATCGACGAGCACCGGTTCACCGTGGAATCCCGTTCCGGTGTCCGCGCCGCCTTCCCCGGCCAGGACACCGCGGCCTTCAACGATATCGCCCTGGTCCGGATACCAGGCGCGGCCGGCAGCGCCGCAGTGGAGCTCACCGTCGAGGGCCATTCCTTCGTGCGTTACGCGGCCGACGCGGTCATCGTAGCCACGCCGACCGGGTCGACCGCCTACAATTTCTCGGCCGGCGGCCCCATCGTGTCGCCGCGCGCCGAAGGCCTGCTGGTAACCCCTGTCGCCCCGCATTCGGCCTTCAACCGGGCGCTGTTCCTGTCCGGCGGCGAGCGGCTCGCCCTCACCATCCTCGCCACCAGCGGCGAGCTTGCCGTCGAAGCCGATGGCCGGGTGGTCGGGCACGTCCGGCCGGGGGACGTCGTTGAGCTCACCTTGCTGCCCGCCGCCGCGCAAGTCGTCCGGCTTGGCCTCACCACCTTCTATCAGCGCGCTCAGCGCCGGCTCAGGCTCACCGGCTCGGCCGAGGTCGACTGAGTGGCGGGCTGGCGCTAGCCAGCGGGAGCCGGGTCCGGCGGCACCGGGCGCGGCGGCCGCCTGTCCAGTCACCCACTCGCTGGGCGATGATGATCAGGAACTACCGGCAGGCCGGCCGGCGGCCGACGGTGAGGAGCGCATCCAGATCATGAGGTTGCCACGGCTGGAGATCGCCGACCCCGGGCTGTCCTCGCTGAAGAGCGCGGCGCGCGCCGCGATCGTCATGCCCGCGGTCTTCGCGGTAGCCTCCCAGCTGATCCAGCAGCCGCAGACGGCGGTCTTCGCATCCTTCGGCTCCTTCGCGATGCTCGTGCTCGCGGACTTCAGCGGTCCGCCGATCAGCCGGTTCGCCGCCTACCTGACTCTCGCGCTCAGCGGCGCGGTGCTCGTCGTTGTCGGAACCATATGCTCGCGGAACGCCTGGCTCGCCGCCGCCGCCATGGCGGTGGTCGGTTTCGTGATCCTCTTCTCCGGGGTGATCAACGGATACTTCGCTGCCGGGGGCACCGCAGCGATACTTGCCTTCGTTCTGCCTGTCGCGCTCCCGGCGCCGCTCGCAGCCATCCCTTGGCGGCTGGCCGGATGGGGCCTGGCGGCGGGCGCCGGGATCTGCGCGGTCATGCTGCTCTGGCCGCCACGGCGCGGCGAGACGCTGCGCAGCGACGCTGCCCGAGCCTGTCGCGCACTCGCCGACCTGGCTGACTGTGCCTTCTCCGGGGACCAGGAGGCTGCCGAGGCCCGGGCCGCTGCCGCCCATGAGGCCGTCGACAACGTCCGCATCCGGCTGGCGGCTACTCCGGACCGTGCGACGGGCCCGACCAGGCAGGCAGCGGCGCTCGCTGCGCTCATCGACGAACTCGGCTGGCTGCTCCGCTCGCTCGGGGCCATTACCACCGCGCCAACGGCCGAACTGTGCCGGGCGGAAAACAGCGAGTCGATGGCGGCCGCCACGGCTGTCCTGCGGGCCTGCGGGGCACGGCTGGCCGGTCAGGATGAGCGACCAGATACCGCACGCCTGCAGCAGGCACAGGAAACCGCCGTGCAGGCCCTCGCCAGCCAGATCTCCCAGCCTTCTGTCATCTCGGATGACCAGGCCGTCGAGGCGCTGCTCGATCGATCGTTCCGGACCCGCACCGTCTCGTACACCACCTGGCAGATCGCCGGTTACGCGGTCACCGTGAGCGGCGGCGCCGCCGCCCCTGAATCACCCGGCGGCCTGCGGGCCAGGCGGGACGGGGCGGCATCGGACGGGGCGGCATCGGACGGGGCGGCACTGCCCGTAGCCGGATTGCGCCTGACGGACGCAGCCAAGCGGCTTGCCCCGCTGCCCGCTGCCCTGCTCGTGGTGCGGCGGTTCGCTGCCGACCACGTCAGCGCTAGCTCGGTATGGTTCCGCAACAGCGTCCGGGGCGCGGCGGGGCTGGCTGTCGCCGTGTTCATCGCACAGCGGTCCGGCCTTCAGCATTCCTTCTGGGTTGTCCTCGGCACGCTGTCGGTCCTGCGCTCGTCCGCCCTGGGCACTGGCAGATCCATCCTGAGCGCGCTGGCAGGTACGGCCGCGGGGATCGTGGTCGGCGCGGCCATTCTGCTCGCCGTCGGCGCCAACGACCGGGTCCTGTGGGGTGTGCTCCCGGTGGCTGTCCTGATCGCCGCCTACGCTCCACGGGTGATCTCCTTCGCGGCGGGACAGGCCGCGTTCACCGTCGTCCTCGTGCTGCTGTTCAACATCATTCAGCCCACCGGCTGGAAGGTCGGTCTCATCCGGATCGAGGATGTGGCGATCGGCTTCGCCGTGAGCCTGGGAGTCGGCCTGGTGTTCTGGCCGCGCGGCGCGGCGACCGTACTGCGCGAGAACCTGGCCACCGCGTACTCGCGTAGCGCGGACTACGTTGCGATTACGGCGAGCCTGCTCAGCGGCACCGGCGACGCTGGCGACCCGGGCCGCGCCGAGCAGGCCGCCAGCACTGCCGTCCACCGGCTCGACGATGCGTTCCGCCAGTACCTGGCCGAGCGGTCGGCGAAACGCGTCGATCCCGAGAGCGCGGCACGGCTGGTCGCGGGTCCGGCCCGCCTGCTGCGCGCCGGACGGTCGATGGCAGCGCTCAACGGGATGCAGGGCACCGGCGGGCCCGGCGGCAGCACCGGGCGAAACGGCAGCAGCACCGGGCGAAACGGCGGCAGCACCGGGCGAAACGGCAGCAGCACCCGGCGATACGGCGACAGCCTGGGCGGGCAGGTTCAGTCGGTGCGCGCCTGGTATGTCACGCTCGGCGACTCCCTCGCCCATGGCACCTCGGTTCCGCCGCCCCAGCCGCCCAGCCCGGATGACCACCAGCAGCTGCTGCGGTACCTACGGGACTCCAGCTCCAGTGGCGAGGTAGCAGCGCTGCGTACAGCGCTCCTCGTGCTCTGGGTCAGTCAGCATCTGGACATGCTGAGGCGTCTGGAAGCGCATCTCGGCGAGCAGGCCGTCGCCGCCGCCAGCCTGCTGCCGCACGGCTGAGCCAGGAATGGCCATGGAACCGCACCATCTTTGGTAGCGCATTGGCCGGGCAGCTGACGGCAACTACGCCGACTGCTGCGAAGGCAGCGTCGGTACCCCAACCGGCACGGCGGCAAGTGGCGAGCCGCTAGCCGGGCAGCCCGCCCAGCGGGCTGGAGGCGACTACACCCTGACGGCCGCTCCGTGCCGGGCGGTGCGGTGCCGGACCCGTGACCGCGGCCACCGGCGGTCCTTACCCCGGCAGCGCGCCGGCCGGGGGCAGCCCATCCGCGTCGGGACCCGTCGGCATATGCTCAAGCTGCCGTCATTGCCGTCAAAGGAGATGCCATGAGTGTATACAAGGTGATCGATCTCATCGGGACTAGCAGCACTTCGTGGGAGGACGCCGCCCGCGAAGCAGTGCGGACCGCCAGCCAGACGATCCGCGACCTCCGCATCGCCGAGGTAGTCGAGCAGGACATCCAAATTGACCAGAGCGGGGCGGTCACCTTCCGCACCAAGCTCCAGATCTCGTTCAAGTACGAGCCTGGTAGCGAGTAACCCGCTGAGCTGACGCGCGGTCGGCGTTCGCGTCCAGCCGCGTAGTGGTGCTTGTACCGGATTCGGTGACCGCATCGCGGGCATTATTGACCCAATCGGCCACCGAATCCGGTATAAGAAGACTCCGGTACCCGCTATCAGGCAGCGTCTGACGTCAACGCGCCTGGGGCCGGTACCGGACGACGATGCCTGGGGCCGGTGCGGCGGCCAAGACGGCGGAACTTCCGATGCGGGATACTTGCCGCATGGTTAACGACGTCGCGCGGGAACGGGCCATCTACCAAGCGCTCAAGGCGGCTGACGAAGTCGCCGCGGCCCTCCAGGCGCACCTCGTCGAAGAACACGGCGCTGATCCGGAGCGCGCAGCCGGGCAGAGCGCCTTCACCAACTCACTCAAGCTCCTGCGCCAGGCACGCGAACGGCTCGGCGAGGGCCTGCGCTCGATCGAGGCTGACAACATCGCCGAGTCTGACGGGATCTCGCTGCGCAACGAATGACCCGGGCCGGATTTCTTGCGCGTTCAGAGCATTTATAACGGCCGCCGGGGTCCGCCGGTCCATCGGCTGCTGATCGATCATGCTGCCGGGCCAGTGCCCTTGGGACCCGGGCAGCTAGCCCGGGAGCGGGCCACCGGGTTAGCTGCAGATCGCGATTGCTGACCTCAGGCCACCTTTGGCTGGCCATCCTCCGGGTAATGGTCATCCCCGGGAACGCCGCCGCCGGCCCGGTAGGCACCACGCCCCGGGTTCGCGAGAGCGGCCGCCGAGGTGCGCAATGAGGTTTCGAGCACCTCGATGCGGTGCCGGGGATCCATGAGGTTCGCCCCCATCACGGCCAGATCCTCGGGTCCTGGCGTGATCATGGTGACCCGGACGCCGAGCGACCGCAGCGCGTTGACTTCCCGTAGCAGCGTGTGCGTGATCACCCGGCGCAGCCGCCGCTCAACCCGCTCAGCCGCCTTCCGCGGCCGGTCGGTCTCAAAGCTGGCCATCGGCGCGAGCACATAGACCTCGTCAATGTCGGCCGGAGCGACGGCGGTCAGTGAGGTAGCGGACCGTACGCCCCCATCGACGTAACGGCGCCCGTCTATCACGACCGGCTCGTACCAGCCGGGGATGGAGCACGACGCGGCGACCGCATCGGGCAGCCGGGCCGCCGGGGCGCCGGGCCGGCCGAAGATCACCCGCTCCCCCGAGTCATAGTCGACGGCAACGATCCAGGTCTGGCCGCTGACCCAGGCCGGCAATGATTCCTGCGGAACTGATCCGTGCGGAACTGATCCGTGCGGAACTGATCCGTGCGGAACTGATCCGCGCGGAGATGCTGCTCCCCCCGGAGATGCTGATCCCTGCGGCGATGCTGATCCCTGCGGCGCCGCGTGCCGGTGCGCGTGAGCGTGCATGGTGTGGATCATCGAGCGCAGCGCAGCATGCTGCCCCCGGCCATGCGGCAGCCACGCGCTGGCGGCAACCAAGGGATGCACCCGATGGGGGGCCAGCAGCATGGCGCGCATGAGCCGGGGCGAGCCGATCCGCAACCGCGGCATCGGCGGCAACGGGCCGTCCTCAACGGATTCCAAGCCGACGTCCTCCAGCACGCCGGTGCCGACGCCGCGGTTAAGGGCAACCATCTCGTCGACGCCGACGCCACAGCGCACCGCGGCAGCGACGACGCTGCCAGCACTCGTCCCGACGACAAGCTCGACGTCATTGATCGCGCAGGGCAGACGCTTCTGCAGTGCTGGCAGCGCGCCTGTCATCCAGGCCGCGCCCAAAACGCCCCCGCCGCCGAGTACCAGCCCTATTCGCGGGCGGTGGCCACCCGCCCCCCGCTCCTCCATGGTCGCCTCCGGCCCAAAGGCTCCGGCGTCCCGCGGGGGCTGGGCGGCACCGGAGGTAGTTCGTGATTGTGAGCTTGTGCCCTACCCTAGTTCCCCCCGTGTGTTTGCGCTATAACTCAAGCTAAATGCGGTTCCCTTCATCGATTCCAGCGCCTCGCGGGCCGTATACCTCGGTTTCCAGCTAAGGTCCCGGTGCGCCCGCTTGGTGTCCATGAGCATCGGATACCTGACAACATGGACCCACTCAACCTCAGCTGGCACCCACGGCAGCGCGTTAACCAGCTGGCTTGACGCCACGGCCAGTACGTGCGGCACCGACACGGGATGGGCGCCGGCGACCTTCGCCAGGTCGGTCATCGTGACCTCGCCCGCAGCGGCTAGGTTGTAGGCGCCGGGCGGCCCGTCACCCAGGGCTGCCGCGCGCACGGCGGTGCCGACATCGTCGTGGTGGACCAGCTGGATGGGCACGCCGGCATCGGGCACCAGCGGCCTCAGGTTGGGCAGCCGCGCTAGCAGCCGCCTGCCCACAGCCGGAAGCCGGTCGAGGACCGGGACCTGCTGCAAATTCCTGATCAACGGCATTGCGTCGGGCCCGGCGACTAGGCACGGCCGCAACACGTATGCCTCCATCCTGGAGCCCGCGGTCAGCTCTGCGAGCAGCGCCTCGCACTCCGCCTTGTGGGCCGAGTAGTAGTGCCCAGGCGAGCCGCGGGCCTCGGCATCCTCGGTCAGCGGCACCGGATTGTCGGCGTGATAACCGTAAGCGGCGACCGATGACATGAACACAAGCCGACTCGGCTGGCCTGCTAGGAGGGCAGTCTCGAAAACATTGCGGCTGCCGGTCACATTGACCCGGGCGCTCTCGCGCCGCGAGCCAAGGATGGCATAGGCAAGGTGGATAACGACGTCGGCGTCGGCCACCAACTCGCTGACCGCTGCGCGGTCCAGCACGTCGCCGCGCCGGTACGTGGTCTTGCGCCAGCCAAGGAATGCGACCTCCAGCGGCTTGCGGGCCATGCCGAGAATGCGGCCGACCCTGTCGTCCTGCTCAAGGGCCCGGATCACCGCCCGGCCGACGGCACCCGTTGGCCCGGTGACGGCTACGGTCAGGCCGGCGGGCCGGTCACGCCCCTCGTCGCCACCGCCAGCCTCCCGCTGGTCCCGCGGGCCGACGCTCATGGGGGCGCCTTGCGCTGGCTCTGGGCCGGGCTCTTGCGCTGACTCTGGGCCGGGCTGTCGCCGTCCTGGCTCTGGGCCGGGCTCTTGCGCTGGCTCTGGGCCGGGCTCTTGCGCTGACTCTGGGCCGGGCTGTCGCCGTCCTGGCTCTGGG
The DNA here is from genome assembly GCA_050011895.1 of Streptosporangiaceae bacterium. GTDB lineage: Bacteria > Actinomycetota > Actinomycetes > Streptosporangiales > Streptosporangiaceae > DATBGO01. The sequence goes on along the minus strand of JBEKIF010000048.1, from coordinate 4,442 downwards.
CCGGGCTCTTGCGCTGGCTCTGGGCCGGGCTCTTGCGCTGGCTCTGGGCCGGGGTGTCGCCCTGGCCGTGAGCCGGGCTCTTGCGCTGACTGTGGGCCGGGCTCTTGCTCTGGCTGTGGGCCGGGCTCTTGCTCTGGCTGTGGGCCGGGCTCTTGCGGTGGCTTTTAGCCTGGTCCTTGCCGTGGCCCTGGCTCTCGCGCAGCTGCACCTTGTCCGCGCCAAGGCTTGCGAGCTCGGCCAGGCCGCGGCCGATGCCCTCGGCTAGGACCTCGACGTCGGGCGCGGCATCGTAGTCGGCTGTGATGCCGAAAAGGAACCGATCCAGGTAAGAGAAGATCGCGATCGAGATCCGGATATTGTCGGCAATCGGCACGTATGGGTAGGACGCCTCCATCCGGCGGCCGAGGAGGAACAGCGGGAAACGCGGTCCAGGCACGTTCGTGGTCACCGTCTGGATCAGCGGCTGCGGGATCCTGAAGGCCGCGCGCGAACCGAGCGCGAGCAGCGTCGGCGCGGCGAAGCCCAGCATCCCGGTGAGTATCTGGGCGCCGACTGCCTGGTGTGTGGTCTTGAGATCGTCCATCTGGTCGCGGATCAGGGCCAGCCGCCGCGTCGGATCCTGCTCGCCCACCGGCAGATTGGCAAGGACAGCCGACACCCGGTTGGTGACCAGCCCGCGCTCACCCTGGCCGCGGACCGAGACCGGCACGAGGGAGCGCACCACCACGCCATCGGCGAGTTCGCTGCGCGCCTCAAGCAGATCACGGAAGCCGCGGGTGATCGCAGCGAGCAGCACGTCATTGACGGTGCCGCCCAGAGCGCTCCGGATCTCTTTCACCTCGCTGAGGCTCGCCGTCGTCCAGGCCCACCGGCGATGCGGGCTGATGGATCCGTTGAGCGACGAAACCGCGGGTGCGGCAAGCCGTCGCGCGCTGCCACTCAGGCCCCGGCCAAAACCCAGCAGATCGTTCGGCCCGCCGAGCCACTGGCGCACGGCGTCCGGCGCACCGGCCAGCTGCCGCACCGGCCAGGTGATGACGTCACGCACGCCATCGGCAACCTGGTTCACCACCGACGGGCCTGGCTCAGGCTCCCACACGGCAGGTACCTGCGACTCATCATTCGGGGCGAACATGACCGTCATGAGGTCCGTGCCGCCGATGCCGTCCACCATGCAGTGGTGCACCTTCCCCAGGATCGCCCAGCGGCCGCCCTCGACCCCTTCGAGGAACCACGTCTCCCATAGCGGCCTGGACCGGTCAAGTCGCTGGGCGAAGACCCGCGCCGCCATGTCTCGCAGCTGCTTGTCGCCACCAGGCGGCGGAACCCCGGCATGCCGCAAGTGATAGCCGATCTCAAAATGCTCGTCGTCCGCCCAAGCCGGGGGGAAGATATTCAGCGGCGTCGTCCGGACGATCTGCCGGTACCGCGGCACCTGCGGGAGCTTAGAGGCGAACAGCTTGACGAGATCGTCGTAGGCCGGTGCCGGTCCCTCGAACAGCGCAAGCGAGCCCATATGCATCGGAACGTTTTCGTGCTCGACGTAGAAGAATCCCGCGTCTAGCGTGCTCATCCGTTCCATAGCGACCTTCCTAGGCGGCACCATGCCGCTCGCGCGGCGCCCGCTAGCATCATGTCCGTTTAGAGCATCATGTCCGTTAAGGCGTCCTGCCCGTTAGAGCACCAAGTCCCTACTATGCAGACTATGCGTAAGCGCCTGGGACGGTTAACGTCATTTTCGGGGCGTTTTACTCGGACGTCTCGGAGCAGCAGGTTTGCTATGGGTGTTTCGGAGGTGCTCGATGACGCCAGTGGAGTTGCGGGCGGCGGGACAACTGGGCGGCCAGGCCTTTGCCGGGATGGTGTCGCGGGTAGAGCAGGTGCACCGCGCGGTCGCGGATCGCGCGTTCGGCAGGCTCCATGAGGCGGATGCCCCAGCCCGGGCCATCCACGACGCTGTCAGCCGGGGCGTCTATGGCGCCGTCCGCGGCGTAGGTGCGCTGGCCGGTGTGGTGAGCGGCCAGGTCGCATCGCTGCTCGGCGCCGGCGACCGCCCGGCCGGCCAGGCTGCGGGCGGCAACCTGGCGCTCGCCGCGGTCGCCGCGCTCAACGCGATAGCAGGCGATCAGCTCAGTCCCGATCTGGCGCCGCTGACGATCCGGATGGCCGCGCGGGCGGACGGGCACGACGTCGGCCTTGTAACCGATGAGCTTGCGGCCGCTTTCCCGGACGCGACGTCCAGGTTGGCGGTCTTCATCCACGGGCTGGCCGAGACGGAGATCTCGTGGCACCGGCAGGCCGCTGACCACGTGCCCTACGGCCCCATGCTGCATGCGGGCTTCGGATACACCCCGGTCTACCTCCGCTACAACACCGGCAAGCATGTGTCCGATAATGGCCATGACCTGGCCTGGCTCCTTGATGGGCTGCTGGCAGCGTGGCCAGAGCAGGTCGACGACCTGCTGCTGGTGGGCCATTCCATGGGCGGACTGGTGATCCGCAGCGCGTGCCACTACGGCAGTCAGGCAGCCGCGCAGTGGACGGAGCGAGTCCGGCATATCTTCTATCTCGGGTCGCCGCATCTGGGTGCCCCGCTGGCCCGCGCTGCCGGGCTCGCGGGCTGGGCCCTCGGCCAGGCCCCCGAGACCAGGCCGTTCGTGACCCTGGTGAACGGGTCGAGCCCCGGGATCAAGGACCTGCGCCACGGTTATCTGCTTTCCGACGATTGGGATGGCTGTGATCAGGACAACTGCCTGCGCGATCACCGCGGCGACGTCCCGCTGCTTGCCGGAGCCGGCCATTACACCATCAGCGCCACCGTTACGGCCGATCCAGGCAGCCCGCTCGGCGTTATCGTCGGCGACCTGTTCGTCCGGCCGACCAGCGCCCATGGCAGGCGCGGCTATCGGCAGCACATCCCCTTCTCGGTGGAATCGGGCCACGGGCTCGGCGGCATGCATCACTTCGACCTGCTCAACCATCCCGCGGTCTGGACCGCTATGAGCGGCATCCTCCGCGATGTCCGGCAATGACTACGGCCGGTTGCGGCCGAACCGCTCGTGCGCGGAGACCCATTCCCCTGACACCACCGCCGAACCCAGCGAGACCTCACCGCACAACACAGTGGCGGCGACGATCTCGGCGAACTTGCGCACCTTGCCGCTGCCGTAACAGCCGAGGAGCTCCAGGCATTCGCGCTGGGTGGGCAGTCCGGTGCCGCCGCCATAGGTGGCGACGATCAGCGCCGGGATGGTGATCGAGTAGTAGTAGCTGCCGTCGGCGAGCAGCTGGGTATGCACGAGCGCGGCCGACGACTCGGCCACGTTCGCGATGTCCTGGCCGGTTGCGACAAATAGCGCGGTGATCCCGTTGGCGGAGTGGTTGCCGTTATTGTTCACGCCGGACAGCAGGCCACCGAGATTAGAGATCTGGCGCGCCTCGAACATCTGCCCGGTATTGGTGTGCACGACCTCCTTGGTCAGCTCGGCGGGGAGCGTCGCCTCAGCGGTGACGCGCTTGCCCCGGGTCGCCAGGATGTTGATATGCGAGCTCTTCTTGTCCGTGGCCAGGTTGGATTCGAGGCAGAACTGCCGCACGCCCTGGTAGCGCGCACGAATCCAGTCGCATGCCTGCGAGGTGGCCTTGCCGGCCAGGTTCTGCCCGGCGGCGTCGCCGGTAGTGAAGTTGAACCGGAGGAACACGAACCTGCTCGCCGAGAACTGCTCGATGTCGAGCAGCCGGCCGGTGCGGGTGGTCGTCTCGGCCTGCTGCTTGATGGCGTCGAAGTTCGCTGTCACCCACTCTCCGAATGCCCTCGCCTCGCGCGCGCTGTCGAAACCGAATGCGGGCGCCCGCTGCATCCGGTCGTCCATGACGGTCGTCTTGACGCCGCCCGCCTGGTGCAGCAGCTTCATGCCCCGGTTGTAGCTCGCGACCAACGTCCCCTCGGTCGTCGCCATCGGCACGTAGAACTCCCCGCGAGCGTGCTCGCCGTCCACAAGCAGCGGGCCGGCGAGCCCGAGCGGCACCTGCGCGGCACCCACGAAATTCTCGATGTTCCCGGCGAGCGCGGCCGGGTCGAGGGAATAGCGTCCGATGTGCTCCGCGGAGGTGCCGGTGACCTGGTGGACGAACTCCATCCGTTCCGTCGCAGCCGCCTGGCTGTAATCCTCCGCCAAGCGCGGGATCCGGCTGCGCTCGGGTGCGGGTGCCGTCATGGCAGCCGTCCTTTCCTCATCGCTCCATGCCGGGCCGCTTTCAATGCGGAACCAGCTCATCCTTCAGGACCTTGCCGAGGGCGTTCCTTGGCAGCGCGGCGCGGAACTCGATCACCCGCGGGTACTTGTACGCCGCGATACGCTCCTTGCAGTATTCGATCAGCTCCGGCGCCGTCAGCGAGGCGCCAGGCCGCAGCACGACGACCGCCTTGACCTCCTCGCCGA
>JBEKIF010000047.1:0-35310 GCA_050011895.1 Streptosporangiaceae bacterium | reverse complement strand
TAGGGTCTTCCCTCGCGCCAGGCAAATCCGCCCCGGCCGCAGCGCTCGCGCGGAGCCGATCATGCGCCGACCCCGAAGCCATTCGGCACAGCCAGCCAGATCACGTAATGAGCCGGCCAGGGCGCGGCCGGCGGCTGCGTCAGCGTATGCGGGTACTGCGTGGTCAGCAGGTCGAGCACGCGGACCGGATTGCCGCCGTACCCGGCGAGCTGCCTGGGCCGCGCCGCGACCAGCACCGGGCGCCGTCCAGCCCGTCCTATCCCCGACACTACTGCCGCCACCGCAGCGGCGGGCTGGCCGGCCATCGACGCCGCAGGCACACCGCACATCCCGCGGATCACCTGCAGGAACCGCTCGGCTACCAGCCGGTCGATGATGACAACTGAGGAGTCAGGACGGATCGATGCGCATAGCCCGCGGACCGCGCTGACCTCCCCCTGGCCGATCCGTTTCACGGCCAGCCCGTCGGCCACCGGTTCTAGCGCGCCGCCCGTTCCCGAGTGGGTCAGTCCCAGCCCGAACGTTGTCACGACGGTAGGCACCATCAGCGCAGCAACGCAGCACACCGAGACGAACGTTGTCGCCACCGCTCCCGCGCCCCGTGCCCTGGCCCGTCCGACCAGCCACGCCGACGCCCAGATCGCGCAGACGATCAAGCCTGGCAGCACTAGCGGCACCAGCCGGCGGCTGGCCGACGGCTGGTCGGGCGTGATGGCGGGGTCCCACAGCGCGGCGGCCGATCCCGTGCAGATGATCGCGAGCGGCAGCCCCCAGGTGCGCGCCGCCCCTGCCGGGTCTCGCCAGGTGATGAGCGCGCGCAGGCACCGTCGCACGAGCAGCGCGAGGCCGAACCCGCCGAGCAGGATGGCCGGAAATCCGACGTACCAGACCACCCAGTACAAGGTGTCCTCTGCATACGTCCGCCCTGGATCAAGCGGCAGGTGCTGCAGCCGCTGCAGGAGGGCGACGTAGTCAGCCGCCGCCCCGGTCGCCGGTCCGCGCACCGTCTGCAGGTAGGGGCGGATCGCCAGGCCGACCAGCGCGGCAATCGTGAGGACGGCGCCGATCTGGGGCAGCCACCGCAGCGGCCGCTGGCCGAACGTCCTCCGCACAGCCCCGCGGGCCCGCGGATACCTGAGGAACTCGATGGCCGCCAGCGTGAATGCGGCCAGCCACACGGCCATCAGCCCGATTAGCTCCGGCGCGGGCTTCAGGGAAGCCATGAACGGGCGGGCTAGCAGGTAGCCGTCGGCAAGCCCGTAAGCGGCCCCGACAATAAGACCGATACTGAACGCAGCGCCGGTGGCCCGTCGGCCGGCTATCAGGATCCCGCCGAAGGCGATCGCGGGAATCACGTACAGCAGCCCGTCTACCTGCACGACGGAGGTCAGGCCGAGGGCCAGGCCGCCCAGTGCGATCATCGCGCGCTGCGGCGTATACCAGCGGACCCAGCTGCGCGGCTGCAGCGAGGGCCGTCGGCCTCCGGGCGCGGCCGCCGGTGACCGGGGGCGGGCCTCGTCGGCGATACCGAGCGTGACTGCGTCACAGACGAAGCAGAGCCCGCCGAACAGCAGTACCTGGGCGGCCGTCTCGCTGAGCGAGGTCCTGCTGACGTACTGCTCGGGCAGTGTGAACCCGAGCACCAGCGCACCGGCAGGCGCCCACCATGGCCCAGCGAGCCTGCCGGTCAGGCCGCCGAAGGCCAGGATGGCCAGACCGCCGATGACCGCCCCCATCGCCGTAGCCGCCGTTATGCCGTGCACCCAGAACGCGCCGGCCAGCAACATCGGCAGCCCGGCCATCGACCCGGGCACGACCGACGTGCCGCGGGCGAAGAAGCCGGTACTGGAGAAGGCGAGCCCGGGGTGGGCACCGCCAAAGGCGGCCAGCGACTGCGGGATCGGCAGCGAGCCATGCTGCGCTATCCAGTATCCGGTCTGCAGGTAGGCCCCGTAGCTACGGAGCACGATGACCGGCTCCGCGCTAAAGACGAGCTGCCAGATGGCGAAGCCGACTGCCACCACGAGGGTGCCAGCCAGCCCGTACCAGGCATCCCTCCGGCGCTCGCGGCGCTCGCCTGTCAGCGCCCGCGGCCACCTCAACGGAACCTGGCGCAAGCCGACGACGACAAGCACGACGGCCAGTGGCGCCGAGATGAGCAGCATCGGCACCGGCGTGAACGACCCGACCAGCAGCAGCGGCAGCCCCGGCAACAGCCACGCCATTACCAGGATGACGGGCAGCAGAGTGATCCTGGCGAACCCGGTGTCACCAACTTCCGGGCGGCTCAGCTGGTCCGCGGCATGGCGGGCCAGCCGCACCGGTGCTGCCGCCCAGGCTGCTTGCAGCCAGTCAGGCTCCGGCAGGCCCATCCTGCGCCACGCCGCACCGAGCCTCGACGTTCTCGGCGGCGCCGCCGAGAGCCTGGCCGCTTTGAGGCCGGCTGCTTTGCGGCCGGCTGCTTTGAGCCTGGCCGTCTTGAGCCTGGCCGATGGGAGGCCTGCCGCCACGGCGCCCGCTGCCACCTTGGGCAGCGCTTCGGTCATACCGGACTTATCCGACGCAAGCCCGGCCTGCGCGGTCTCGTCCGATGCGCGCCTATCCTGCTCGGAGCCAGTTCCCTGATCCCCACCTCCGGGCAGCATGACCTCTGTATCCTCGTGCTGCCTCGCGAGTTCCGCGACCTTCTCAGGCTCGCCAGAAGCAGCTGAGCTGCCGGTCTGGTGGTCTGGCGGGCGCACGGCTCCCACTGTAGATGGGCCGCGGCCCGCCGGGCAGTAGCAGCCGTCCTTGCCATCCCGCGTCGCGGCCCTGGAGCTCCGCAGCGTGCCTGTCTTTAGACATGATCTTTGCTATCTCGATGGGAAACCTCCCGTTAAGACCACGTACTATAGGGCGCAACCTGAACTGCCGGATCCCCGTGCCGGTCGCCGTGGATCCATGCCCGGAGGAGCGATGAGCCGGTACGACCAGTCCGACAGCGGGGGCAGGAAACCGTCCCGTCGGACACGGCGGCCGGAGGGGGGTCCGGTAAGTCGTCGCCGGGCCTCGGTGTGGGTGCTGATCACCGGCTGGATGGCCGCGGTGCTCGTCGGAGTGCTTGTCGTCGCAGCACTCGGGGCCTACGTCAAGTACCGCACGGTCTGGGACAGCATCACGCGGATCGACGCCACCAGCCTCGGCAAGCAGCCGCCGAAGTACAACAACGCGGAGAATATCCTGCTCCTCGGCTCGGACACCCGCGCCGGGGCCAATGCGGCGATCGGCGGCAGTGTCGGCTGCAACTGCTCCGACACCCTGATGCTGCTGCATATTTCTCCCGGTCATCACCGGGTGACCGTGGTCAGCATCCCGAGGGACACCATGGTCCCGGTGCTGGCCTGCCCGGCCGACAAGCAAGTGGGTGCCGCCGGCCAGCAGGCGGGCGCCCCAGGGGAGGTCGAGCGGATCAACTCGGCGCTCGCCTACGGCGGCCCGATCTGCACCTGGAAGACCGTCGATTATGTGACCAACATCCATATCGATCACTTCATCCAGCTCGATTTCACCGGGTTCGAGAAGGTCATCGACGACATCGGCGGGGTGAACGTCTGCCTGCCCTTCGCGGTGGACGACGTCATGTCGGGCCTGCACCTGAGCGCGGGCAGGCATCACGTCATGGGGCGTCAGGCGCTCGCGTTCTGGCGCACCCGCGAGGACCTCGGCTATGGCTCCGACCTGCAACGGATCCAACGGGACCAACTCCTTATGGCCTCCCTGGTGCAGGGCATCGAGCGCAGCGGCCTGCTCAACAGCCCGACCAAGATCCTCAGTGTCGTCAAGGACGCGGCTGACGCGATGGAGACGGATAGCGGTCTGCAGCAGTCCGCGATGCTCCAGATCGCGGACAGCCTGCGCGGGCTGTCGTCCCAGTCGGTGCAGTTCGTGACCGCTCCCAATGTCCCCTACACGGGGGATCCGACGGCCGAGGTCCAGCTGGAGCAGCCGCAGGCCGACGCCTTGTTCAACGCGATTGCGCACGATACCAAGCTGCCCCAGCCGAAGAAGGCCAAGAAGCCGAAGCGCTCCACGACTCCGGTGCTCCTTACGACCCCGTCCAAGGTCAACGTGAACGTCCTGAACGGCACCGACATCAGCGGGCTGGCTGGCCAAGCCGGATCCGATCTCACCGGCCGAGGTTTCAACGTCGTGAGCACTGGCGATGCGGGCACTACCGGCTACACCGATCCCGTCATCGAGTACGCATCCGCTGCAGACCTGCCCGCAGCGCGCACGCTGAAGGCACAGCTCAGCGACGTCACCATAGCTAAGGACACCGGCCTCACGCCGGGGACCCTCGACCTGATCGTCGGCTCCAGCTTCAACGGTCTCGCTTCCGCGCCGTCGAAACCTTCGCCCCCGCCCTCGGTCGACAACCTCAGCAGCACCTACGGCGGCGTCACCGCCAACACCAATATCTGCAAGGACCAGAGTGCATTCGCGGGGCCGGACAGCCCCGGCGGCTAGCCTGCGTCCGGCGGACAGTCCCGGCGGCAAGCCTGCGTCCGGCGGACAGTCCCGGCGGCCAATCTTCGCGTGCCCGGGGCAGCCCCGGTGGCTAGCCCTTGGCTAGCCCGCATCGGGCCGGAAGGTCCGGCCGGCTACGCAGAGTCGGTGAGCACCAGCGCGCGGTCCGGCGATCCGCCGCCGTCACCCGGCTCGGTACCAGACCATCGGCGGCCAAGCAGGGAGACCTGCAGCCACAGCAGCAGCGCGCCCGGGTAGATGAAGTAGCCGAACCTGGTGGCCGGGGCCAGGGTGAACATCAGCGTGAGACCGATGATGAGCCACCAGGCCGCGGCGGGAACGGTCCTCGGTGGCCTGATGATCAGCGATACGCCGATCCCGAGACCGGCCGCCACCAGCAGGGCAACCGCGATCAGATGCCCGGTATGACCGGTCTCAGCTATCAGGTGCCCAGGCAACGGGCTCGCCGCCGCTGACGTGATGGGGGCAAGCCCGAGCGGGAACATGATCGTGTTCTCGGCGAGGGCCGAGGGCCAGATTGCGGCGATCGGGCCGACCAGCGCCGCGCAGGAAAGCAGCGCGGAGCCGAGGAAGATGAGCATCGGCCTGCGGCCATCACGGACCCCGAGTAGCACCACGGCGACGAGCACCGCTGGCCATGCGGTGGCCTTGGCCGCTGAGGCGACACCGAGCGCTATCCCGGCCAGGACATACCGGGGCTGCCGCCACAGCAGCGCCAGGCCCAGGCACATCAGCGCGAGAATGGGCACATCCGTGCCGCCCACCGCGAGTTCGAACGCGATCACCGGGGTGGCCGCGACAAAGAGCGTCCAGCGAATCACATGCCTGGCGCCGGCGACTGCCAGGGCCAGCCCGAAGAAGATCAGGAACGCCAGCCCGAACCAGATCCGTGGATCGGTGATCACGTGCGACCCGAACAGGGCACGAGGAATGCCGAACAACGACATAACGGGCAGATAAGGATTATAGGCGTTGGGGTCGTGGACCGCGGCCAGCGACGCCGCGCTCTGATAGGGCGACTGGTGGTGCACCAGCTGGAGCGCAGAGCGGTTGATCACGGATACTTCCGGCTGCCGCCGTCCGGTGGCAGCGTTCCAGAACAGCGGCGCGACCAGGGCGCCGCAGACGCTCAGCAGCAGCGCGAGATCGATCCCGCGGGACCGCCAGGCCAGGACGGCCAGGCAGGCGGCCAGGTAGGCGCAGGAGGCCACGAGTCCCCAGCGCCGGTGCAGGTCGTCCGAGCTGAACAGGGCGACCCCGCCGGCAAAGGCGGCGCAGATGGCGAACGCGGCCGCCGCCCAGCGCCGCGGAATCGCGACGGTGGACGCCCATGCGACTAGGCCGCGCGTGCGGGACTTATCCGGCGGCGCGGCCCTTAGTGTGAGCATTGCGATCGGCTACCATCCACCGGACGAATTCTAGCCGCTCGCGTCCAGCGGGGCCTGCGCCGTCCGGGTTATCCGTTACAGCCTGGTTTTAGCCTCATATCACCGGAGGCCGTCCGGCCCTGGTCATCCGCCAGGCCGTCCTGGCTGACATGGGGTGCCGCTGTCCCGGATCCATCCGCCAGCCCTTGGCGAACCCGGATAGCCATGCCCTGATGGCGGCGGCGGACCGTTCCCTCAGCACCGTGATCGCGAACCAGTCCAGCAGATAAGCCCAGGCCAGCAGCCAGGGCAGGTTCCGGCGGGCCAGCAGCACCCGGTTCCGTCCGTCCACTTCGTAGAATCCCGCATGCCGCTTGTTCGGTAGCGGCGGATGGCACATCCGCGCCCCGGCATCGTATTCGATCCGGTAACCGAGCCCGATCAGCCGCCACGCCAGGTCGGTTTCCTCGTGCGCGAAGAAGAACGCATCGGGCAGGCCTCCTGCTTCCAGGTACGCCGAGCGCCTGATCGCGCAAGCCCCGCCGCTGAAAGTGGTCACCTCAGACGACCGCTCCGGGTCGCTGGCCCGCAGCCTCGGGACGTGCCATCGAGCGCCGGCGCCCCCGCCGGGATCGACGACCTGGAACGACAGCACCGCTAGCCGGGGATCGGCCGCGAAGGCGCGGGCGATGTGGTCGGAAAGACCCGGATCTGGGTACCAGCCGTCATCGTCGAGGAACAGCACCACCTCGCCGGTGCAGGCAGCCACCCCGGCGTTCCGGCCAGCCGCGACGCCCACGTTCTCCGGCAGCCGGATGGTCCGCACGCCACGGGGTACCGGCGGCACCTCGGCGCCATTGCCGACCACGACCAGGTCCACGCCGTCCCCGCGCAAAGCCGCGGTGCTGGCGATCGCCCGGTCAAGCTCGGCGGGACGGTTGCCCATCGTGAGGATGACGCAGGAGAGCTTCACCGCAGCCGCCGCGACGCGAGGATGGCCGCCAGATGCGCGACGACCATGACGGCGCCCACCACGAGGCACGCGATAACGAGCACGCGGGTAGCCAGCAGGCCGCCGCGGCTGGCGTCAACCACCGCGGCGGCCAGGATCAGCACTGATAGCTCCACCGCGTGGGTGATGCGGTGCACGCGCAGCACGCTGGCCAGCCGCCGGGCCGCCGCCAGGCCAGACGATGTGGGCTGCAGCGCGTTGTCGTCGTGGCCGCCGGGCAGCCCGGCCTTGGCCCGGGCGACCACCACATTGTCAGTTTCTGCCTTGACGATCATGGCGAGCAGCGCGGCGCCGAGCCCGGCGCTGACATAGCCGCCCGAGACGGTGAGGTGTCCTTGGGCCCGGATGCCGAGCCCGGTGAGCAGGGCGGCCTCGCCCAGGTAGTGCCCGACCCCGTCGAGGTAGACACCGGCCGCCGAGGTCCGGTTGCTGAACCGGGCCAGTTCGCCGTCCGAGCAGTCGAACAGCAGGTAGCCCTGGATGAGGAGCGCGCCGACGATGGCAGTCGCGAGGCCGCCGAACGTGATCACCAGGCCGGCGGCAAGCCCGCAGACGATGAAAAGCGCGGTGACTGCGTTCGGGCTCCAGCCGAGCCTGGCGAACACCCAGGTCGCGAAAGGCGAGAGGTTGCGCATGTAAAGGCGGCCGGCCCAGTGCTCATCGTTCAATCGCGCAATAACCGCAGGCGGCTGTCCCGCCGACCTGATCTCAGCCAGCGTAGGCCCGGGCATACTCCTCCACTCGCTTGTCCGTCTCCGCCTCGGACATCGCAAGGCGCTCGAGGATTGTGTACCGGCCTGGGCGGGTCGACGGGGCGACGGCCACCGCCTTGGCGAACTCATCCTGTGACAGGCCCAGGTCTGCATAACTGCGCGGCAGCCCGTGCCGCTCGAGACAGGCGGCGAGCACCGCCGCCTGCCCATGGTCGTCCCGCAGGTATGCGCAGAAGAGGGCGCCCACCCCGGCGAGCTCGCCGTGACTGGCGGTGCCCGGATAGAGCTGATCGATCGCGTGCGTGATCTCGTGATCACCGCCGCTGCACGGGCGGCTAGAACCCGCGACGACCATCGCCATCCCGGACAGAATCAGCGCCTCGGCGAGCACGGTGAGAAACTCATCAGAGCGAGCCAGGCCAGGCTGGTGCAGCACCGCCTGCGCCGCTGTCCTGGACATGGCAACGGCAAGCCCATCCACTGGCTCGCCGGTGTCGGCGGCCGCGAGTTCCCAGTCGGCGATCGCCGACAGGTTGCTCGCCACCTCGCCGATCCCGGCCGTGGCTAGCGGATCAGGCGCGCACCGTACCCGGTCCAGGTCCACCACGATCGCCACCGGGGACACGACCCCGTAGGACCCCTTCCCCGACTCATGCTCCAGCGAGCTGACCGGCGAGGCGATGCCGTCATGCGAGAGACTGGTCGCGACCGCGACCATCGGGATGCCGGCCATGTGCGCGGCGAACTTGGTCACGTCGATGGTCCGGCCACCGCCGATGCCCGCCACCGCCTCGTAGGCCCCGGACCGTAGCTGCTTGCCCAGCGAGACGGCACTGTCATGGGTGCCATCCGTGACGCGGAAGATCTCGGCCGCATCGATCTGGAGTTCCGCCACGATGCTGTCGCCCTGCCCAGGCCCGACCGCGACCGCCACCCGTCCCTCGGTCGCGATGCGCCGGTCGGCCAGCAGCGCGCCGAGGCCGGTGACCGCACCGGGCCGGACATCGATGACCAGCGGCGCGGCGAGCATCCGGGCCAGCAACGGCATGAACTTCCTCCGGCTTGGCGCCAGGACGCGAAACGCCTGCGCCATGGCGAGCTGAGTGGTCAGCAGTCAGCGACCGCGTGCGGCTCCCGGCCAGCCGGGCGGCAGCCGATCGCGACAGCCACCCGCGAGATTAGCAGCGGCGCGCGAGATTAGCAGCGGCGCGCGAGACGAGCAGCGGCCCGTCCACCTGGCAGCGGCCCGTCCACCTGGCAGCGGCCCGTCGACCCGGCCGCCGCCCGTCAACCTAGCAGCCGCCCGTCAACCTGGCAGCCGCCCGTCAACCTGGCAGCCGCCCGTCAACCTGGCAGCGGCCCGTCGACCCGGCCGCCCGTCGACCTAGCAGCGGCCCGCGATCTCCCTGGCCCGGCGAAGGTCATCGTGGTCGTCAACTTCTACCCAGTCGACCGCCCCGATCGGCGCGACGGCAATCTCGCCGCCCCGGTCAGCGAGTTCCTGGTAGCCGTCCTCGTAATAGAGTCCAGGATCCCGCCGCCAGGTGGCCTCAAGCGCGGCGGCGAGCGGGGTCGCGGCCGTAGCCTCGATGAGCGTCGCGCCGATGTACTCGCCGTATGCTCCAGCCGGATCAAGTTTCTTGTTGATCCTGGCCAGCAGCCCGCGTGCGTCCACGACCACCTTCATCTCCTCGTCCGCGAGCCGTTTGACGTTGTCGACGGCGAGGATGACGTCCGCCTGGCTCTTGCCGGCCGCGACCCGGGCCGCGAGCAGCGTCTTCTCGACGCTGACCGGATGCACGGTGTCACCATTGACCAGCAGCACCCCGGTACCGAAATGCTCGCGCGCCAGCCAGAGTGAGTAGGCGTTATTCCAGTCAAGCGCACGGTCGTTGTAGACGAGCTCAAGCGCGATCCGGTAGCTGCGTTCCAGGCTCGCCGCACGATCCGCGATAGCGTCCGCCGCGTGCCCGACCACGATGACGACCTCGCTCAGCCCAACCGCTGACAGATTGCGCAGCGCAATGTCGAGTATGGTCGTCTCGCCCGCCACCGGGAGCAGTGTCTTGGGCAGCTGGTCGGTCTCCGGGCGGAGCCGCCGGGCGGCGCCTGCCGCAAGCACCATCCCGATCACCGGCCGACTCCCTGTGCAGATGTCATGACTTTCGAGCAGATGAGCACCCCAAGATACGCCGTCAGCGCCGCGTAAGCGAACGTCGAGAGGCCGGCCATCGCGCCGACGCCGACCACCAGCATCCGCCCCTCCCAGCCCATGCTGCTGCCGAGGTCCAGCCGGCTCTGGCCTGGCAGCACGGGACCGGCCAGCGCCAGGTAGCGCAGCGCGATCACGGCACACAGGGTGAACGTCACCGGCGCGGGGACGCCGCAGGAGAAACCGACAGCGGCAATGTAAAGGAACTGGCCAGCCTGCAGGATCGCGGGCACCAGCCAGTCGAAAGGCCCGGCGTGCGAATCGCCGGAACCAGGTGCCGCAAGCAGCATCGCCACCGCGGGCGTGAGCACCAGGAGTCCGGGGAGGTCCCGCAGGCCGAGCATGGTGATCGTGGCAGTGGCCGCGAGACCAGCCAGCGCGGGCGGCAGCGGGGCGATGTTCCCGCGGACCAGCCGGCCGAGCCAGCGCGCGATCTCTCCGTCATCGCGGTACCTCGCCACGCTCTCCCCGGCCAGGCCAACCACCGGCGGAACCGTCAGCGCGTAGCTGGTCGCCGCGATCTCCCAGGCGAGCAGGGATATCAGGGCCATCCGGGTCCCCCAGATCGACGCCACGACGGCGATCAATGCCAGCCGGCCTGCTGCGCCGGGCAGGGACAGGATCCGCCAGCCGCCGGTGAGGATCCGACGGGACCTCGCACGCGTATTGTCGGTGCAGGCCAGCATCGTCCGGCGCACCGGCAGCAAGATCGCCGCTGCGGTCGCGAGTTCCCACGGCCCGCTCCATCGGGCCGCGTGCGCACCGACGGCAAGTCCCGCGTAGATCGCAAATTCACAGACCGGGCCGGTCAGCCTGGCCACCCGGTCCGCGCCGACGGCTGCGCTTGCTGCGCCGCCGGCGGCCACGCTCACCACGCTGCTGGCCAGGGCGGTGCCCGGGTCATTACCCGCAGCACCGGCCGGGGCACCGGCCATAGACCTGATCAGCAGCTGGGCAGCCCAGGCGGCGAGGTAGCTGCCGCACAGGGCGAGAGCGGCCTTCGCATTGTCGGGCCTGGTACCTGCTGAGAACCAGACCGCGGCGCATACGCCCAGGATGAATGAGATGCCGGTAGCTGAGTTCGGGGCAATGCTGCGCCGCGCTGCCCAGTCCGCAAAGCGGCCAGGCACATACCCAATGGCTTCAGAAATGGCCGGGCCGGCGGCCGCGGCGCTCGGCAGCTGGGCAGGATCAGCAGCCAACGCGGCCTCGGCGGCCGGCAGCGGGACCCGATCAGCCGCCGGCCCGGCGGCCCCGGCGGCCGGCAGCGGGACCCGATCGGCCGTCGGCGCCCTGATCACAGAGCTGACGGACGACCCGAGCGTCTTGCTCGCCGACCCGCCGACGGGACCTCCGGCTGCGCCATTGCTGGCTGGCCCGTCGGCAGGCCCGTTCAGGCCCGATGTGATGGAGTCCTCCATACGTTATGCATTGAGTCAATTACCTAGAGTACATACGCGATTAAGCCCCGGCATGTGGCCCCTGCCCTGTCCGACTATCCCGTAAAACCCGCTGCTGCCGCGTCGGCATCGGTAAGCCGGCCCGGGTAAGGTCCCCTCATGCGGACGGTCGCGGTCGTGCTGGCGGGCGGGACCGGCCAGCGGTTCGGCGGCCGCCTGCCAAAGCAGCTGCAGGTCCTCGCGGGCAAGCCGCTGGTGGAGCACTCGGTCGCGGCCTTCGAGGCGGCCCCTGGCATCGACTCCGTCCTACTTGTGATGGCCGCCGGCTTTGCCGGACAGGCCAGGAAGCAGCTGGGCGGAGGCCAGTACCGCAAGCTCGCTGACGTCATCGAGGGCGGCGCCGCGCGGGCGGACTCCACCCGCCGCGCGATCGCTGCGCTCGGTGCGAGCGAGTGCAACGTACTCCTGCACGACGCCGCCCGGCCGCTGCTCGACCAGCGGATCATCGCGGACTGCGTGACAGCGCTCGGCACCTCCCTTGCGGTGGGTGTCGCCGTTCCCTCAGCCGACACGATCGTGATCGTCAATGACGGCGTGATGACGGGGATGCCAGCCAGGGACAGCCTCCGACGCTGCCAGACTCCGCAGGGATTCCGGCTTTCCGTGCTCAGGCAGGCCCATGAGCTCGCGCTGGCCGATCCCGCCTTCACCGATGCCGCCGCCACTGATGACTGCGGCGTCGTGCTGCGCTACCTGCCCGGTGTAGCCATCCGCGTCGTTCCTGGCAGCGAGCGCAACATCAAGATCACCTACCCGGCCGACCTTGATGTTGCCGAGGCCCTGCTCGCCAGCTGACCACAGGCCGATGACACGGGCAGCTGGATCCCGCGTGCGAAGGATCGAATTTTGCCTTGACATTGACCGATGCAGAAGTAAATTAGACCTCTTGCATAGGGAATACGGCTTGTGGTCAGATATGCCGAGAGCCATCATGGCCGACGAGCCTGCTGGAACATCAGCCGGCGATCCCGGAGGTGCCGCTCTGGTGGCGAAGGTTAGCGTCGTCGTGCCGTTTCACAACGTCGATCGGTATATCGAGGCGGCACTTGAGTCCATTGGCCGCCAGACTTTTCGCGACCTTGAGGTCATCATGGTCGACGACGGCTCTACCGACTCAAGCACTGTCGTTGCCAAGGATTACGCCGCCCGCGACCCCAGGTTCCAGCTCATCCAGCAGCGGCAGCAGGGCCCTGGAATCGCGCGCAACACCGGTGTGCGGAAGGCCACCGGAACCTACCTGGCCTTCGTCGACAGCGATGATCTGGTCGACCGCCACGCCTATGAGCTCCTCGTCGGCTCGCTGGAGGAGACCGGCTCGGACATCGCGTGCGGCGGTGTCAGCCGCATCAGCTCGCAGGGAGTGCGGCCGTCGGTGCTGCACTCCGAGCCGTTCGGCAAGACTGCGCTTCGTACGCACGTGTCCAGGCTGCCTGCCCTGCTCACGGACAGGACCTGCTGGAACAAGGTCTTCCGGCGATCCTTCTGGGATGCTCACGGGCTAGAGTTCGCCGGCTGCCTGTATGAAGATCCGCCCGTCATGGTGCGGGCGCATGTGCTGGCTTCATCGGTTGACGTCTTCCGCGACGTGGTCTATTACTGGCGCGAGCGGGACGAGGGCACGCTCTCCATCACCCAGCGTTCGAGGGAGCTGCAGAACGTCGAGCAGCGGATGGCCGCCATGGGCAATATCGCTTCGTTTCTTGAGGCCAGCGCGCCCGCGCTCAAGCCGATCTTCGACCGGTCCGTGCTCAGGAGCGATTTCCCGCTGCTGGCCAGCGCATACGGCTTTGCCAACGACGCGCATCGGGAGCGGCTGACCGAGCTCGCCACTGACTACCTGCGCCACGTTGGCGATTCCGGCTACCTCGGCGTGCCAGCGCTCTCGAGGCTGCACTGCCACTTGCTGAGCCGCGGGATGATGTCCGAGTACCTGGAGGTACTGCGGTTCTCGGGCCGTGGCGACAGCCTGGCGATTCCGGCCGTTCCCAGCAGCGATAAGCCCGGACGATGGTGCGCCGCCTACCCGTTCTTCCGGGATCCGGCCCGCGGCATACCCGATCACGTCTTCGATATCACCGCTGAGATGACGCTCAACGCGGTCCTGGACGCCGTGACATGGCGGGGGGCGAGGCTGCGCCTCGAGGGTTACGCCTACATCCGGCGGCTCGACTCCCCAACCGAATCGGACTCGCAGATCCGGGTCATGCTGCGCAACAGCAGGACGCGCCGGGCCATCAGGCTCCGGGTGGAGCGCGTCTTCCGCCCGGACGTCACGGCTCTCTCGGGCCAGAGCGCGGCCTGCTACGACTGGTCAGGCTTTGCGGTGGAGATCGACCCGCGCCGGCTGGCCACCCTGCCTGGCCTATGGCGCGCCGCCAACTGGGAACTCACGGTGGAGGTCCGCGGCGGAGGCCTGGTGCTGAGCGGCCCGACGAGCATGGTGACGAGCGGCTCGGCCCAGTGGCCGATGGGCCGCTGGATCACCGAAGGTGTCTGGGTCCAGCCCGCTCCCGAGCAGG
This sequence comes from Streptosporangiaceae bacterium, assembly GCA_050011895.1. Taxonomy (GTDB): domain Bacteria; phylum Actinomycetota; class Actinomycetes; order Streptosporangiales; family Streptosporangiaceae; genus DATBGO01. Next base: position 21,500 of record JBEKIF010000047.1, on the reverse strand, counting down.
ACGGACGGTTCGTCATCCAGGGCAGGCAGGTCACCGCGTTCGTGACGGGCTGCCACGCAAGCACTGACACGTTCGACATCGAAGGCTGGACGAGGTTCCCGCTCCGCGCAGGTGCGACGTTGGTGCTTTCACCCAGCAAGGGCGGCGGGAAGGCGATCCGGGTGCCTGCCGAGGCCACCGGGCCCTGGACGGGGGCTGATGAGCGGGACCGCGGCCGCCGCCGGACGGCCTTCCGGGCCCGGGTGCCGGTCGGCAAACTGGTCAGCTTGGCCGATCCGGCCAGCCCGATTGCCAAGATCACGCATGTTTATGACGAGTTCACCTGGGACGTCTCGATCAATCCCGGTGGCGGCGGTGCGACGACGCGGCTCGCGATGGCCCCTGAGACGGCGGGATCGCGGCTGAGCCATGGCGCAAGGGAAGTTACTGCCTTCGTCACCCATTTCGGCTATCTGTCGATGCTGGAACGGACGCTGCGCCCGGTGATCACGGCCTTCGACTGGACTGCGGCGCAGTGCCTGCGGCTGCGCGGCGACTACACCGACCCCGGTGCCAGGCCGGCCGAACTGATCCTGCGCCACGGCGAATCAGGGCAGCAGCACCGGCTACCGCTGACTTGGGAGGGCGACACTTTTGCCACTGAGCTTGCGCCGGACGCCATGCCAGGCCGGGCCGATTGTCCGCCGCTGGCCAGCGGCAAGTGGCGGCTCCTCGGAGCTGCCGGACACGGGGAGATCACCATCGCCGTGGCGCGGCGCCTGCTGGCAGGGCTACCTGGCTACCAACGCACCGGCCTGCACGAAGTCGAGCTGCAGCCCTACCGTACCGATGCGCTGCGGCTGGATGTCCGTCCGGCGTTCACCGACGATGAGCGCGGCCGCTACGCGCTGCGCCGGCTGGTGGCCCGCGATTACCCGAAGGCCGTCCGCCAGCCGCTGCGTGACCTCGCTGTTTTTGACAGCTTCACTGCCCGCGCCTGCTCAGACAACCCGCTCGCGATCTACGCGGAACTGCGCCGTACCCGCCCCGAGCTGGATTGCGCCTGGATCAGCGAGGCCGGCGATTTCACCGTTCCCGACGGCGGCCGGGTGATGCTCGCGAACAGCAGAGAGCACTTCGAGGCGCTGGCCCAGGCCCGTTATGTGATCTTCAATGACATGCTGCCGCGCTGGTTCACAGAACGCGACGGCCAGACCTGCCTGCAGACCTGGCACGGGACACCGCTCAAGCGGATTGGCCTGGATGTGGACCGGCCGCAGTTCACCAGCGGCATCTTCTACCCGGACCTGCTCCGCGCCGACGTCGCCCACTGGGACCTGCTGCTGTCACCGAACTCGTTCAGCACGCCTATCTTCCGGCACGCGTTCGGCTTCCAGGGAGAGATCCTGGAGTGCGGCTATCCGCGCAACGACGCATTGCACCGCCCGGGCCAGGCCGAACGGAGGGCGGCCATCTTGAACAGGATGGGCCTGCCCGCCGACAAGCGCATTGTGCTGTACGTCCCCACCTGGCGTGATGATGCCGCGGCCGACCGGGGGCGTTACCGGTTCGAGCTGGAACTGGATCTCGAAGCGGCTGCCGCCGCCCTCAGCTCCGACCACGTCCTGCTGATCAGGCTGCACACCCAGATGCGGAACAGCCTCCCTGACCGGGCGGCGGACGGCTTCGCCGTCAACGTCACCCGCTACCCCGACGTCACCGACCTCTATCTGATCAGCGACGTGCTGCTGACCGACTACTCATCGGCCATGTTCGACTTCGCGGGTACCGGCCGCCCGATGCTCTTCTTCACCTACGACCTCGATCGCTACCGGGACACGCTACGCGGCTTCTACTTCGATTTTGAGGCGACCGCACCGGGCCCGCTGCTGGCCACCTCGGCTGAGGTCATCGCCGCCCTCAGGGATATCAGCGCGGTTGAGCGCTCATACCGAGCGGCATACAGTGCCTTCGCCGCCAAGTACTGCGGCCTCGATGACGGCCACGCCGCTGAGCGCGTGGTCCGCCGCCTGCTGGCTGGTAGGTAGCCCACCGGGCGCGGATGGTTCCGGCGGCGCAGACCAGGCGGCGCAGACCAGGCGGGGCAGGTCAGGCGCGCGGACTGTGACCGCCTGGCATCAGGCTCCGCGGGCTGGTCAGAAATCCCACGCCCCAGCAGACGTGCATGGTGACCAGCGCGGCCGGCAGCCGCGCCAGCACGGGCAGGCCGAGGCTGCGGGCCGCCGTCGCGGTGACGGCAAGGATCCCGGCCAGGTAGCCGACGGGAATCACGAAGCCAAGGGCCAGCCACCGAAGCGGCCCGCCCGCCGTCAGGCCGACCAGGCCCGCGGCGATCCCGGCAGCCATCGCGAGCACCGCCAGCGGCGGTGCCAGGTAGCGCGGGTTGATCGTGCCCGGATGCTGGCGCGCCACCACCCGGCGCCACCGGCCGTAGTGAAAGTACTGCGCGCCAAGCGTGCGGACGCTGGCCCGGGGCCGGTAGGTGACCCGCAGATTGGGCTGGAACCAGATCAGTCCGCCAGCCAGCCTGATCCGGTGGTTCATCTCCCAGTCCTCGGCACGCTGGTACGTCTCGTCGTAGCCGCCCACCCGCTCGATGGCGGCCCGCCGGTAGACGCCTAGGTAGACCGTGTCTGCGGGACCGGGAAGGCCGCCAGTGTGAAACCGGGACGCCCCGACCCCGGCCGGGGAGGTCATCGCCCACGCGACGGCCCGCTCGAACTGCGTCACGCCGACTGCGGCCATGATGCCGCCGGTGTCGTCCGCGCCCGTCTCCTCCAGGACGGCCAGCGCGGTCCGCAGGTAGCCAGGCGGCAGCAGCGCATGGCCGTCGAGCCGCGCGACGACCGAGTGCCGTGACGCCTTGATCGCCGCATTGAGGGCGCTGGGTATCCGCCCACTGGGATTGGGAATCACGGTGATGCGGGAGTCAGCGGCCGCCATCCGTTCGGCGATCTCAAGGGTCTGGTCGCGGGACGGGCCGACGGCAAGCACAAGCTCGATCTCGCCCGGGTAATCCTGGCCGAGCACAGACCGGACCGATTCCTCGAGGTGCCGCTCCTCGTTCCGAAGCGGCATGACGACGGAAATCGCTACAGCGCTGGCCGGGTCCGGCGGCGTAGCGCTGCGCCGCAGCCCGGCAGCAGCTGCGCTGCCGGGTGCGTCAGGTGCGTCAGGTGCGTCTGGCACGTCGGGCGGATTGCTCATGACGCTGGTCACCGTACCGTGCCAGGGCCCCCTTTGCGACTCCTGGCCGAAGCCACCGGATCAGGGCGTGCGGCGTCCTCTGGCCTCTCGGCAGCGGCGGACAGCGCCCCCTGGCCTCTGGGCAGCAGAGGACTGCGTCTTCCGGCCACTCGGCATCAGAGGACAGCGTCCTCCAGCATCTCGGTGACGAGCGCGGCGATCGGGGAGCGTTCGGACCGGACCAGCGTGACGTGCGCGAACAGCGGATGCCCTTTGAGCTTCTCGATCACCGCGACAACGCCGTCGTGCCTGCCGACCCGCAGGTTGTCCCGTTGCGCGATGTCGTGGGTCAGCACCACCCGCGAGCCGGAGCCGATCCGGGACAGCACGGTCAGCAAGACCCCGCGCTCCAGCGACTGCGCCTCGTCCACGATGACGAACGAGTCGTGCAGCGACCGGCCGCGGATGTGGGTCAGCGGCAGCACCTCGAGCATGTCGCGGGACAGCACCTCGTCGATCACATCCTGCGAGGTGACGGCGGACAGCGTGTCGTACACCGCTTGTGACCAGGGATTCATCTTGTCAGCCTCGGAGCCGGGCAGGTAGCCAAGCTCCTGGCCACCGACCGCGTACAGCGGCCGGAAAACGAGCAGCTTACGGTGCTGGTGCCGCTCCATGACCGCCTCGAGGCCCGCGCAGAGAGCGAGCGCGGACTTACCGGTGCCGGCCCGCCCGCCGAGCGAGACGATCCCGACGTCGGCGTCGAGCAGCAGGTCAAGCGCGATCCGCTGCTCGGCGCTGCGGCCCCGCAGCCCGAACACCTCACGGTCACCGCGGACCAGCCGGACCGACTTGTCTGGCTGCACCCGGCCGAGCGCGCTGCCGGCGCCCGAGCCCGACAGCAGCACGAGCCCCGTGTGGCAGGGCAGGTCGCGTGCTGCAGCGCAGTCGAGCCTGCCCGAGCTGTACAGCTCGTCGATCTCGGCCGCGGTGAGATCAACCTCCCGCATGCCAGTCCAGCCGGAGTCAGCGGGCAGCTCGGCCCGGTACTCCTCGGCGGGCAGGCCGACGGCGGCGGCCTTTACCCGCAGCGGCAGGTCCTTGCTGACCAGGACGACGCACTCGCCTTCGGCGGCCAGGCTGCGCGCCACCGAGAGGATCCTGGTGTCGTTGTCTCCGAGGCGGAACCCGGGCGGCAGGACCGAAGGGTCGGCGTGGTTCAGCTCGACCCGGACAGTGCCCCCCTGGTCGCCCACCGGCAGGTCGGCGTCCAGCCTGCCGTAGGCGACCCTGAGGTCATCCAGATGCCGGAGGGCCTGGCGGGCGAAGTAGCCAAGTTCGGGGTGATGACGTTTGGCCTCCAGCTCGGTAATCACCACGACCGGCAGGACGACCCGGTGCTCGGCGAACCTGCCGATGGCAGCCGGGTCGGCCAGCAGGACGCTGGTGTCAAGGACGTAAGTGAACCTGGTACCGCTGGTTGCGCTAGCCGCTGTAGTGCGGCGGCTGGCTGATGGACTCGCTGAATTACTGGCCACTCGCTCTCCCCTGGGCGCCGAGGCCGACGCCGCGTTCGGACACAGACGTGTCGGCGGGACCGGGACCGGCCAGCGACGGGCCGGGCGCCGGCCCTTCGCTCGTCTCGCCTGCGTGCCAGGACACGAAGCTCGAGGATCTCGAGGGCCTTCCCGTCGGGCGGCTACGCACCGCCCGTCAGGTCTGACGGTACCCTCGGTCACCCTTATCCCGGAAGTACCGCAACAAGCTGTTAACCCGCCAGACACGCCAGGCACCGTCGGGCCTGTGGATCATGCTCTCCAGCGACTTGATCATGCTCTCCGCACGGGGCCCGGGTGTCGCCGGGATGTCGCTGGGCTGCGGGGCTGGGGGGCTGGCTGCTGGCCCGTTCTGGATCCTCGTTGTTTTCCTGGCTCAGCTGCCGAACCTGCGGTGCCGCGCCGCATAGGAGCGCAGCGCGCGGAGGAAGTCAACCCGGCGGAAGGCTGGCCAGTAAGCGTCGCAGAAGTAGAACTCCGACTGCGCGCTCTGCCAGAGCAGGAACCCGCCAAGCCGCTGCTCCCCTGAGGTGCGGATCACCAGGTCCGGATCGGGCTGGCCGGCGGTATACAGATGCTCGGCGATGTGCTCGACGTCCAGGATCTCGGCTAGCTCTTCGATCGTGGTTCCCCTGGTCGCGTGATCCTGCAACAGGGACCGCACCGCGTCAGCGATCTCCCGCCGGCCGCCGTACCCGACGGCCACGTTGACCAGCAGCCCGGTACGAGCTGCCGTCGCCTCGCCGGCGTCCTTCAGCACCTGGACGGTCTCCACGGGCAGCAGGTCAAGCGCTCCCATCGGGTTGACATGCCAGTTCTGGGCCGCCAGTTCACGGACGGTCTCTTCGATGATCCGCAGCAACGGGTCGAGTTCAGCCGCCGGGCGGCTGAGATTGTCCGTGGACAGCAGCCAGAGGGTTACGACCTCGACGCCGGTCTGGCGGCACCATTGCAGCAGCTCGAAGATCTTGTCGGCGCCCTTCTGGTGCCCGCTGCTGACGTCCAGCAGTCCGGCTGACCGGGCCCACCTTCGGTTACCGTCGCACATCACCCCGACATGCCTGGGCATCGCCTCCGGCGAGAGCGACGCCTCGAGCCTGTGCTCGTAGAGCCGGTAGACGAGATCGCGCAGTCCCATCCGGCACCCTTTCTCGCCGCCGGGCCGGCCTCCTGATGCCGCCCAGCAGCCTGCTGGCTCGCTTCGCCCCCGCCGGTGCCGGGGCCACTTGGGCCTCTGCATCTGGCTCGCTTAGCACCGTATCCAAAAATGTCATGAGATCGGCTGAGGTCAGCACGGCCCGCACGCCAATTCCTCCGGCGCCCCACGCTTCGATGACCGCGCGGCGGGTCAGCCGCCATCCGTCGACCCAGCGCTCGCCGCCTGGCTGAATCCCGCCCGGCTCCCCTGGGCCGCCCAGCCATTGCGCACTCGACCGCAGCATGCACCGGAGTTCTCCGGCTCCAGGCAGATCCGTCCGGTCCCTGGACCGGAGCAAGAAGTACTCGCGTTCGGCTGGCGGATAGTCGCGCAGCGACCCCAGCGCGCCGGGGTCATCCCCGGCATCAGGAAAACGGTCATCGGGATCGGGCCACGCGGCTGCCTGTTCCGGGTCACCGCGCGCGACGCTCACCCTGCCGGCGAGCCGGGACAACCGGAACCCGCAGCGCTCGCCGACCCTCGCGAACGGCTGACCATCGCGGCTGAGCTGCAGGGTTATCTCATAGGGCTTCCCGGCGCGGTCACGGCAGGGAACTGGGACAACCGTGAGAACGGAGCCATCAACGCAACGTAGTTCCCCCATGACGGAACGTTAACATTAGCCTCGCTCGGTTCGTGACCCCCACGCCGCGGCCGCCGCGAGGCCCGGGTCAACACCTGGCGGGGCCAGGGTCAGGCGGCGCCAGGCCCCCCGCCGACGTAGGCGGCCGGATGCTCGCGGTTCAGCCTGGCCACGCCGGGGACGATGTTCCCGTTCTTGTTCAGGATCAGCAGGAACTCCGCGGGCGGCACCGCATTGCCCGGCCACGGATCGACATAGGAAACGGCCAGGTGGTGCGGCCGTTCTCGTCACCGGGGCGCCAGGCGAGCCGGGTTCAGGCGATCAGGATCCGGGCCCCTCAGCCCGCACCTGCTCGACCTTGCGGAGCGCCTCGCGAAGGTCAGCCAGCCAGCTATCCTCGTGCTCCCCCACCAGGCGAACGCACCAGGCGAGCGCATCGCTGCGGCTGCGGGCCACCCCGGCGTCGACCAGCGTGTCGAGTACGAGCCGCTCAGGCTGCCGCAGCCGGGTCATCACCGGTACCGAGAACGTGGTGAACATGACCTTCCTGCCTTCGCAGACCACGCCCCAGGAGACCTTGCGACCGAACTTATGCTCGGCCTCGCGGGCGATCTCGATCCGCAGCTGGCGGGTTTCCTCGCGGAACCTGCGGCTTCGGCCATCGGCCGCAGCGGCGCGCTCGGCGTCGCTGGACCCCGCGGGGGTCTGCGGATCAGGCAGAGCTCCGATTACCGTGACCTCTTCGCGGTCCAGTGTGACGTCCGGCACGTCGCTGAACCAGTCACTGGGCATCCGTCCGGTGAACCAACCGCGAAGGTGCTCGGCCAGTGAGGTTCCCGTCGTTTCTTCAGTACTCATGTAATCATAATTACACACCACTGACATCGCGGCAAGCGGGGCACCTTGGATCCGCGGTTTAGCCAGAACCACCGGACCGGACCGCCGATCAGCTCGAACGGCCGGACGCAGCGCGGGCGACACCAGCCGGTCCGGGAGCCGCCAACCGGCTCAGCCCGGGTCATCCCGCAGGACTGGCCGCGGCGGCCGCGGCGACTCTTCGCCTGGTCAGCCCACCGGACTGGCGGCGGCTGCGGCGACTCTTGCCTGGTCAGCCCACCGGACTTGCCGCAGCGGCCGCGGCGACCCGCGGATATACCCGCACTGCGCCGGCGAAGCCGGAGCCAAAGTCGGCCGGCACGATCTGCACGTCCATGCCCGGCTCCGGCGCCTGGATCATCAGGCCCTTGCCAAGGTAAATGGCGACGTGCGAGATATACGTGGGAGCTGTGGGGTCGGTGTGATAGAAGAGCAAGTCCCCCGGCTGGAGCTGGCTCAGCGGCACCTGCGGCCCGGCGCGGGCTTGATCGACCGCCACCCTGGGCATCACCACGCCCGCCTGGGCCAGCGACCACTGCACCAGGCCAGAACAGTCGAAGGAACCCGGTCCCGCCGCCCCCCACACGTACGGCAGGCCCAGGCGGCTTACCGCAGCCTTCAGGAAGACGGAGAGCTCGGCGGGCGACAGGCCAGGGCCACTGCCGGCGGCAACTCCGGCCGCCCCGGCTGCGCCCGAGGCCAGCGGGACACCCGAGGACGGAGCCTGCGCGACCAGGGCAGCGACGTTGGCGCTGTGCGGCAGTAGCCCGGCGATCCGTTTCATCAGCGCGCCAAGTTCCGCATGCGGCGCGCTGACCACGATCGCGTTGCCTGCCGGGATCCCCAGCGAACGTGCTACCTGATCGGAGACGACCGCGTCGACGCCGGCGATCCCCACCGTGCCGAAACCGGCCACCCGCACATCCTCAGTGCTGCGCCCGGCCACCCGCAGCGGCCTGCTCAGCGACAGCTTGTCCAGCTTGCCCATCGTGTAGGACATCGCCGCACCACCTGCCGCAACGTTGCGCCACAGCACCTGCGACTCAGCGGTCGGCTTGGCGGCGAACGCGCGGAACGCCGCCGGATTCACGCCGAGCATCGCGATGAACTTGCCGTCCACCTGGATCCTGGCCGCATCGACCTGCTCGGCGGCCACCACACCAGGCAGCCGCCGCAAGGCCGCCGCAGCATTGCGGGGCAGCGAGGTGGGCGCCACGACGAGCAAATCGGCCTGCAGCAGCCCGCGCAGCCGCGGCAGGGCGCTAGGCCCGGCCTGAGAGAACAAGCTCGCGACGTTCACCGTGTGCGGATCTGAACGGATATTCCCTGGCAGATCCCATCCCCAGGACGTGATCTCGTCGTGCACACGTGCGAAGGCGATGGCCAGCCCGGTATGCGCCGGACCAGAGGTCAGCGGTTGCTGGGCCGAAGTGAGCTGGGCCGACACGGGCCGGGCCGAAGCGGGCTGAGCAGAAGCGGGCTTGGCGGCCGCGACCGTGAGCAGCGCTAGGCCGACACCGAGCGCGGGCAGCGCGCGACGGGCCACGTTGCGCACCCGCACTCCCCTCGGCATGAGGCCGTTGGCCTCGGTTTGTCACCCCACCGTCCGCATTGCGCGAATGATGCGCACGCGTCGATACGTAAGTTCCCATCATCGCCGCAGTCATGCTCATCGGGCAAGCGCCGGCTGGCGCCGGTAATGGTGCTGCCGCACGCTTGCCGCCAAGCCGCTTACTGCCGTGCGGCAGCCTCAAGCTCGACGCGCAGTTGCTCCGGGTCGGTCACCGGCATCCGGCAGGCGAAATTCCTGCAGACGTAGGCCGCCGGCCTGCCGCCGACCAGCCCACGGCCGGCCAGCAAGGGGATCGCTGGCTGCCCTGGCCGAGGCTGGGCGCCGGCATCCGTCCCGTCGTCGCGATCCCGGCCGTCGTCCGCCGCGGCTGAGCCCTGGGCGTTGACCTCGCTGCCGTCAGCGTCGCCTACCGCGATCACCGCGCCGGGCGGCGCGGCGGCAAAAGCCATTGCGTGCAACGCCGTCGTTCGCTCATCGTCGGGCGGCCCGATAATGGCGATCTCGGCCGGGCCCGACAGCAGCGCCTCCGCCACCGCCAGGCCTGAGCCCGCGGCCCGCGGGAACCTCGAGGCGATGGCCGGTAGCGGCCCGAGCGCGGCTGCCGCTGCTTCGGCATGCCGCGCAGACCCGGTGAGCGCCGAATAGCTGAGCAGCGCCCCGGCCACGGCGAACGCACCGGACGGGCTTGGCCCGTCGGCAGGGTCGGCCGGCCGGTAGATCAGCTGCTCGCCGTCGTCCGCGGTGTCATAGAAGCCGCCCGTGCCATCGCCAAATCGGTCCAGCGCGGTATCCACAAGCTGCCCGGCGAGCGTCAGCCAGGCTGCTTCGCCGGTCACGCCGGACAGCGCGAGGAACCCGTCCGCCACGCACGCATAGTCGTCGAGGACGCCCGGGCTGCTCCCCGCGGCACCGTCCCTTGACGTCCGGGCGAGACGGCCATCGTTGAGATGCACCCCAGCGATCGCTTCAGCGGCGTCCCGGGCGGCCCCGATGAACTCCGGCCGCTCAAGCAACAGGCCGGCCTCAGCGAGGGCCGCGATGGCCAGGCCGTTCCAGGCAGCGACGATCTTGTCGTCCCTGGCCGGGCGGACCCGTTGTTCCCTGGCCGCCAGCAGGGCCGTCCGGATCCGCGCGAAGCGCCTCGCATCGGCGGGATCGGCGCGAAGTTGCAGCACCGAGCGGCCATGTTCGAATGTGCCATGCTCGGTGACGCCGAACACCCCGGCCGCGTACTCGCCGTCGCCGGGCCCGAGCACATCCGTGAGCTCGCTGCCAGTCCAGGCATAGAACTTGCCCTCTTCGCCCTCGCTGTCCGCATCGAGCGCCGACGCGAAGCCGCCCTGGTCTGTCCGCAGCTCCGTGATCATCCAGGCGCAGGTCTCCGCCGCCACCCGCCGGGCAAGCCCGGAACCTGTCCGCCGCCACAGGTGCGCGTAGACCCTGGCCAGCAAGGCGTTGTCGTAGAGCATCTTCTCGAAATGCGGCACCACCCAGTCGGCATCCACGCTATACCGGGCGAACCCGCCGCCAAGCTGGTCGTAGATGCCGCCACGGGCCATCGCCTCGGCCGTTCCTGCCGCCATCCGCAGAGCCAGCGATCCGCTGGCCCCGGAGTCCCGCTCATAATGCCTGAGCAGGAATTCCAGCACCATCGAGGGCGGGAACTTAGGCGCACCGCCGAATCCACCGCGCTGAGCGTCGTAAGCCGCCTCAAGCCCGGCGACCGCGGCCTGGCACGCCCCCATCAGCCGCGGCCCGCCGGCGCCAGGCCGCTCACCCGTCCAGCTGCCGGGGCCTGCGGCAATGGCCCGCTCCGCCAGCGCCCCTGCGATCCGCTTGGCCTGCTCCACCACGTCGCCGCTATCCTCGCGCCAGGCATTGGCCACGCCGAGGATCAGCCGCTGGAAATGCTCCCTGGGAAAATAGGTTCCGCAGAAGAACGGGTCGCGGTCGGGTGTCATGAAGACAGTCATCGGCCAGCCGCCCTGGCCGGTCATCGCCTGGGTCGCGGCCATGTAGACCGCGTCCACGTCGGGCCGTTCCTCCCGGTCTACCTTGATCGACACCAGATTCTCGTTCATCAGGTCAGCGGTCTGGGCATCCTCGAATGACTCGTGGGCCATCACGTGGCACCAGTGGCAAGCGGAATACCCCACCGAGAGCAGCACGGGGACGTTGCGCCTGCGCGCGTCAGCGAACGCCGCATCGGACCACGGCCACCAGTCCACTGGATTGCCCGCGTGCTGCAGCAAGTAGGGACTGGTCGCGGTGCTCAGCCGGTTAGCCATCCCTCCATCTTGGCCCAGGCCGCCGGGCCGGCTCGTCGCGGGCTGCTGGCCCCCTGCGCGGCTGCGGGAAACCGGCACGGGGCTGCTACCGTGCGTGTGTGACCACCCCTCGGCCCGCCGCGGCGCCGCGGTCGGCCGTCCCGCCCCGGGCCGCCGCCGCATCACGGCCCGCGGCGCCACTGGCCCGTGGCACCCGGGTCCGCGGCACCAGGCAGGCCGAGGCACTGTCAGCGGTGCTCGACGGGCTGCCCGGATTCTGCAGCGCGCAGCAGATCCACGCCGAGTTGCGCAGCCGGGGCGAGCACGTCGGCCTGACTACCGTCTACCGGCACCTTCAAGTGCTCAGCGAGGACGGAACCCTGGACTCGATCAGGGACGCCAGCGGCGAGACGCTTTACCGCAAGTGCCGCAGCGATGCGCATCACCATCATCTGACCTGCCGCAACTGCGGAAAGAGCGTCGAGGTCGAGGGGCGCGCCGTGGAGCGCTGGGCGGAACATGTCGCGGCCGAGGCCGGCTTTACCGCCGTGGATCACACGGTGGAACTGTTCGGTCTGTGCCCGGAGTGCAGCAAGCTCTGACCCGAAGCCGGGCCGGAGCCGCGCCCAGGCAGGCCATCGAGGCCCGCCCCCGCTCTCTTGCTGCCGTCAGCGCCGCCGTACTGGACCTGCCGTCAGCGCCGTCGCTTTGGACCTGCCGTCGATGGCCCGACGTGCACGTCGAGCCACTGCGCTAGCGGTCGGGCCGCGAGCAGGAAGCCGGCAACGCGCTGCTTCGCGGCTGGCGTGCCCAGCCACGGCTCAACTGCCCAGGCCTTCCATGCCCACAGGCCCTTGTAGCGCAGCAACTCGATGCGCGGATGATCGGGCCGGTACCCGCGGGGCGCGGTCTTCAGTACCTCGCGGGAGTGCACCTCGATGTCGTGGCCCTTGACCGCGCCGATAATGTGCTCGAGTTCCTTGCCGGCCGCGTCGTCTGCCGCCGCTCTCCGGTATGCCTCCAGCTGTTCGGGCGCCATCTCGTACATCCCGCTGGCCGCCGCCAGGCCGTTCGCGGACAGCTGGACGTAGCCGCGGCTACCGATGACGCCGCCCAGGTGGGTCTTGTAAGGCGACTTGTCCGAGCTGAACCGCACATCCCGATACGGACGGAACATTTTGGTCTCGCCGAACTCTGGGCCGAGCTCATCCAGCAACTCGGCCATCGGGCCGAGTACCAGCGTGTCGTAGGTCGCCTTGTGCGCGGTCCAGTACGTCTTGGTGTTGTCTGCCTCCAGGCCCTCGTAGAAGTCGAGGGCGTCCTCGGGCCAGCCCTGGAAGGTCATAGCAGCGATCCTCCCGTCTCTCGTCCGCTGCCGCAGCGTACCGCTGCGGGCCAGACCGGCCAGCGGCTTGCTGGGACACCAGCCAAGCGGCTCGCTGCGCGACAGGTCAGTGGCTCCGGCCGACGCGGCAACCTGGCCAGGCCAAGCCGGCCGGGCCGACAACATGCATCGGCAGTATCAGGCTGGCCGCCTTGCTGCCGGCCGCTTTGCCGCTCGCCGCATCAGAGATCAGCACGTCCGAGCCTGACCCAGTTGCGATCCCGTACTCAGGAGTCACCTGGGTATAGGTACCAGTTGTCGTGCTGGCCAGATAGGTGGCTGCCGTGGTGGTCCAGGCGATCCAGCCAGCACCCATAGCGAGGTCGGCGAACTCGACGCCGACGGGCAGCCGGAGCACGATCCGGGCCTGCTGACCCGGCGCCCGCGAGTAGTAGAGCGCGGTGAGGTCAGGACTGAAGTACGCGGTCCTGGTCCCGTCTGTTACCACGAACTCAGTCCCGTGCACCGCCCGCAGCGCCGGGGGCAGTCTGGCCGGCCGGCCAGTCACCGGGCTGAACGCGCGCAGGCTCGTCTGCGCGCCAGGCCGGTCGGACTCCGGCCAGACCACCAGGCTCCCGTCGAAGAACGGCGGCTGGGTATGGCCCGTCCGAATCACCCTGACCTGGCCAGTGGCGAGATCGGCCAGCCGGACCTCGACTTCGCCGTCGGGACCATATCCCTGGGCCCACGCTGCGTAATGGCCGCTGACCGCCGGCGGATGCCACGGGCTAGGCCACGGCGCTCCGCCCGCGCCGGGCAGCGACTGTCCGAGCCTGAGCAGCCGGCCAGTGACCGGATCCCAGCCATAGACGGTGAAATCGTCGAGGCTCTGCAGGGAATAGGTCTCCTCCCACACCAGCCAGCCGCCGTCCGAGGATCCGTCGGCCTGGTCCGTCACCCGGTTGCCGAACTGCTGGATCTTCCGCATGCCGCCGGTAGCCAGGCTGACCGCGGCAACCCCGGCGAACTGCGGCGTCCAGACTGACGCGTAAACGTCCTGTCCGCTCGCCGATACGCCCAGCGGGATGACCTTGGCGCGCAGCGACCCAGGAACAGTGCGCCCCAGGTCTGCCCGCAGGTCCCGGCCGGGCGGCACAGCGCAGAGCACCGACCAAGACGCGGGCGGATCCTGCGGCGGCCGGCCTGCGTAGGCGTGGCGACCAGGAACCGCGGCCCGGGCCTTACCGGATCCGTCCGCCACCTGGCCACCGCCGCACCCGGCACAGGCCAGGCCAGCCACGGCGAGCAACGCCGTAGCCGCCCGCCTGCCCGACCATAACCGGCTACCAGTCGTAGCCACGGGCCCCGACGATGTTCACGATGACGGACGAGGCCAGCGACGAATACGCGGGGACCGAGGCACCCCAGCCGATGCTCGACGCCCCGTGCACGGAATCCTCATAATCCGTGGTAGCCCCGGAATTCCGGTATCCCCTGATATCGAACCAATGGAAGATTGTCAGGCTGGCCGGATGCCCGACCAGATGCGGACCGCCGGGAACCTCATAGGCGTCGCCCGCCAGCGGTGCCCCGCCGCCATGATTGATATCGGTTACCAGATCCCTTTCGTAGGCTCTTAGGTCCGATCTGCTCGGTACCCAGGGGAGGCCAACCGCGACGTAATCGTTAATGCCCTGGTTCTCGTTGAGTACCGCGGGCACCGGGTATCCGGAGGAATCTGACCAGGCTGTGCCGGCCTGCGTGGTGCCGAGTTCCCTGGCTGCCTTGCGCTGGCGCACGGCGACGTTCATCTGGGCGAGCATCTCCGTGACAGTCGCTGGGCCGCAGAAGTAGTTGGTGACCTGCCTGCGCTGAGTGGGCTTGAGGTCCCGCGCTACTGGGAGGCCGGCCCGGCATGGCCGTTTCGCGCACTTGCTGATCCGGCCGGCCCGCCGCGTCATCGTCACGAGAAAAGACCTGGCCATCGCCTGCTTGTCGGCGTTGGCCCGGATCATCGCGGAACTCATGGGGGGTGCGGCGAGCCCGGCTTTCGTCGCCGGCCCTGAGTCCGGGAGCCAAGGGGCCGCTTTCCTCCCAGCCGCCCGGATTGCGCCGAGCGCCGCACCGTCGCGATGCGTGATTCGCGCGGAGTGGGCGGCGCCGGCCGCCGCCGGGTGGGCCGCCGCAGCCAGCGCGCCGGGCCCCGAGGCGCCAACCCACACGACTGGCAGGCAGATTGCCACCATTACGGCTAACCGGACTCCCAGCGACCGATGACCCATAGCCTCCTCCATCTTACGGGCGGCCGACGCGCCCGCATTTCATTGCCGCCCATATCCGGTTTGCTCGTTATTGTAGGCATTAGTAATCGGACACCGCGTGCTTGCGATTAGGTTATCGGAATAAGCAGTCGGGTGCCCGTCAAATAGCATCAGCCGACCGACGCCCGTTATGCACCCGACCTGCCACCGCACTGCGGTGTGATGGATCGTCAGGGAAAGCGTCGAAGCCGACCTCTCGCACGATGTCCACTAGTGCGTCGGGCATGCTGCCGGCAATAGGAGGAAACGGCTCAAACTCCATCGAACCACGTATAGTCGGCAGCAATGGCGATCACCGCCTCGTCCTAGCAGCCCGGCTACGGGCCAGCGCGTCGCGCGGTCTGCGCGCTATGTCAGGCTAGCCATTACAGCATCCAGCTGGTCTCTGATTCCCTTGATCGGCCCATCATTACTGTGCAATGCCTCGTGCAGCTCCATCAACACGTGTTCGGACTCACCGGTGAATGCGAGAATCTCAGCGACAGCCAGCTGATGATTAAAGGTCTCGACAGTGTTACGCCACTCGTGCAGCTTTGCTGAAAGTAGCTCGTCCCGCTTAGGTAGCAGGACGACAGAAGACAGCGCCGCGTCGACAGCCGATGAGTAGAGTCGCCGGTAGATCTCACGGCGTGGGACAGAATCGGCGCTCCGAGTGAGGGCGTCCAGAATCTCGTTGTTGACATTTAGTTCATTGCGGACGGCAGTAAGCGCCCGATCCCGCTGCTCCGCAGCATTGGCTCTGCGCTCGGCTACCAGGCCAGCAATGCCGGCCAGCAGACCGAGGCTCTCCACCGCTGGCTCGAAGCGCAATGTCCCACGTACCAAAATGAACCAGAGTGCGCTAAGGATGAACGACAACACGAGGCTGCTCGCCGTGGCGACCACGATTATGCGCCGTGGCGTGAGCCGGAGACGATCTGCCGAATGGCCTCGGTAGCCAGAGTCCGATCGCTGGGTTGCTGACCTGCTCACCGGGGAGAGTTTCGGAAGAGGTCTCGCACCGGGCTGGCTGGCCTGCCGCCGGTATCTCCGTAGGAGAGTAGTATCAGATCGAGGCCAAATCGGTGGACCCCCCCGCGGGCCACCGAATCAGTATGGGCTGCGCCCTCTACGGAGAGGTGCGCGGCGCTTTTCAGAGCCGCGTCCAGCGCGCTGCGAAGATACTTGCGGGTGATGTGCAGCCGGATAGTGTCGTTTTCAGGGAAGGCGACAACAGTACGGTCGGGCAGAGTTATACCTTGATCACGCCCGGACTGGTTACGATAGATTATCTTTATAAGGATTGAGCGGTTGCCTTCTTCGATGCCTTCAAATATTACACTGTCCATATCGATCGGCAGATCCGTATGCTGATGCATTGAGCTGGTCACGAACTCACGAAAGGCTTTACTTCGCTCATATTCGTTAGCCGCGGATCGGGCCGTTTCAGCATTAATATCGGAGACTGTCGCCACCTCTAGCAGGAGCCGGTCCTGAGGCTTCAGGAGTAGTCGGCTCAAGCGCCCGATCAGTTCGACGTCGTCCTCGAAGTTCGCGACAGTGTTGCCAAGGAGAGAGAAAAGCACACTCTCGTCACCAACAAGCTTTTCTCGTAGCGTGGCAAGTTCCTCGACGTTCTCCTCGACGGAGAAATCTAATTGTACCGGGAGAAGCTGACGGCGAAACTGACGGATAAAGGAGAGCAGCCTCATGGGTTGTACACATATCCGGAGCATCTCCGCGCTCATATCCACTGGTACGTAAAACATGTCCGGATGGTGCGGCTCCAGGTAGCTGAGGACTGTGCGATCCTTCTCGCCCGTGCCTGGTCCGAGACTGATATAATGGTATTGTTGCTCACCCAGCAGTGCCTGTACGGTCCGCCAGCGCCGACCAAACGAATCGATGCCATCTTTCATGACCGGATAATATGGGTCATTGCAGGCATGCTGCCAGGCAATGGTAGGTTCAATGCCCCAGTAGGAATATCCAGAGACAACTTGCTTCCCGTCGCCGGTGGCTGAGACCGGACGCTTGAGGTCATTGATTAGGTCAGCCAGCTTGCGCGACTGGTCCTCCCCTACTAGACACAGTGACCAGGCAAAGTCCGTTTCCTCGATAACTCGCTCGAGGCGCCGGAGTATTTGTACGCCTTCCACGCGGCCTCCACTCCACCGACGCTACGGCGCAGGATAGCGGCGCCTCGCATACATTAACTGGACATGTAGGCATAACGATACCAACAGACTTGGGGCGTTCGATAGCTGCAGACGTGGTTCTGCGCTGGCAGGCGGCCCGGGCAGAGGTGTCGCGTGGGATGGCGCGGCCGGTCGTCGGCGCTTACTGATACGAAGAGGGCATGGCCGACTCCGAACCGAACCGCCCGGCTGCCGCACCTGACGGCCGGGACGAGGTCCACCTGGACACCCCCGCCGACCGCCGTGACGAGGCTGAGCGCTTTCTGCGCACGCTGGCGGGGCCGGGCGCGCGACTGCGCGAGGACCAGTGGACGGCGATCCGGGCCCTGGTCGAGGACCGGCGGCGAGCCCTGGTGGTACAGCGCACCGGCTGGGGCAAGTCGGCCGTCTATTTCACCGCCACCGCGCTGCTACGCGCCCGCGGTGCCGGGCCGTCGGTCATCGTGTCCCCGCTGCTCGCCCTCATGCGTAACCAGATTGACGCAGCGTCCCGGGCCGGCATCCACGCCCGCACCGTGAACTCAGCCAACACCGACGAATGGGATCAGGTGTACGCCGAGGTGTCAGCGGGCGCTGTTGACGTGCTGCTGGTCAGCCCGGAGCGACTGAACAACCCGGGCTTCCGCGACCTCGTGCTGCCCAAGCTGATCGCTGCGGCCGGAATGCTGGTCGTGGATGAAGCGCACTGTATCTCCGACTGGGGCCACGATTTCCGTCCCGACTACCGGCGGCTCCGGACCTTGCTCAGCGAGCTGCCGCCCGACGTACCCGTTCTCGCGACAACCGCGACCGCGAACGCCAGGGTTACCCGAGACGTCGCCGAGCAGCTTGGGGCCGGCCACGAGCCTGAGACGCTCGTGCTGCGCGGCCCGCTGGATCGCCGCAGCCTGCGCCTCGCAGTCGTCACCTTGCCGCTGGCCCAGCAGCGCCTCGCGTGGCTCGCCGAGCACCTGGACGAACTGGCCGGCTCGGGCATCATCTATACGCTGACCGTGGCGGCAGCCCACGAGACTGCCAGCTTCCTGCGCGAGCGCGGCTTTGAGGTCGCGGCCTATACCGGACGCGACGAACATGCAGAACGGGAAGCCGCAGAGAACTCGCTGCTCAACAACGAACTCAAAGCCCTGGTGGCGACGAGCGCCCTCGGCATGGGATTCGACAAGCCCGATCTTGGATTCATCGTCCACCTGGGGGCCCCGCAGTCGCCGATCGCCTATTACCAGCAGATCGGCCGAGCGGGCCGCGGCGTGGAGCGTGCCGACGTGATCCTGCTGCCCGGCCGCGAGGACGCGGACATCTGGGCTTACTTCGGTTCGCTGGCCTTTCCGCCGGAGCACCTGGTGCGCGCGACGCTCGCGGCCATCGCGGGAGCGGGCCGCCCGCTTTCGACCAGCGCGCTGGAGACCAGGGTCGACCTGGGCCGGGGACGCCTGGAGATGATGCTGAAAGTCCTTGACGTCGATGGGGCAGTCCGCCGGGTGACCGGCGGCTGGGCGGCCACCGGCCGGGACTGGGTCTACGACGCCGACCGGTACGCCCGGGTCGCGGCCGAACGATCCCGGGAGCAGCAGGCCATGCTCGGTTATGTCGCCACCCGAGATTGCCGGATGGAGTACCTGCGCCGCGAGCTCGACGACCCCGCGGCCGCGCCATGCGGCCGATGCGACAATTGCACAGGCCAGCCCTGGCCGGGCACCGTGCGAGAAGCCGACGCCGCTGCCGCCGGCGAACGGCTCCTGCGGCCCGGCGTGGAGATCACGCCGCGCCGGATGTGGCCGACCGGTATGAAAGACCTGGGCGTCACTGTATCCGGCAAGATCGCTCCTGAACTGTCTGCTGAGCCTGGCCGCGCCGTGGGCAGGCTGACGGACCTGGGCTGGGGCCCGAGGCTCCGTGCCTTGCTGGGTGCCGCTCACTCCGCTGACGACCAAGTCCCTGACGACCAAGTCCCTGACGACATCGTCGATGCGGTGGTGAAGGTTCTTGCGGCGTGGGACTGGGCCGCGCGGCCGGTCGCGGTCGCGGCGCTACCGTCCCGCACCCGTCCGCAGCTGATCATCAATCTGAGCAGGCGAATCGCGGAGATCGGCCGGCTGCGTTACCTCGGCACGCTCGCCTACGCCCGCGATTCACGTGCTGATGCCGGCGGCTTCAGCGGCCCGGGCCAACCCACCCACCAGAACAACAGCGCCCAGCGGCTACGCGCCATCTGGAATGAGCTAACGGTTCCGGAGTCCCTGCGTGACGCGATTGCCCGGGGCGCTGGCCCTGTCCTGCTGGTAGATGACCGCATCGAGACCGGATGGACCATGACCGTGGCGGCCAAAGTGCTCCGCGAAGCAGGAGTCAGCGCAGTGCTGCCCTTCGCGCTCGCGGTCACGGCCGGCGGCTAAGGGTGAACATCAGGGGTCGTGATGTAAGTGCGTCCCGTCGGGGTGGCCCACGTGAAAATGCCGGAGGCGGACTGGGTTAGCGCCCACCCGAGGTGCTGCTTGAGCCGATGGTGGAAGCGACACAACCCCCCGAGGTTGCACGAGCAGGTGCGCCCGCCCTTGTCCCAAGGGATTGTGTGGTCGAGGTCACTGCGCCATGCGGGCTGGCGGCAGGTGAGGAACCGGCAGGTCAGGTCGCGGACAGTGATGTACTCGCGGAGACCGGGCGAGGGCCGGTAGCCGGCACCTGCGAGCTGGTGGGCGCAGCCGCCCGAGCCGAGGTCCGCCGCCTGGTTGCGCGCAGCCTTGGCTGCAGCGGTTGCTGCCGTATCGAGGGCCGCGTCGAGGATCGCGGCGAGATTTCCGGCGGGCCTTGCGCTAGGCGCCATGTCGTCGACCTGGCCGGGCGAGGTCGGGCTCAGGACGTACTCGGGAATCGTGATCGTGACGCGGCCCACCAGCCCGGCCCGGGCGGGCCCGCTGACCTCGCCGGTATCAACGCCGCCGACGCCGACATCCGCCCTGGCGCGGCCGCGAACGCGGGGGACTCGCCCTACCCCGATGGCCTGACCGCTGGGGTTGGTCAGGATGACGCGCCAGCGGACAGCGGGATCGATGGCGGCCAGCACGGCAAGGCTGCGGGCCTCCGGCGCGCTGACAGGACCCAGACGGGATACCCAGCCCGGTTCGGCTGAAAAGCCAGCCAGCGCCGTGAACGGGACTGTGAGGTCGAGCATTCCGGTCACGGGCGGCGACAAGATACCGCCTTGGCCTGTGGACTGCCCGGAGCCACGACGTGCATTGGCCTCGAGCGCGGAATCCGTGGCCGTAGGGGCGAAACCGGGCGACGGCGACGCAGGCACGGCAGGCCAGGGTGGGATCGGCCACCGAGGCGGGCGCGGCCCATCGTCGTCATCATCAATATCGCGCGTAGCGGCCCAGCCGCCGACCGAACCAAGAGCCGGGCTTACCCCCGCTGGCCCGGGGTCATCATCGTCCCTGGGAGCGTGCCGATCGTCGGGTCCGGGCACGTCTTCCCATGGACCGGGGTCGGGCAGATCCGCGGCACCGGGCCGCTCTGGACCCGGCGGCCCCGGACCACCGGTCGGCCCCGGACCACCGGGCGGCCCCGGAGCAGCAGACGGCCCCGGACCACCGGGCGGCCCCGGACCCGGCGGATGTGAATCAGCAGCCTGGTCAGCCTCCTGCGACGTAGCGCCTCCCCCACCAGCACGGCCGTGGCGAGAAGCCGAACCGTCGCCAGTCCGGACCACCTGGCCGCGACCCGGCGCCGAGCTGTCCGGGCAGGATCCGTTACTCCCGGGACTTGACTGAGCCTCGCTATGGGCGGCACCAGCGGGATCGTCTCCGAAGCCGTCATCTGGCGGCTCGTCAGGCGCCCCGTCGGGACCCGGGGGGATGTACGGCAAGGTGCCCAGCAGCAGGCCCACAAAGACCTGGGCACGCAGCAGGTCGATGCCGCCACCAGCACCGGACGCCTTCATCGCCCTCGCCATCGCGGTAATCCGCGCCATCGCGGCCGCAGCGCGTATCCCGGGCAAGCTCTGCCCGGCGAGTGTCGCGGTGCCCTCTTCATTCGGGTACAGGCAAACCTTCGCCGCGCGCTCGGCTTCTTCGCGGCGCCGCTCCGCGCCATCGGGGTCGGCGATTATCACCGCGCGGCGCAGCGCAGCGCGCAACTGACCCAGCGTTTGGTCACCCGCACGCGGCAGGACTTTCGCCTCCACCTCGTGCGCCGCATCCTCGCTCAGCACGCTGGTGGCCTCGGCCACCAGCCGAGCCCTGGACAGGTCAATCGCCCCGTCTCGTAGCGCCGCTCCGGTGCGTACGAGCCGCCAGCTCAGTGTCACTGCCAGATCCGCCCACCAGGAAGCGCCGCATTGCGACATGACCAGGGCCAGACAGACCTCTCCGGTGGCGTCAGCGCAGATGCGGGCGGGGCGGCCGTCGGCTCCAGTGCCAATGTCCTTATCCCGGGCGGCGGCG
>JBEKIF010000046.1:0-36285 GCA_050011895.1 Streptosporangiaceae bacterium | reverse complement strand
TGAGTTCGCGCGGTTGTCCCGGCTGTCGCCGAAGGCGCTGCGGCTTTACGACGAGCTCGGCCTGCTGCGGCACCTTACCCCCGCCCAATGGCAGGTCGTCGCGCAGACGCTGCACAACTAGGGCACCAAGCACCACCGTGTGACGAGCGGTCTGGGCGCGTGCGGGTGACCTTCCTCGCCACCCCGCCGAGGACCGCCGACAGCAGGCCGGACTGCGATTTCGCCATCCCGCTGCGCTGACGGTCAGCCAGGACGAGCCGGTGCGGAACGCCCGCCTGTCACGCGAATGCCAGGTGGCGCGGCTCGCCGTTGGCAGCGGCGATCAGCAGGCGGCGGCGTCCGGGAAAGAGAGCGGTGAACGGGATCTCGCCAGATCCGGGAAGCGATGGTCACGCGCGCCCTGCAAGCCGGTGATAGACGGCCACGTAGCGGATGCTCAATGTGCCGCCCGAGGAGGTTCGCCCGGCGGGGGCAGCGCAGCCGCATTCGCTCTCCGGGTAGCTGCCCCCGATGGCGAGGTCGAAGATGATAAAGAATCCATGGTCAACGGCCCGGGCCCAGGTCGTGCGGCCTATCCGGCTCTCGCTGACGGCGTAGAACTGCCTGCCGTCCAGGTACCAGCGGATCTGCTCGTCAGCAGGATGGGTACGGTCGATGATCACGCTGTAGATATGGTAGCCAGTTTGGCAGCCGGTGCAGGTCAGCAGGCCGCTAGAGAGGCCGGCGTGCTCATGGCAGCGGCCCGCGGTGCCGTCCGGGTTGCCGCCAGTGAGGCTGCCGCAATGCAGCGAGCCGGAGTGCCGGCTCAGGGCGTTGACGTCTTCAAGGATGTCTATCTCGCCAGTGACCGGCCACTGACCGGGGCCGAGCATCCAGAATGCGGGCCAGTAACCGCGGCCATAGCGCGGGCTCGGCTGCTTGATCGACGCCGTAATCAGCAGCATGCCCCCGGCCGGAGCGGCAAAGGCGGAACTCCTGGTCTGGATCCGGCCGGAGGTCCACGACTGGCCGCGGCCTAACGCGGTGATGTCCAGGTCCCCGCGGCCGTCGAGGTGGACATTGCGGGTCGACGTGGTCATCCTCTCGACCTCGTCGTTTCCGAAGACTCCCTGGCCGGTGTCGTACTGCCAGAACTTGCGGTCAGCGCCGTGGCCGGCTGGTCCGGTGAAGTCGTCCTGCCACACCCGCACCCATCGGTTGCTATGGCCGACCGCCGCCGCCACGATCGGCTGGCGCCGGAGGTCACGCACCGCCGTCACCCCGCCGCGAGGCCTGGGCTTCGGTCCCGCCGACGCTGCGGGTGCAGTCGCGCCACATGCTACGAGGGATAAGCCAGTAAGCGCTGCGGTAAGCCCGTGCCGCCACGCGGTCGCGCCCATGAGAACCACCCTTCTGGTGTCTGTCTGCTGCCTGCGCGAGTCGTCCGGGCCCCGCCGCCGTGCCCCCGGCGAGCGGAACGTCCGCGCTTTGACGACTCTCCGCAGGCATTCTGCTACAAAGAGTCGCGAAATGGAAATTGCCGGACCGGGGCAGGTCCGGACGTGTGGTCGGGCACCTTCCGGGCAGGAGCGATGATTGAGGGGCGATCCGGCGAGGGATCCGCGAGCAACGTAAACGTCAGCAACGAAAAGAGGGACCCGTGGCCATCGCGACCGCTAACCCAGCCACCGGGGAAACGCTGAAGACCTATGACGAGATCTCCGACGAGGAGGTCGAGCGCTGCCTGGCGGCAGCGGCGAAGGCACATGCGAGCTACCGGCTTACCGACTTCGCGGCGCGGGCGGGATGGATGCGCCGGGCCGCCGACATCCTCGACGCTGAGCGCGATCAGATCGCCGCGGTGATGACCACGGAGATGGGCAAGACGCTGGCCTCGGCGCGGCAGGAGGTAGCCAAATGCGCCACCGCCTGCCGGTTCTACGCCGACCGGGCCGCCGGGTTCCTCGCCGACGAGCCCGCTGACGCTGCCGAGGTGGGGGCCGAGCAGGCCTATGTCACCTACCAGTCGCTCGGGCCGGTGCTGGCGATCATGCCATGGAACTTCCCGCTCTGGCAGGCCATGCGCTTCGCCGTTCCGGCCCTGATGGCCGGGAACGTGGGGCTGCTCAAGCACGCGTCGAACGTGCCGCAGACAGCCCTGTTCATGCAGGACCTGTTCGCCAGGGCGGGCTTCCCCGGCGGGACCTTCCAGACACTCCTGGTCGGCTCGGCGCGGGTCGAGGCCATCCTGCGCGATGACCGGGTGAAGGCGGCGACGCTCACCGGCTCAGGACCGGCCGGGCAGTCGGTCGCGGCCATCGCGGGCAGCGAGATCAAGAAGGTCGTCCTCGAGCTAGGCGGCAGTGACCCGTTCGTTGTCATGCCCTCGGCCGACCTGCAACCCGCGGCCAGGGTGGCCGCCGTCGCGCGCTGTCTCAACAACGGTCAGTCGTGCATCGCGGCGAAGCGCTTCATCGTCCACGAGTCGGTCGGCGATGACTTCGAGCGCTTGTTCGTGGAGCAGATGTCCGGCATGGCCGTGGGCGACCCGATGCTCGACGGCACCGACGTGGGCCCGCTGGCCTCGGAGCAGCAGCGCAGGGACGTCGAGGAACTCGTTGACGATGCGGTCGGCAAGGGGGCGCGGGTGCTGTGCGGGGGGAAGTCGCCAGCCGGGCCCGGCTGGTACTATCCGCCGACCGTGCTTACCGGCATCACCCCGGCCATGCGCGTGCATACCGAGGAGGTCTTCGGGCCGGTAGCTACCCTCTACCGGGTGGCCGACATCGACGAGGCAATAGAACTGGCCAACAGCACCGAATTCGGGCTCGGCGCCAATGCCTGGACCAGCGACGAGCAGGAGCGGGCCAGGTTCGTCAGGGACCTCGACGCCGGGATGGTCTTCATCAACGGCAACGTCACCTCCTACCCGCAGCTGCCTTTCGGGGGCATCAAGACCTCCGGCCATGGCCGGGAGCTAGCGGTCGATGGCATCCGCGAGTTCTGCAACATCAAGTCGGTGTGGGTCGGACGCCGCCAGGGCGGCTAAGCCGCCCGGATCCCGGCTGGCCAGGTCGCTTCGCTGCAGGACGGCGGCTGATGAGCCGGGCGATTTAGTCGATAATCTCTATCGGGATACCCTGGTGGAGGGATCGTGACCGGCTCCGGCACGCCCACCTCCCGACCAGGAAGCGACGATTTGCGGCTATGCCCCCAGCTACCCCGCTGCACCTGGCTGTAGCGCTCGACGGAGCCGGCTGGCATCCGGCCGCGTGGCGTGAGCCGCAGGCGCGGCCTGCCGAGCTGTTCACCGTCGGCGTTCAGGCCTACGA
Organism: Streptosporangiaceae bacterium; assembly: GCA_050011895.1. Classification (GTDB taxonomy): domain Bacteria; phylum Actinomycetota; class Actinomycetes; order Streptosporangiales; family Streptosporangiaceae; genus DATBGO01. The sequence continues at coordinate 32,974 of JBEKIF010000046.1, read as the reverse complement.
GGCCGGCCCGCTGCGCGGGCTACTCGGCCTCAGCCGTCCCGCCAGCCGCTACGCCACCGCCTGACCGCCGGCTGCGAAGGACCCGATCATGACCAAGCCCGTCAAGCAGATTCACCTCGGAGCCCATTTCCCCGCCGTGAACAACACCACGGTGTGGAGCGACCCCCGCTCGGGCAGCCATATCGAGTTCAGCTCGTTCGCGCATCTGGCCCAGACCGCCGAGCGGGCCAAGTTCGACTTTCTGTTTCTCGCCGAGGGCCTGCGGCTGCGCGAGCAGCACGGCCAGATCTATGACCTCGACGTGGTCGGGCGGCCCGACACTTTTACCGTCCTGGCCGCTCTCGCGGCGGTGACCGACCGGCTCGGCCTGGCCGGCACCATTAACTCGACCTTCAACGAGCCGTACGAGGTGGCCAGGCAGTTCGCCAGCCTGGATCACCTGTCGGACGGCCGGGCCGGGTGGAACGTCGTCACGTCGTGGGATGCGTTCACCGGCGAGAACTTCCGCCGCGGCGGCTTCCTGCCGCAGGACGCCCGCTACGCCCGGGCGCGGGCCTTTCTCCAGACGACCTGCGAGCTCTTCGACTCCTGGCGCGGTGACGAGATCTCGCGGACACGGTCGTGCCGTTGCTGCAGGAGCGCGGCGTCTTCCGGGCCGACTACGAAGGCAGCACGCTGCGCGAGCATCTCGGCCTCGCGCCGCTACCCGCAGATTCCGCAACATAAGGAGCCGCCATGGCCACCACGCCGCTCGCCGTGCTCGATCTGGTACCCATCACGTCCGGTGGCAGCGCTGGCGGGGCGCTGCGGGCCAGCATCGACCTCGCCCGCCACGCCGAGCGGTTCGGCTACGCCCGGTACTGGTTTGCCGAGCATCACCTCAACCCCGGCGTCGCCGGCGCCTCCCCGGCTGTCGCCCTCGCGCTTACCGCGGCCGCCACGTCAACGATCCGGATCGGATCCGGTGCGGTCCAGCTCGGGCACCGCACCGCGCTGTCGGTGGTCGAGGAGTTCGGCCTCATCGACGCCCTGCACCGTGGCCGCCTCGACCTCGGCCTCGGCCGGTCTGGCGGGGGGCCGCCGGACCGCGACCGCGGCCGCGAGCACGACGGCGGGCGCGGCCGCGAGCACGACGGCGGGCGCGGCCGCGAGCACGACGGCGGGCGCGGCCGCGAGCACGACGGCGGGCGCGACCGGGAGCCGAGGCACGTCGGCGCGACGCACGTAGTAGACGGCCGGGCGCCGAACGGGCTGCGCATCCCGCCGCGGTTCCGCGCTGAGCGGCTGCTTGCGTCGCCGCGATTTGAGCTGCAGCGCAAGCTGCTGCAACAACCAGGCGCCCACGCGCAGGACTACAGCGAGCAGATCGACGACATCCTCGCCTTGCTCCGCGGCAGCTATCGGTCGGCTGACGGTGTCGAAGCGCACGCCGTCCCGGGTGAGGGCGCCGCTGTGCAGGTCTGGATCCTGGGCAGCAGCGGCGGGGAGAGTGCCAAGGTCGCTGGCTCGAACGGCTTGCGGTTCGCCGCTAATTACCATGTCAGTCCCGCTACCGTGCTGGAGGCTGTGGAGGGGTATCGTTCCGCATTCCGGTCTTCCGCCGAGCTTGACCGGCCCTACATCAGCGTGTCCGCGGATGTCGTCGTCGCGCAGGACGAGGCAGTCGCCAGGGAGCTGGCCGCAGGCTACGGCCCGTGGGTGCACAGCATCCGGTCGGGCGCTGGCGCGATCGCGTACCCGACCCCGGACGAAAGCAGGGCATACGTGTGGCCCGAGGCCGGCCGGGCCCTGGTGGCCGACCGGGTGGACACCCAGTTCGTCGGGTCCGCGCAGCAAGTCGCTGACCAGCTCGAGCAACTGCAGGAGGCCACCGGTGCCGACGAGCTGATCATCACCACGATCACCCACGATCACGCCGACCGGGTCCGCTCTTACCAGTTGCTTGCGCAGGAGTGGGGGCGGCGATGAGCGTCGCGGTGGTCGTCGGTAACTGCGGGGCTGTTCCTTACCGATACCGATTACGCCGAGTCCGAGGTACTCGATAGCTGGCTGGAACTGTCCCGGCCGCAACTGAAAGCGGACCCGCCCGGATAAGCGCGCTGGCCAGCTCGCCCGACGATTCTTATTCCTGATGATGCATTGGTGTGTAAGAAGCAGCCAATCGTGGAATAGGTCTCCCGTAATTGATCAACATGGGGGGAGATCAATGCAAGTGCAAACTAGGACTCACTCGGCCATTCACGGCGGCACGCCGGAAATCGTCCGTGCCCGGCGTGTCGGCAACAGTGTGTCCATGACTGCGGCCAGCCGGCCGAAGGTCATGGCTGGCAGCAAGGCGCCCGCCGGTAAGGCGACGCGCAGTGCAGTCACCGCCACGGGGACTCGCAAGGCCGTCACGGCCACGGGGACCCGCAAGGCCAGCACCGGCCCGGGGACCCGCAAGGCAGTTACCCGGAAGCCGACGCGTAAGGCACCGGCGGGCCCGGGGAGCCGCAAGGCGCCCAAGGCCATGACCGCGAAGGCGCCGGCGGCCAGGAAGGTCTCGTCGGCAGCGGCGAAGGTCTCTACTGCGTCGACCCGGATGACTTCCGCGGCCACCAAGGGCGTGGCGTCGGCCAAGACGATGTCCGCCGCCATGCAGGCGATGAACACCGCCACCAAGGCCATGACCAATGCGGCGAAGGCACTGACGGTAGCGGCCAAGACGATGTCGGCGAAGCCAGCAGCGTCGTCGGCGAAGATCACGGCGAGGCGGAAGTCCGCGCCGAAGTCCGCGACCATCCGGAAGTCCGCGCCAAAGTCCGCGACCATCCGGAAGTCCGCGCCGAAGCCCGCGACGACGCGGAAGACCGCGCCGAGGCGGAAGACCGCGGCATGAAAGGTGCCGGGCCGGTGCCTATCGATAAAAAATCACCGGCCCGGCCCGCCGTGCCAATGGTCTCCCGTGGCCCGCTCTGGGCGCGGGAGTCCGCCGAGGCGGCTTAGCTGGCGGGCATGATCAGGCAGTTGCTGGTGGCCGTGGCGACCAGGCGTCCTGCTTCGTCGTGCACCTCGGCCGCCGCAAGGGCAATGCGCCGTCCGGGCTTGATAACCCGGCCGGTTGCTACCAGGAGACCACTCCCGAGCGTGACCGGCCGCAGATAGTTGACCGTGATGTCGATCGAGGTGTAGCCGGTCCCGGCGTCGAGAGTGGTGTGCACTGCGCAGCCGGTCACCGTGTCCGCCAGCGTGCACACCAGGCCGCCGTGCACCACGCCTATCGGGTTATAGACGGACTCGTCGGGCACGCACTCGAACACCACGAGTCCCTGCTCCACCCGCTTCGGCCGCATATTGAGCAACAGCGCGATCGGTGCCGGGGCCACCCGGCCGTCCTTCAGAGCCTGCATGAACTGCAGACCTGACATGCCCGCCCCGCCGGCCACCGTAGCCTCAGGGGCGTACCAGGTGACCGACTTAGAGCGCGCCGTCCCCCATTCGGCCCCGCCCGCCGGGACTGGCGGCGTCATCGTGGCCCCCTTATCGCGGCCGCCGGGACGCCAGGAAGGGGCGCTCGGCCGGTCAGCAAGGCGGCCGAGACGATGCCGGCGGCGACGAAGAAAGCGATGATGAGGACGACGCCGTGGCGGTAGGTGGCGACGGGATCATTGGCTGCGAGGTGGGAGATTATGGCTATCAGGCCAGCGACGCCGAGCACGGTACCCACCTGGCGGGCCATGTTGAGGATTCCGCTGCCGGTGCCGAAACGGTCCGGCGTCAGCGACGCGCTCCCGGCTCCGAGCAACGAGGGAATCGTCAGGCCGACCCCGGCGCCGCCGAGCAACTGGGCCGGCAGTAGATGGGTCAGGTAAGCCGGGTGCGCCTGGATCTGCGCGAACCATAGCAGCTGCGCGCCGGCGTTGACGGCGCAGCCGAGCACCGCCACCCGGCCCGGGCCGCCGAGGCGCACAGCCAGGCGGGGAGCGACGAGCATGGCGAACGGCAGGACCATCAGCGGACCTGGCCCGATGGCGAGGCCCGCCCGCACCGCGGAGTAGTGCCACACTCCGGTGAGGAACTCGACCGAGTTGAGCACGAACGCCCCGAAGGCCGCGTAATAGAGGATCGATGCGCCGAACGTACCGCTGAAGGTCCTGGAGCGGAGCAGCCCGAGTTCGATCACCGGGGAGTGGTGGCGCTGCGAGCGGGCCACCATTGCCGCGCCGCAGGCCAGCGAGGCGAGCAGCAAGCCGAGGAAGCCGGCCGAGCCCCATCCCCAGCTGGGCGCCTCGACGAGGGCGAAGGCGACCAGCCCCACGGCAGCGGCCAGCAGCCCGGCACCCGCCAGGTCCGGCCTGCCCTGGACCCGCTCGTCCTTGCTCTCCGGCACTACCCTGACGGCCAGCAGGACGGCGACCAGCCCGACGGGGAGGTTAATCCAGAACACCCACCGCCAGCTGACCTGCACCAGGCTCCCGCCGATCACCGGCCCGAGCGCGGCGCCGAGGGCAGCAAGGCCCGACCAGGTGCCGATCGCGCGGGACCGGGCCTCCGCCGGAACCGTCGCCAGCAAGAGTGACAGCGAGGCGGGCACCATCAGGCCGGCCCCGACCGCCTGGACGACCCGGGCGGCGATGAGCTCGGCGACTCCGGGCGCCAGGCCACAGAGCAGCGAGCCGACACTGAACGCGATCAGGCCCGTGATGAAGAGCCTGCGCCGCCCGACCCGGTCCGCCCAGCGGCCGGCCGGCACCAGGACGGCGGCGAAGACGATCGTGTACCCGTTGAGGACCCAGGACAGGTCGGACAGGCTGGTGCCGCTGTACTCCCTGCCGATGTAGGGGAACGCGAGATTGACGATGAACAGGTCGAGGCTGGACATGAACACGGCAAGCGAGAGGACGCCGACGACCGCCGTCACCTGGCGGGCGCCGAGGACGGGCCGGTGCAGGGTGTCCGGCGGTGCGGCGCCGCCCCGCGGTGCGGCGGGGACGGGCCGGACGGCACGGCCGGTAGTCGGCGGAAGGCTGATGGGCGAAGGGCGAGAGTCCACGGAGGGTCCTTCTGGTAAGTCCGGATTCTGGACTCACTATAGCTGGAATCACTCCGTGCGTCCAGAAATTGGACTCACTCCGATATACTGTGAGCATGACGGCCGTATCGACCAAGCCAAGGGTGTGCTCCGTGGCTCGCACGCTCGAGATCGTCGGGGAGAAATGGGCTCTCCTCGCCGTGCGGGAGGTGTTCCTCGGCAACCGCAGGTTCGACGAAATGGTCCGGCGGACCGGTGCGCCACGTGACACGCTCGCCGCGCGCCTGCGCACACTCGTGGATGCCGGGATCCTCGAGCGCCAGCCCTACTCCGAGCATCCCGCCCGGTTCGAGTACCGCCTGACCGAGGCTGGCCGGGAACTGTACCCGGTCATCCTTTCCCTGATGCGCTGGGGCGACCGCTACCTGGCCGGCCCCGGCGGGCCGCCGCTCGTCCTTGAGCACCGCTGCGGTCACCGGCTGGTCAGCCAGGTGGTGTGCGAGGCATGCGGCGAGCCAGTTGAGGCCCGCGACGCCAGGCCGGTAGCGGTGGCCGGGTGAGGCCAGAGGGGCTCGGTGTCAGCCCATCTCGTCGCGGGCGGCTGCGAACGCGGTCGCGGCCATTTCGAGTTCGGCGCTCGTGTGCGCGGCCGAGACCTGCGTCCTGATCCGGGCTTTTCCGACAGGGACGACCGGGTAGCTGAACCCGACGACGTAGACCCCCTTCTGCAGCAGCAGGTCGGCCATCCGGCTCGCGCGCGCCGCGTCGCCGATCATCACGGGGACGATCGGATGATCGCCGGGCAGGATGTCGAAGCCGAGATCGGTCATCCGCTCGCGGAACCAGGTGGTGTTCTCGTGCAGCCGGGCCCGCAGGTAGTCGCTGCCGTCGAGCAGGTCGAGGACCTTGATCGAGGCGCCGACCACGGCTGGGGAGACCGAGTTGGAGAACAGGTACGGCCGCGACCGCTGCCTGAGCAGGTCAACGATTTCCTTGCGGCCGCTGGCGTAACCGCCGCTGGCGCCGCCGAGGGCCTTGCCGAGCGTGCCGGTGACCACGTCGACGCGGTCGGTGACGCCGTGCAGTTCCGGGGTCCCGCGACCGCGGTCGCCGACGAAACCGACGGCGTGCGAGTCATCGACCATGACCATCGCCTGGTAGCGCTCGGCCAGCGCGCAGATCTCGGCGAGCGGGGCGAGATAGCCATCCATCGAGAAGACGCCGTCGGTAGCGATGAGCCTGCGCCGGGCGCCCTGTGCGGCTTGCAGCTGCTTCTCAAGATCGGCCATATCGCGGTTGCGGTACCGCAGCCGCTTCGCCCGGCAGAGCCTGATGCCATCGATGATCGACGCGTGGTTCAGCTCGTCGCTGATGACGGCATCTTGCTCGTCGAGGATCGTCTCGAACAGCCCCCCGTTGGCGTCGAAGCACGAGGAGTAGAGGATCGAGTCCTGCGTGCCGAGGAATTCCGAGATGCGGTGCTCGAGCTGCTTGTGGATGTCCTGGGTGCCGCAGATGAACCGGACGCTGGCCAGGCCGTAGCCCCACCGGTCGAGGGCGTCCTTGGCGGCGGCAATGATCCGCGGATCGTCGGCCAGCCCCAGGTAGTTGTTGGCGCACAGGTTGAGTACTTCAGCGCCGTCCTGAACACGGATGCTGGCCTGCTGCGGGCTCACGATAACGCGCTCCGCCTTGAACAGGCCGTCGGCACGGATCTTGTCTAGCTCCGTACCGATTTCCTCGCGGACGTTTGCGAACACTTGGCTGGCCTCTCGTTATTGTGTCGGTCTTTTACCTGTCGGCCCAGTTGAGGACCACCTTGCCGCACTGGGAGCTGCGGACGGTCTCGAAGGCCGCGTCGAAGTCCATGGCGTCGAACCGGTGCGTGATGACCGGGGAGATGTCGACGCCCGACTGGATAAGGACCGCCATCTCGTACCAGGTCTCGAACATCTGGCGCCCGTATATCCCCTTGATCGTGATCATGTTGAGGACAAGGTGGGCCCAGTCGATCCCGAACTGCTCGGTCGGCAGCCCGAGAACCGCGATCTTGCCCCCATGGGTCATCGCGGCCAGCATGTCGCGCAGCGCCGTCGGCTTGCCGGACATCTCCAGGCCAACATCGAACCCCTCGACCATCCCCAGCTGCCCCATCGCGTCCTGGAGGGTGGTCGTGCTCGCGTCCACGGCGAGGGTGACGCCGATCCGCGTCGCCAGGTCGAGCCGGTAGGGCGAGACGTCGGTGATGACGATGTGGCGGGCCCCGGCATGCCTGGCCACGATCGCCGCCATCAGCCCGATCGGGCCCGCTCCCGTGATAAGGACGTCTTCACCGAGAATGGGGAAGGTCAGCGCCGTGTGCACGGCGTTGCCGAACGGGTCGAAGATCGCCGCTACGTCGAGGTCGATGTCTGGCGGATGGTGCCAGACGTTCGTCGCCGGCATGGCGATGAACTCGGCGAACGCGCCCGGATGGTTAACGCCGATCCCTTTGGTGCGAGCGCACTGAACCCGGCGCCCGGCCATGCAATTGCGGCAGCGGCCGCAGACCAGATGACCCTCACCGCTCACGAGATCACCCGACTGCAGGTCGCCGACGTCGGGCCCGGCCGCCACGACCTCTCCGACGAACTCGTGACCGATCACCAGCGGCACCGGCACGTTGGCCTGCGCCCAGCCGTCCCACTGATAGATGTGCAGGTCCGTGCCGCACACGCCGGTCCGCAGCACCCGGATGAGCACATCGTCCCGGCCAAGCGCAGGGATCGGCACGTCCTCGATGCGCAGCCCCGGCTCAGGTCGGACCTTTACCAGAGCCTTCATGCGTTGCTCGCTCCCTGGCTAACCGAGCTGATGATGACCGGTCCGTCGCGGCGCTCCGTTGCGAGAGCGCCCGATCCGGTCCGGACGACTCTACCCCGTTCGCCGCGGTTCGGCCGTCGATGGCCTGACGTGGGTCTGGACAGGCGCCCGCCGGAAGCCCACACTCGGGACAGGCGGGTTACTGAGTAGTCAGTAATAGATCCCACGGGGGGCTGCGAAGGGAGCCTCGATGCGTCTGCGGGTGCCGCTCAGCTGCCGTCTGGTCGTGGCCGCGTTCGCCGTGCCGGTGCTGTTCGCTGTCCAGGGCCCGGCCGCCGCCGCCGCGCAGGCGCGGATCCCGCTGCCAGTGCCCTACAACGCAGTCGGCGGCGTTGCCCAGGCGCTGGCCGCACCGGATTCGTCGCCGCCAGGGGCCAACAACTGGTCCTGCAAGCCGAGCAGCGCCCATCCCGATCCCGTGGTCCTGGTGCCTGGAACCTTCGCCGACATGGCCGACAACTTCAACTCCGTCTCGCCGCTGCTCTACGACCACGGCTATTGCGTCTTCGCCCTCAACTACGGCGGCACTCCCGGCAGCCCGATCCAGTCGATCGGCGAGATCTCGGCGAGCGCGGCGCAGCTGGAAGCCTTTGTCAACCGGGTCCTCGCCGCCACCCGGGCCGCCAGGGTAGACCTGGTCGGGCACTCGCAGGGCGGGATGATGCCGCGGTACTACCTGAAGTTCCTCGGCGGCGCGGCCAAGGTCAGCAGGTTCGTCGCGCTCGCGCCATCCAGCCACGGCACCAGCCTCGACGGACTGATCACGCTGGTCAGCGACTTCGGCCTGCTCGGCCTTTCCAACAGCCTGGTCTCCGCGGCCTGCGAGGCGTGCGTGGAGCAGGAAGCGGGCTCGGCTTTCCTGGCCAACCTCAACGCGGGTGGCGACACGGCGCCCGGTGTCAGCTACACGGTCATCGAGACCAGATACGACGAGGTCGTCACCCCGTACACGTCGGCATTCCTGACCGGCAGCGATGTCACCAACATCACCTTGCAGAAACAGTGCCCGCTGGATCTGACCGACCACATCGGCATCGCGTTCGACCCGGTCGCGCTCACCGACATGCTCAACGCGCTTGATCCCGGCCACCACCTCCCGGTGCCCTGCCTGCTGGTCCCGCCCGCCCTCTAGCGTTGCGCCGGCGGTCAAGATCTTCTAGCACTTATACCGGATTCATGAACCGCATAACGGACATATAGGTTCAGGTGAGCCACCAAATCCGGGATAAGTTCCAGGGGGCTGGTTTTAGGCTGGGACCCATGGTGGTTTAGGTCGCCCGGATACTGGAGCCCGCCGCGGCCAGTAGCTGCGCCAGCCAGCTCGACGCCCGCACTGAGCCCTAAGCTGAAGATATGTACGTTCCCGCACACTTCGCTGTCCACGACCTTGACCAGATCGCGGCCTTCGTCGAGCGGGCCGGGGCGGCCGACCTTGTCACCTTCGATGGCGAGCGGCTGACTTCCACCCTGCTGCCGGTCATCTGGGACACCTCGGTCGGCGAGCACGGCAGGCTACTCGGCCACCTGGCGCTGGCCAACCCGCAGTGGAGCACGGCCCGCACCGACGTGCCCGCGCTCGCCATCGTGCACGGCCCGCAGGCGTACATCTCCCCGTCCTGGTACCCGAGCACGAAGGAGCATGGCCGGGTCGTACCGACCTGGAACTACACCACGGTGCACTTCACCGGGCCGGTGACCTTCCACCGTGACGCCGAGTGGCTCCGCGACATCGTGACCCGCCTGACCGGCCAGCACGAACGGTATATCCCGGACCCCTGGCGGGTCGAGGATGCCCCGCCGGCATATATCGACGGGCAGCTTCGCGGCATCGTCGGCGTCGAGATGGCCGTGACGCAGATCGAGGCCAAGGACAAGCTCAGCCAGAACCGCAGCGCGGCGGACCAGGCCGGAGCCCTGGACGGGCTGCGCCGCACCGCTGATCCCGGCGCGCAGGCGGTGGCGGAGCTGATGGCGGCCCGCCGCGCCGCGGATGGCGCGGCGGAGGCGGATGGCGCGGCGGAGGCGGATGGGGCGGCGGAGGCGGATGGGGCGGCAGAGGCGGGCGCGGCGGAGGCGGATGGCGCGGCCGAGGCGGATGGCGTGGCCGAGGCGGACCTGGAGGCCCGGCCGGCTCGCTGAGCACGGGTAGCCCCCGCGTGCTGCCGGGCGCCCTCGGCGTCACCCGGCGCCGCTGGTCACCTTAGCGTCGTCGAGCGGGCCCGGGTAGGCCTTCTCGGCTCGCGCCTCAAGGCGTTTCAGGTGCCTGCGCAGGTAGAAGATCACCGCGATCACGACCGCCAGCACGAGAACGGCGCCCACGATGGTCACCACCGTGCTGACCTGGTGGAAAGCGGTCCCGAGGTAATACGCGCCGGTTGTGAACAATGCCGCCCAGATGATCCCCCCGGCTGCGTTGTAGACCAGGAACCTGCGCCAGGGCATCATGTTGGTCCCGGCCAGGAACGCGGCATAGGTACGCAGCACCGAGATGAAGCGCCCGATGAAGACCACTTTGCCGCCGTGCTGGTCGAACAGGTAGCGGCCCACCTTGAGCTTCGCCTCGTCGACCCGCACGTAGTGCCCGTAACGGCGGAGCAGCCGATAGCCGCCGAACCGGCCGATCAGGTAGCCGATGTTGTCCCCCACGATGGCCGCCACGGCGGCCACGATCATCAGCGGGATGAGGCTCAGCTGGTGAGTCGAGCCCGCGTACAGGGCGGCAGCGACCAGCGTGGTCTCTCCGGGGATGGGCACGCCGAGGCTCTCGAGGCCGACCGCCAGGAAGACCGCCCAGTATCCGTAGGTCTGGACGGGCTGCGTAACGGCTGTGACGTCGGCGAGCGTCAAGGATCCCCCAACCGCGCCGGGGCGGATTGCCGGCTCATGCTCACGATAGGTGCTTCTCCTGCCGAAGATCAGGTCCGCGCACTACCCAGCACTACCCCGCACCGGCCCGGCCAGCCAAGCGGTGCTGCTCAGCCCCTCAATCCCGCAGCCCCTCAATCCCGCAGCCCCTCATCCCGCAGCCCGAGCGCGGCTGCCGCCTCGGCCAGTACGGCCAGGTGCCCGTCGACGGCGCCGAGGCCGGCCCCCATCGTGTTGACGGACATGTGCGTCGCGCCGGCGTCGCGCCACCTGCCGGCGTGGTCCTCGAACTTCGCCGCGCCGTCCTTGGTCCAGCTCACCCGGCCCTCCATGCCCAGCGTGGCCGGGTCACGGCCGGCGCCGCGGGCCGCCGCGGCCACGATCGAACGGGCTTCGTCCAGCCTGGGCCCGGGCGGTACCTGGGGAAACCAGCCGTCAGCCAGGCGGCCGACTCGCTCATAAGCGCGCGCCGACTGGGCCCCGAACCAGACCGGGATCGGGCGCTGGACCGGCAGCGGCGCCAGGCCGGCGGCGGTGACCCGCTCGTAGCTGCCCTCGAACGTGACGCTCTGCTCGGTCCACAGCCGCCGCATCAGCGCGACTTGCTCCTCGATGCGCCTGCCCCGGTTGGAGAAGTCCTTGCCGAGCGCCTCGTACTCGACCGCGTTCCAGCCGAGTCCGACCCCGAGCCGCAGCCGGCCCCCGGTGAGCAGGTCGACCTCGGCGGCCTGCTTGGCCGCCAGCGCGCTCTGGCGCTGCGGCAGGATGATGATCCCGGTGACGAGTTCCAGCGCGGTGACAGCGGCCAGGTAACCGAAGAGCACCAGCGGCTCGTGGAAGGTCGTGTGCAGGTCATAGGGGCCGGTCCACGGCGCGTGCGCCGCGGGATCGGCGCCGAGGACGTGGTCATAGGCGAGCAGATGACTGTAGCCGAGTTCCTCGACCCGCTCGGCGTAAGCGCGTACCGCGGCTACGTCCGCGCCGATCTCGGTCTGGGGAAAGACCACTCCGACCCGCATGGGCTTCGTTATAGACCGCGCCGGCCGCCCGGCTAAGCTCCGGGCGGCTCGAACCGGGCCTGGAAGAACCGGAGATAACGCGGCTCGTACGTCATCACGAGCCCCTTCGCTGACTCGCGCTCGGCGTGGAGGGCTTCCACTGCCTCGGCCACGATGTCCATGTGGGCCTGGGTGTAGACGCGCCGCGGGATTGTCAGCCTGGTGAGTTCGAGCCTCGGCCGGTTGTGGTCGCCGGTCTTCGGGTCGCGGCCGGCCGACACGATCCCGCGCTCCATTCCGCGGACCCCGGAGTCGAGGTACAGCTCAGCGGCGAGCGTCTGGGCCGGGAACTTGTCCTGCGCCAGATGCGGGTAGAACCGGCGCGCGTCCAGGAAGATCGCATGACCGCCGACCGGCTTAACGAACGGGATGCCCGCCGCGTCGAGAAGCTCGCCGAGGTAGCGGACCTGCCCGATCCGGGCCCGGATATGGTCCTCCTGGACCGATTCAGCGATCCCGACCGCCATCGCGGCCATATCCCGCCCGGCCAGCCCGCCGTAGGTGTGCAGGCCCTCGAAGACGACCACGAGGTTGCGGGCCTCGTCGAACAGCTGCGAGTCGTTGAGTGCGAGCCAGCCGCCGATGTTGACCAGCGAGTCCTTCTTCGCCGACATCCAGGCGCCGTCGGTGTAGGAGCAGAACTCCTTGAGGATTTCCGCGATCGTCTTGTCCGCGTAGCCCGCTTCGCGCTCCTGGATGAAGAACGCGTTCTCCACCATCCTGGTCGCATCGAGGAAGAGCCGTATCCCGTAGGCGTCGCAGAGCGCCCGGACCGCGCGCACGCAGCCCATGCTCACCGGCTGGCCGCCCGCCATGTTGACCGTTCCGGCCAGGCTGATGTAGGCGATCTTGCTGGCGCCCGCGCGCGTTATGAGGCCCTCAAGCTTGCCGAGATCGACATTGCCCTTGAACGGGTGCTCGCTCACCGGGTCGTGTGCCTCATCGATGATCACGTCCACGAAGACGCCGCCCGCGCGCTCCTGGTGCTCCCGCGTGGTGGTGAAGTACATGTTGGCCGGCACGAACTGGCCGGGGCTGATCGCGATCTGGCTGATGAGATGCTCAGCGCCGCGGCCCTGATGCGTCGGCACCACGTGCTGGTAGCCGTACGTCTCGCGGACGGCCGCCTCGAACTCGTAGAAGTTCCGCGAGCCCGCGTAGGCCTCGTCTCCGAGCATCAGCGCCGCCCACTGCCGGTCGCTCATCGCGTTCGTGCCCGAATCGGTGAGCAGGTCGATATAGACATCCTCCGAGCGGAGCAGGAACGTGTTGTAGCCGGCCTCCGCGGCCGCTCGCGCGCGCTCGGCCGGCGTCGTCATCCGCATCGGCTCGACCATCTTGATCTTCCAGGGCTCGGCCCAGGACCGGCGGCCGAGCTGGCGTCCGGTGGTGACAGGAAGGTGCGTCATCGATTCCTCCAAGCGGACAGCTAACTCCGCGGCGTGGGCGGCCGGATCACCCTGCTTGCCCGGCTTCGTTCACAGTAGGGGCCCGGCGGCCGCCCGGCGAGGGCGCCCCAGGCCATCGCCCGCGATCCCCGGACGGGCAAAGCCAGGAGATTCATACCGCTCGGCAGCAGAGCGGGGGTAGCAGCCGTACCCGGCGCGCCGGCTGACCGCCGTGCTCGTCGCGCAGGCTGAGCTGCGCGACCTGCGGCGGCAAGCCAGCGATGCGGTCTCAGCGCTTCCCGGCCAGGTTAGCCGCGCCCCATAGACGGGAGGGCTGGACTTGGTCGCCGGGCGCTGCGCGGCAGGCGGCGGCGTCAGGGTGCGGATTTCCACAGGGCGTCGATCGGGACGGCCCGCAGGCGGTCTCCGAACGGGAGGGTTTGCTGTCCGGTGTAGAGCACGAATCCGGCTATCAGCCGTCGGCCCAGTCGCTGGGCAAGGTGGCGCAGGCCAGCCAGATCGTCGCCGCGTACGGTCGCCCCGGCTTTCACCTCGATGGCGATTACCCGGCCATCAGGGGTCTCCAGGACGGCGTCCACCTCGGCCTTGTCCTTGGTGCGGTAGTGGTGGAGGCGTGCGCGTTCCTGGCACCAGGTGAGCTGGCGAGCAACTTCCATCAGCACGAATGTCTCGATCATGGGTCCCGCTGCTCCATCAGGCTCACCGAGGCGGGCGGCGTCCTGGCCAAGCAGGTGCGAGGCAATGCCGGTATCGACGAACGCCAGCTTGGGAGTGCCGACGGCCCGCTGGGCCTGGCCAGCTGACCAGGCAGGGATTTGCTTGATCAGGAACACGGCCGATAGCAGTTCGAGGTAGCGATTTTGGATGCCCCTGTGCTGCGATCCTGGCCAGGGTGCTTTTTCCCGCTTGCCGGGCGCCGTTCAGGGCCCACACCGCGCGCGGGTGCTCTCGTCTCTCTGGCACGGTGAGGAGTGTCGGTTCAGTCGCCTGGTCGTGACCGAGCGTGAGCATCGTCACCTGAATTTACTCGGGCGCTGATCCGTTATTTGCCCGGTCCCAGCACCGTTCGACAGCGCGCGGCGCCGATATCGCGGTGGTTGCCGACAATGGCCTCGACGCTGCCGCCTTGGTCGGCGCGGTCACGGAGAGGCTGTGGCAGGTCGGCGTCGCCAAGCCGCAGGTTCGGCGGGCTCCATTGCGGCATGCCCCGCGCGCGCGAAGCTCTAGACGAGCTGACGTGTGATCCCGCCCACCAGCGGCGGGCTCCATTGCGGCGAAGGCATGGACCGGAAAAGCCTGAGAGCCGATATGTGATCCCGCCCACCAGCGGCGGGCTCCATTGCGGCGCGACATGCTGGCCACGGTCGTCACAGTTCCCGAGCTTGCGTTCCAGGCGGTCGCGAGGGGACGGAACTATCAGGGCTGCGGCGCTGACCGCCGTCGTGGCGACAAAGAAGGCCGTGGACAGCACCGGAAGGCGGAGCTTGGTCCTCTGTTGCAGCAGTATGTTCTCCCCGAAGGCGAGCAGCCGGCTAACGGTCACCATCCGGCCTGCGAGGTCATGTTCTTCGTCCTCACGGCAGTCAGCTTCCTGCGAGCGGGAACATTACGCCAGCTAAGTTAGTTTGTATGAAGCAACTAACTTAGGCCAGCCGGGAGCCGTCGCGGCGCGGGGCGATCGGCGCCGGACGTCAGGCCCCCGCTCCGGAGGGATGTCAGTGCTGAGGCAGCTGCAGCTGAAGCAGTCAGATCCAGGGCCCCGCTACAAGTGGATCGCCCTGTCCAATACCACGCTCGGCATGCTGATGGCGACCGTCAACGCCTCCATCATGCTGATCGCGCTGCCCGACATCTTCCGCGGCATCGGCGTCAATCCGCTGCAGCCGGGCAACACCAGCCTGCTGCTCTGGCTGCTGATGGGGTACCTGGTGGTCACCGCGGTGCTGGTGGTGAGCTTCGGACGTCTCGGCGACATGTTCGGCCGGGTCAGGATGTACAACCTCGGCTTCGCGATCTTCGCGCTGTTCTCGGTGGCGCTCTCGCTGACCTGGCTGCACGGCACGGCCGCCGCCTGGTGGCTGATCGGGATGCGGGTCCTGCAGGGCGTCGGCGGGGCCATGCTGATGGCCAACTCAAGCGCGATCCTCACCGATGCGTTCCCGCACAATGAGCGCGGCCTCGCCCTCGGGCTTAACCAGGTGGCCGGGATCGCTGGCTCCTTTATCGGCCTGGTGCTCGGCGGCGTGCTCGGCCCGCTCAACTGGCGGTTCGTATTCCTCGTTTCGGTCCCGTTCGGGGTACTCGGGACCATCTGGTCCTACCTGAAGCTGCGCGAACTCGGGGAGCGCCACGCGGCCCGGCTCGACTGGTGGGGCAACCTCACGTTCGGCGCGGGACTGATCGCCGTCCTGGTCGGCATCACCTATGGCATCCAGCCGTACGGCGGGCACACGATGGGCTGGACCAGCCCGCTGGTGGCTGGCCTGATCATCGGCGGCCTTGTGGTGCTCGCCATCTTCTGCGTGATCGAGACCAAGGTCGACGAGCCGATGTTCCACCTGGACCTGTTCCGGATCCGGCCGTTCACGGCAGGGAACGTAGCCAGCCTGATGGCCGGGCTCGGCCGCGGCGGCCTGATGTTCATCCTGATCATGTGGCTGCAGGGCATCTACCTGCCAATCCACGGCTACAGCTTCAGCCAGGGGCCGCTGTGGGCCGGCATCGCGATGCTGCCGCTTACCGTTGGCTTCCTGATTGCCGGGCCGGTGTCGGGCTGGCTGTCCGACAGGTTCGGCGCGCGGCCATTCGCCACGGGGGGCATGCTGGTCGCCGCGGCCTCGTTCCTGCTGCTGCAGATGCTGCCGGTTAACTTCGTGTACTGGCAGTTCGCGGTCATCTTGCTGATCAACGGGATCGGCATGGGCCTGTTCGCGTCGCCGAACCGGGCCGGGATCATGAACAGCCTGCCGCCCGGCCAGCGCGGCGTCGGGGCCGGCATGAGCGCGACGTTCCAGAACTCGGCGATGGTGCTGTCCATCGGGATCTTCTTCACGCTGATCATCCTGGGCCTGGCGGGCTCCCTGCCGGCCACCCTCACCCACGGCCTCATGGCGCAGGGCGTGCCGCGAGCGGACGCGGCGCGGGTAGCAGCGCTGCCGCCGGTCTCGATCATGTTCGCCGCACTGCTCGGCTACAACCCGGTGCAGACGCTGCTCGGGCACGTTGTCAGCCGGCTGCCTGCGGGTCACGCGGCCTACCTGACCGGCCACACCTTCTTCCCGTCGCTCATCTCGGCTCCGTTCGAGCATGGGCTAGCGATCGCGTTCTACTTCGCCATCGCAGCCTGCCTGATCGCGGCGGTAGCCTCGCTGCTGCGCGGCGGCAAGTACGTGCACGGCGTAGACTCCGTGGCCGTTGACTCCGTGCCCGTTGCCCGTACTGCTAGCGCACATCGGATCCTCGCTGCGAGCCGGATCCCCGCTGAGCCGGCTGTCCGATCCCGGCAATAGCCGATCCGGGCCGATCCGGCCCGGCCGGCCAGGCTGCTGCGCGACGATTGGCGGATGATCGCGCTACTTGTCCGCGTCCTTGGCGCCGGGCATCGCCGGCACGCAGCGATCCTGCTGGCTGCCGCCGTCGCCTGCATGCTGGCCGGGGGAGCGGCCTTCGCCGTCACCCAGCATTATCCGCTGACGACCGGCTGGTACTGGGCGATCACGACAGCGACCACCGTCGGATACGGCGATGTGACGCCGCACAACGCAACCGGCCGGATCGTGTCCTCCGCCGTGATGCTGACGACCATCCCGCTGCTCGCTGCGGTGTTCGCGCTGGTGACCGGCGCGGCTGCGGCGGCCGGAGTACGGAGGATTCTGGCTATGGCACACCACTTCCCTGAAGGTGCCTATCGCATCGTCGTCGGCATGAATCCGACGGTGCACGCGATCCTTGACGAGCTGGTCGCGGCCGGCGATCCGGTGGTGCTGGTCGCCGACGTGGAGCAGGCGACGGTCCGCCCGGAGGTGCACGTCGTGCGGGGAGACCCGACCCAGCTGGCCAGCATCCGCGCGGCAGCGCCCGCAGCCGCCCAGCAGGCTCTCATCACCGGACACAGCGACGGCGATGTGCTGGTCAGCGCCGTGCTGCTGCGCAAGGAAGCGCCGGACCTGCCGGTCGTGGCCCTGGTCAGCTCGCCGTCCGTCCGTGATGCACTGCGCGAGCTGGGCATCAAGCAGACGATCTCGGCAGAGCAGCTGATCGCGCACACGCTCGCGAAGAGCCTGGAAGCGCCGCATGCCGGCGACATGCTCGCTGAGCTCGTCGAGTCAAACCTGCACAGCCTGGCCGAGGTCGAGGCCGACACCGACACGGTCGGAAAGCAGCTCAGCGCGGTCCGGGACGAGCGCTCCGGGTTGGTCCTCGGCCTGGTGCACGAGGGCAGGTTCGTGCTCGGCATCGGTGAGGATCCGGTCGTCAGCTCCGGTGATCATCTGCTGGTCGCTCGGCCCGCGCAGCAGTAGGCCGGTTCAGCAGCAAGCCGGTTCAGCGTTACCAGCCAGGCCCGCCTCGCCGACTCGAGCCGCCCGCGCGGTGCCGCCTGGCCCGGGCCCGAAGGCGGCACCGGCCACCGGCAGTGATCTCCTGGCGTGCTTACGCCCGCTTGCGGCGCGCGGCCGCGGCTGGCACGGTGACGCGCTTGGCGGCCTTCAGCAGCGTGGCCAGATCGTCCTCGACGCCACGGGCCAGCACCTCGATGTCCGGGTTTGACGCGTAGTCGCCGGTAATCCCGAAGGTGACATCGTCGCAGTAGGTGAAGATCGAGATCCCGGTGCGCAGCGTCGTGGCGATCGGGACGTAGGGGATGATCTCCACGAGCTTGCGGCCCATTCCGTAGAGCGTCTGACGCGGCCCTGGCACGTTGGTGGTGACCGTGACGACTTCATGCTGGGGCAGCTTGTAGAGGAGCTGCACGCCCACCGACGCGAGCGGGTACGGGGTGAACCGGCCTAGCGAGACCGCTGTCTCCATGACCTTCGATACCTTGCTCGCCTTCAGGGCCGACAGCTCCGCCCTGATCGCGGTGAGCCGGTCAACCGGGTCGGCGATGTGGACCGGCAGATGGACGAGTATCCCCGACACCCTGTTGTCGTAGATGTTCTCCTCGCCGGGGGCCCGGACCGAAACGGGAACCAGCGACGGGATCATGAACTGGTCGGGCGTCTCGCCGCGGGCCAGCAAGAGGTCCCGGAAGCCGCCGCTGATCACGGCCAGGAAGACATCATTGACCGTGCCGCCGAACTTTCCCTTGATCGTCTTGATGTCATCGAGCGACGCCCGGGCCCAGGTGTACCGGCGTTGCTGGCCGATCGGCCCGGACAGGGATGACCCGGTGGCGGGCAGCAGCGAGCCTGCCACCCGCTTCAGCGCCCGTGCCGTGTCGCTGACCTGCTGGACGAGGGCGCCCGGGTTGGTGAGCGCGCCGCCGATCGCGGCCGCTTCGCGCACCGGCATCATGGCCATGTCCAGGGTCGCCTGGGCGGCGAGCGACAGCGACGACGGCTGCTCGCCGAGGATGTGGTCTCGGGCGGCTGGCGTCGGAGGGTCCGGGGAGTAGTCGAAGATCACGTGGTACAGGTCGGTGCCTGATACCCCGTCGACCATGCAGTGATGGACCTTGGAGAGCACCGCCCAGCGGCCGTCGGCGATCCCCTCCACCAGCCAGTACTCCCACAGCGGGTAGTCGCGGTCGAGCCGCTGGCCCATCACCCGCGCCATCAGCTTCTTGAGTTGCTCATCGCCGCCGGGGGGCGGCAGGGCGGTCTCCCTGACGTGGAAGCGAATGTCGAAGGCCGGGTCGTCGACCCAGACCGGCGGCCCGAGGCGGAACGGTACCTTGCGGAGCTTCTTGCGGTAGCGGGGCACCATCGGCAGCCGGCCGCTGAGGTAGGCGATGAATTCCTCGTAGGTCGGCGCCGGCCCCTCGAACACGGCGATCGAGGCTATCGCCATGGACGTGTGCCGGTCCTGATCCTCAGCGTCAACAAACTGAGCGTCCAGCGGGTTCAACTTGTCCATGACGCCCCCTTTCCGAGTTGTTTCGATCTCGGCCCATCCGGGCGCCGCGAGGACAAGCGGCTGAAGCTCACTTCCTAAGAGGATGCTATGGCGTAAAGGGTCGGTGTTTGAACTGCCGATGGTCCCGCCGGGCGCGGGACCTTCGGCTCCGGTCAGGCGATGTGTCCGGTTCGCGCCATTTCTTGGCCAGGCCGGTTCGCGCCATTTCTTGGTCCGGCCAGCGCGGTCCGGCCAGCGCGGTCCGGCCAGCGCTGTCACCGCGGTCCGGCCAGCGCGGTCAGGCCAGCGCTGTCACCAGAGCCAGCAACGCCACGAGCGCGATCAGCATGTAGGCGAGGTAGGCGTCGAGCCGCCCGGACTGCAGCCGCTTGGCGGCCCGCACCAGGGCCAAGACCGGGCGCAGCATGGGCCGGTAGAGATAGGCCTCGACCACCTCGATCACGTCCGAGGTGTAGCCGAGCCGCGGGCCGTGGCGCTGCCGCGGTCCGCCGGTGCCTGCGGCGGGGGACAGCGGCCGGAGCTCTGACTGGGTGTGCAGCACGGTCGCCAGCACCCGGCGGGTCGGGTTGGCGAACCCGGTCGCCGTGTAGCAGTCCGCGCCCTCCACCCCGGCCGTGGCCGAGCGCCACGGCGGTACCCGCCGCACCCGGGTCATCCGGGTCCCGCCGGCCAGCCTGGTGAGCGCGAGGACCGCCAGCGCTAGCAGCGGCATCACCACCCACAGCCAGGACGGCGACAGGATCGAGAACCCGCTGAACACCGGCTGCACCACCCACGGCGATTTCAGTGCCCCGGACGTCACGGCGGTGGGCACCGCAGGGGCCAGGCCGGCCGCTAGCACGCGGATCACCAGCGGAAGCAGGGCCGCGGTGGCCAGGCACCCTGCCGAGAGGATCACGATCGCGGCCCGGCCCAGCCAGCCGTAGTCGCGCTGAGCCGTCTCGCCGGGCCCGGCGGAGGCCGGCGGCGGGCCGAGCACCACGAGCCCCGTCAGCCGGACGAACGTGACACCGGCAAAGCCGATCGTTAGCGCGATCGCCGCCCCGGCCACGGCGAGCACCAGCCTGAAGCCAAGCCCGGGCACCCTGAACTGCTGCATCAGCGCTTCCAGGAGGAACCATTCGGCCGCGAACCCGGCCGTCAGCGGCAGCCCGGCAAGTGTCAGGGAGCCGATCGCCAGCCCGGTGCCGCCCCACGGCAGCCGCCGGGCGCAGCCACGCAGCCCGTCAAGGCCGTCGCCGTCGCCGCCCGCCGGGTCGACGAGGCTGGCCGCGGGCGCGCTTGGAGCGCGGCCCGCTGGGGCGGTGGCCGGGCGGCCGCCCGGCGCGATGACCGCGCTGGCGGTGAACAGCAGCGACTTGGCCACCGTATGCGCGACGACCTGCAACGTGGCGGCAAGCAGGCCGGCCGCGACCAGCCGCGCGTCGCGGGTTGCCGCGCCGGTGAGGGCAACCCCGTACCCGGCCAGGATGAGACCGCTGTTCTCCACGCTCGAGTAGGCGATCACCCGGTGCAGTCCGGGCGCCACAGCGGCGTGCGCGATCCCGAGCAGCGCGGTCAGCCCGGCCAGCACGAGCAGCAGGCCGACCAGCCAGTCGGGCGGCGCCCCGAGCAGCGCGAGCGTGCGCCACAGCCCGTAGAAGCCGACGTTGACGGCGACCCCGGCCATGACCGCCCGGGCCGGGCCGGGCGCCGCCGCGTACCCGCGGGGCAGCCACACCTGGAACGGGACCAGGCCGACCTTGATCGCGAAGCCGGTGATCAGCAGCGTCTGCGCGGTGGCCCTGGCGGCGCCGCCCGGTACGTGCGCGAACGAGGCCAGTTCCAGTGAGCCGGACCTGACTGCCAGTAGCAGCAGGCCCACCAGCAGCGCGGCGCCGCTGACCTTGCCGAAGGCCAGCGTGATCAGGGCCGCGCCCGCACGCCCCGGCCGCCCCCGCTCGAACCCGGCGAGCAGATAGAACGCCACCGTCAGCAACTCCCATGCCAGCAGCAAGCTGAACGCGTCCGCCGCCGTCATGACCAGCGCGACCGCGCCGAGGGTGAGCGCATAGCCGGCGCCAAGGCCCCGGCGGCCGACCGCGCCGGGTCGCACGGCCCAGCTGGCGAACGCCAGCGACACCGGCACCGCCGCGCCGAAGGCAATCATCAGGAACAGCCCGGACAGCCGGTCGGCCGACAGCCCGGCCAGCCCGGCGCCAAGCCAGCCGCCCGCGAGGCGGGCCGGGTGGCCTGCTACCGCGGCTGCCCCGGTCACCGCCAGGCAGGCCGCTCCGGCCGTGCCGACCAGATAGGGGGCGCTCCGCAACCGCGCCCACCGGACGCCGCCGATCACATCGGTAACCCCGGCAGCCGCCAGCGCCGCCAGTCCGGCCGCAAGTACCGCCCCGAACCCGTTCACCCCTTTGCCGCCCGGTGCGGCAGCCGGCCGAGCGCGGCCAGCAAGGCATGCAAGATATTAAACGGGGACGGGGGCGAGCCTGGCACCCAGACGTCGACCGGGACCGCCTCACCGACACCAGCCGCGGTGGCGTAGGAGCCGAGGTGACTGCCGATCAGGCCGCCGCTGACCGCGTCGGTGCCCACCGCGATCACGATCTTCGGGTCGGGCATGCCGGTGTAGGTGCGGCGCAGCGGTTCCGCCATCCCGTGCGCCCCGGCCCCCGTCACCAGCAGCACGTCCGCGTGGCGCGGGCTGGCGGTGAAGAAGATCCCCAGCCTGTTGATGTCGTAGACCGGGTTGAGGAGTGCCATGATCTCCTGCTCCTCGGCGCCGTCGGAGCCCGCGTCCACGTGCCGCAGGTGCACCGACCGCCGCAGTGCCGCCGTCCTGGCGCGAAGGGCAGCCCGGACCGCCGCGATCTCCTGCTCCGCTCCGGGTTCTTCCGGCACGAGGAGGCCGTCCCGGCTCAGCGCGGCAGCGGCTGCCCCCTGGGACCAGCCGAACACGTCCGGGCGCAGCTCAACGCACCGGCCGCAGAGGATGCACCGGCCCTGATCGAGCCGGACGGCGCCGTCCGCCGCAATGGTGATGGCGCCAGTGGGGCACAGCGAAGCCAGTCCGGCCCGGTCCGGCGCCGCTGGCCCGGCCAGGCCCGCGGGCGCCTGCTGGCCCGGCGGCCCGCCCGGGCGCGGGTCGAGAACGGTGGCCGGGCCGCGCCAGCCGTCGGCGTACGGATCGGGCCGGCCCGGCCAGCGGGTGGTGACCACGCCGTTGCGCAGGCCGCGCAATACCCACGGGCTCACAGCGCCGCCCCCGCGACCGACAGCCCGAAGCTGGCCTCGATGAACGGGAAGTCGGTCAGGATGTCACCCGCGAAGACCTCGTGGAACAAGACCAGGTTGTGGAAGGAGGCCGAGCGGGGACGGCAGCGGGTGATGCGCCCGTCCTGCACCGCGACGTCGTAGAGGACCTCGCCCTGCGGTGCCTCGGCCCAGCCGGTCGCCCGTCCGCCGGCCACCTCGCAGGGCACCCGCAGCGGGCCATCGCCTAGCCCGCTCGCCTCGCGCAGCTGCCGGGCGGCCGCACGGAGCAGCTGGAATGACTGGCGGACCTCGTCCCACCTGACCCGGAGCCTGGCCATGGCGTCACCGTCGGTATGCGCACGCAGCCCGGGTACCCGGAGTTCGGGGTAGGCGTCATAGGGGCGGCCAAGGCGGGCGTCGTCGCTGAACCCGGACGCCTTGCCGACCGGGCCGAGTGCGCCGTGCTCGCGGGCCCGGTCCTGGCGCAGCGGGCCGGTATGCCTGAGCCGGTCCAGGAAGGACGCGGTGCCCATCAGCACGGTCGCGTCGGCGGTGATCGACCGCTCAAGGCGGCCGATCTCGGTGCCGAACTCGGCGGCAGTCACCTGCGGCAGCGCCCGTACCCCGCCCGGCACCACCACGCCGCGGCCGAACCTGCTCCCGCACATCCGGCCGACCAGCCGGGCGATGTGTTCCCTGTGCAGGCCGAACCGGGCGGTGGCCACCGCGAGGCCGGCCGCGTCGGCGAGCCGGACGGCGGTGTCCAGGTGCGCCGCCAGCCGCTCAAGCTCGGCATGGACCACCCGGACCAGGGCGGCCGGCCACGGCACGGCGACTCCGGCGAGGCGTTCGATCGCATGGCAGTAGGCGAGGGCGTGCGCCACCGAGGCCACCCCTTCGGTCCGTTCGGCGAGCAGCACGCCGTCGGCCGCGGTGAGCTGCTCGAATCGCTTCTCGATCCCGCGGTGCTTGTAGAACAGCCGCATGTTCAGGTGGGCGATGTCCTCGCCAGGCGTCTCCACCAGGTACTCGATCGACTCGAGCACGCCCGAGCGGACCGGGCCGTGCGGGATCGTGAACAGGCCAGGGCCCATGACGTGCCGGGGAATCGAGTGCTCGTCCGGCCAGATGGCGGCCGGCGCTGGCCCGGGCGCGCCGGGCAGTGGCCGTGGCGCGTGCTCGCCGAGCAGCGGCAGCACTAGCGGTTCCAGCCGGGGGTGCCCGTCGGGGATGATCCCGAACAGGTCGTGGAGCTCCCGCTCGTACCAGAACGCGGCGCCGAGCACCGGGGTCAGTGCCGGGTACGAGCCTGCGCCCGGCGGCAGCACCGCCTCGTGGGTGGCGATCTGGTCCGGCCCGGCGATATGCGCGGACAGGACCAGGCTGCCGGGGTGCTGGGTGGCCATCAGGCCGGCGAACCTGCGCCCCTCCGCCGCCTCGCGGGCCAGCGTGTCCCACAGCGCGGGCACGCTGGCGGCCCGCCAGACAGGTCCCTGACCGGGGCGGGTCGCCGCACCGGACGGCGGGTTCATGCGTGGCCCCTTAGCACGGCGACGGCCCGGTCAAGCAGGCCGGTCAGCTCACCGGGCGGATGCAGCCCGAGTACGAGCAGCGCGACCAGCCCGGCCACCACAGGTATCACCATCCACACGCTCGGCTCGCCCCTGGTGAGCCCGCCCGTCGTGCCGCCGCCCGTCGTGCCGCCCGGTGCGGGCGCGGGCTGGCGGCGGGGTGTGAGCAGCATCCGGTTGGCCGTGAGCGAGAGCCCGAGGAAGGCCACCGTGACCAGCACCACAAGGATGGCCGTGGCTGTGTTGTCCGCTGCGGCCAGGCCGCCGGTGACGATCTCGAACTCGCTGCGGAAGATCCCGAACGGGGGGAGTGCCGACAGGGCCAGGATCGCCGCGAGGAAGAGCGGGCCGCTCCACGGCAGCAGGTCAAGCCCCCCGGTGACGGCGCGGATCTCCTTGCTGCCGAACTTGCGGACCAGCACCCCGGCGCCCATAAACGCGTTGCCCTTCGCCGCGGCATGCGCCAGGACGTGCAGCAGCACCCCGGCAAGCGCGATCGGAACGCCGAAGCTGACCCCGATGGCCAGGATGCCCATGTGCTCCACGCTGGAGTAGGCGAGCAGCCGTTTGTAATCCTGCTGGTCCAGCAGGTAGAGCGCGGCGAGCAAGAGGGAGGCCACCCCGAACACCAGCAGCACGTCGCGCGGGAACCGCGGTCCCAGTGTGGCCACCGCGATCTGGTAGTACCGCAGGATGGCGTAGAAGCTGACCGCTAGCAGCGAGCCCGAGAGCAGCGCGGAGACCGGCGTCGGCGCCTCGGAGTGCGCGTCGGGCAGCCAGGTGTGTACCGGGAACAGCCCGACCTTGGTGCCGAAGCCAAGCACGGCGAGTACGAAGGCCAGCCGCACTGCCGTATGCGGCAGCCGGCCCGCCACCCGGAGCAGCGGGCCGAACGCCAGGTTGTAGGACTGCCCGAGCACGTGGGCGCCCGCGTAGTAGGCGAAGATCGTCCCCAGCAGGGCAATGGCCAGGCCGGCCGAGGCGAGCAGCACGTACTTCCAGGCCGCCTCGGCGGCGCCGTCGGTGCCCTCCAGGGCGACCAGCAGCGCCGAGACGATGGTGGTCACCTCGATGGCGATCCACAGCAGGGCCAGGTTGCTCATCATCGGGGCGGCCAGCATGGACCATGCGAACAGGTTGAGCCCGGTCCAGAACCGGCGCGCATAGACGGCGTCGCTGTCGTGCCTGCGCGTGGGGCGCAGGTAGCCGATCGAGTACACCGCGACGCACGCGTACAGGAAGCCCGTCGCCAGCAGGAACACCACGCTGAGCGCGTCGATCCTGACCAGGCTGAGCCACCTCAGGTCGCGCCGGGAGGCGGCCGGGATGAGCGCGATAACCAGCGCAAAGCTGGCGATCCCTGCCGCAGCCGTCACCAAGCCCGCGGCCCGGACGGGCAGCCGGAGAGCGCAGACCGCGGCGGCCACCGGGACGGCCAGCAGGGCGACGATGACGACGGTCACGGCTCAGCCCCGCAGGGTGGTCAGGTCGGCGGTGGACAGCGACTCGGCCCGGCCGTGGTGCATGCGGATCAGCAGCCCGACCACGACCACCGCAAGCAGCAGGTCGAACAGCAGCGCCAGCTCAAGGATGAGCGGCAGGCTGGCCGCTACGACCAGCGCAGCCAGCGAGACGCCGTTCTCCAGCGAGAACAGCCCGACCGCCTGAGAGACGACGTCCCGCCGGTGGATCATGAGGACAAAGGCGACCAGCACCACTGATATCGAGACCGACAGGGCTGTCGCCGGCGCCCCGCTGCCGCTGACGGGCAGCGCGCCCGCGGCGAAGAACCCGAATGCGGCGACGATGATCGCGAGCAGCAAGGTGCTGGCGAGTCCGAGCCCTCCGCTGCCCGCGATGTCGGCTCCGAGAGCCGGGTCACCGGCCGGGTCGCCCGCCGGATCGTCGGCCGGGTCGGTTCCGTTCAGCAGCCGCCGGAGCACCAGCGGGATCGCCACTACTTTGAGCGCGGCGGCCAGTACGGCCAGCACGTACAGCTCAGGGAGGTGGCGGACGGCGCCCACGATGATGGCGAGGACCGAGATCAGGCCGGATTGCGCCGCGTACAGGCGGACCTGATCGCGCAGCAGCGCCTGCCGGAACATGCCGAATTCGGCCAGCAAGATGACCACCGCGATGACGTTCGCGCCGCCGACGTAGACGCCGGGCGCGTGGCCGGGATCCATCAGCTACCCCCGAGATCGGGATCCATGAGCCATCCCTTGAGGTCGGCGCCCATCAGCCGCCGCCGAGGTAGAGCGTGAATACGCCGAGCACAGCGAGCAGGAACGCCGCGGCCGCGAATTCGGTGATCTTGAACAGCCGGAGCTTGGCGAACGAGTTGTCGATGACCGCGATCACTGCCCCGAGAACGCAGGCTTTGGCGGGGAGCGCCACGATCGCCCGCAGCACGGCCCAGGCCTGCTGCGTCGCCGCGAGCCCCCACGGCGCCACGAAGACATTGATCAGGATTGTGTAGAGGATCAGTTGCTTGGCCGCCGAGCCCCATTTGAGCAAGGCGAAATAGGGCCCGGAGTGCTCGAAAGGCCGGGCCTCCTCGATCATCCCGAACTCGTTGGTCCCGGTGTGCGTCTCCACCGGGATCCGGCTGGTCTCATACAGGATGACCATGAACAGGGCAGCGGCGGCCAGCACGTGCGCGGGCCTGATGATCTGCCCGGCGGACGACCGGACCGTGGCGGCCAGGGCGTAGGGGAGGTCGGTACCGGTGAGCAGCGCCACCGTGAAGACCACGAACAGCACAACGGGCTCGGTGATCGCCGCAAAGGTCTTGGCCCGGCTCGCCCCGAGCTGCGCGTAGGGACTGCCGGTCTCCAGGGCAGCCACGGCGACGAGGAAGCTGGCCATCGACAGGATGAACCCGCCGCCGAGGATGTCGCCCATGTATCCCAGCGGCAGCGGGTAGCTGGTCAGCACCGGGATCAGCAGCGGCACCGTCAGGTAGCAGGTGAAGGCGGCGAGCGGCGCCGCCAGGAATACCCAGCTCGCACCCTCAGGCGCCAGCGCCTCCTTGCGGAACAGCTTGGCCAGGTCGAAGTAGGGCTGCAGCACCCGGGGGCCCCGGCGGCCCTGCAGCCGTGCCTCGGTCCTGGCGATGACTCCGGAGACACCGGGCGCGGCGGCGGCGATGGTCAGCACCTGCAGCAGCTGGATGACCGGGATCGGCAGCATGGCGTTCACGTCGCGGGCCGCACGGTCACCGGCGCATCGTCACCCACGATGATGGCCTCCTGCGCTCCCGGATACGGACTCAAGGGGGTAGAAGCCATCAGCGGGACGGTCCCGCGGTTCGGGCGAGCTTCATCGCCAGCCGACATTGTCGCCGATGCAGGCTCGGACCGCAATCCGCGGGTCAGCCAGTCAGCTGGAGTCAGCCCCCGGAGGGTGCCTCGGCGGCCAGCACCCGCCGTGCCGGTTCCCGCACAGCGGCGGCGAACTCCTCCTCGGTGTAACTGCGTCCTGCTTCCAGGAAGCCAGGGGCCGGCGAGAGCGGCCTCACCAGCCCCGGCCGGCCGGCTAGCCAGGCCGCTACCACGTGGAGGCCCGGTACCTTGAGAAGCCGCAACTCGAAGTCACCCGCGGCTACCTCGGGCAGTCGCTCGAGCTCGTCGATGGCGGCGGCGGTCGAGGCCACGTAGGGTCCGCCGTTCAACAGCGGAGATTCACCGGCGTCTCCGGCTAGCTCGACGCTGGCCACGATCCGTTCTTGGTCCGCGACCAGGTAGCGCCAGCCCGTCTGGACCGCTCCCGCCACGCCGCGCTCAAGCAGAACGTCGAGGCCCGCCGTGTAGATCCGATGGGGCGCCAGCAGCGCCAGCTCTTCTCGGGCCACGTTGCGTAGCTGGGGGAAGACGCCGAGCGGGGAAGCCAGCTGGTGAACGTACCCTGCCGCCACCTGGCGGACCGTGGCCGGGGGCTCGACAACCCTCAATGGCATCGCCCTCACCTCCCCGGCCGGGAGAAGAACCAGCAGGTTACGGTGGCCCGGTGCGCGGTCACGGTTTCGTCCAGTAGGTGTTGGTCCAGCTCCCGGTGCCCTGATAGCCGTTCACCAGTGTGGCGTAGGCAACGTCGGACGGCCCGTACCAGGGATCCTCGACGTGAACGTACCGGCTGGGCCCCTCCCGGAACCCGCCGATAGCGACGAAGTGGGCGCCTCCGCCCGACCACGCAATCCGCACCCCCAGCGGGCGATGGGCGCGGATCTGGTAATCGACCGTGTGGAAGCCGGCCACCGTGGCGCTCTCGCGGTCAAAGTCGCCGACGATGGTCAGGGCCTGATCCAGGTAGCCGTAGACGTTGCAGGCCCCGCTGGCGCCACTACCGCAGCAGTCGGTCCGGCCAAGCTCCGCGTTGGCGATGGCGCACTGCGTCCAGGTAGACGAGCGGTCGTAGAAATGCGCGATGCCGTGGCTGGTGGCGGCCCAGCACCAGTTGTCCTCCCGCTGGTGCGGAACATGCAAGTCCAGCCGGTCCCAGGACAACTCGGCGGGCTGTTGCTCGGCGTCGATCAGCTCGGCGATCCGGTACCGGCTCGCCCACAGAGCACTGCCGCTGCCGGACTTGATCTCCATCATGCAGCCTCCGGTATGCAAGGTGCCTTGTGTCGCATGCTACGGCCTGTGAACCGGCCAGTCCGGGCTGTTGCCCGGTCACGACCCGAGCAACTGCACGGGGACGCTGCTGGAGACGGCCGCCAGGCACCGAAACCGTGCTGCTGGTCAGGCGTGCTGCTGGTCAGGCGTGCTGCTGGTCAGCCGTGCTGCTGGTCAGCCGGGCTGCTGGCCAGTCACGTTCCGCTCCAGCCGCCCGAGCAAGTCTTCGAGCGCGGCAACGTCGTCACTGCTGATGCCGCGCCGCAGCCGCTGATCGAATGCGACCGCCGCGGCACGCAGCCGGCCGAAAGCCGCCTCGCCTGCCTCCGTGAGCTCTACCCGGTGCACGCGGCGGTTGGCGGGATCGCGCCTCCGGGTAATCAGCCCCTGGGCGTCCATCGAGTTCAGGTGGTGAGTGAGCGTTGCCTCCCTGATCCCCACCGCGTCGGCAAGCGCCCGCTGGTTGCCTGGCCGCTGGCTCTTGAGCGAGATGAGCACCAGCCAGACCGGAAGCGAGCCGCCGGCCTGGGCCAGCGCGTCATCGAAGGCCCGGCTCACGGACCTCGCGGAGCGGGCCAGCTGCAGTCCGACCGCCGGGCGCACGGGTGGCGGCACGGGCCAAGGCTATCAGTAGCAGGCTAACCATTTGACATCGAAGGTTACGATGGCTGCGTTTATGGGAGCCGGCCGCGCCTTCGGTACAGCCGGTCCCGGCGATCCAGCGGGTGCCGACGAGCTAGCTGCTCGTGTTCGGCGAGCGCGATCCCGCCCACCGGCTCGGCCAGCGAGCGGTTCGGCGCGACACCCCGGACGCCCCGGTCAGGTCGGGCCAGGGTCTGGCGCGTTCGGCAATTGGGCGTGGCGGGCCGGGTCGGCAGCACGCTTGGCGGCGTGGAAGGCCTTGAGCGCCTCGCCCGGAGTGTCGTAGTAGACATCGGGACCTGACGCGCCCTTGATGCCGTAGCCGTCCAGTTGCTTGCGGACCGGCAGCAGCATGCTCGTGACCGCGAATCGGATCTGCCGCTCGTGCAGTCGCTTTGCGACCTGAGTGAGCACCGATGCGGACGTGTAATCAACATCGCCGATGGCCGCGCCGTCCAGCACCAGCCACTGAAGAGAGTCGCCTCGCGTGACCAGGGCCGTGACGTCCTCGATGAGCCGTGATGCGTTCGCGTAATACAGGCTGGTGCCGAACCGGTAGACGACCAGCCCTTTCTCGGTCCGGGCGCCGGGCTCGACCGGGCAGGCCCGCCAGTGCCCGGCCGGCGACTTCACCAGCACGCTGCTGAGCGGACGGTAGCTGTGCCTCAGGTGGTCGATCACTGAGGCGATCACGGCCACCGCGATGCCGTCCTGGATGCCGAGTGCCACCACAGCGGCCGTCGTCAGCAGGGCGACCGCGAATTCGGTCTTGCGGACAGCCCGGATGCGGCGCAGGCCGGGGATGTCAATGAGCTCGGCGGCAATCAGGAAGACCACAGCAGCCAGGGCGGCGGTCGGCAGGTAAGCGATCGGCCCGGTGGCCACGAGCAGCACGACCACCACGATGGCGGCGGTTGCGAGCTGAGCCAGCTGGCTGCGCCCGCCTGCGCCGTCCACCATCTGCGTCTTGGTCGGGCTGCCGTTGACGACGAAGGTGCCGGAGAACGCGGCGGCGAGGTTGGCGGCGCCCAGGCCGACCAGGTCGGTGTCTTCGCTGAACTCCTCGGTGTATTTCGCCGCGTAGGCGCGCGAGGTCGCCGCGCTCTGGGCGAGGATGACGACGAACATCGAGGCCGCGGTTCCGAGCAGCAGCCTGGCGTCGTGCAGGCCGACATCGGGCAGGCCCAGCCGCGGCAGCCCGCGCGGCACCGCTCCGACGGTGGCTACCCCCCGGCCTGCCAGCTCGGCGAACCGGCTCACGATGATCGCGCCGACCACCGCGATCAGCGCTCCAGGCACCCGGCGGGTGATCCGCCGGGCTGCCAGCATGACCACGATCGCCACCGCAGACACGGCCACCGTCTCAGGTTGAGCCTGGGGGAGCTCAGTCATCGTGTGGATGAGTATGCCGACGGTGCGGGTGCCCTCATGCCGGACGCCGAGCATGTCCGGGAGCTGGCTGACGGCCACCTGAATGCCGACCCCGGCCAGGAAGCCAAGCAGGACGGTGCGGGACAGGAAGTTCGCCAGGAACCCGAGCCTGGCCAGCCGGGCCAGCAACAGCAGGCCGCCGGTGAGGAGGGCGGCCAGGCCAGCCAGCTGGATGTATCTCGCCGACCCTGGAACTGCCAGCCCGATCAGGGATGCGGCGAGAATGGCCGCGGTGGCTGAGTCCGCGCCGACCACGAGATGGCGTGAGGAGCCAAGGACAGCGAACAGGGCCATCGGGAGGAGCAGCGTGTACAGGCCGGTCACTACCGGCATTCCGGCGATCTTCGCGTATCCGAGAACCTCGGGAATGCCGAGAGCCGCGAGCGTGACACCCGCGAGCAGGTCACCCGCAACCTGGGTCCGGTGAACCGGCAGCAACCCGCGCATGACCGGCCAGCCCCGCAGCCGTTCCCGAAGGGAAACCGGCATCGGCTGACCTCCCCGACATTCACTGAACGTTCAGATGGCGTAATCATGCCTGTAATTAGCTGGCTGCCGCTGGTACAAGTGTGCCGGCCCAGCCGGGGCACTGCCGTGCCCGGTATCCGGATCCGCGGGAAGCCGTATGGTCCGTCAACGCCGTGAATGCGAGTTGCAAGCAGTGCGCGGCGGCGGTCGGCTGCCCGGTGCCGGGGCGGACCGCTTCGCGTCGGCTGCCCGGTGCCTGGGCGGACCGCTTCGCGTCGGCTGCCCGGTGCCGGGGCGGACCGCTTCGCGTCGGCGCCTCGCGTCATGACAGCCGCCTACGGCGAGCTCGCGGCGCTGACCTGGGACCTGCTGGCCGCACCTGATTTGTTCTCGGCGCACCGATTCCCGAGCCGACGGAATCGCTCTGACCAGTGCCAATCCGGCGCATTACGGTCACGTGCGGGCCGGTGCCCGCAGCAGCCGCCCGTCGCGCAGCCGTTGGGCCGCATAGCAGCCAGCGTAGTTTAGCAACCTGATGGCTTGTTTGACCCGTTGTGACGGATTTACCTAATGGGCCGGAGCTGCCCTCGCTAGCCTCCCTTGTTGTCAGGCGCTCCGAAGCTGCCAGCACCTGTGCGGCTTCCCGTGAGCGCGCCCTCCTCTGAGAGGAATCCGTTGGGCCGCCATAGCAAACCCCCACGTGTCCGGCTCCCCCAGGCAGCAACCAGCGCCGCCGCGCCCACGCTCGCCGGCATGGCTGCGGCTTTCTGCTTGTCACCGCAGGCACCGCCTGCCCCGCCGGTCGCCCAGGGAGCCGCGCACCACGCCGCCGTCCTGGACACCGCCTACCAGCCTGGCCTTTCGCCCGCACAGCTGCTGTCAGCTTTGCGGCAGCAGGCAGCGACGCAGCAGGCAGCGACGCAGAAGGCAGCGACGCAGAAGGCAGGTTCCGGTCTCCCAGCCAGGTACACCGTCCGGCCCGGTGACTCACTGTCCGCGATTGCCGGGCATTTCTATCACAACCCGGCCGCGTGGCCGGTGCTCTACTGGCGCAATCGCGGCCAGGTCCGCTGGGCGGACATCATCGAGACCGGGCAGGTCCTGCGCATTCCGGCGGAGCCCGACCGGATACCAGGCCCGCCCGCGCTGCTCGGGCCGCCGGAGGCCGCTACTGTCACGGGCTACACACCACGACATGCACGCTCGGCTCCGGCGACCGCCCAGCCTGCTCCGGTGCAGGCTGCCCCGGTGCAGGCTGCCCCGGTGCAGGCTGCCCCGGTGGCAGCAGCCAGCAGCTACTCCGGCGGCGTGCCTGGCGGGGCGTTCGGTCAGTGCGTGGTCTCCCGCGAGTCCGGCGGCCAGCCGCAGATCATGAACTCCAGCGGCCACTACGGCCTCTACCAGTTCAGCGCTTCGACCTGGGCTGCGTACGGTGGTAACCCTGCTGACTTCGGCAACGCCAGCGTGGCCGAGCAGAACCAGGTGTTCGCCAACGCGCTCGCCCAGGGCGGCGAGTCCAACTGGGCGCCCTACGACGGCTGCTGACCACCCCGGCGTATCGCTCCGGGCGGGCGGGCGATCGGTACCCACGTGTCCGGCCTGGCAGCGCCGTAGCGCATGAGCGGCGGTCGCCCCGCCGCCGCTTGTGCTGTGCTTGTGACGTGCTGTGCTTGTGACGTGCTGTGCTTGTGACGTGCTGTGCTTGTGACGTGCTGTGCTT
>JBEKIF010000045.1:0-39667 GCA_050011895.1 Streptosporangiaceae bacterium | reverse complement strand
GCGCCGGGGTGATCATCGGGTAGTTGGAGCCGAAGAGGACCTTACGCCTGCCGTGCCCGCGCATGTACTCGACGAGCTCGGCCGGGTAGCGGTGCGCCACGTAGGCGGAAGTGTCGATGTAGACGTTCGGGTACTTGGTCGCCAGCGCGATCATCTCGGTGGTCCACGGGTAGCCGATGTGGCCGCCCACGATCACGAGGTCGGGGAACTCCAGGGCGACGTCGTCGAGGTACGGGATGGGCCGGCCCGTCTCCGACGTGCGCAGCGGGCCGGTATGACCGACCTGGGTCAGGAACGGGATACCGAGCTCGACGCATTCAGCGAACAGGGGGTAGTACAGGCGGTGGTTGGGCGGCAGTCCCCAGAGCCACGGCACGATGCGCAGCCCGCGGAACCCGAGTTCGCTGACTGCCCGGCGCAGTTCCATGACGGCCAGCCGCGGGCGGCGGATGTCGACGGACGCGATGCCGGTCAGCCGGTCCGGGTGCGCAGCGACCCAGCCCGCCACCTCGTCGTTGCTGATGAGCGGGCCGCTTGCGTCGTACCAGGCGCAGATCATCCCGCGCTCCACGCCGGCCTCGTCCATGACCGCGAGGGTGCGGTCGATAGGTACCTCGTCGCTCAGCGGCTGCCCGGTCCACCGGCGCAGCGAGTCGAACATGTCCTGCTGCAGGAATCGCAGCGTCGGATGCTGCATCCAGACATCGACAATGGCCATGACATCATCCTGCCCGCTACGCGCCGGCCGTGCCCGCGCTGGCCGGGCTGATGGGCAGGCCGACCGGGCGACGGGCCAGCGAGCGGGACGACGGGGCGGCGTCCCCGTTCTCACGGCAGCCCCGCCCTTGACAGCGGCTGCGCCCTAACGGCGACCCCGCCCTGAACTGCGGCCGCGTCCTGAGGGATGCTTAGGCGACTGCGGCCATTCCGGGTGGGTGAGCTGATTTCAGATCACCTGAGCGCCCTGATGTTGTCATCCGCAGTCACCGTCTCTGCGTCTTTATCAACAGATCGTCATATTCCGGTAACGGGCCGGCATAAAACAGTTAAAGGGAGCCAATCGCATGTTTCAGCACAAACACATTCATGCGGCAGTCGGCGCAACCGTCACGGCAGCGGCCCTCGCCGTAACCGGCGTCGCCGCCAATGCCGCTGTCACCCGGCCGGCGCGCCCGCTGGTCCCGAGTCACGCGGCCCTGCCCAAGATCTTTGTCGCGATGAATGGCAAGACAATCACCGTGACCGGGGCGAAGCGGTCCGGCGGGGTCGAGGTCGTGTCGAAGGTCACCCGCGAGCCGCAGGGGGAGCCGACGTTTGTCCGGCTCGACCGAGGGGTCACCGAGGCCCAGCTCTTCCAGGCCGCGGCGGGAGACCCGAACAACATCGCCCTCATCGCCTCCGTTGTCTTCAGCCCGCAGGCCAACAAGGGCATCACCTCGGCCCAGGCCAACCTGGCGCCCGGCCGTTATGTCGCGGTCGACCTGGCATCGAATGCCAAGATCCCGCCGCATACGCAATTCACGATCCGCAGGGCCGTTTCCCCGGCCCAGCTGCCTAGGCCGCAGGCGACTATCGCGTCGATCGAGTTCAACTTCCGCGGACCCGGCACGCTGCATGACGGCGAGCTGGTCCGGTTCGCCAATCACGGCTTCCTGGTGCACATGATCGTCGCAGCCCGGGGCCGCAATGCAGCAGGTGCGCGCGAGATCGCGCGGCTGCTGAAGGCGGGCAAGGACAGCCAGGCGCAGCGCCTGGCCACCGGCTTCTACTCGTTCGTCAACATCATGACCCACGGCGCCTACCAGCAGCAGGTCATCCATAACCGGACCGGCTACTGGGTGCTGGCCTGCTTCATGGACACCCAGGACGGCCGTGAGCACACCCAGCTCGGCATGGAACGCGTGATCCGCATCGTCAGGTAGCCGGCCCTCAGCCCGCCCTACCGCGGCCCGTCCCCGCCCGCCCCGGCGGGGACGGGCCGCGCGGCCAGCCGCCTGCCGACGCCAGGCGGCTGGTCAGGTGACGGAGCCGAGCTGGCTGAAGGTGCGGCGGTAGGCCTGCGGCGTGGTCGACCGACGGATAGCGCCGCGCGAGCTCGGCCGCCCACTGCCAGTGCGTGGTGGCCCGGCGCCCGTCCAGCAGGCCGGGCGGTCAGCCGCTACGAGGAAGCCAGCGGAACCGGCGCAGGGCGACGATGAAGCCGACACCACCCCATGCTGCCAGGACGGCCAGGTCGCCCCAGTTCAGTCCGGCCCCAGTCGTGTGCGGGTTGTAGGCCGCCAGGAGGGAGGCGGCCAGGGCACGGACGGGAAAGACAGCACCGATGTTGATGAGCCAGTTCGGCAGCTCGCCCGCGGGGATGAAGACACCGGAGATGAAGCAGAGCGGAAGGACGATGGCCAGCGTGCCGGGCAGGGCCGCGTCGACGCTGGTGATGACGGTGGTCAGGGCAAAGCCGAGGCAGCAGAAGGCTAGCGCGCCGACGATGATGTCGAGGGCAACGGCTGGCGCCATGCGGCCGGGGAAGGATGCTCCGTAGGCGGCCCAGCCGATGGCGAGAAGGACGGCGGCGATGGCGAGGGCGGTGACCGCGCCGATCAGGGCGCGTCCGATGATGACGGCGCCGGCCGGAAGGGGCGTGGCTCTCTGACGCTTGTAGGTGCCTGCCTCGCGGATGCGGACGACCGTCACGACCAGGTTCGAGAACGCGGCGGCGATGATCCCGTAGGCGATGATGCCGGGTACGTAATAGACCGCCTCACCGATGCGGCCGCCAGGCACCTTGACATTGGCGTTGCGGAACACGGAGGCGAAAATCGCGAGGAACAACACCGGCAGGATGAGAGTGAAGAACAGGCTCTGCGTGTTGCGCCGGAAGCAGCGCAGATCATACCGGAACTCGTGGACCACGAGGTGGAAGAACCGCTGCCCGGAGCCAACGGCATTGTGGCTCACCGCGGTCATCGGGACTCCTCGGTCAGTTGCAGGTAGATTTCCTCGAGCGTCGGGCGGATCACCTGAAGATCGGGAAGATCAACCGTGCGTGCCTCCGCCCAGGCGGCCATGACGCCGAGCAGCGGCAGCGGGCTCGTGGTTGACGCCTCTACCTTGCCGCCGGGAAGGCCGGTCAGGCAGGCAGCCACCGCGGGCGGCAGATCGGCCGCGGATACCCCGGCCGGCAACGTAAAGCTGACGGTGGACGCTTGGACGTCACGTCCGCCGAGGCTGGCGGCGGTGCCCTCGGCAACGATGCGCCCTGCGGTTATGACCGCGATCCGGTCCGCCAGGTACTCGGCTTCCTCCAGGTAGTGGGTAGTCAGGAAGATCGTCTTTCCGAGATCCCGTAACCCGGCGATGACGTCCCACGCCGAACGCCGTGCCGCGGGGTCGAACCCCGTCGTCGGCTCGTCGAGGAAGACCAGCTCGGGGTCGCCGATGAGGGCCAGCGCCATGTCAAGCCGCCTGCGCTGGCCGCCCGACAGCCGGCGGCACCTCAGGGCCGGACGATCCGCCAGGCCCACCAAGGCGAGCGTCTCGGCAACCGGCCGCGGCTTCGGGTAGTAGCCGGCATAGCGCGAGACGCACTCTTCGACCGTGAGCTCGGCCTCCGGTGCGGATTCCTGCAAGACGACGCCGATGCGCGCCCGCCAGTCACCGCGCGCGCCGATCGGGTCGAGCCCAAGGACGGAGACGTCCCCGGCAGTGCGGCGCCGGTAGCCTTCCAGGATCTCGACGGTCGTAGTCTTGCCCGCACCGTTCGGTCCGAGGAAAGCGAACACCTCTCCTGGGTAGACCTCCAGGTCGATGCCGGCCACTGCTTCGGCGCCGCCATACGACATCCGCAGCCCGCGCACCCGGATCACGGGTTCAGGGGTTAGCTTCCTGGGCGCTGTCGGCGCGCGAGCTGTGCGTGCGCTGCTGAGCCCGTCATCTAATAGGTTCGCTGTACCGGCCACATAATTACCTTCGTCCAAATGATCTGCTATCCATTATTGCGTTAGATCCATTATATATATGGCCAAAATTCACCCCGGCCGCCTGCGGTCCGGCGCGGGGGGCCGCGATCCGAGCGACTGCCTCGGAATCCGGCCCCTAGCTGACCTGCGGGGTGCGGGAAGCCGCCGGGCTAGCCGGGGCCGGCCACCGGGACAGGTCCTGCGGACCGTGGCTGGCGATGGTCACCTGCTGGACCTCCGCGCTGTCCTCGAGTAACTCCGTGATCTTGGCGTCCCGGTAGTGGCGGGCTGCGATCCCGCTGAATTACTTCCAGGCGAATACAGGCTGCTCGAAATGCGACACCCTGATCGTGCGGCCGTGCAGCGCCACCTGGCAGAACTGGTAGACGATCGCCGCGGTCGGCGCATGGAGGTGCCGGCCAAGGAGCGGCAGCTGGATGACCGGCGACTCGGATTCAGGAATGCGCAGCAGCCTGGGCGCGACGTCAAGGTCGGCCAGCGGGATCACGTGGATCTGAGCGACTTCGGATGCGGGCCCTCTCATCGCGGGGCTGACCTGGCCGCCCCAGACGACCACCGGAGTCATCAGGTAACCAGACCGGGTGACGTAATCATCGAGTACCCCGAGGACGTCGCCCGGCGCGACCGCTACGCCCGTTTCCTCGCGCAGCTCCCTCCTGGCAGCGTCCTGCACGGACTCGCCCGGGTCGCGAGCTCCGCCGGGGAGTGCGTACTGACCAGGGTGCGAACGCAAATTGGGCGCTCGTCTAGTGATCAGCAGGGAGCGCACCTCCTGCTGGAGCACGATGCAGACGGCGACCGACGCGGCCTTCAGGCCCGCCCGAGGCGCCGCGATGCGCCTGAATCCGGCGAGATTTGCCGCAAGACCCTCCCGGTCCCCCTCCGGAGATCGGGCCACCATCGCGCGCCACCCTTGCTGCTCACTGGCTTGGCAGGGCGGGCCTTCGAACCCGCCGGCCGAGCGCCCGCTGTCTGGGGGCTTCACCCTATAGCTACTCAGCCGACAGGGAACTGAGGCCGGGGCTCGTCACGCCCGGCGGATCGGCGCCGAGCGGGCACCGCCAGGGTAGTAGGGAACAGATCCGCCCGGCCGGTTAGTTGCAGCAGCCATGACCGAGAAGACGATGCGAGCGGTGCGATTCGAGCGTTACGGCGGGACGGAAGAGCTTCAGCTGGTCGAGGTCCCCTGGCCTGCGGCCGCCCCCGGCCGGGCCGTCGTGCAGGTGGTGGCGGCATCCATCAATCCCGGCGAGGCGTCGATCAGGGCGGGACTCCTGCACGACCGATGGCCCGCTCACTTCCCCGAGGGCGAGGGCAGCGACTTCGCCGGTGTCGTGACCGAGGTTGGTGACGGAGTGACATCGGTGCGCGTGGGCGCCGAGGTGATCGGCTGGACGGAGGAACGGGCCAGCCACGCCGAGGCCGTCAGCGTTCCGGTCGGCCAGCTCGTACCCAAGCCGCCCGGGATCTCCTGGGAAGCGGCCGGTTCCCTGTACGTGGCCGGCGTCACCGCGTGGTCGGCGGTCCGGGCCGTGAACGCCAGGCCTGGTGAGACGGTGGCGGTGTCCGCGGCGGCCGGCGGCGTCGGCTCCGTTGCCGTCCAGCTCGCCCGGCGGGCCGGAGCCACCGTGATCGGTATCGCCGGCCCGGCCAACGCCGACTGGCTGACGTTCCTCAGGGTCACCCCGGTGACCTACGGCGAGGACCTGGCTGACCGCCTGAAGGCCGCTGTCCCGCAGGGCATTGACGCCTTCATCGACTGTTTCGGCGGTGGTTACGTGGACCTGGCCCTCGGGCTGGGCGTGCCGAAGGAACGGATCGACACGATCATCGACTGGCCGGCCGCCCAGCGGACCGGCGCCAAGATGGAAGGCCTCGCCGCGGTCGCGGATCCCGCCGCCGTTCTATCCGAGCTGGCCGGCCTGGTCGCGGCCGGCGAGCTAGCGGTCCCGGTCGCCGATACCTACCCGCTTGAGCAGGTGCGGGAGGCGTACACGCAGCTGGAGGAGCGGCACCTGCGGGGCAAGATCGTCCTTCTGCCCACCCGGCCGCCGGACTGACCTGGCAGCCGCGTGGCAGGCGCTCGGCACCGGCTTAGTTTGCCGTTGTGGCCGGGGCGCGCCAGCCGTGGCCTTTCGGCATGCCGCTTTCGGCCGGTCCATGCTGTGCGCTTCCCCGGTAATTCTCGGCCGGCAAGTCCGGACAATGACCCTCGTGCGCTCGAAACTCCGTCTCCCGAGCTGAGCGAACAGGCCGGCTGCCGTCCGCGGCTATGTCTGCCATTCTGATCTAACCTCTATTAGTCTCCGTAACGTCCGGCATTGCCGGAATGTGTGCGTTCCGGGCTGACATACCAGTGGCCGGGAACTCCGGCCATACGGAGCCAATGCGCTGGTTTGCCTGGGTATGAGAAAGACCATAGGTCACGGCGTGGGCCGCGCCGGTCCTGAATTGATGAGATTTCCTGTCACGGGTAATCCAGTCAGTTAGGTGAAGCGTCTTAATGGAGAGTAACCACTGCATTACATTGTGCTCATGCCAGTGGTGCCGTCCCGGGGGGCAACCCGAAACGGCACCGTGAGCCCACCACCTGACTAGGACGGGAAGCGGACTCTTGCGCCACCATAACGGTGCCGCCCAGATCGCACGTGCTGTCGGCACGTGCTGTCGCTTGCCCACGTCAAGGGCGGCCGGCTCGCACCCCGCTCAGCGAAGCGCTGGCGTTAGCTGGCTACGGCGGGCGGCGCAGGCGTCCGCTTGGGACAGTCGTCATCGTCTCGGCCCGGAACCAGGAGGCACTGGCGCGCCAGCCGCGGCCGAGCCGCCATAACGCGGTCGCCATCCTCGCCATCATCTGCGCGGGTATCGTTCGCGGCCCTGCGCGGAGCCAGCCCGGTCGAGGGACGCCTGGGTGGCCGGGAAAGCCGCTGCGGCACTGGCGCGCCGAATACCTGGCCACCAGGCGGGTCGCTGTGCAGCAGTCCCATCGTTAGAAAGGCGCATGATGAGGCCGAAGCTGGTTGCTGCGGTGCTGGCCGGGGGGATTCTCGTTCTGGGCGTGGGCAGCGCGGTGGCCGCATCGCTGCCGTCGTCCCCGGCGCGGCTGGCACGCGCGGCCGCGACGGCGATGCCGACGGCTAGGACGGTCCTGCGGCCTGCGAAGTCACGTGCCGGTTCCAGTGCCACCTACACGGTCAAGGCGGGCGACACGCTGTCGGGAATCGCCGAGTGGTTCAAGTTGCATGGGTACGGGGCGCTGTATGCCGCCAATGAGCCGGTCATCGGTTCTAACCCGAACCTGATCCTCCCGGGCGAGCGCATCACGATCACCAAAGGCGGGCTGAAGCTTAGCGGCGCCCCCTAACGGCCTTGCTGCGCGCGTGTCCGCCAGACGGCGGCGTCCCATCCCTTTCCCCGAGGAGCCCTATGAGCCCGAAGAGCGGCGTACCTGTCATGTCCGCTGCCCCTGCTGACCCCGCCTCGGTCCTTATCGTTGGTGGCACCGCTGCCACCCATCAGGCGGCGGCCAGTCTCGAGCTTGCCGGGGTGACCATCATTTCGGCTGCTAGCGGTCGCGATGCGCTAGAGCGGGTGACGGACCTCGCGCCCGACCTCGTTGTGATCGGAAAGGGCAAAACCCATGATGTGGCGGACGATGGCGCGGTCCACCGGCTGCGCGCCCGGTCCGGCAACCGCCCCCCGGTAGTCGTGATCGGCAGGCCGGAGAGCGCTGGCGGGGACTTCGGTGCAGGGAGCGACGATGACCGGCCGGCGGCCGGGGAAGACTACCTTCCGGCCGATGTGGGCGCGGCGGAGCTGGTCGATCACATCCGCGCGCGGCTCCACCGGCTGTCACCACCGACGGCCGCGCCGCGTCGCCCGGCGGTAGCAGCGCAGCGCCTGGGCGAGGAGATCGGCCGGGAGCTACAGCGCGCTGAGCTCTCCCAGCGGCCCGGGGTCCTGGCAGCGGTCGGCGTCGCCGAGCTGCCTCAGCTTCGCGAACGGCTGGGGGCTCATGCCGAGCAAGCGGTCGCCGCCGCGTTCGACGAGCTGTTCGCCCTGGACGCCGGGGTTCTCGAGCAACACAGTGCCCGTGCCGGCGGCGGGTTCTGGTTGCTGATGCCCGAAACCGATTCGGTGGCGGCGCGCAGCCGCCTGGAGAGGCTGGCGCGGCGGGTCGCGGGCGCCGTTCTCGACGTCGCCGGTGAGCAGGTGCGCATGACCCCGGTCATCGGCTACGCCCCCTACGCACACGCCGCTTCGACACGCGAGCTGTGCGATCGTGCCGACACCGCGTTGCAGGATGCGTGCCTGCACCTGGATCTGGTACCGGTGAGATTCTCGCTTGGGCTGGCCGGCCCGGCGGTCCCCGTCGCCAAACGTGACCGGCTGCTGTGGCTGGTCGAGCGGCTGCGCTCCCCGCTTGAGGTCGTCTTCACCATGGCGGTGCTGCTCAGCCTGCCGTTCATCGTCTACGTGATGGTCTGGTACGCCGGTTTCGACCTGACGGCGGTGACCTACCCATTGATGGCGGCAGCCCTGGCTTGCACGGCAGCCGCCCTGTGGATGGAGAGCTTCCAGGCCGTGGGGGCGGTCGAGGTTCCCGCCGGGGGCGGGGGACCGTCCCCTCCTGCGACCGCCATTATCGCCGCCTACCTGCCCAACGAGGCGGCCACGATCGTCGACACCGTGACCCACCTCCTTAGCCAGGACTATCCGGGAGGTTTCCAGGTCATCCTGGCGTACAACGCTCCGCAGCGGCTGCCCATCGAGGACGCTCTGGAGGAGCTGGCCGCCCGCGATTCCCGTCTGCTGCTGCTACGGGTCGAGGCCAGCACGTCGAAAGCCCAGAACGTCAACGCTGCTTTAGCGTACGTCCGGGGAGAGTTCGTAGGTATTTTTGACGCCGACCATCACCCGGCGCAGGGCTCGTTCTCGAGGGCGTGGCGGTGGCTGTCCGACGGCCACGACGTTGTGCAAGGTCATTGCGTGGTGCGCAACGGGGACGCGTCATGGGTCGCGCGCATGATCGCAGTCGAGTTCGAGACCATCTATGCCGTGAGCCACCCCGGGCGCGCCCGGCTGCACGGCTTCGGGATCTTCGGTGGCTCCAACGGCTATTGGCGACGCGATGCCCTCCGGCAGATCAGGATGCAGCGCATGCTCACCGAGGACATCGAAGCGTCCATGCGAAGCCTGCGTGCCGGGTTCAACATCGTGTCTGACCCGGGTCTGGTCTCGACTGAACTCGCCCCGACCACACTGGGGGCGCTGTGGCATCAGCGCATGCGCTGGGCGCAGGGCTGGAGCCAGACCGCCCGGCGCCACCTCCGGCCCGCACTGACCTCGGACCGGTTAAGCGGACGCCAGAAGCTCGGCGCCGCGTTCCTGCTCGGCTGGGCGCAGGTGGTCCCCTGGGTGACCGTTCAGGTGATCCCCATCCTCGGGTTCACCGCCTGGCGTGACGGCGGCCTCGGGCGCCTCAACTGGCTGATACCGCTGTTCGTCCTGCTGTCAATCTTCACCTTGAGCGCGGGGGGTGCCCAGACGATCTTCGCCTACATGCTCGGCGACCCCCGGATACGACGCCACCGCGCATGGTTCGTGCTTTACGCGATCCACTCGATGCTGTGGTTCGGTGAATTCAAGAATCTCATCGCCCGGGTGGCCCAGCTCAAAGAGGTTACCGGCGAACGTCAGTGGCGAGTCACACCACGCAGCGCGGCCACACCCGGCGCTCATGCCAATGGCAGGCACGCCGGCGGCGCCGACCCGGCCGAGCGGCCGCCGCGTCCTACCGTTCGGGCCGGGTAGTGCCGGCCGGAGGCCCGCTGGGCGCTCAGCGGCCGCGGCGCCCGTCGATTCCGGCCGCCATGGGATCGGTCGTGGC
This sequence comes from Streptosporangiaceae bacterium, assembly GCA_050011895.1. Taxonomy (GTDB): domain Bacteria; phylum Actinomycetota; class Actinomycetes; order Streptosporangiales; family Streptosporangiaceae; genus DATBGO01. The sequence goes on along the minus strand of JBEKIF010000045.1, from coordinate 29,800 downwards.
TCCCATCGGCCCCGTACCCGCCACGCGGGCGGCCGGACACCACGAGGAACTCGACGGCCACCGCGGCATCGCTGCGGTCGCCGTCGTTGTATTCCACGTTTACCAGTTCTGCAACGTCGACCACTTTCTGTATTTCGGGACACCGGCATATACGCTGCTCAACTCGCTCGACGCCATGGTGCCGTGGTTCTTTGTGCTCACCGCCTTTCTCCTGTTCGAGCCCGTCGCCCGATCAGCCATCGAGGGCCGCCAGCCGATCTCGGCTCGAGGCTTCCTGACCCGCCGGGCAGTCCGCCTTCTCCCCGTGTACTACGTCGCGGTGGTCGTGGTCTGGTTCTCCCGCCAGCAGACTCTGCCTGGCGACTGGCGCGACCTGCTCGAACACCTGACCTTCACGCAGATCTTCGACGAGAAGCGCATCTTCTACACCATCGGGCCGGCCTGGTCGCTCTCCGTCGAAGTGTTCTTCTACCTGGCCCTGATGATCCTCAGCGTCGGCCTGGCACGCGTCTGCCGGCGCCTGGCCAGCAGAAAACAGCGCATCTCCGTGCTGGCGGCCAGCACAGCCGCACTCGCCGCTGTCTCCGTCGCGTGGAAGGCTTGGTCGTTCTCCATCGAGCACAGACCGACAACGGGCGCGTTCACTACCTGGTTCGGCCCGATGGCCAACCTCGACATTTTCGCCGTCGGCATGGCCGTCGCCGTCATCGCGGCTGCCCTCGGCGACAACCGGCCCCTCACGCCGCGGAGCCGCCTGGCGCTGCGCCTCGCCGCCCTCGCAATCTTGTGTGTTGCGTTCGCCACCCGGCAAGCCAACGCCTGGTCGGGGGTGTACTTCACCTCGCTATGCGCAGCCGGCTTCGGGTGCCTTATTGCCGCCGCGGTGCTCGGGCCCCCCGAAGACCGCTGGGGGCGGGCGTTGAGCTGCAGGCCGCTACTATGGCTCGGCGCCATCTCCTACAGCATCTACCTGTGGCATGAACCGGTACTGCTGGCACTAGCGGGATGGGAAGGTCAGGTCCGCCAGACTCCCGGTGCATTCCTTCCCGATACCGTCACCGTCGTGGTTGCCTCGATACTGGTCGGCTGGCTCAGCTACTCGCTCATCGAACGTCCTACCAGCCAACTCGGAAATGTATTCGGACGCGACGGGCACCTCATTCCGCCCGCCACCGGTGCCGGCGGCGACCACATCGAATGGGAAAGCTTCCGCAGCGGCAACCCCTTCTGAGCCCAGCCGCGACGAGGCGCTGACGAAGGGCGGCCGGGGCGGAACTCAGCGGGCAGGTACCGCCACCGGCAGCCGGTCCGGCCTGCGTACAGGATTGCCTCCACGACCCGGCGGGAGGGGTGGACCGGGGGCCTGCCCCGGTCCGCCCCTGCCGGTAGCATGTTCTCGCAGGTTGGGGGCGATCAGCTGGCACCCGGCGTCGGATAGGTCACGGGGATGGCACCGGGTTGGGGGGCCGCGGTCCGACACACCGCGAACCCCTGCCGAATCACTGGCGATCCGGGCCAGAGCGGCAATCCAGTTCGCTTTCCAAGACACTCACGATGGAAAGCGAAACACTGAGAAGACATTTGCTGGCCTTGGGCGTAGCCGTGGCAAGCTCGCTTGCCACGCTGCTAGGCGCCGGGGTGCCCTCCGCACAGGCACAGGCACAGGCACGGGTCAGTGCCGGTGGGGGCACTTCGTCCCCGCGGGTAAATGTCTGGATCACCACGGCTAATGGCCAGCAGAAGCTGAACGCGCAAGCTCCGGTGGCGTTCAGCCCGGACCCCCCGGCCGACTTGACCGTGACGGTTGACCCAGCCCGCAGGTTCCAGGCCATGACCGGCTTCGGCGGCTCGATCACAGACTCCTCGGCAGCCGTGCTGTACTCGCTGTCACCATCAGCGCGTGACGCAGCGATGCATCTCCTGTTCGACCCGGCGGCAGGCGATGGCCTGGACTTCCTCCGGCAACCGATCGGCGCGTCGGATTTCGTCGCCACCCGGGACTACACCTATGACGACAGGCCGCCCGGCCAGGTCGATTACTCTCAGCAGCACTTCTCCATCGCCCACGACGAGGCGGAGATCCTGCCCCTGCTGCGGGAAGCCGAGAAGATCAATCCCAAGCTCACCATAATGGCCACCCCATGGAGCCCGCCCGCCTGGATGAAGACCACCGACTCGCTCATCGGGGGTCGCCTGATCGATAACCCGAAGATCTACTTCTCCTACGCTTTGTACCTCCTGAAGTTCGTGGAGGCGTACCGCGCTCAGGGGGTGAACGTCGACGCCATTACCGTGCAGAACGAGCCGCAGAACCGCAACCCCGGCACCTATCCGGGCAGTGACATGCCGGCCATCCAGGAGGAAAAGGTCATCGAGGATCTCGGTCCCATGCTGCGTGCCTCCGGGCTCGGCACCGAGATCCTCGCCTACGACCACAACTGGGCCGAATACCCAAAGGACATTGCCTCGACCCCCCCGGACGAGATCTCCGACATCAACGACTACCCACAGGAAGTCCTCTCATCACCGGCGGCACGGTGGGTCTCAGGCGTCTCATATCACTGCTACTACGGTGACCCCAGCGCCATGACCGCGCTGCACAATCAGTTCCCGGACAAGGACATTTACCAGACCGAGTGCTCGGGAAGCCAGTCCGGCGATCCGGCGGACACGTTCTCCGACACGCTCCAATGGCAGGCGCGCAACCTTGAGATCGGCTCCGCCCGAAACTGGTCCAAGACGGTCGTGAACTGGAACGTCGCCCTCGACCCCAGTGGCGGGCCGCACGTTGGTGGCTGCGGTACCTGCACCGGCATCCTCACGGTCGGCCCCGGCGACACCGTGACTCCCGGCGCCGAGTATTACGCCCTTGGCCAGGTCAGCCGGTTCGTTCAGCCCGGAGCAGTGAGGATCGCCAGCACCTCCTTCGGCACCACGGGCTGGAACGGCCAGATTATGGACGTGGCGTTCGTCAACCTCAACGGATCAACCGTCCTGGTCGCGGACAACGAAAACGATAGCCCGCAAAGCTTCTCGGTCAGCGAGAACGGGCAGCGGTTCGACTACAGGCTGCCCGGCGGCTCCCTCGCCACTTTCGTCTGGGACCGCCCCCCGGAGCCGGCCCTGCAGTCGCCACGCCACCCAGGCCGATCTGGGTGATCGGCTGGCCATAGTGCTGCTGCTTGGCCGTTCGCGTGCCTGTCCCTGGCCCGGTCCCCCGCGCCCTTGGCTCCCGCGGAATGAGCTTGGGGTCGCCTGGTTGAAGACTAGGGACGACAAACGACGACAGAACGGAAGGGCAGTTGATGGCTGTGAAGAGCTGGTTCATTACCGGCACGTCGCGTGGCTTCGGCCGCGAGTGGGCGATCGCGGCGCTCGGCCGCGGTGACAAGGTCGCAGCGACCGCGCGGGACACCTCCAGCCTCGGTGATCTCGTGGCCAGGTATGGTGACGCGATCCTGCCGATCCAGCTGGACGTTACTGACCGCGACGCCGCCTTCGCCGCGGTGCGGCAGGCGCGTGAGCACTTCGGGCGGCTCGACGTCATCGTGAACAACGCCGGATACGGGCAGTTCGGCATGGTCGAGGAGATCAGCGAGCAGGAGATCCGGGCGCAGCTGGAAACGAACGTGCTCGGCGCGCTCTGGGTCACCCAGGCGGCCCTGCCCTGCCTGCGCGAGCAGGGCAGCGGCCACATCCTGCAGGTGTCATCGATCGGCGGGATCTCGGCATTCCGGAACACCGGCGCCTACCACGCCTCGAAGTGGGCCCTGGAAGGGCTCAGCCAGAGCCTGGCCCAGGAAGTGGCCGGGTTCGGCATCAAGGTCACGCTGATCGAGCCGACCGGCTACTCGACGGACTGGGCCGGATCGTCGGCGAAGCACGCGACGGAGCTGCCGGCCTACGAGCCGGTCCGGCGGCAGGCCGCGCAGGCGCGCGCCAAGCGCTTCACGCCCGGAGATCCGGCCGCGACCCGCGATGCCGTGCTGCGGCTCGTGGATAGCCCCAACCCGCCGCTGCGCCTGTTCCTCGGCGAGGCGCCGCTTGGTATCGCGACCGCGGACTACGAGTCCCGGCTGGCAACCTGGCGCGAATGGCAGCCGGTGGCCGCCGCCGCCCAGGGCAACGGGACCTAGCTGGCCGACGGCCAGTTGGGTCAGCGCTTCACGATGACGGTCGTGACCGGGAGCTTGAACCTCCGCTCGGCCTGATGGGGCAGGTCGGTCCCGAGCCAGCGCGAGAGGGGCTGCGGCAGCGTGGCGACGATGATCTCGTCGAACTGGCGGTCGGTGAGGACCTTCTCCATTGCCTCGAGCGGCCGGGAACTCCCGAGGTCGCCCTCGGCGGCGGCGCCGTGCGCAGCGAGGTCTGCCAGTTTCTCGCCGAGCCGTTCCCTGGCCTGCGCGCTTGCCTCCTCGTCGGTGGCGGGGCCACGGTAGTCCGTCGCCCACCAGGCCAGGCTGGGCGGGAGAGCGCCGCTGTCGGCGGGAATCTGGTAGTCCGCGGCGCTGGTGTTCGGGACGAGCACGTAGAAGGAACTCGGTCCTGACTCGATTCGCTGGCGAAGCTCTTCCTGTAGCTCAGCACTCAGCAGTGTCCGGTTGGCGACGACAAGGCACCGGCGCATGACGACCATCCAGTTGGTCTTGGCCTGCCGCGTGATAGCGGTATCAGGTAAATGTAACTCTCTGCCGGACGGCGCTCCACGAAAAATGGCGCCTGCCGCCAGCCGGCAGGCTCGCGGCGCCGTGCGCGAGCTCATCCGGCGCGCAGCGCGAGGGCTGCCGGCGTGCGGGCCGGCCGCGCGACCGGCTGCAGCGGCCCGCCGTCGGGCGGCGACATTGGCCTTGCGCGGCCGCGGCCGGCCGGCTTCAGGCGCGGCAGCCGGCCGGCGGCGTGCCAGGTCGTCCGCGATCTGCCTGGCGGGTGCGGGCAGTCAGCGGACCGCGCGCCCGGCTGACCGGCGCGCTGCCGCGAGCTCATGCGTCAGCGGCCCGGACGTCCGGAACAGGAATTCCTGGTAGGTCTCTGCTGCCCGGCCCGGATCAGGCAGGTACCTGTCCGGACTGCCCTGCAGCACGGCGAGCCGGCGCTGCGCGTAGCTGCACTCGGCCACGACGGCGGCAATCCGTCGGCCAAGCTGCCGCAGGCCCAGCTCAATCCGCCGCCGCAAGGATGGCTGGCGCCGACCGGTCCTCGTCATGGATGCACCGTCCTTCCGTCTCGAGCCCCTTCAGCTCCGTTTCTTCAGGCTCGCCGTAAGGCCCGGCCGGCCGCATCCGGCAGATGCCCTATCTAGGGGCTCGAGGCCGGCCTTATCTGTGCCTAGCCAGGCGCGAGGCCTGCCTTATGTCTGCGCGGCACTGCCTCAGCCCAGCCTCAGCCCTGCATCCGGGCCTGCTCGGCCGCACCGGATAGGGTTGGCCAGTACCTCCGATGAGAGGAGTTGCTGGCCTGGTGGATGAGTCGGTCCTGCCGTCTGACCACGAGGAGAGCACTGCCACGGCGAACGATGCGGATCCGCGGCGACCGGCCGGCGATCACAGTTTTGTGGTAGCCGCCAGCCGGCTGCCGGTGGACCGGGTCGACGGCCCGGACGGGGAAGACGAGTGGCGGCCCAGCCCTGGCGGGCTCGTCACCGCGCTCGAACCGGTCATGCGGGAAGCCGGCGGCGCATGGGTCGGCTGGCCGGGCACCGCGGGTGCCGTGCCCGAGCCGTTCGACACCGGCGGCATGCACCTGGTCAGCGTGAGCCTGTCCGCCGACGAGGTCCGCGACTACTACGAGGGCTTCTGCAACGCCACGCTGTGGCCCCTGTATCACGATGTCATCGCGCCGCCGGAGTTCCATCGCCCGTGGTGGGACGCCTATGTCAGGGTCAACCGCCGCTACGCGCACGAAATAGCCAAGCAGGCAGCCGCCGGCGCGACCGTGTGGATACACGACTACCAGCTCCAGCTGGTTCCGGGAATGCTGCGCGAGATGCGCGGCGACGTGCGCATCGGTCACTTCACCCACATCCCGTTTCCCGGCTACGAGATCTTCGCCCAGCTTCCCTGGCGCAGGCAGATCGTCGAGGGCCTGATCGGTGCCGACCTGCTGGGCTTCCAGCGCCACAGCGACGCGACCAACTTCCTGCGGGCCTGCAGGCGCAGCGCCGGGCTGGTGACCCACGGGTCGCTCGTCACCGTTCCTGATGCCGCGCCGGGCAACGTAGGTACCACTGCCGCCGGCTGGGGCACCACCGCAGCCGGGACCCGGCGGCGGCGCCCGGCGCACGGCGGATCCGGCGGCCGTGAGGTCCGGGCCGCGGCATTTCCCATCTCGATCGACTCGGCGGCGGTCGGGGAGATGGCCAGGCGCCCGAATGTCCTGGCCCGGGCCAGGGAGATCCGCGCGGCGCTGGGAAACCCCGAGACCGTCCTGCTCGGTGTTGACCGGCTCGACTACACCAAGGGCATCCTGCACCGCCTCAACGCTTACGGCGAAGTGCTGAACGAGGGCCGGCTCGGGTCTCCAGAAGCTGTCCTCGTCCAGGTGGCCAGCCCCAGCAGGGAACGCGTCGAGCACTACCGCCGGCTCCGTGATGAGGTCGAGGTGACGGTTGGGAGGATCAACGGGGAGCACGGCGAGGTGGGCAGCCCGCCGGTCCACTACCTGCACCAGGCCTACCCGCGCGAGGAGATGATCGCGCTGTACCTCGCGGCCGACGTGATGCTGGTGACCCCGCTGCGGGACGGGATGAACCTCGTGGCCAAGGAGTACGTCGCGTGCCGCAACGATGAGACCGGCGCGCTGGTGCTCAGCGAGTTCACCGGCGCCGCAGACGAACTGGGCAGCGCGTTCATCGTTAACCCGCACGACATCGAGGGCCTGAAGGACGCCATCGTGCGGGCCGCGACCATCTCCCCGCGCGAGGCCAAGCGCCGGATGCGATCGTTGCGCCGGCGGGTGCGCGACCACGACGTGGCCTACTGGGCGGCGACCTTCCTGGACGCCCTGCACGAGACACCCGGCCAGATCCAGCAGGCCAGCGCCTCCTGACCATGCTGACGAGCGGCACGAACTGCGCAGGCCCGGGAGGCTGACGACATGCCGACGCGCCCAGTGCACCTGGTGGTGGACGCTGCCGACCCTGCCGGGCTGGCCCGGTTCTGGGCGGCCGCGCTCGGCTGGGACGTGGCCGCAGCGGAATCGGGCGAGGTAGACGTCTGGCCGGCAGGCTTCGACTATCCGGACCCGGCCGCGCTGCCGCTGGTTTTCGTGCCCGTCCCGGAGCCGAAGACCGGCAAGAACCGGGTGCACCTCGACCTCGCGACCACCTCGGCGGCACACCAGGCGGCCCTGGTCAGCCGGGTGCAGGACCTGGGGGCGGCGCCCGCTGATATCGGCCAGGGCGACGTGCCCTGGGTGGTGCTGACCGACCCGGAAGGGAACGAGTTCTGCGTGCTCGAGCCGCGGGCCAGCTACTCCGGCACCGGGCCGGTCGCCGCCGTCATCATCGACAGCACCGATCCGCGGGCGCTAGCGCGGTTCTGGTCTGCTGCCGCGGGCTGGCTGCCGGATGGCAGGGACGGGGACCTGTGGGGGCTGCGATCACCCAGCGGCAGCGGCCCCTACCTTGAACTACTGCGGAACGGCGGCGCCAGGCACGGCAAGAACCGGCTGCACATCGACCTGGCGCCCCGTCGTGGCGACGATCCCCTGAACGAAGTGGCTCGCCTGCTGCAATTGGGCGCCACGCCCGCCGATGTCGGCCAGGGCGACGTGCCGTGGACGGTGCTGGCCGACCCTGAAGGAAACGAGTTCTGCGTGCTGACGCCGCGCTGAGAAGCGTGCCCCGGCTCCCGCTCGCTGGTTACGGCTCCAGGTACACGCCGAAGTCACAGCCGTCATACGACAAGCCGCCCGGCTGGGCCTCAGCGCGGCCGGACGTGCCGCTCCTGGTCATCTTTACCTCGTGATGCGCATACCACCCGGTCACGAGGCCACCGATAAGCGGCCGTTCCTAGCGCCCGGCAGCCCGGTCCTCGACGACGGCGCAAACGCCGCGATTTAGTATGTCAGCAGCGCCGGGCAGGTCTGGCCTCAAGCCGACGGGATATCAGGCATCCCCCGTTAATGCTGGGACGGCGCAGTCCTCGATCCCGTTCCCAAGGTCTTCACCGGCGAGGAGGCAGCAATTGCGCTCCGACGGACATCGGTCCACGTTGCGAGCTGACTGCCAACGCTGCTCCGGATTGTGCTGCGTCGCGCCGGCCTTCTCGGCCTCGGCAGACTTCGCCATCGACAAACCCGCCGGACAGTCCTGCCTGAACCTGCAGCCGGACTTGCGCTGCGGCATTCACGGCCAGCTCAGGCAGCGGGGCTTCCCCGGCTGCGCCGTCTACGACTGCTTCGGGGCCGGGCAGAAGGTCACCCAGCACACCTTCGGCGGGCAGGACTGGCGCCAGGCACCGGCCATCGCGACCCAGATGTTCCAGGTGTTCACGATCATGCGGCAGCTGCATGAGCTGCTCTGGTACCTGGCTGAGGCACTGACTCTGCGGCCGGCTCGCCCCCTTCATGGCGAGCTCAGCCGCGCGCTCGGCGAGACTGAGCGCCTCACCCGCGGCAGTCCGCAGGCTCTCGCGGCACTGGACGTGAGCGCACACCGGCGAGATGTCAATGCCCTGCTGCTGCGCGCGAGCGAACTCGCGCGCGCCGAGGTGCGGCCCCAGCCAGCCGACTTCAGGGGCGCCGACCTCACCGGCAAGGATCTCAGCGGCGCCGATCTGGCCGGGGCCAGCATGCGTGGCGCCTGCCTCATCGGGGCCGACCTGAGCGGCGCTGACCTGCGCTCGGCCGATTTCACCGGAGCTGACCTCAGGGACGCTGACCTGACCGGCGCCGACCTCACCGGCAGCATCTTTCTCACCCAGTCCCAGCTCGATGCCGCGAAGGGCGATCCAGGCACCAGGCTGCCGCCGACGCTCACTCGCCCGGCCCACTGGCCGCCGGACCTCCGGCCGCCAGACCTCCGGCCGCCAGACCTCCGGCCGCTCGACCCGATGGCGTAGCTGCGGCAAGATCTCGCCACTTATCCCGGATTTAGTGACAGAGCGCGACCGTTTTGCCCTTTATCGGCACACGAAATCCGGTACAAGTGAGGAAGGGGCTGCGCCGCCTGGAATGCGCATGAATCCAGCCCTGCGCCGCATGGATTCCGCTAGCTGGCAGTCCCCGGGCTGGCCCGGCAAGCTGGACTGAACTGGTGATCAAGCCGCTGCCCGTGCGAGGGCGCTGGTTAGGGTGGCTTATCGTCCTGAGAGAGGCACTAAGCACCGACAGGGAAGCCATGAACCAGACGGGCGAGGCGGGCCGGGCGGCTCCGACCGCGCGCGGCCAGCTCAGGATCTATCTGGGCTGCGCCGCCGGGGTGGGCAAGACCTTCGCCATGCTCGGGGAGGGCCACCGGCGCCTGGAGCGCGGCACCGACGTCGTGGTCGCCTTTGTCGAGACCCACGGCAGGGAGCACACGGCCGCGCAGATCGGCGGCCTTGAGGTCGTGCCGCGCACCCGGCTGGCCTACCGGGACGCCGTCTTCGAGGAGATGGACCTCGACGCCGTACTGGCGCGGCGGCCCGAGATTGCTCTCGTCGACGAGTTCGCCCACACCAACGTGCCGGGGTCGCGCAACGCGAAACGCTGGCAGGACGTGGCGGACCTGCTCGCGGCGGGCATCGACGTGATCTCGAACGTCAATATCCAGCACCTGGAATCCCTGAACGACGTCGTGGAGAAGATCACCGGCGTCCCGCAGCGGGAGACCGTCCCCGACGCCATGGTCCGCGCCGCCGACCAGGTAGAGCTCGTCGACATGACCCCGGAGGCACTGCGCCGCCGGATGGTGCACGGCAACATCTACCCGGCGGAGAAGATCGACGCGGCGCTGACGCACTACTTCCGGGCCGGCAACCTGGCCGCCCTGCGTGAGCTCGCGCTGCTCTGGCTGGCCGACAAGGTCGATGAGGGCCTGCAGCGCTACCGGGCGGCGCACGACATCAAGGACACCTGGGAGGCGCGGGAGCGAGTGGTCGTCGCGCTCACCGGCGGGCCTGAAGGGGACACCCTCATCCGTCGGGCCGCGAGGATCGCCGCCCGCTCAACCGGCGGTGATCTGCTTGCCCTGCACGTGACCAAATCGGACGGCCTCACCGGCGCTGATCCGGCCGCGCTGGCCGGGCAGCGGCGGCTTGTCGAGTCGCTGGGCGGCAGCTATCACCAGGTTGTCGGCGACAACGTGCACGACGCGCTGCTCACCTTCGCCAAAGCCGAGAACGCGACCCAGCTGGTCCTCGGCGCCAGCAGGCGCGGCTGGGTGTCGTCCCTGCTGACCGGGCCAGGCGTCAGCATGCGGACCATCCGGGACTCGGGCGATATCGATGTACATATCGTGACTCATGCCCACATGGGCCGCGGCAAGGGACTGCCCAGGGCCCACGGCGGGCTGCCGCTGCGGCGCAGGCTGGCTGGCTACGCCCTCGCGGCCGTGCTGGCGCCGCTGCTGACGCTATTTCTCACCAGCCTGCGCGGCCAGCTCAACCTGACCTCGGACGTACTGGTCTTCCTCGCGGCGGTGATCGCGGTCGCGCTGGTGGGCGGTTTCGTCCCGGCCCTGCTTGAAGCGATCGTGGCCTCGCTGCTGCTGAACTTCTACTTCACGCCGCCACTGCACAGGTTCACCATCGCCGAGGCTAACAACGTGCTGGCGCTGGGTATCTTCGCCGCGGTGGCGCTGGTGGTCAGCTTCCTCGTGGACAACGCAGCGCGGCGCACCAAGCAGGCAGCCAGGGCGAGCGCCGAATCCGAGCTCATGGTCACCACGGCCGGCAGCGTGCTCCGCGGCCACGATGCCCTCACGGCCGTGCTGTACCGGACCCGTGAGGCGTTCGGCATGGAATCGGTGACCCTGCTGGAACGCGGCCCGGAGCCGGAGGGCGCTGCCGCCCGCGGGATCGCCGCCAGCTGGACGCCTGTCGCTGTCTCCGGCGGCCCAGCCGTGAGCCGGCCGGACGAAGCTGACGTGGAGATCCCGGTCACCGACAGCCTCTGGCTCGCGCTGCGCGGGCGCGCGCTGCCCGCCACCGACCGCAGGATCCTCGGCGCGTTCGCCGCCTACGCCGCCGCCGCGCTCGAGCAGCAGCGGCTCGCCGCCGAAGCTGAGGCAGCCCGGCCCATCGCCGAGGCCGACCGGATGCGCACGGCGCTGCTCGCCGCGGTCAGCCACGATCTGCGCACCCCGCTCGCGTCGGCCAAGGCCGCGGTCAGCAGCCTGCGCTCGCTCGACATCCAGCTGACGCCGGAGGACCACGACGAGCTGCTGGCCACGGCCGATGAATCCCTGGACAGGCTGACCCATCTGGTCGACAACCTGCTGGACATGAGCAGGCTGCAGGCCGGCGCCATGCCAGTGTTCCCGAGGCCGGCCGATCTCGAAGAGATCATCGCCCGCTCGCTGGACGACATCGGGCCGCTGGCCAGGACGGTCATCGTGGACTTCCCTGACGCGGTACCCGAGGTCATGGTCGATCCGGCGATCCTGGAACGGGTCATCGTGAACCTGACCGTCAACGCGCTCAGGTACGCCCCCGCCACCTCGCCGCCGCTGCTGACCGCCAGCGCCCTGGGCGACCAGGTCGAGCTGCGCATCGTCGACCGAGGGCCCGGCATCCCCGAGGCGGACCGGGACCGGATGTTCATACCTTTCCAGCGGCTCGGCGACACCGACAACACCACCGGCGTCGGGCTCGGGCTCGCGCTGTCCCGTGGCCTGACCGAGGCGATGGGCGGCACGCTGGACCCGGAGGAGACCCCCGGCGGCGGCCTGACGATGGCCGTCTCGCTGCCAGCCGTGCCCGGGCCGACACGCCCGTATGGGGCCGAACCGGGCCGGCGCGAACGGGACGGAATCGGATCGGCTGCCACGGCGAGCCAGGAGCACTATGGCACCTGACCATGGCACGGTGATGGGGTGACCCGCGTCCTTGTCGTCGACGACGAGCCGCAGATCGTGCGCGCGCTGCGGATCAACCTGCGCATCAGGCACTACGACGTGCAGACCGCGGCGACCGGGACTGAAGCCCTGGAACAGGCCTCCAAGCACCCGCCGGACCTGGTCATCCTCGACCTCGGCCTGCCGGACCTGGACGGCGTCGAGGTGATCCAGGGCCTGCGCGGCTGGACGACCGCTCCGATCATCGTGCTGTCCGGCCGGGCGGACAGCATCGACAAGGTCGAGGCACTCGACGCGGGAGCCGACGACTACATCACCAAGCCGTTCGGCATGGAAGAACTGCTCGCCAGGATGCGGGCGGTCGGGCGGCGCGCCAGCGCCGACGGTGACGAGCCGCGGTTCCGCATCGGTGACCTCGTCGTCGACCTGGCCGCCAAGCGAGTCATCAGGGAGCCTGCCGGAACGGCCGCCGCCGCGGCCGACGGCCAGGAGCAGGCTGGCCAGGGCGGAGCCGACATCCGGCTTACCCCGACCGAGTGGCACCTGCTGGAGGTGCTGCTGCGCCATCCGGGCAAGCTGCTCAGCCAGCAGCAGCTGCTGAATGAGGTCTGGGGCCCCGGCTACGCCGACGCGACCGGCAACCTGCGCCTCTATATGGCCCAGCTGCGCAGGAAGCTCGAGCCCGACCCGGCCAGGCCGCGCTGGCTGCTGACCGAGCCGGGCATGGGCTACCGCTACCAGCCAGGGCCAGATAGCGACGCCGCCTAGCGCTCCAGCCGGCGGCCGGCGGACGGAGGTCACATGTCGGCGAGCTATATAGGTGCCTACCTGCGGCGCCTCCGGATCGCTGAGCCAGGCCGGCCAAGCGTGGCCGCACTGCACGCCCTGCATGCCGCGCATGTGGAACGCGTCGCCTACGAGGCGCTGGACGTCCAACTCGGCCTGCTGTCCTCGATCGAGCCGGACCAGTCAGCCGAGCGGATCGCCCTGAGCCGCCGCGGCGGGTACTGCTACCACCTCAATGGCGGCTTCTCGGAGTTGCTGCGAGCGCTCGGCTACGACGTTGTCTGGCATCGCGCTGGAGTTCAAGGCTGTGCTGACGCCACCCCGGCTGGTGCCGTCATCGCCAATCACCTGGCGCTCACCGTGCACGGCCTGGTCAGCGAAGCTTGCCCAGCGGGGACCTGGCTGGTCGATGTTGGCCTGGGCGATGCCTTGCACGAGCCGCTGCCGCTGCGCGAGGGCACCTACGTGCAGGGCCCGTTCCGGTATCAGATCCGCCGCTCGGATGTTGAGCCGGACGGCTGGCGCCTCGACCACGACCCGCGCGGCAGCTTCGCCGGGATGGACTTCGCACCGCGCCGCGCGACAGTGGGTGACTTCACCGAACGGCATCTTTTCCTGTCGACCGCGCCTGAGTCCAGCTTCGTCCGCACCTGCGCCGTGCAGCGGCGGGACGCTCTGGGCGCCGATGTCCTGACGGGCTGCGTGCTGCGGCGCCTCGGTGATCCGCTCAGCCGGCCGCGCACCCTCGAGACCAGATCGGACTGGTTCGGCGCCCTCGCTGAGGTCTTCGACCTCCCGTTGACCGACCTCGACGCGACCGCAAGGAACGCCCTATGGGCACGGGTCAGGAACGCCCACGAAGCCTGGCTGCAGCACCATCGGGCCCTCACCGTGCGGCCTTCCTGACTCCTCGCGGCGGTACTCGCCGTTACGACGACGAGACACTCCGCACCGGCGCCTTCGGCGCCGCCGGGTCGTGCTCGCCATCGGCGCCGTCATCATCGCCGCTGCGATGGGTGATCTGGTGACCGTCGGCACCGCGAGCCGGGACCAACGTCACCCCGGAATCGCGCACGCGAGTCACAGACTGAACGAGGTGAGAGACGGCCGTGGCCTGAGGGCTTGCGCACACCGGGAAATGGGTGCGACGAGGCGACGGTCATGGTCATCTCTCCCCGTCGATAGCGCTCCCCTAGCCGCGCTGGCGGCCCTCAGCCAGGCGCGGCCCGGACGACGTTCCGCAGCGGCCGTCCGGACAGGTGGCGGGCCGCCTGCCCGGCGACGAACGCGGGCGCGCGCTGCGCGAAGGCGAAGGTGTCTCCGCCGATGTGCGGGGTGATCAGCACGTTCGGCAGGGACCATTCGGGGCGGTCAGCGGGCAGCGGCTCCACATCGGTGACGTCCAGGGCGGCCCGGATCCTGCCCGCGCCAAGCTCGGCGGCCAGCGCGGCCGCGTCAACGACGCCCCCGCGGGCCACGTTGACCACCAGGGCCCCGGCCGGGAGCGCGGCGAGCACCTCGCGGCCGACGAGCCCGCGGGTGCCTGGGCTCAGCGCGATGCAGATGATCACGATGTCGGAGGCCGCGGCGAGCCGGGGCAGCTCCGACAGCGGGGCCACCCCCTCGCGCGGCGTGCGGGAGACCCGGGAGACCTGCGGGCCGAACGGCATCAGGCGCTGCTGGATCGCCGCGCCCATCGCGCCGTAGCCGACCAGCAGGACCCGCTTGCCGTCCAGGGTGTCGGTTCGCAGGTGCCGCCATGTTCGCCGGGACTGCTGCCCGACGAAGGTAGGCAGCTGCCGCAGGCTGGCGAGGACCAGGGTGACCGCGAGTTCAGCGGTCCCCTCCTCGTGCTGCAGCCCTCGTCCGTTGCAGAGCGCGGCCTGTGGCGGCACGGCATCGAGCACGTCGTCCACGCCGCTGCTCAGGCTCTGCAGCACCTGCACCCGGGGCATCTTGCGGATCAGCGCGACGCTGGCCGCATCGCCCATGTAGGGCAGGCAGTAGAAGGTGATCTCGTCGAGGCGATCGTGGCCGGCCTCGTCGTAGCGGACAATCGCCGCGTGCGGCAGGCACCGCTCGACATGATCGGCGATCCCGTCAGCCGCGGGCAGGAGCAGGACCATCGGCTAATCCTCCCTCACGACGGCGGCTCCGCTGTCATCGCCGACAGCCGGAACCTGAGCCTGCAGATCACCACTCCCGCGGTGCCCCGCTGGATGGCCCGTTCTAGCACGAAACCGCGCTGATTCTGCAGGATGCGCTGCCAGGGCCGGGCCGGAGCGACCTCGGGGATGAGCACGACCAGCCGCTGGTAGCGTTCCGTGTCCTCGAGGACGCGCAGATAGTCCACGATCGGCGGCCCGAGCGAGCGGTGGCTGGTGCGCAGCGTGATCAGCGGTACGTTCGGGTGCCAGGCCTCCCACTGCTCGCGGAAGGTGGCATCCACCTCGGTGTCGGCCGGGTCGGCGAAGCAGACGGTCACCGCCACGACCTCATCGCCGATCGACAGGGCGGCCGAAACCGCCTCAGCCGTCAGCCGGGACATGCCGCGGACCGGGACCACCGCCAGCGAGCTGAGGCGGCGCGGCGGCGCGGGCTGCTTCCCCAGCTCGAGCTGGGCTCCGATGCGGTCATAGGCCTTACGCACCCGCAGGAACATCAGCACCAGCAGCGGGACCACAATGACGATCAGCCAGGCGCCCTCGGTGAACTTACTGAGCAGCTCGATGGCCAGCGCGGCGGTGGTGAATACCGCGCCGACCGCGTTAATCGTCGCCCTGCCTTCCCAGCCGGGTGACCGCTCGGCCCGCCAGTGCCTGACCATGCCGGCCTGCGACAGCGTGAACCCGACGAACACCCCGATGGCGAACAGCGGCACCAGCGCCTGGGTGTCGCCCTGCGCGGCGACCAGCAGCACGGCGGCCACCACCGCGAGCACCACGACGCCGTACCTGTGTACCTGCCGGTCGGCGCGCAGCGAGAACAGGTGCGGCAGGTAGTTGTCCCTGGCCAGCAGGGATGCCAGCACGGGCAGGCCGCCGAATGAGGTGTTGGCGGCCAGCGCGAGCAGCAGCGTGGTGAGCATCTGGACCGCATAGAACGCGATGCCCCGGCCGAGCGCCGCGCCGGTCAGCTGGGCCAGCACGGTCTCGGCAGGCGCGGGGGTGACGTTGAATTTCTTGATGCACAGCGCCAGGCCGATGAGCATGGCGCCGAGGATGATGCCGAGCCACACCTCGGTGTGCTGCGCCCGGCGGGCCCGGGGCTGCCGGAACGCAGGGACCGCGTTGGCGATCGCCTCCACGCCGGTCAGCGCCGAGCAGCCGGACGCGAACGCCTTGAGCAGCAGCAGCACCCCGACGGACTCGGCCACGGCTGGCAGGTTGTGCGCGACGGGCACCGCCGGATGCGACCTGACCAGGCAGCCGATGATCACGGCGGCGATCGCCACGATGAACGCGACGGTCGGCGCGATGAACAGCCGCGCGGATTCGGCGACCCCCCACAGGTTGGCGGCGGTGATCAGGGCCAGCACGATCAGGCAGATGACCACCCGGTCGGGATACAGAGCGGGGAACGCCGAGGTGAGCGCCTCGACGCCAGCGGAGACGCCGACGGCCGCGTTCAGCACGTAGTCGACAATCAGCGAGGCGGCGGCGACCAGGCTGGCCATCCCGCCCAGGTGCTTGCTGGCCACCGCGTACGCCCCGCCGCCGCCCGGGAACGCGGCGATCACCTGCCGGTAGGAGATCACCAGCACGGCAAGCAGCAGGACAATGGCCCCCGTCACCGGGAGCGTGTAGGAAAGCCCGGCGGTCCCGGCGGCGACCAGGACGACGACAATTGCCTCTGGGCCGTAGGCCACCGACGACAGCGCGTCGAGCGAGAGCGCGGCGAGGCCCTCAAGCGCGGTCAGCCGGTGCCGCTCTTCCCCCTGATCAGCGGTCATGATCGTTCATACTCCCGGACCAGCGACTCATTCTCCTGCGCCAGCCACGGGCCACGCCGTACCCGCCGCCGACCAGGAACAGGCCATCAGGACGGCGGAAAATGACAGTTAGTGACCGGCTATCGAGAATCCGATAATGGCGAGAACTACAGCCACGACGATCACGGCCACGGCCAGAAGCACGACCTTGAGGCCGGACGCCCGCATGCTCCAAGCCCGGTCAGCCTCGCCAGACGATCCGCTGGCGAACTTTCGGAACTCCGCGGTACTGGCGGAGCCGTCGGAGGTTTCGCTGTCACGCTCAGACATGGCCAAGACTTTAGCCCATTGTGCGCGCGAGAAACGGCCGGTCAGCGAGATGCATGCCAAACCACCCCAGCCGATGTCGTGTCACCCGCCGTTGCCGGGCGGTACAGCGTCCGGCCGGTTCAGCAACCGGGACAATACGATAACGCTGCGGGTACGCACCACGAATGGCTCCGCCACGATCCGTTCCACCACCTGCTCGAAGTGGTGCACGTCCGCGGCCCTGATATGCAGCAGCGCGTCGGCGTCGCCGGTCACCGTGCACGCCTCGATGACCTCGGGGTGCTTGCTGACCGCCGCGGCTATACCGGCCGGCGAGGTCCGGCCCCGGCAGAACAGCTCGACGTAGGCCTCGGTGGTCCAGCCCAGCGCCGCCGGGTTGACCTGGGCGGAGAACCCCGTGACGGCGCCGGCCGCGCGCAGCCGGTCGACCCGCCGCTTGACGGCAGGCGCGGACAGCCCGACCCGCGCGCCGACCTCCGCGTACGTGGCACGGCCGTCGTCGACGAGCGCCGCGACAATCCGCCTGTCCAGTTCGTCGAGGGCCATCGCTAGCTCCGGCCACCGGGCTGATGGCCGATCGGCGCGGCCCAGCCCGGCCGGGGGATGAGGCAGAACGGGTGCCCCGCCGGATCCGCGTACACCCCTTCCCCGGCCGGCAGCCGCCGTGCACCGAGCGCGAGGACCCGCGGCTCGGCTGCCTCCACGTCGTCGACCATCACATCGAAATGCATCTGCTGCGGCCAGTTGGGGTCGGGCCACCGCGGCGGCTGATGGTCGGGCGCGAGCTGGAATCCGATTCCTGAGGACGTGTCATCTCGCGAGATGACCACGAAGTCGTGCTCCTGCCACGTGATGGGCAGGCCGAGCAGTTCGGCGTAGAACGCCGCGAGCGATGCCGGGTCCGGGCAGTCCACGATCACATGGTGGAGGCGTCCGATCACAGTCTCCATCCTTCCAGCCTTCCAGCGCATCCGGCGCCTGCGGAGCCGGCGTTGCCGGAGCACGCGCAGCGCCTGCTCTTTGTCCCGCCGGAGTCATAACGTGATGAGGCGGGAGGTACCGGAGACGCCGGCCAATGGCACAGCCAGGGCGATACCGATGATAGAGATCGATGATCACGGAGAGCTCGTGGCCTTGTGCGCAGCGGATGTCGCGGGCCCTGGGGGTGGCGTCCGGAATCCGGTGTAAATCGACGGGCGTGGTTCCGGCTTCATGGTCAGGTTAGGTGGTGGCACTGACAGTTTGGGGACTGCCGGCCACGGTTGGGTGCGCGACATATTTGTAGGTAGCTGGGATCGGCCTGGAGTTTCTGAGTGCGTGACGTTGTCAGATGCAGCTCAGGGCGAGCATGCCGGCGGTGCCGCAGTGTGGCTTCGGCGCTCCTAATCCGGCCGGCGGGGAGGCGCGGGCGGGATGGTGGTGATGGCCGGCGGGGTCTCGGGCCAGACCAGCAGGACCGGGCAGGGTGCGTGGTCGACGACGAAGCGGGTGGCGGGACTCAGGCTGCGGGGCCCCAGGTGGGTGCGGTCGCCGTCGCGGGCGAGGATGAGAAGATCGGCGCCGTCGGCAACGGTAACGACTTCCCGCTCGATCCGCCCGGATCGTTCCAGCCGGGTGCAGGGCCGCCCCAGGCGCTCGGCGGCGGCCTGCAGGAGTTGCTGAGCGGAGGTGGCGGCCAGCTGCTGCAGGCGGGTGCCGGGGTCGCGGTCGGGGCGGCCGCGGCCGAACAGTCCCGCGTAGGCGCCGTGGGCGGCACCGGGGACGTCGTGGCCGGTGACGTGGAGCAAGACGATATCGGCGCCGTCAGGGGCGTGGGTGCTGGCGGCGTCGACGCAGGCCGGCCAGGTGCCTTCGACGATCCAGGCGATCACGGTCACGGGAATCAGCCTCCGATGGCGTGCAGCGAAGCCCACAGGGCCAGCACCGCCAGGATCAGCGCGGCAGGCACGGTGAGCAGTCCGAGCCGGGTAAATTCTCCAAGGTCGGCGCTGGTGTCGTGCTCGCGCGCGATGCGGCGCCACATCAGGGTGGCCAGGGAACCGGCGTAGGTGAGGTTGGGGCCGATGTTCACCCCGAGCAGTACCGCGAGGACGGCGCCGGGGCCTGCGGGGACGGCCAGCGGCAGCAGCACCAGCACGGCGGGCAGGTTGTTGATCACGTTGGCCAGGACGGCGGACAGCGCCGCGATGCCCAGCAGCGAGGGCAGCGTCACGCCGCCGGGCAGCAGATGCCCCAGAGCCCCGGCGAGCCCGTTATCGACCACCGCGCGGACCACGATCCCCAGGCCCAGCACGAAGAACAGGAAGGGGATATTCGCTGCTGTGACGATGGCAGCGGGAGTGGTGCGCCGCTGGGCCAGGGCGCGGGCGGCGAGCACCGCCGTGCCGGCCAGGGCCGCCCAGGCCGGGTTCACCCCGGCGACGGAGGTGACGGCAAACCCGGCGAGGGTGCAGGCCACCACCGCCACGGCGAACACCGGCACCTCGGGCGGCTCGGCGGCAGGCAGGGCCCGGGCGCCGGCGTCCAGGTCAGAGGCGAAGAACCGGCGGAAGACCGCGTACTCGGCTCCGATGGCGACCAGCCACGGCAGCGCCATCAGCGCGGCGAAGCGCGTGAAGCTCAGCCCGCTGGCCGCGAACGCCAGCAGGTTGGTCAGGTTGGAAACCGGAAGCAGCAAAGAGGCGGTATTCGCCAGATGGGTGCAGGCATACACGTGCGGCCTGGGACGCGCCCCCAGCCGGGCGGCCGTGACGAACACCACCGGGGTGAGCAGCACCACCGCGGCGTCCAGGCTCAGCACCGCCGTGATCACCGAGGCGAGAACGAAGACCGCGAGCAGCAGCCGCCGCGGCCGCCCCGCCGCGGCGCGTGCCATCCAGCCCCCGCACGCGCGGAACAGCCCTTCGTCATCACACAACTGGCCCAGCACCAGCACAGCCGCCAGGAATCCGATCACCGGCGCCAGCCGCTGCGCCACCGCGCGGGCCTGGTCCAGCGAGATCGCCCCCGTGCCCAGCAGCGCGAGCGCGGCCGGGACCGCCACGACTGCCTCCGGCCAGCCCCACGGGCGCACCAGAGCACAAGCCAGCACCCCCGCCAGCAGGACGACGGACAAGGCTTCCGCCAGCGCCGTATTCAAGACCATGCTCTCCCACCGAAGCGACAGGCCCGGTGTCTCATCGGAGAGCAGACCAGACCAGTTCCCTGAAAGCGCCCGGCCGCGGTCAGCGGAGCCAGCAAGGGTCTCCCGCCCTTCGCTTTGGCCGCAGCTGGCGGGGCGGTTCGAACAGCGAGCGGCGGAGATCCTGCAGGAGGCGCAGGCCTGCGGCGGTCATGGTCAGGCCGCGCCAGCCGCGTGAAGCGCGGTCCAGGACGGCCCACACCAGGGTGAGGCAGCTGGTCTCGCCGGGTAGCCGGCCGATGACCTTGACCCGGCGGCGGGTCTCGCCGAAGGTTCTCTCGATGAAGTTGGAGTGCCGGATCCGGTGCTGGTGCCCGGCGGGAAACCGCAGGTAGGCGGTCAGGCCGGCCCGGTCGGCGGTCTCGGTGACCTCGGCCTCGAGGGCGGCTTGCATCAGCGGCTGCGCCCCGAGGCGGGCCACCTCCTCCAGGATCCCCGGCAGCGGCCGGTCAGCGGCGAACAGATCGTCGATGTGGCGGCGGACACGGTCGGTAGGCGATACTCGAACAGGCACGGGTGTAGGTCCTTCCTTCGATGAGTTGGTAGCTCTTGAGGGAACCTACGCCCGTCGTCTCATTTACACCGGATCTTGGACGCGACCGCCCTGGGGCTGCGTTATCGGGCTCTGGCTGCCGCCGCGGTGAGCAGCCGCAAGCGGGACGCGGACTAGTTAGCGAGGGCGGCTTTCACCGCTGCGACGGCCCGGTCCAGCGCGCCGGCCTGCCCGGTGTCGACCTTGACCAGGGCAGCGCCCAGGTTCAGCGGGACGACTGACGCGGCCAGGGTCGCCGCCCGGTCCATGATCGAGGGGTTGATCACGTCGCGGTGGATCGGGTGCCGTGCGGTGCTGTGCCGGGTTCGCATCCGGTTCGCGGCCAGCTGCGGGTCGCAGTAGCAGAACACCTCTACCGCCCCGGCGAACGCACCGAACGCCCGCTCACGCCTGGCCCCGCGCCACCAGCCTTCGGCTACCGCCGCGGGGAATTGCGCACTCAGCCTGAAAACGACCTCGGCTGCCGCGTCCCCCAGCAGGCCTGACCAGTCCTCTCCGCCCAGGCCGAGAATGTCGGCCAGCGTCTCCTTGATCGCGTCGAGCGCGAGCAGCGGCCACTGCTGGGCCGCCGCCAGCGCCGCCGCGACGGTCGACTTACCGGTGCCCGGCGCTCCGGACACCACGATCACTGTCATGATTTCGCCGCCCTCGCTGCCGTGGTCATCGGGCTTACCGAGGTGACTCCACGGAAGTGACTCTAAGCCGCGCCGCCCCGGCACGGCCAGGACGTCGCCGGCCTGGCCGTGGCCGTTACTACTCGGCTGAGCGTTCCTGAGACACTGCTCGGGACGGCCCGGTGGCCGGTGCGTGCGGGACTATCCTGCCTTGGGCTGCCAGCGCGGGCCGGTATTCGCCGGGCGGAGGGAGAAGGCTGTGTACGCCTCGATCGAGAACCTGGGCATCGTCTGGCCGTCCATCGATCAGCTGTGCTCGGATCTGCCGGACGGCCAGTGGGACCTGCCGACCGGCTGCCCGGGATGGACGGTTAAGGACTGCGTCTCCCACCTGGTGGACTACGAGGCCCGCGCCCTTGGCAGGCCCGCGCCCCGGCACGAGCCTGGCCCGCTGCCGTACCTGCAGAACGAGCTCGGCCGGTCCAATGAGATCGGCGTCGATGTGCGCCGCGCCCGCTCCGGGGCCGCGGTGCTGGAAGAGTTCCGCGAGGTCACCGCCGCGCGGCTGGCCCAGCTGCGGCAGCTGACCGAGGCAGATCTCGCCGCGCAGGCGATCGCCCCTGACGGGTCCTCCGGCACGATGGCCGGCTTGCTCACCTTGCGGGTGATGGACAGCTGGAGCCACGAGCAGGACATCCGCCGGGCGACCGGACGTCCCGGGCACTTGACGGGCCCCGTCGCCGACGAGGCGCTCGGCTACTTCACGCGGTTCCTGCCTTACCTGGTCGGCAAGCGGGCCGCGGCACCGGAAGGTTCCAGCGTTGCTTTCCGCATCGGCGCCCGTGATCCGGTCGGGGTCGAGGTGACCGGCGGCCGGGGACGGCTCGCGGCCGATCTGCGCGACCCGACCGTGAGCCTGGCGATTCCGGTGGCGACCTTCGCGGCGCTGATCGGCGGGCGTTCCGACGCGCCTGGCGATACCGACATCACGGGGGACCGTCAGCTCGGCCAGCGGGTGCTGGAGTCGCTGGGCTTGCTGCCCTGAGCTGGAGCGCGCCCTGTCGCTGGCCGCCACTCCCCGGTCAGCCAGTTCAGCGCGGCCAGGCGCGCCACCGCGATGAGATCACTAAGCACGCCCTGGCCCGCGAACCGCGTTACAGCCGCTTCATCTGGCGGAAGCGGCGAATGTCATCTTTGCCCGCAAGCAATGCCACCGCGACGGCGGCAGCCGTGGCCCCGGCCGCCAAAGCCCACCACTTCATCGTGAACCTCCCTCCGGCATTCAGTACGGTTTTCCGCAGTTTCGTTCCCAGTCTCGCGCAGGGCAGGGCCGGAGGCCAGGACCGGAGCTCAGAGCGGGGGTTCCTGCCTGCAGCCAGCCGCCGAGTCCGGCCGGCCGCGTAACCGCTACTCGACCAGCGAGGCCTGCAGCATGTCCAGGTCTGCTGCGGTCAGGCCGTGCCTGAGCAGGTACCCGGCCACGCTCCCGGCATGGCCGCGGACCCGGGCCAGGGCGCCGATAATGATCTCCGGCGGAGACCCCATCAGATTCAGGTCGAGCCGAAGGCCGAGCCCGGTACTCGCCCGGACCTGGCGCATCGCGGCCGTCGGCTCGGCGAGCAGGTAGCTACCACTGAGGGCGTAATCGGCCGCGATGACGTCGTCGTCGACGCCGATCGCTGCCAGGATCAGCGCCACGAGCAGGCCGGTGCGGTCCTTGCCTGCGCTGCAGTGGATCAGCCCGGGCAGCCCGCCCGGAGCGCACAGGCAGCCGACAATGGCCGCGATCGTCGTTCCGCACTCGTCGACCATGTACCGGTAGACCGCGCTCAGTTCCGGCGCGAGGGTATTGAATGCCGCGGTGTTCAGGACCGGGACGTGCCGCCGCAGCGGGCCGAGCGCATCGCCTAGCGCGCTCGGAGCGAGCTGGCACTCCTCGTGAGTCCGCAGATCGATCACGGTCCGGAGGTTAAGCCCGGCCAGCGTGGCCCGCCCGCTGTCGTCGAGCCGGTGCAGCCCATCCGAGCGCAGCAGCGTCCGCCATCGCACCGTCCCGCCGCTCGCCGGGTATCCGCCTAGGTCGCGCAGGTTGAAAGTGCCTGGCAGCGCGATATGCCGGTCGGGCAGCGGGATGGAGCGCATAACTCATCAGAACACGTACTCACGGCGAAGTACTCCGCCGGCCGTAGCGGCGGCGGCAACAGCCTTGCGTCAGCCGCCATCCCGTTCGCCAGGCTGCGTGCTGACGTATGGGTTCCGTTAGCGAGGAGCCCGTCATGGGCCTGCGGGGGTGATGCTGGCCGTAGACGGGAAGCGGGGGTTGCTGATGGCCGGTGAGCGTGCGGGCCGGGGAAAGCTGCATCTGTTCCTGGCCGCCGCGCCTGGTGCCGGAAAGACATCCGCGATGCTGGCGGAGGGGCGCCGGCGGGCGGCCCTGGGTGACGATGTGGTGGTCGGATTGGCGGAGACGCACGCCCGGCCGGACACCGAGGCCGAGGCCGAGGCGGAGGGCCTGGAAGTGGTGCCGCTTCGGCGGGTGCCTTACCGGGGGACGGCGTTCGATGAGCTGGATGTGCCCGCGGTGCTGGCCCGGCGTCCGCGAGTGGTCCTGGTGGATGAGCTTGCGCATTCGGTCATTCCCGGCGGCCGACACGAGAAGCGCTGGCAGGACGTCGCGGAACTGCTGGAGGCGGGCATCGATGTCGTGTCGAGCCTGAACGTCCCGCATCTGGCGAGCCTGGCCGAAACTGCGGGCAAACTGACCGGCGTTGCCGTGGGCGAGACGGTCCCTGATGCGTTCGCCGCGGCGGCCGACCGGGTGGAACTGCTGGATACCAGTCCCGAAGTGCTGCGCGGGCGCATTGCCCGCCTCTATCCGGCTGGCACCGCGAAGCGGGCGCTGACCGGTTATTTCCGCCTGGAGAACCTGGCGGCGCTGGCCGCCCTCGGCAGGCGGTGGATACGCGAGCACGGTTTCGGCCAGACGGCGAACCCGCCGTCTGGAGGCCGCCCCGGCTGAGACCGCCGTCAGCTGATGCAGACGGCAATCCCCGTGCCGATGAGCATGAACAGCACGCCCACGGCAACGAACACCCGGTCCGCCGTCCGCCCCTCCCGGCCGTAGACGATGACGTCCTCCGGGTCTTCGGGGTCGTACCACACGAGCACCTGCTGGCCGGGACGCAGCGCTGCCGCCTTCCTGGCCGGCCCGGGAGCGATCCGCTCGACCACCCGCCCGTCCGGAAGCGAGTACTGGATCAAGGTCCGGCGAGGTGACCCGTCCGATGGCTCGCCTGCCGGGACCGCGGGGGGCACCGCCACCGCCCAGGCCGACAAGCCGTCGCGGCGCAGCTGCCGCGACCGGCGCAGCCCGGACAGCCCGGCGACCGCCGCGACCGCGCCGGCCAGCGCGAACCAGACCCCGATCGCGATCGGCATCTCGCGTCCTGCCTCCTCTCCGGTGCGTCCACGCGCCCGCCGGCGCGAGGGCGGCCGCGGCGCGAGGGCGGCCGCGGCGCGGTCCCGTCCTACCCGGGCCACGCCGGGACGTGGTGCTCCGCGACCAGGACCCCGTGCACCCGCTCCAGGCTCCGCCGGCGGCGGAGCTCCAGCGCCGCTCCCTCCCGCCCGGCCGGCGAGACCGATGCCCGGGTGCTGCACCACTGCGAGAGCAGCGGAACCGACCGGTGATCGCCCATGTTCAGGGCCACCAGAAGCGTTGCCTCCCGCTGCGGATGGGCGGGCCAGCCCACCAGCAGGAGGACCAGCGGCCGCTCATCTGGCTGCGGGACGATCGCCCGCACCTGGAGCTCTGGCCAGTCGAGCGCAGAGACTGGATCGGGCACGGCGACCTTCTCCGCCAGCGCCAGCGCGTCCAGGTTGCCGATATGGACCAGGCGTGCGGTCCAGGCCAGCCCGGCGACGGCGGCCAGCAGGATCGCGACCGCCAGTGTGGCCGCCGTTATCACATCTCGACGCTAGGCCACTGGTCACCGTCATGTCACCAGTGCTGCGAGGGCTTCGCGGTCACGAGCCTTGGGCAATGATCTTCATCCGACGATGCGCTCGCCGATCGGGCCCAGGATGAGCATCGGAAAGTAGATGAGCCCGCCGACGATCACGATCACCCCGAGCAGGAACACGACGAAGGTCGGCCCGGATGTATCCAGGGTCGCCCGGGTGCGAGCGTGGACCCGCGCCCCGGCCAGCGAGCCGGCGATGGCCAGGGCCAGCACTATCGGCGCGAACCGCCCGACCAGCATGACCAGGCCCAGCGTTGTGTCGTACCACGGCGTGTTGGCCGACAGCCCGGCGAAGGCGGACCCGTTGTTGTTGGCCACCGAGGCGAAGGCGTAGGTGACCTCGGACAGGCCATGGAAGCCGGGGTTGAGGATCGACCGGGTGCCCGGGCCGATCACCAGCGACATGCTCCCGAATACCAGGACCACGACCGGGATCGTCAGCACGTAGGCGAGCACCAGCTTCATCTGCGGCGCGCGGATCTTCTTGCCCAGGAATTCCGGGGTGCGGCCGACCATCAGCCCGGCCACGAAGACTGCCAGCAGCGCGAGCACCAGCATGCTGTAGATCCCGCCGCCGTCACCGCCCGGGCTGACCTCGCCGAGCAGGATGCCGACGAACGCTCCCGCGCCGCCGACCGGCGTATAGCTGTCGAGGGCCGAATCGGTGGCGCCGGCTGTCGTTCCCATGGTCCCGACGGTCATCAGCGCGGACCCGTCGGGCCCGAACCTGGTCTCCTTTCCCTCCAGGCTCCCGCCGGGGTTGCCGCCCGTCGCCAGCTGGGACACGGTGGCCGGCAACAGATGGTTGCCGTGCGCCTCGGCCTGCATCGAGACGACGGTGTGGCCGAGGAAGAGGATGGCCATCACCGCCACGATGGCGTAGCCCTGCCGCGGCCTGCCGATGAGCCGGCCGAACATGATGGCGATGGCGAACGGCAGCACGATGACCAGCAGCAAGTCGAACATGTTGGTGAAGCCGGTGGGGTTCTCGAATGGATGGGGCGGGCGTGGCGAACGGGTTCGACCGGGCCGGGCCGCCGTCCGGCCCGACCGTGTTCACTCCCGCTACGAACCCGATGAGCAGCGGGTTCGAGGGCCCGAGATTGGTGGCGCCCGACGCGGCTGGAAGTACGCCGGGAGCGGGTTGCCCTTGCTGTCGGCGAAGCTCTGGCCGAGCAGCGACGATCCGACGAGCTTGCCGTCGCGGTAGACGAGCGAGCCATCCGCCTGGCGGTGGGCGGCCTGCGTGCCGGTGTTCATCGCCAGGCCGACGTCGGCCTGCGCGAGCGCGGGCGCGTCGTTGGTGCCGTCGCCGGTCATCGCCACCATGTGGCCGCCGCGCTGTTCCCGGCGGATGAGGGCTACCTTCTCCTCGGGCGTGGCCTCGGCCAGGAAGTCGTCGACTCCTGCCTCCCTGGCGATGGCCGCTGCGGTCAGCGGGTTGTCCCCGGTGATCATCACGGTCCTGATGCCCATGTCGCGCCGGCTGCGGGAGCTGGCGGCGGACGTCGGCGCACGCTGGCACGAGATACAAGGGGACGATCCCGCCCGGGCCATCGCCAGCTTCGCGCGGCAGCACCAGATCACTCAGATCGTGATCGGGTCCAGCCAGCGCAGCCGGTGGCAGCAGCTCACCGGCGGCGGGTCGAACGTTCAGCGGGTGATCAGGGAGGCGGGTGCGTTCGGTATCGACGTCCACGTGATCGCCCGGCGCGAGTTGCCGCCCGCCGAGGCATTCGATGTGAACGCCGCCAGCCAGCCCTGACCTCCGGCAGCCCACCGGCCGGCAGCGTTGCCGGATTCATGGGCCCCTTCGTCCCGAAGCCAGCACCACTGCTACAGCTATATGAGTAGAGTTACCGTTCATGCAGCGTAACCGTCCCCCGTCGGCACAGACGATCAACGTCCTGCGGGCGCTGGCCGCCGATCCGGCTCGGTGGCGCTACGGCTATGACCTGGCCACCGAGGTGCACCTTAAGTCGGGTTCGCTGTATCCGATCCTGGTCCGGCTCGCCGACCGTGGCCTGCTGGACACCTCCTGGGAGCCCGGCCGGGGCAGCCGGCCGCCCCGCCACCTGTACCGGCTGAGTCCGGCCGGCCGGGAGTTTGTGGCGGCGCTGACCGCCGCCCGCGCCGACCGGACGACCCTGAACCCGCACAACCGTTGGAATGAGGCGTAATGCTCGGTGGCCTGTTCTTCGTCCCTATGTTGGGCCTGCTGGGCATCGGCATAGCGCTGTACCGCCGTAACCCGCGGAGGTTCCTGGACGGCCCAACCGAGGACGCGCCGCTGCGGCTGATGCGCTGGGCGGTCGGCCTGCTGTCCCCGGAGCGCCACGAGTGGGGCCAGGCCATGCTCGGCGAGTTGGACCACCTCGACGGCCGGATCCGGCGGATGCGCTTCGCGCTCGGCTGCGTCGGCGCCGCACTCGTGCTCCCACCATGGGGACGGGCCGCCGCCGGAGTCTGGGCGATGATCACGCTCGCGGTCGCCAGCGTCGGCCTCTACACCTCCATGGCCATCCACTACCGGCTCGGCGGCGGCGACTGGATCGCGGCAGCGATTTTGACCGTCTTCGTGACCGGTGTCCTTATCGGCGCGAGCGCCCTGGTACGCCGGCCCGGTGTCGCGATTCCCGGCCTGCTCGGCGGCCTGTTCATCGCCGTGACCTTCCTGGCCCTGTCCGGGTTCACCTTCCTCGACCAGATCTTGCCGAATACCGTGCCCTGGCACCGGCTGGTGCAGGTGATCGCGGTGCCGTTCATCGTGGGCGCCGCCGGCACCCTGTGGGGCCGTGACCCGGTCATTGGCTGGGCCGGCGCCGCCGCGGCCGGCCGCCTGCTCCGCCGCGCACCCGCACCGACAGTTCCCGGCCCGATCACCCCGAACTCCGAAACCCAGCAGGAGGCGTAACCCCGATGACCACACCGGACCAGACGGGCCGAACGGTCCCCGTACGACGTGGGCGCAGAACCGTGCGCATCGTGCTGCTGTGCCTCGTCGTGGCAGCGATACTGTTCCTCGCCGCCACCGGCTGGCTTAGCGGGCGCTGAAAATGGGATGAGGGCCCTGCTGGCAGGCCATTGCCCGTGCGAGCACCTGATGATGGCCGGCCGCAGCGGATAATCCAGCAGGAAAGCGACGGCGCGATGGCCCTGGTCAAGGCGGGCAGCTGCTGAGGACCAGTGCTGGAGCCTGCCAGCCACGCAGGCGATGGCCAGGGATGCCGCAGCGGCCGGTCACCCGGTTGAGGGCGCGGGGCGGGGCTTGCCGGGGGCGACAGTGCGGGCCAGGATCCCGAGCGTGGCCCGCAGTGCGCTCTCCGGGATCACCGGGAAGATGGCCGCGTCCTTCCAGTTCTGCCCGGCGGCCGACCAGTCGTAGTAGGACGTCACGAGCGTGCCTTCTTCGATTGGCTCCAGCCGGTAGCCGTACACGTGACCGAGGTCCAGCTGGCCGTGGACGGTCCAGGCAATTTCCCGGTCCGGCTGGAACGTGACGATTTCGACCGTGACGTCGTAGCGACCGAGGGGATAGTCGTTGAGTGCTTCCCGGTCCATGTGCACGACGAAGGTGTCGCCCGCCTTGGTGACAATGTCGCCGCTGGCCTCCATCAACATGCCAGAGCTGTCGATGGCAACGTGCCCCCGGGGATCCGTGAGCACGGCGAAGATCTCGCCCGCTGATGCGGCCACCGCCCGCTGCACCTCGAGTCGTTCCGGCATGCGCCGATTGTTGCACCCAGGCTGGCAGGGCGGCGCCTGCACCCCACCGCCGGCGATTGGCACAAAGGGCGGCCCGAACTTCTCAACTCAAGAGCTGCCTCCGCGCACCCCGCGCGGCCCTCCCGCCACCTCGGCCAAGAGGAAGACCGGAGGGCCGCCGCCTACCCGGACCTGATTTGGCGACAGCAAGTTATGGCGCTTGCTCAGCGTCGTCACGACCACCGCCTGCTCCTCTTCCCTTCACGATGCCGCGGAAGGTTGGAGTAGGCCAGGTCAGACAGCCGGCGCTCGAGCCGCTGGTCGGCCGTAGAACCCGCTCGGCGTGAATGCCTCAGCCATCAGCTCGAACAGCCGCTTCACGGTGCCTGGCTGGTGCGCCCACAACCGGGACGCGTTCCACACGTAGCCGGTGTCTGCGAGGTCTTCGTCGTAGAGCGCCTGCGCTTGGCGGGACACCGCGGGTTCGTCGAGAAAGCTGCCTGTCATGCGCCTTCTGCTCCTTCGGGTTTGCGGGCCAGGTAGCCCACGACGCTGATGTCGGCCCGGAGCGGCAAGCCATCCCGTAGCCGCCCCTGAGCCTGCTCGACAGCCGCGCGATGGAACTCGGCCTCGCCGACGTTCTGGATGGCCTCATACGCGGGGCCGGTAGCGGCCAGCGCCCG
>JBEKIF010000044.1:0-36924 GCA_050011895.1 Streptosporangiaceae bacterium | reverse complement strand
GAACGACCGGGCCGCCACCAGCCGCCCCGACAGCGGATGCGTCTTCGAGATAACCCGCACCTCGCACGGCAGCACCGCACGAAGATGTTGCAGTCTGTCGCCTTCTCTCCCGGCCTCGGCAAAAGCCACGTCGCCCAGGCCCTCGGCCACCTCGCCATCCGCCACGGCGCCGACGTCCGGTTCCTCAAGACCAGCCGCGCCCTGGCCCACCTCGCCGGCGGCCACGCCGACCACACCTGGCACAAACGCCTCGGCGAACTCGCCCGCCCCGCCGTGCTGATCCTCGATCTATCCGGGGTTCCCAGCCACCCGTCCGTAACGTCAGCCAACGTGGCCTGAGTAGCTGTTTCCGCACGTCAGCGTGTCGTTATCCAAGGTCCCACACCAACGTCGGTGACGTCGGCATGATCTGCGGGCATGGGGGTGCAGCGTGTCATGCTCGACGGGCAGCGGACCTGGACGGTGGTGGGTGAGGACCATCTTCCGGCCGGCCCCGTCGAGGAATACCTGGAGTTTCTGCGGGTGGCCCAGCAGTCCTCTCCGAACACGGTCCGGTCCTACGCGACGTCGCTGGCACGGTCGTGGGAGTACCTGGCCACGGCTGCAACCGCCTGGGATGCGGTGAGCCTGCCGGCGTTCGTGGCGTTCGTGGCGTCGTTGCGGTCGGGTGAGCCCGCCGGGGTGACGCGGCTGCTGCCGGCCGGTGAGAAGGCCAGCGGGCCAGCGGAGTCGACGGTCGCGGCGAGGGTCACGGCAGTGTTGTCGTTCTACCGCTACCACGCCGATGTTCACCAGGTGCCGGTGGCCGGGCGGCTCTACCGGATGAGCAGCCAGGGCGGGCGCTACGTTCCCGGACTGGTGCATCTGCAGCGAGGCCGGGAGCGGTCTGGCCCGGCGGTGCGGGTTCGCCGCACGGCCGCCAGGCCGGTGCCGCTGCTGACTCCCGGGCAGGTGGAGGCCATCGTGGACGGGTGCGCGCGGTGGGATCCAGCGTCCGGGGACTGGTCAGGTTCGGTGCGTGACCGGCTGCTGTTCGCCGCCCTCGCCGAGACCGGCATGAGGCTCGGCGAGGTGCTGTCCACCCGGCACTGCGACTGGCACGCCGGGCGGGGCGGAACCCCGTTCATTGAGGTCGTCCCGCGCCAGGACCATCCGGCTGGGGTGCGGTGCAAGAGCGGCCGGTACCGGCGGATCTACATCAGCGACGAGCTGGAACGCCTGCACAGCGAGTACGTCTGGCAGCTGTGTGATGCTGACGCCCACCGGCTGGTGGATCTGGCGAACCACTTCGTGTTCGTCAACCTGCACCGCGGCCAGTGGCTGGCGCCGCTGCGCCCCGAGAGCGTCTACGATCAGGTCGCTGCCTTGAAACGCAAGCTCGGCACGGCTGTGCCCGCCGGGTGGACACCGCACTGGTTTCGCCACACGCACGCCTCGGCCTTGCTCCTGTCGGGTGCCCGTGAGCACGTCGTGATGCGCCGGCTCGGGCATGCCGACATCCAGACGACCTTGAACCTGTATGGCTGGGTGACCGAGGACGCCGAACTGCGGACGCTGGCCGGCTGGCGCACCTTCTGCGCGGGCTGGCGCGGCTGGGAGACCAGCGCAGATGACTGAGCCGCCTCGCCTTCAGGCCGTCACCAGCGCGGCGGACCGCAGTCAGGAGCTGGCCGCCGGTCTCCCGGCAGTGTTCACTGGGACCACGTTCGATCCGGCTGATCCCGTGCTCGCTGAGGTTTGCGGCTCGTCATCGCGGGTGGTGCTGCGCACCGGGATGCTCCCGCTTGCGATGCAGCGCGAGATCTCCTGGTGGGTGGCCACCTGCCACGCCAACGGTGAGCGCGTGATCAACACCAGTGAATGGAATCAGTGGGCGGCCATCGCGGCTGGAGTCGTACAGCACCGTCCCGGGGTGCGCTCATTCGCCGACCTGACCCTGACCGAGTGGTCGGCGGCGTGGGCGCGGGCGTTCCACGCCGCCCACGGCAGGCTCGCTGCCGCAGCGACCCGTGAACGGGCCGAGACTGCGCTGCGGGGGATGCTGCCCCGGCTGGCCGTCCACTACAGCGACGCCCCGTGGTGGAAACACGATCTGTGGTGCCTGCGGTTCGACACGCGGATCCCTCATCGCGACCATGAACCTCACGGGGACGCCTCGGTCCGCTGGGACAACATCGCGCCGCCCTGGCTGCGTGAGGGCGTCAAGTTCTACACTCACCTTCAGCTCGAAGCCGGGCAGCTCACCTGGTCAACGGTGCTGCAGGTGCATGTGTTCGCCGCCCGCTTCGGCGAGTTCGCCCTGACCCGCGGTATCGGCCATCCCGCCCTGGTCGACGACCCATCACAGCTGCGGGCGCTGGCCCTGGAGTTCAGGGCGTTCCTGAACCAGTGGCGGCGAGAACGACCAGCTCATGGCCGCGCTCGCGGCGGCCCGCTCAACGCGCGGTCGGTCGCCCGCACCCTGCGGTTCCTCGGTAACTTCTACGGGCTGATGAATGACTGCCGGGCCGATGCCGCCACCGCCACCGGTGATGACCGGTGGCTGGCGCTGACCGACAGCCACGCCCGGCTCTACCG
The DNA here is from genome assembly GCA_050011895.1 of Streptosporangiaceae bacterium. Taxonomy (GTDB): domain Bacteria; phylum Actinomycetota; class Actinomycetes; order Streptosporangiales; family Streptosporangiaceae; genus DATBGO01. The sequence goes on along the minus strand of JBEKIF010000044.1, from coordinate 34,347 downwards.
CAGCGATGAGCTCCGCGCGGAACGGGCGATCCGGCAAGCCGACGAACGCAACTACATCAGCGACACCGACCTGACCCGCATGCTGCAATACGTGGAGCTGCTGGGCCTGCCCCGCGACCAGGTCATGACCGTGACCCGCAGGGGCCAGCCCGTCGAGGTAGCCGGGCTCGGCCAGCCGGCGATGATGCGGGCCTGGCTGATCCAGGCGCTGACCGGCCGGCGCGCCGCCGAAGTGCTGTTGATGGACTTCGACCCGCTCTCCAGCATCCCCGGCGTCGACCCGGCCGCCGTCCCCGAAGGCGGGATGGTGGCCCGGCTGCGCTACCAGCAGACCAAGATTGACGGGGCGCCGGTGACCATCCTGGTCGGTGCCGATGTCGTCCAGATCGTCCGCGAGCAGCAAGCCTGGGTGCGCCAGCGCTGGGGTCTTGGGCCAGACGGGACGGTACGCTACCTGTTCCCTAAGCTCGCCGGGAACCGCAAGGGCACCCGGACCTGGGTGACCAGCCATTACGACGGAGTATTGCGCAAGCTCAGCGCAGTGCTGGCGCTGCGGGACGCCAGCGGGCGGCCCCTGAGCTACTCCCACAGTCACCGCCTGCGTCATACCAAGGCCACGACCTTGCTCAACGCTGGCGCCCCGGTCCACGTCGTGCAGCGTTACCTCGGTCATCGCTCACCCGAGATGAGCATGAGGTATGCCGCGACCCTGGCCAGCACCGCCGAACGGGAATTCCTGGCGATGGCCAAGATCGGCCGGGATGGCCGGGCGGTCGGCATGGACCGCCGGGACATGCTCGATCTGCTGCAGCTGGACCGCCGCACCGACAGGGTGCTGCCCAACGGGTACTGCCTGCTCCCGCCGACCCGCTCGTGCGATAAGGGCAACGCCTGCCACGGCTGCGACCACTTCGCCACTGACCGCTCTCACCTGCCCGAGATCCGCCGCCAGCTCACCGATACCGAGCAGTTGATCGAGCACCGCAAAGCCCAGCACCAGGCCCGCTATGGCGAGCCGATGAGCGAGAACAATATCTGGCTGGAACAGCGCCTGGCCGAAGCACGCAGCATGCGCCTGGAGATCGCGGCGCTGCAGGCCCAACCCAATGACACCAGCGTCGTCCGCGGCGCTGGAGTCTGCGGCAGGTCCGGCTACCAGAACGCCCCGGTGCCCGTCATCATCACCAAACCGGGCCCATCATGAGCACCGTCCCGCCATCCGTCACCGCCGCTCAGCGACGAGCCGATGCGCTACGCCGTGCTGCCCAAGCCAAGCGTCAGGCCGCCACGGCCCGCGCAGATGCCGCGATCCGCCATCTCGTCAAGAACAAGCAAGAAATCAGCTTCCGGTCGGTCGCCCGGACAGGAGGAGTCAGCCTCGATTTCCTCTACGCCAACACCAGCCTGCGCCAGCGCATCGAGAAGCTACGCGCCCAGGAAATAGCCGCTGCCCGCATCCCAGCCCTCCAGCCCGCCGCGGCGACCGAAAACGATCTCGTGCACGCCCTCACCGTCAAGCTTCGCGAGGAGCGCGCCGCACGCCGCACCACTGTCACTGACCTTGAAGAGCAGCTCGCCGCAGCCCACGGAGAACTGCTCCGCCTACGCCGTCTCCTGCAGCAGCAAGGCGCCAACGCCTAACCACTCACGTTGCGGACGAGTCCGCAACGTCGCTACCTGCAAAAACATGCCACTGCCGAAGATCAACACCAGATAAGTGGACGACTTCGCGATGCGGGAACTCACCCCCGCCCAGGCCGACGACCTCTACGAGCTCATCACCGAACGGGCCAGCCGGTCCCTGGTACTGACCTCGAACCGGGCGCCGCAGGACTGGTACCCGCTGTTCCCCAACCCCGTCGTCGCCGAATCCCTCCTCGACCGGGTCATCAACAACAGCCACCAGGTCTTCATGAACGGACCCAGCTACCGGCCCAGAAAGCGGCCCGGCCAGCGTGTCACCACGACAACCAAGGAGGCCAGCCAGTAGAACAGAACCAGGCCAGGGCCTGGTCAATTACGTGAGCAAACCCCTGCGCAATAACGTGACCGCCGACACACCGCGTCGCGGGCGTCGAAGAACTCCCCGGAAAGGAACCCCGGATCGGTCACCTGCTCGGGGTGCGGGTTCAGGCACCGCGACTCGCGCAGCGCCGTCACTTTCGGGTCCTCCGATGATCCTCGCGGGCCCATGCTGCCTCCCAGCCGATGCGACCGTCAGGAGAATTTTGCCGATACTGGGCAACCACTTCACTATGACACGCCACAGAACCGCGAAGTATTCCATGGGCACAGCTAGGAAAGTGACCCTGATCCACCGTTACGGAGCCCGGCCGGAGAGACACTCAGGCATAATCCTCTTAACATTCACGGCGTAATCCGCTTGACAGCGTCGTTGCCGTCCGCCTGGAACCGCAGCCGGTCAATCAGATCCGCCAGGGCCAGCAGGCCCTCGATGATGAACGGGCACCGGCCATCGGCGACGACCACGAACGGATCTGCAGGGACCACATCGGTCCAGCCAGCGGGAAGCGAGAACAATCCCCCGCCCTGATCGCGGCAATAGACCCGGTCCTCACCCCAGTTGCGGCGACGGACCACGAACTCAAAGTCACGCCCGGACAGCGGATGGAACGGGTGCGTCACCCGCACACGTCGGTACCGATCATCTGGATCAGGTGTTGTTGACGGCGTCGTCCAACGCGATCGCCGAACGCTGGATCGGGGGATGCCGCCGCGAGCTCCTCGACCGCACTCTTATCTGGAACCAGAGCCATCTGCGGCAGATCTTGCGCGCGTACGAGATCCACCACAACCAGCACCGGCCTAACCGCTCCCTGCACGGTGCCGCGCCGCTGAAACCGCTACCCCAGCCGGTCGATCTCGACCAGTACCACGTCCGGAGACACACTTCCGTCGGCGGAACGATCAACGAATATCGCCTGGTCGCATGACGTGGACGAGGTTATCGGCACCCACAGGTGGACAGGCTGAGCTCAGGCGACCGTAACGGCACGGTGACGCCTGATGGTGATGGTGGTGCAGTGCGCAGCACCGCTGTGGAGATCCTCGTGCTCCGGGCTTGGGCCGAGCCAACCTGTGAGCCGCGGCTGCGCGTACGCGTGGTCCGGGTGCGAGCAGGGCAGCCTGACCGCCCAGCACTCACGACCACCTCAATCGATGACACATGCGCCGCAGTACGTAATTGGCTCATACATGTCCAGCAACAACTCGGAGATTCGAGCTCGTGACGTAACGGTGACGGCTAGGAGACGCGAACCAGTCACAAAATACATGACTTGATTCATGCCCCTTCGAGGCGGAGACTGGTGGTAGGCATGCATGGTCCGCTGACTTGGGCAATCATCGGGGCACGCCACGTGGCCATCGCAACCCGGGGGCCGGGCGATCTCACGGTTGCCCTAGTGGCTTGTATGACTGGGGGATCCTAAGTGAATGATGTTAATAATGATAACTCATTCAAGCTCATGTTGCTTGGGGGCTTTACCTTATTAAGGGACGCTGAGGAGATCGAATTCCCGATGAGCGCCCAGCGTCTCGTCGCCCTGTTAGCTCTGCATGAGCGACCGCTCAGTCGTACCTACCTGGCTGGCGTGCTTTGGCCTAATTGTCCATCCGAGCGATCCCTGGCCGATCTTCGGACGGCCCTCTGGCGGGCTAATCACTGCAACAGCGAAGTTATCGCCACCGCTGGAGTCCGGCTGAGCCTGCGCGCCGGCATCGAGGTAGACGTCCGAGTACTGGCAGCATTCGGGCGGACACCCCATCAGATGGAAAGTAACGCGATCGCTCAGCTGGAGGGAATGTCCTGGTTCGACCTCTCGCTGGACCTACTTCCCGACTGGTCCGACGACTGGCTGGTGGATGACCGGGAGGGTGTGCGTCAACTACGGCTGCATGCCCTTGAACGCATGACAGGCGAGCTCAGCCTGAGCAGGCGCCACGGGGAGGCGATTCAGGCTGCACTCGCAGCGGTCCGGCTTGAACCGCTGCGCGAAACGGCTCATGCCGCGTTGATAAGAGCGTACTTGGCTGAAGGCAACCGGTCAGAGGCGCTTCGTCAGTTCTCCCGCTGCCGGGCGATTCTTGGAGCCGAGCTGGGAGTTGAGCCGTCGGAATCCATTTGTGAGTTGATCGCTAGCCCAGCGGTGCTTTCGGACATCAAATCATCCAGATCCGGGGAAGGACGACAGCAGCTTCACTTGGCAGGACGAGCTGGTACTTCGAGCCGGGCGACGTCGGGTACGTGACCAGTGACAGGTCGAAGAGCATGAAGCCGTCTAAAGGCGGCGGCGCCCATGACACGGGCGGCCGCGTCGGTGTGTATGCGCACGTGATCGAAGTCGTGACCGAGGCGCTCCTCGAACAGTGCTTGCACACTGGCATCGAGGGGTGCCCCGGGTGGCCGGAGCACCCCCGTCAGGATGCCGGGTGCCGCCGTGACCGCAATGGGCGTCCCGGCTGACAGCTGGCCAGCGTCAACCGCGAGAACATCGCCTAGCGATCCTAATGGGGATGTGGCAGGTCACAACCAACCCCCGCTGGGGCCCGGAGTCCTTGGCGTAGATTGCGGGGCCTTGCCTGCCAGGTCCTGGTCGCTAGTCCGCAATCATCTGGCGGGCCCCGGACGGCTCGGCGGAGAGCCGGGCCGCGAGCATCTCCCGGCAGCGGCGGAACTGGCAGCGGCCCGGCCGAACCCTCTCTGTCAGACTCCCGTGAGACATGAGGATGAAGTAAACCTCTGTGATCAGTAGGGCGAGACGGGATCTACGAGACACGTGACATTGACCGTTGCAGACATGCCTGCGTCCGTGCGGGAGGATGGCCTGGTGGCCTCCGCGCGGGGTCCGCGGGCTGACCGGCCGAAGCGGCGGACCTTCACCCCGGCGTACAAGCTGGCGATCGTCGGGCAGTACGACCAGCTCGCCGACGCGCGCGGGGGGGGCGCTGCTGCGCCGCGAGGGCCTGTATCACTCCCATATCCAGCAATGGCGTGAGGCAATAGAAAAGGGGACGCTGCCGGCGCTTTCCGGTAAGCCGGCCGGGCGGCCTGCGCGCAGCGCGGCGGAGGTGGATAACGAGCGGCTGCGGAAGGAGAACGAGAAACTCAGCACGGAGCTGGCCAGGACAAGGGCTGCGCTTGAGGTGGTGGGAAAAGCACACGCGCTCTTGGAGCTGCTCTCCGGGAGCGCGGATTCCGGCAAGAAGCCGCCCAGGTGATCAGCGAGGCGCTGACCGGGCTGGAACCATTTACCTCGGTGAAAGCCGCCTGCGCGCTGCTCGGCAAGCCCCGGGCGACGCTCTACCGGCAGCGCAATCCCTGGCAGGGGCCGCGGGCGGATCCGGGGCCGCGTGCGGCGCATCCCGCGGCGCTCAGCTGGCGAGCAGGAGCATCTGCTGGCCGTGCTGAACGCGGGCCGGTTCGCGGACAAGTCCCCGGCACAGGCGTGGGCGGTGCTGCTCGATGAGGGCATCTACCTGGCCAGCATCTCCACCATGTACCGGGTCCTGCGCGCCGCGGACCAGGTCCGCGAGCGGCGCGCCCAGGCCGCCCACCCGCCCCGGGCCCGCCCGGAACTGACCGCCGATGGGCCCAGCCAGATCTGGAGCTGGGACATCACGAAACTGAAAGGGCCAGCCCGCGGGATCTGGTTCGACCTGTTCGTGATGCTCGACATTTTCTCCCGCAAGGCCATCCACTGGGAGGTCCACGCCACCGAGAACGCCGAGCTCGCGAAGGCCTTCATCGACGCCGCCGTCACCAGCAATAGCGGCATCGCACCGGTCTCCATCCACGCCGACCGCGGCACGTCGATGACATCCAGGCCGGTCGCCGTGCTGCTGTCCGACCTGCATATCAGCCAGAGCCATTCCCGGCCGCACGTCTCGAACGACAACCCTTTCAGCGAGGCGCAGTTCAAGACTTTCAAGTACTGCCCGGCGTTCCCCGGCCAGTTCGGATGCCTGCCCGATGCGCGCGCGTTCAGCGAGGTCTTCTTCACCTACTACAACAACGAGCACCGCCATTCAGGCATCGGCCTGCACACCCCCGCAACCGTCCACGACGGCACCGCCACCCAGATCCAGGCCCGCCGCGCCGCAGTCCTCCAGCAGGCCTACGCCGCCAGCCCCGGCCGGTTCCGGCGGTCCCCCAAACCACCGCGGCTGCCAGCCAGAGTCTGGATCAACCAGCCCCCCGCAACCATCGAGACGGAGGTGACACCACAGAAGAATTAAGCCACCAGTGTCTCAACGGGATTGACAGGTTCCGGAACGCTATCGGTGCCCGCCTGTCAACTTGCGCTTCCGGACGCAGACTCAGGCACATCCTCGCGATGACCATGACTCCACGCGAGCGTTGGGGAAATCAAGCTCTTCGGCGATCTGGCTTCCGCTGGCGTCACGGCGACGTCACGGGCGTCCGATCGCGGTCGGCTCCAGGACCTGGGATCGGTCGCCACGCCGTGCGCACTGACCGGGCATGGTGCCGGGGATCGCCGCCGCCGCCCCGCGTCCCGGTGACGATACCGCGACGCAGGAGTGACGAGGCGTGTTGAAAATCCTTCAACGAGAGCGTGGCCCGCGAGGGCGAGACACCCAGGAGGCACGAATGCCCGTCTCCCCCACCTACCCAGGGGTCTACGTCGAAGAGCTGCCCAGCGGGGTCCATACCATCACCGGCGTCTCCACCGCGGTCACCGCCTTCCTCGGCTCCTTCGCCCAGGGCCCGATGAACACGCCCACGCAGCTGTTCAGCGTGGCCGACCTGGAGCGGAACTTCGGCAGCCTCAGCGCCATCAGCGAGGCCGGCTACGCCGTCAACCAGTTCTTCGCCAACGGCGGCGCCGAGGCCTGGGTGGTCCGGGTGGCCGCTGCCCCGGCACCGGGCACTCCGGGCCCGGTGCCTGCGAACCAGCAGCCGCCGCAGGCGGCCTCGATCCCGGTCAACGACGGCTCCGCCGCCCTCGTGATGACGGTGACGGCGGCCAGCCCCGGGCAGTGGGGCAACAGCGTCCGGCTGGCCGTAGACAACAACGCGACTGACCCCACGACGAGCTTCAACCTCACCGTCACCCAGGTGGACTCGAGCACTCCGCCCATTGCCCTGACCACTGAGGTCTACCGGAATCTGACGCTGGGCGCGTCCGACCCCAACAACGCGGCGGCGGTGGTGAACGCCGCCTCCGCGCTCATCCAGATCACGTTGAACGGTACGCCGACCACCCTGCCGAAACCCACTGGGACCGTGGGCGCGGACATCAGCGCGCTGGCAGGCACGAATCTCCCCAACCTGACCTCGCTGGCCGGAGAGACCATGGCGGTGAGCTTCGGCGGCACGAACTTGACCGCCTCCCCTAATCCAGAGCTGACGTTCAACACAGCCCCGGGCAACCTGACGGAACTGGCCGCGACACTGCAGTCCCTGCTGCGCGGGCTGGGCACCCCGCCAGCGGTCCCGAACGCCACGGTGGCGCTGATTCCGGGGGCCGCGACCGCGCAGCACCTGCAGATCTCGGCGGCAACCGCCGCCAGTCCCGCCGCGGAATGGGCCTTCACTGACACCCTGGCCACGACCCTGGGCCTGGATCTCACTGGCACCACCCTGACCAATGCCATCCAGTACGCTCTGGCTGGCGGCTCCGACGGTAAGCCGCCCAATGGCGCCGGGCTGATGGGGGATCAGCAGAACAAGACCGGCATCTACGCGCTGGCGAACACCGGCTTCAACATCCTCTGCCTGCCTGACCTGGTGAACCTCCCCGATGGCGAGGCGTTCGCCGTCATCTCCGCAGCCGAGACGTTCTGCCAGTCCCAGTACGCCTTCCTGCTCGTCGACGCCCCGCAGGGTGGCGCAGGCGAGGCCCAGCGGGACAGCCTGACCGGCATCCAGGCCTGGCTGGCCGAGAACGCCACGCTGCGCAGCAGTTACGCGGCGCTGTACTTCCCCCGGCCGCTGATCCCCGACCCGCTGAACGGCTACCGGCTGCGGCCGGTGGGCCCGAGCGGGACGATCGCCGGGCTCTACGCGCGGACCGACGGCCAGCGGGGGGTGTGGAAGGCACCGGCCGGGACCGCGGCGACGCTCACCAACGTCGCGGCCCTCAACTACCTGGTTACCGGCGCGAGTGGCGTGCAGGTGATGACCGACCCGGAGAACGGCGTGCTCAACCCGCTGGCCATCAACTGCCTGCGAAGCCTCGCGGTGTACGGCAACGTCGGCTGGGGCGCGCGCACGCTGGACGGGGCGGACCAGCTCGCCTCCGACTGGAAGTACATCCCCGTGCGGCGTCTGGCCCTCTACATCGAGGCGAGCCTGTACCAGGGGACCCAGTGGGTGGTGTTCGAGCCAAACGACGAGCCGCTCTGGTCACAGATCCGGCTCAACGTCGGGACGTTCATGCAGGGCCTGTTCCAGCAAGGGGCATTCCAGGGCTCCACGCCCAAGGACGCCTACTTCGTCAGGTGCGACTCGACGACCACCACGCAGGCCGACATCGACCTGGGAAAGGTGAACATCCTGGTGGGGTTCGCGCCGCTCAAGCCGGCCGAGTTCGTGATCCTCCAGATCCAGCAGATCGCGAACCAGGGCGCGAGCTAAGGAGCAAGACCGATGGCCGAGTTCACGGTGAACACCACGCGGGTCGACCCGTACAAGAACTTCAAGTTCCGGATCAAGTGGGAGGGCCAGTACGTCGCGGGCGTCAGCAAGTGCAGCGCGCTCAAGCGGACCACCGAGGTGGTCAAGCACCGGGAGGGCGGCGACCCCAGCACCACCCGCAAGTCACCCGGCCGCACCGAACATGACGCCATCACCCTCGAGCGGGGGGTGACCCATGACACCGCCTTCGAGGACTGGGCGGACAAGGTCTGGAGCCTGGGCGCGGGCCTGGGGTCGGAGGTATCACTGGCGGACTTCCGCAAGGACATCATCCTCGACATCTTCAACGAGGCCGGGCAGAAGGTCATCTCCTACAAGCTCTACCGGTGCTGGGTGTCGGAGTACCAGGCCGTTCCCGACTTCGATGCCAACGCCAACGCCGTGGCCATCCAGCACCTGAAGCTGGAATGCGAGGGGTGGGAACGGGACCAGTCGGTAACCGAGCCGGCCGAGCCGACGCTGAGCGTCCCGGTCTCGGGGTAACGCATGGAGCCGCCTGCGCCCCCCGGCGCCGAGGCCGTCGTCCGGATCTGGGAACGGGGACGGGACGAGCACCCGGTCGGCCGGGCGCTCACCATCCTCGCCGGGCTCACCCAGCGGCCGCGGCAGGAGCTGGCCTCGATGTCCGTGGAACGGCGCGACCGGATGCTGCTGGCCTGGCGGTCCCGGCTGTTCGGGGACACCCTGGGCGGATACGCCGCATGTCCCGGCTGCGGCTGCGGAGTCGATGTCTCGCTGACGGCCGGTGATCCGGAGGAATCGGGCCAGCCGGAGGAGCGCTTCCTCGTCGAGGTCGCCGGCACGAAGGTAGCCGTGCGCCTGCCCACCAGCCTCGACCTGGCCGCGGTGGCCTGCTGCGAGAGCGTGGAGGCGGCCCGGCGCACGCTGGTACGCCGCTGCGTGGAAGATGGCCAGGCGGAGCCGGGCCCCGATGGTGACGCCGTGGCGGCGGCCGCCGAGGCTGAGCTGGACCGCCGGGCCGGGACATCAGCGGGCGTCATGACGCTCGCCTGTCCCGACTGCGGGCGCGAATGGGACGTGGAGCTCGACGTCGCCGCCTTCGCCTGGCGGGAGATCGAGATCCTGGCCGGGCGCCTGCTGCGCTACGTGGACGTGCTGGCCCGCCGTTACGGCTGGAGCGAGCACGACATCCTCCGCATGAGCCCGGCGCGGCGGCGCTTCTACCTGGAGCTGGCGTCGTGAGGACCGGCTACCTGACCGCCCTGGCCTCGCGGGTCCTGGGGGCCGCGCCGGTCCTCACGCCGCCGACACCCTCTCGGTTCGAGCCGGAGAGCCCGCGGGCGGAGTGGCACGAGACGGTCCAGGAAGGTGACCCGGATCCGGCCTCCGGGATGGCATCGCCAGGGGTGGTCGAAACCCCCCCGGGCACGCAGGACCGCCTGATCGGCGGCAGGCCTGGCCCCGGCCCGGCCCAGGACCACCCGGCACCGCCCCCGACGCGGGACCGGGCTGCGCCGGGACCGCCCACCACGGCCACGATTGCCCCCCGCAGGCTGGCGGCGGACTCCCCCGGGCCGGCGGATGCCCCGCGCAGGCCGGGCGGTAAGGCGGACGGTGGCTATCGCCGGACCTGGCCCGTCGCCGTCACTGGCTCCGAGGCGATCACTGCGCACGCGGCGGCGTCCGCAGTGGCCCCTGGCCCAGCAGACCAGGCGCTGCCGGCCGCGGGCGGCGAGCCCTGGATGCCCGGCGAGGCGGCGGCGCCGCCAGCCGGCGGCCCCGCCTGGCCCGAGGACCTGGCCCCGGTGCTCCCGGCCAGGCCACGGACTGGGGCCTCCCGGCGGCCGGACCGGCCGGACGGGCCGGACGGGGCTCGGGACGCCGGCCCTGCGATCGTGGTGCGGATCGGCCGGGTGGACGTGCGGGCCGTGCAGGCTGCCCCGCCTACGGCGCCGACTCCCCGGCCCCGCCCGGCGGGGCCGTCCCTCGAGGAACACCTGCGGGCCCGGGACCGGGGGCGCAGGTGAGCACGGCGCTGGCGATCGCCGCCACCACCAGGGTGATCAGCTCGGTCATCGACCAGGCCGTGCAGGGCGCGGACGCCAGCGCGATCCTCGGGCCGCCGCCCTACCTGACGTCGAAGGCGCCCGACCAGCTCGAGACCGGCGCCAGCGAGGCGGCGCAGCTTTCGCTGTTCCTGTACCACGTCACCTACAACCAGGGCTGGCGGGAGGTGGGATTGCCCTCGCGCAATGGCGCGGGCGCCGGGATCGACCGGCCGCCGCTGGCCCTGGACCTGCACTACATGCTCATCGCCTACGGCGACAGCGAGTACATCCCGCAGGTTCTCCTCGGCCTGGGCATGCAGGCGCTGCACGAGATGCCGTTTCTCTACCGGCAGCAGATCACCACCGTCTTCAGTTCCCCGCCCCCGCTCGGCCCGGTTGACGCTGCCCTGGCCACCGCTGACCTGGCCGACCAGGTGGAGATGATCAAGATAACCCCCGAGCCGCTGTCCACCGAGGACCTGTCCAAGCTGTGGACGGCCTTCGGCAGCAAATTCCGCCCGTCGGCCGGGTACCTGGCGACGGTCGTGCTGATCGAAAGCACGGCCCCGGTGCAGTCCGCGCTGCTGGTGCAGTCCCGCAACCTCCAGGTCCTGCAGCTCCTGCAGCCGGCCATCACCGCGGTCAACCCGGTGTACCTGCCCTGGGCCAGCGGCTCACTGAGCCTCACACTCACCGGGACCAACCTCACCGGCCAGGGCGTGGCGGTGGTGTTCGACAACAATCCCGCGGCGCCGCAGAGCCCGCAGCCGGCCGGCCCGGACGGCGGCACGATCGCCGTGACGCTGCCGCCGCTGCCAGCCGGCATCAACACGCTGCGGGTCGTCCAGCAGGTGGCGGTCGGCGCGCCGCCGCCGAAGAACGTGGTCGAGTCCAACGTGTCGCTGTTCTACCTGCAGCCGCTCATCCAGCAGCCGCCTGCCACCGGGCCGTCCAGCGGCGGCCAGACTCCGGTGACGGTGCAGGTCGAGCCCGCGCCCCAGAGCACCCAGCAGGTGCAGCTCCTGCTGAACGAGCTCAGCCCCCCGCCTGGCGCCGCCCCGCTGTCGTTCACCTTCGACGCCGATCCATCCCATATCAGCGGGAACAGCGTGACCTTCACCACCTTCGGCATCCGCCCGGGGGGATACCTTGTCCGGGTCCGCGTGGACGGCGCTGAGAGCATGCTGCAGGCCGACGCGGTGACCGGCGCCTACTCCGGTCCGGTGGTGACGCTGTGACCACGATCCCGGGACCGGAAATGCCGAGCGCCGCGCAGGATGGGCTCGCGGCCAACCAGCGCGCCCTGATGGCCGAGGTGGCCGCCGTCCGCGCGATGCTGCTCGGCCCGGATGCCCCTAGCCCAGGGACGGAAGGGGCTGCGGAGCAGGCCTCCAGTTCCCTGGACACGGTCTGCGCCTGCTTCGGGCTGTCCGGCTTCGAGCGGCGCATCGTCGTGCTGTGCGCGGCGGTCGAGCTCGACGGGCAGTTCGGCCAGGTGCTGGCGACCGCGCAAGGGGATCCGGCCCGCGCCTATCCGACCTTCGGACTGGCCCTCGCGGTCTTCCCCGGCGCGCACTGGAGCGCGCTGGCGCCGTGGGCGCCGCTGCGGCACTGGCAGCTGATCGAGCTGGGTCCCGGCGCGCTCACGGCGGCACCGTTGCGCATCGACGAATGGCTGCTGCACGCGCTGGCCGGCGCCGGTGGCCTTGACCCGCGGCTCGCTGCCCTGGTAGAGCCGCTGGACCCGGCTGGCTCGCTCCCGGCGAGCGCCGGGCAGGCGGCCGAGTCGCTGGCCGGGGCGTGGCGACGGCCAGGCCCTGGCGGGCCCGTGCTGCTGCGCGGCCCGGCCGGCTCGCCGAAGCGGGCGGTCTTCGCGGCGGCCTGCGCCCGGCTGGGATGGCAGCCTTACGTGCTGCACGCGGCAGAACTGCCGTCCGGCGCGGCCGAGCGTGACGAGCTGGCCAGGCTATGGTCACGGGAGGCGCTGCTTGGCCGGGGAGCACTGCTGGTCGAGCTCGGTGACGCCGCCGAGCCGGCGGCCTGGGCGCCGTGGGAGCGGTTCGCGGGACGCCTCGCGACCGCTGCGGCCGTGGCCGTGCCGGACGGCGTGTCCCCCGCCACCCTGCCGGGCGGCACGGCCGTGGACACCAGCAAGCCGACGCGCGCCGAGCAGCGGGACCTGTGGGTGGCGGCGCTCGGGCCGCAGGACGGGCCGCGTTCCCTCAACGGGGCCCTGGACCGGGTCGTCGCGCAGTTCGACCTGGAAGCGCTGGCGATCACCGCGGCCGCCGGCTGGGCCCGGGCCGGCGCCGATTCATCCCGCGATCGTGGCCCGCGGGTCTGGGAGGCCTGCCGGCGCGCCGCCCGGGGCGGCCTGGATGGCCTGGCCCAGCGCCTGGAGTCCACCGCGACCTTTGACGACCTGGTACTGCCCGACGCGCAGCGGGAGCTGCTCGGCGACATCCTGGCTCATGTCCGGCAGCGCGGCCGGGTCTACGACGAGTGGCAGATGGCCGGGCCGTCACAGCGGGGCCTCGGCTTCGGGGCGCTGTTCACCGGCCCGAGCGGCACGGGCAAGACGCTGGCCGCCGAGGTGCTGGCCAACGCCCTCGGCCTCGACCTGTACCGGATCGATCTCAGTCAGGTCGTGAGCAAGTACATCGGCGAGACCGAGAAGAACCTGCGCCGCATCTTCGACGCCGCGGGCCTGGGCGGTGCCGTGCTGCTGTTCGACGAGGCGGACGCACTATTCGGCAAGCGCAGCGAGGTGCGCGACAGCCACGACCGCTACGCGAACGTCGAGATCAGCTACCTCTTGCAGGCCATGGAGTCCTACCGCGGGCTGGCCGTGCTCACCACCAACATGCGCAGCGCGCTGGACCAGGCGTTCCTGCGCCGGCTGCGCTTCGTGGTCACGTTCCCCTTCCCCGGGCCCGCCGAGCGCGCCCGGATCTGGGCGCGGGCATTCCCGTCCGCCACGCCCACCCGGGAGCTGGACATATCCCGGCTGGCACAGCTTTCGGTGGCCGGGGGGAACATCCGCTCGATCGCCCTGCACGCTGCGTTCACCGCCGCCGAAGCCGGAGTGCCCGTCGGCATGCGCGAGGTGCTGCGAGGCGCAGTGGCCGAGTACGCCAAGCTGGAGCGGCCGCTGAGCGACACCGAGATCGGGGGGTGGACATGACGGCCCCGCCCCGCCGCGTCGAGGTGGAGATCGGCGAGCTCGTCCTGCACGGCTTCGACCGCGGCCAGCGGGACGAGATCGCCGCCGCGGTGCGCGCCGGTCTGGCGGCCGCGCTGGAAGGCTGGCGCCCGGCGGCGGGCGCCAGCGCCGCTCACCTGGAGGCGGGCTCGTTCGCCATGCCCGCGGCCGCCCCCCCAGCCGTGGTAGGCCGGGGCGTCGCCCACCAGATCCGCCAGGCGCTGTCCGGCGGGCTGCACCAGAGGACCGGGGGAGGACTCTGATGCCGCTGCTCAAGGGCGGGATCGTCCTCGTCGACTACAACACAGGGGCCATCCAGCGGCTCATCCCGCTGCAGTACAACCCGGAGACGCTGACCCGCACGCTGCAGGTGCAGGGCGTGGGCCCAGACAGCGGGCCGCACGTGGACCAGCTGCGGCTCAAGGGCCCGGCGGTCGAGACCTTCAAGCTCGAAGCCAACCTCGACGCCACCGACCAGCTCGACGCTGGTGACCCGCTCGCGACGGCCTCCGGCATCCAGCCGCAGCTCGCCGCCCTCGAGACCGTGATCTACCCGACCAGCGCGCAGTTGCAGCAGGCCAATGCGATGACCCAGGCGGGGACGCTGGAGATCGTCCCGATGGACGCACCGCTGACCCTGTTCGTGTGGAGCAAGGAGCGGGTCGTACCGGTCAAGATCACCGAGTTCAGCATCACCGAGGAAATGTTCGACTCCAGCCTGAACCCGATCCGGGCCAAGATCAGCCTGGGCCTGCGCGTGCTGACCATCGACGACGTCGACTTCTCCTCGGTGGCCGGCGGCATCTACCTCACCTACCAGCAACGCAAGGAGCAGCTCGCGGCGAGCGCGCCGGCGGGATCGCTCGCCGCCTTCGGCATCAGCGGGGTGCTGCCGTGACAATCGACCCTTCGGCCCTGCTCCAGCAGCTGTTCAACGCGGGCGCGGTCAGCCAGCCGGCCTACGGCCCGGAAAGCCGCTATTACGGCCTGCCGCTGCTGTCCTGCGCCACCCCAGGCGGCGGCCAGGTCAGCTACGTGTCGCGGCGTTTCATCCCGCCGCCCGGCGCGTTCGCCCAGCTCCAGCTGTACCGGGTCCAGCAGGGGGACCGGGCCGACGCCGTCGCCGCGTCGCTGCTGGGCAACCCGCTGTCGTACTGGCAGATCTGCGACGCCAACCTGGCCATCCAACCCGCCGACGTCACCGCCCAGCCGGGGGCGTTCATCGTCATCCCGCTGCCCGCGGGCGTCCCGGGAGGCTGAGCGCATGTTCGGGGGCGTGAACCTCACCCTGATGATCGGGCCCGCCGTGCCGGTCCCGGTGTCCGCCGACGTCCTGAACGCCCTGGACTCGGTGACGGTCATCAGCCGGGCCACCGGGACCAGCGGCTTCGAGCTGGTGTTCAGGATCAGCGTACGGTCGCCGCTGCAGACCCTCTTCCTGCTGGCCGGCGGGGCCTCCATCCCGCTGGTGCGCGTGGTGATCGCCGTGACGGTCAGCGGGCAGACCAGCGTGCTGATGGACGGGGTGATGACCGACCACAGCGTCTCCCCCGACGCGAAGGACGGCGTCACCACGCTCACGATCACGGGCGAGGACCTGTCCAGGGTGATGGACTACCTCGATTTCTCCGGGATCCCGTTCCCCGCGATGCCCCCCGAGGCCCAGGTGCTGGCCTGCCTGGCCAAGTACACCCTGTTCGGCGTCGTCCCCACGGTCATCCCGAGCGTGCTGCTGGACGTCCCGATACCCACCGTGCAGATCGCGCGGCAGCAGGGCACGGACCTCAAGCACATCCGCAGGCTGGCCAGCATGGTCGGCTATGTCTTCTATGTCAGCCCCGGGCCTGTCGTCGGCTCGAGCGTCGCCTACTGGGGACCCGAGATCAAGTGGGGCCCGGTCCAGCCGGCCCTGGCCATCGACGCCGACGCCGCCAGCAACGTCGACTCGCTGTCGTTCACGTTCAACAACGAGAAGAGGTCGCTGCCCATCCTGTGGATCCAGGAGCCCATCACCAAGGCGCCGGTCCCGATCCCCATCCCGAACATCAACCCGCTCACCCCGCCGCTCGGCGCGGTGCCGCCGATACCGAAGCACTTCCCGTTCATTAACGGCACCGCCAAGCTGCCGCCTGTGCGGGCCCTGCTCATCGGACTGGCCAAGAGCGCGCAGGCGGCCGACGCAGTGACCGCGACCGGCTCGCTGGACGTGCTGCGCTACGGCCAGGTGCTCAGCGCCAGGAGCCTGGTCGGGCTGCGCGGGGCGGGAACCGCGTTCGACGGCCTCTGGTACGTGAGCAGCGTGACCCATCAGCTCAAGCGCGGAGAGTACAAGGAGCGGTTCACACTCTCCCGCGACGGACTCGTCTCCACCGTGCCCTCGGTGACGGTGTAGGCGTGAGCCGCGACACGACAGGAGGCGCCGATGAGCGACGGACTGCAGGCCCAGCCAGACAACGCCGACATGGCCGGCGGCGAAGGCAGGAAGTACTACGGCAAGTACCGCGGCGTCGTGCTAGACAACGCCGACCCGATGCTGATGGGCCGCATCCTGGCCATCGTGCCCGACGTCTCCTCACTGCTGCCCACGGCATGGTGCATGCCCTGCGTGCCGGGAGCGGGCCTGCAGGCGGGCATGCTTGTGGTCCCCTCCATCGGCGCGGGCGCCTGGATCGAGTTCGAGCAGGGCGATCCGGACTACCCCATCTGGACCGGGTGCTTCTGGGGCAGCGCGGCGGAACTGCCGGCCCTTGCCCGCATCTCGCCGCCGGGGGTGTCGTCGCTGACCTTCCAGACCACCCTCCAGAACGGCATCGTCATCAACGATGTCCCAGGCGCCGGCGGCATCATCCTCAAGAGCGCCAGCGGGGCGGGCATCGTCATCAACGACACCGGCATCATCATCTCCAACGGCCAGGGCGCCGTGATCACGCTGGTCGGGCCGCAGATGGCCATCACCAACGGCCAGGCCCTGATCACCTTGCAAGGGCCGACCGTCACCGTCAACGCGGGCGGCCTGGTGATCACATGACCGGGCACAGGCAAGCGCGGCCCACCCGCGGAGGCAGCTGACATGCCGGCCCCGCTCTTCCAGGCCGGCGCCGTGGCGACCTGCCCGCACGGCGGCCAGGTGACCACCATCAGCGCCAACACGCGCGTGCTGGTGAGCGGAATGCCGGTGGCGCTGGTGACCGACCAGTTCATGGTGGCCGGATGCGTGTTCGCGCTCCTCCCGTCGGGCACGCCGCAGCCGTGCGTGAAGGTGCAGTGGACGGTCCCCACCGCCGAGACCCTCGTGAACGGCCAGCCGGCCGTCACGGCGCTCAGCGTGGGGTTGTGCATCGCCGCCAACGGGGTGCCCAACGGCCCGGCGACCGTCATGTCCACCCAACTGCGCACGGTGGCGTCATGACCGATCCCGCGCCGCTCGCGCCGATCGCCGCGCCCCTCCGTTTCGACGGGCGGGGCCGGACCACGGACACTCCCGCGGACCAGCATCTGCGTGACCTGATCGAGCAGGTGCTGCTGACAGCGCCGGGCGAGCGCGTCATGCGCCCCACGTTCGGCAGCGGCCTGCTGCAGCTCGCCTTCGCCCCCAACAGCGACCAGCTCGCCGCGACGCTGCAGATGCTGGTGCAAGGAGGCCTGCAGTCCTGGCTCGGCGACCTCATCGAGGTGGCCGGGGTCGCGATCGGCCAGGACGATGGCACGCTCACCATCAGCGTCAGCTACACCGTGCGCAGCACCGGCCAGTCCGTGACCTCGACCTTCACCCAGCTCTCATGACCACCGACGACCGGCGCGCGGCGCTCATCGCGCTGAAGACCGTCAACGGCGTGGACTTCGTCGAGGTCGATGCCGCGAGCGACACCACACTGATCGTGCACTTCATCCTCAACCTGCCCGGCGCCCCGGCCGATCCCGTCCCGCCGGGCGCGCCAGGCGACGCGCTCGGCACGCAGAACTTCCGGATCACCGGCGGGGAGCGCATCACCTCGATCGCGGTCACGTCCGCGGCGCGGACCGCCGATGACCAGATGACGCTGACCGTGGACCGCGCCGGGGACTTCTCCGTCTACCAGCTGACCCTGGAAGACCCGGCGACGCCGCTGGGCGTCCCGCCCGGTTTCGACCCGGCCTCCGCCTCGGCCGACTTCCTGTTCCACATCAACTGCGCCAGTGACTTCGACTGCGCCCAGGCCGCCGAGTGCCCGCCGGACGTCGCGCTCCCGCCCCCGATCAACTACCTGGCCAGGGACTATCCCGGCTTCCTGCAGGTGATGCTCGACCGGCTCGCACTGCTCGCGCCGCGGTGGCAGGAACGCAACCCGGCCGACCTCGGCGTCGCCCTGGTCGAGATGCTCGCCTACGTCGCCGACCAGCTGAGCTACCGCCAGGACGTGATCGCCACCGAGGCCTACCTGGGCACGGCCCGGCTGCGCACGTCGGCCCGGCGGCACGCCCGTCTGGTCGACTACGCAATCGGCGAGGGCGCCAACGCCCGGGCCTGGCTGCGTATCCTGCTCAGCCCCTCCCCCCCGGCCGGGATCTCGGTCCACGCCGGGACGTGCTGCGCCACCCTGTACCCGGGTGCGGCAGCGCCGTTCCTTAACCATGAAAGCCTCGCCTACCAGCAGGCGGTCAACGGCGGGGCGGTGTTCTTCGAGACCGCAGCCGACTCCGGCCCGCTCTCGGCCTCCGTGCGGGAGATGCCGCTGTATGCCTGGAGCAACACACAATCCTGCCTGCCACCGGGGACCACCCGTGCCACCCTCAACGGCGCGTACCCCGATCTGGCTTCCGGCATGGTGCTGGTGCTGGCCGAGGCGAAGGGACCGAAGACCGGCGGCCCGGCCGACGCCAACCCGGCGAACCGCCAGGCCGTGCGGCTTACCAAGCCCCCCACGGTGACGGCGGACCCGCTGGACAGCACGGCCATCACCGAGATCGAATGGGACCCCGGCGACGCCCTGACCTTCCCGCTGTGTGTGTCCTCGGTGACCGAGACCGGGGACGAGATCCAGGGGGTGTCCGTCGCCTGGGGCAACATCGTGCTGGCCGACCAGGGTCGCTGGATCGGCAAGCCGGACGACCCGCTCAGCCCGCAGCCGGAACTCATCGGCGTGGCGCCGCCAGCCGGCCGGTTCCGGCCAGCGCTGGCCAGCGGACCGCTCACCTTCGCCGCCCCCCTGCCGGATGCCGGCCAGCCCGCATCCGCCGCCGTCGGCGCGCAGGGCACGCCCGCCCCGGTGGTCTCGCTCACGAGCGTCGGCCCAGACGGCCAGCACAGCATGTGGGCGGCCCGGGGAGATCTGCTGCAGGAAGGCATCGGCCCGCAGACGCAGGTCTTCGTCCCGGAGGTCGAGATCGTCGGCACCGCATACCTGCTGTTCGGCGACGGGACCAACGGGCTGCAGCCCGCTCCGGGCACCAGATTCACCGCGACCTACCGGGTGGGGAACGGCACCGCGGGCAACGTGGCCAGGGACGCCATCGCCCTCATCGACCTGGCCGGCATGCCATCCTGGCTGGCCGGCGTCACCAACCCGCTGCCGGCGTGGGGCGGTGTAGACCCCGAGACCGTAGAGCACGTCCGGCAGAGCGCCCCCGCCGCATTCCGGACCCAGGAACGGGCGGTCACCACCACCGACTACCAGGCCCTGGCCATGAGCTACCCGGGCGTGCAGCGGGCCGCGGCCACGCTGCGGTGGACGGGAAGCTGGCATACCGTCTTCATCACGGTCGAGCGGGATCAGCAGGCAGCGCTCGACGCCAGCTTCATCGCCGGCCTGGAAGCATTCCTCGACGGCTACCGGATGGCCGGCGTCGACCTGGCGGTGGAAGACGGCACCCAGGTGCCGCTGCTGATCCAGATGTCGGTGTGCGTGCGGCCGGACTACGTGGCCACCGACGTCGAGCAGGCGCTGCTCGCGATCTTCAGTAGCAGCATCCAGCCGGACGGGACACCAGGCCTGTTCAGCCCGGGCCGGCTGAATCTCGGCCAGCCGCTCTACCTCAGCCCGCTGATCGCCGCCGCCCAGGCAGCCGACGGGGTGGCCTCGGTCCAGGTCCTGACCTTCGAACGGCAGGACCAGCCGGGGAACCAGGGCCTGCTCGCAGGGATGCTTACTCCGCAGCCGCTGGAGTTCTTCGTGCTCGACAACGACCCGAATTTTCCTGAACGGGGCCGGTTCGAGCTGACCGTGAACGGGGGACTATGAGTAACTCAATGCCCTGCGGCTGCTGCGAGGGAATTCACGCCGAGACGCCGGTCACAATCGCCAACCGGCCCGGACTCGGCGCGATCTCCTACCGGGCCGGGACCTGGGCGCAGTTCAAGGCGAGCCTGCTCGACGCCCTGTCCAACACCCCAGCCCTGGCCGGCCTGCGCACCCGCAGCGACGACGACTTCACCATCGCGCTGCTGGACGCCTGGGCGGTGGCCTGCGACATCCTGACCTTCTACCAGGAACGGATAGCCAACGAAAGCTACCTGCGCACTGCCACCGAATTGGTCTCGGTGGGCGAGCTGGCCAAGCTGATCGGGTACAAGCTCCGGCCGGGCCTGGCGGCCAGCGCGGCGCTGTCGTTCACCCTGGATGCCCCGCCGCCGGCGCCGCCAGCCCCGGCCAACCCGGCCGGCGGCCCGCCGGGACCGGCCAGCCCGCCCAGCGGTGCACCGCCCTCGGCCACGCTCGCCGCCGGCACCCAGGCCCAGACCGTCCCTGACCCCGGCGCGCAGCCTGCTACGTTCGAGACCATCGCCCCGGTCACGGGCCGGGCCGAGTGGAACACCATCGGCCTGCGGATGACCCGGCAGCCCGCCGGGACGGGGTACAACGCAGGCGCCAACGTCCGCCTGGCCGGCCTGGTCGCGACGGTCAAGCCAGGCGACCCCCTTCTGGTCATGGCCGGCCGCCGGCACGAACTGCAGCGAGTGGCCTCGGTCACGCAGAACACGGTGACCCAGACCACTCTGGTGCGCTTCGAGGCGGACCGGCGGCAGCGTCCGGCGAGGCTCCCCAGCACCGCCGGCGTGGCGCCCGCGTCCGGGGCATTACTGGACGACGCGTTTCTGTGGGGCAGCGTCAAGGAGTCCGCCTGGGATCAGGGTCAGCTTGTGGCCTTCGCCACGGCGCAGGGCTGGTCGATCGGCGCCCTGGAGGACGGAATCAACGCGCTGCGGGGCTCGCTCGCGCCAGGAGCCACCGCCCCGGTCCGCGTCTACACCATGGGGATCGACGCCTCAGTGTTCGGCCACAACGCGGCGGACTGGAACACCATCCCGCCCTCCCTGCAGGAACAGGCTGTCCCCCGGCGCTACTACCTGGCGATAGGACCCAGTGCCCTGCACACCGGCGGGGCGGGCTACGCCGACTGGAATACCTACACGCTGCAGGACATCTTCGCCCCTTACTCCGGCGTGCCCGTCCTCGATCTCGACAGCGTCTACCCGGTGGTGGCCCGCAGCCAAGTGGTCCTGCAGGACGGCGACTCCGGCTCCGTGTTCCGCACCACGGTGAAGAGCCAGCAGGAAGTGACCCGCAACAACTACCTGATGTCGGCCAAGCTGACCAGCATCACCCTGGCCGCGCCGCCGGGCGACCCGGCCGAGTTCGGCCTGCGAACGACCCGCGTGCTCATCGAGACCGCCCCGCTGCCTGTCGCGGACGTGGCCCTGGACGACCCGGTCAGCGGGGGATCGCTCACGCTCGACGGCGCGTACCTGTCGCTGGCGGCGGGCCAGCCCGTCGCGGTGACCGGGACCCGGGCGGACAAGCAGGGTGAAACGGCCAGCGAAGTGGTCACCATCTCCGGGCTCAGCCTGGTGGACGGCTACACCGTGCTGACCCTCAACCCCCAGCTCACCGGGACCTACGTACGCTCGACCGTCACCGTCAACGCCAACGTGGCCCCAGCCACCCACGGGCAGACCACCACGCAGATCCTCGGCAGCGGCGACGCGTCGCAGACGTTCCAGAATTTCCCGCTCAGCCAGACGCCGCTCACCTACGTCAGCGCGGCCACCCCCTCGGGGGCCGCGTCGACGCTGGTCGTGCGGGCCAACGGCACGGCCTGGACGGAGGCCGACTGGCTCTACGGCGCCGGGCCCGGCGATCAGGTGTACGTGGTACTCACTGGCGCCGACGGCAAGACATACGTGCAGTTCGGCGACGGCGTCACCGGTTCCTGCCTGCCGACGGGCACGAACAACGTCGTGGCCACCTACCGCTACGGCATCGGCAGCGCCGGCCTGGCGCGGGCCGGCCAGATCTCGACCCTGCTCAGCCGTCCGCTCGGCCTGAAGGCGGTCCTCAACCCGCTGCCCTCCACGGGGGCGGCGGATCCCGAGACCATCGACCAGGCCCGGCCCAACGCCCCGCTCAGCGTCATGACCCTGGGCCGGATCGTGTCGCTGGAGGATGCGGGCAACTTCGCGGCAGCCAGTGCCGGCATCGCCAAGGCCGCGGTGAGCTGGGTGTGGGACGGCACCCGGTACGTCGCCTGCGTGACCGTGGCGGGCGTGGACGGGGCACCCGTGCCGGCCGGCTCGCCCCAGTACACGTGCCTGCTGCAGGCGATGACCGCGGCCGGTGACGGCACGCTGCCGCTGGCCCTGTGCAGCTACCTGCCGAGGACGTTCACGGTCGCCGCCACGATCACCCCGGATCCGGCCCTCGTGCCGGGCGACGTGCTCTCCGCGGTGACCGCCGCGCTGACCTGTGCGTTCGGCTTCGCCAGCCGCGGCTTCGGCCAGCCTGTGTTTTCCAGCGAGGTGATCACCACCATGCAGAACGTGCCGGGCGTGATCGCCGTGACCCTGGACGACTTCCGCCTCTTCGGATCGGCCGGGCCGGGACCGGTCAACGCCATCCCGGCCGCGGCCCCGACGCTGGGGGCGGGCCGCCTGACCGGAGCTGAGCTGGTCACCCTGCAGCCGGGCCCGCTGCCGGGAGTGGTGATCGTCTCATGAGCCCGGTCGATGCCGACGCGCTCTATTCCCTGCTCCCCGCGTTCATACGGCTCAAGGACCAGACCGAGGGCAACGGCGTGCTCCAGGCCCTGGCCGGGGTCATCGCCGGGCAGGCGCAGGTGGTCAGCCTGGCCCTCGACCAGCAGTACGACGACCAGTTCATCGAGACCTGCGGCACCTGGGTGATCCCCTACCTCGGCGACCTGATCGGCTTCGTCCCGCTGCGCCCCGTGGGCCCGGGCCAGCCGGCGGCCACCCGCGCCGAGGTAGCCGACACCATCGGCTACCGCAGGCGCAAGGGAACCCTGTCCGTCCTGGAGCAGCTCTGCTCCGACGTCACCGGCTGGCCAGGCATCGCGGTCGAGTACTTCACCCGGATAGCGACCACCCAGTACGTGCGCAACCACCTGCGGCCAGGCAACGCCACCGTGGACGTGCACTCCCCCATGACCGCCGCCGACATCGGCGGCGCGTTCGACCTCGCGCCGCGCAGCGCCGACGTCCGCCGGATCGACAGCAGCCGCGGCCGGTACAACATTCCCAGCATCGGGCTGTTCGTCTGGCGTCTCGCCGCCTACTACAACCACGGCCATCCGGCCCGTGCCGTCGGGGCCAACAGGTACACTTTCGACCCGTTCGGCGGCGACGTCCCGCTGGTCAACAACCCTGGCGGTGGCGCCGGCCCGAAGTCCGCCCCGCCCGGCCGTCCCCAGGAATACCCCCTGCTCGGCCGGCCCCAGGTCCCGTTCTTCTTGCAGCGCTACCCGCTGTTCGACAAGCTGCCCGGCTACGCGGCCGGGCCGCCCGTGACGGTGCGGGTAATGGGGACGACGACCACGACGGTAGTGCCAGCCGCCGCGATCGGCTGGTGCGACCTGTCGGACTGGACCCCCCCGACGGCTACCGGGATCCACGTGGCCGTCGACCCCGTGCTGGGCCGGCTGGTCTTCGCCCACTCTCCCGGCGCGGCCGACACCATCATGGTCGACTCCACCTACGCCTTCAGCGGCGACTACGGCGGCGGCCCCTACGAGCAGCCCATCCCCTCGGACGGAGCAGAGCAGGAGCAGCAGCTAGCCGACCGCCGGCTCGATAAGGTCCGCCCCTTCGCCGGCGCCGACCTGTCGGCTGCCAGCGACGAGGTCGTCGAGATCAGCGACAGCGGGATCTATCCGGGCGACCTCGCGCTGTCCCCCGGGCCCCACCCCCTGGTGGTACGGGCCGGCGCCGAGAAGCGCCCGGTGGTGGCGGGCAACGTCACGATCACCGCGGCGGAGGGAACCACGGGGGAGGGAACCGCGGCCGACGGAACCAGCGTGACGCTGCGCGGGCTCGGAATCGGCGGTTCGCTCATCATCTCCGGCAACGGCACGCTCGCCCTGCGCCTGGAGCACTGCACGGTACGCGGCGGGCTCGACTGGTCGGCGGCCTCCGTCCCCGGGACGCTGGCCATCGACCACAGCTTGTGCGGCCCGGTCGAGGTCAACCCCGGCGTCGCGGTGCAAATCAGCGACAGCGCGGCCGATGCGGGCGCGGACATCGCCCCGGCGCTGTCCGCCGGCGCGGGTGCGCCGGCCGGGAGCATCACGGTAGCCAGCAGCACCATCGTGGGCACCGTGACCGCCCGGACCATCCCGCTGCTGGAGAACAGCATCGTCACCGGCCCGGTCGTCTCGGCCGAGCGCCAGGCTGGCTGCGTCCGTTACAGCTTCCTCCCGCTGACCGGCAGCCAGACGCCGCGGCGGTTCCGCTGCCAGCCCGACCTCGAAGCCGGCACCGAGATCGAAGCGGCCCGCGCCGCCAACCCTGGCCTGGACGCGGCCCAGGCCGGCGCCATCCAGGCCGCGGTGCAAGCCTGGCTGGTGCCCGCGTTCACCAGCCGCACCCCCGGCCAGCCGGGCTACCTGCAGCTCGCCGACGCCACGCCGGACCAGATCAGGGCCGGCGCCGAGGACGGCGACGAGATGGGGGTGTTCTACGGGCTCTTCTCGGGCCGGCGGGAGAGCAACCTCAGCTACCGCCTGAACGAGTGCCTGCGGATCGGCCTGCAGGCCGGGATCGTCCATGCGACGTGAGCAGGAAGGGGCGCAACTGCTATGAGGGGTGACTTCAGCCGCCTCACCTTCGCCGAGCAGAACCACTACCGGCGGGTGCTGATGCAGCAGGGGCGCGTGGAGATCGACGCCGACGGCAATGAGCAGATCGCCATCGACGATCACATCGCCGCGACGACAACGACCGACGTCGTCGGCCAGTCCGGCTACCCGGTGACCTCGGTGCCCTCGGGCGCGCCGGCCGGCGGCTTCGCCCTCGGCCTGAACACGGCGGGCACCGACCTGACGATCGCGCCCGGCCGGATGTACGTAGACGGCCTGCTGGTCGAGATCGACGCCCAGGGCGCCACGCTCCTGAGCCAGCCGGACATGCCGGGGATAACCACGGCGGCCGCCCTCGGTGCGACTGAGTCCGGTGTCTACGTGGCCTATCTCGACGTGTGGGAGCGGCTCATCACTGCGCTCGACAACCCCCTAATCAGGGAGACAGCGCTAGGCGGCCCCGACACCTCGGTACGGACGCAGGTTGTGTGGCAGGTCAAGCTGGCCGACTCCGGGCCCGTTCCCGCCGCGGGCGCACCGATGCCCACCTGTGCGAGCGTGGGGCAGCCGTGGCTGGCGGGCGCGGCCAGCACCGGCACCCTGGCCGCCTCGTCAGCGGCCCCGGGCTCCGACCTGCCCTGCATCCTGCCGCCCGAGACCGGGTACCAGCGCCTGGAGAACCAGCTGTACCGGGTGGAGATCCACGAACCCGGCCAGGACGGCACTGCCACGTTCAAGTGGTCCAGGGAAAACGGCTCCGTGGTCGTCTTGATCACCGCGCTGCCGCCCGGCGCCGGGGGATCCGGCAGCGGGCTCACCGTTACGGTCAGCGGCCTCAGCAACGATCCCACCGTGGGACTCAAGGCGGGCGACTGGGTGGAGCTGATCGATGACCAGGCCGAGCTGACCGTCGGCCACGGCACGCTATACCAGGTGGCGACCGTGTCCTCAGACGGGCAGAGCGTCACGATCACCACCGGAGCCGCCGCACCTGCGATAAACTTGTCCCTGCACCCTAAGCTGCGGCGCTGGGACCAGGGCAGCGCCGGCGGCAGCCAGGGCATCACCGTCACCACCACCGACCCGATCCTGCTGGAAGGCGGCGTGCAGGTTCAGTTCTCGGCCGGCACCTACCAGGCGGGCGACTACTGGCTGATCCCCGCCCGCACGGCGACCAGCGTCCAGCAGGGCTACGTGGAATGGCCGGCGAACGGCTCCGGCCCGGCGCCCGAGCCGCCCCTCGGCATCCGCCACCACTACGCCCAGCTCGGCATCGTCGAGTTCACTGCGCCCGGGACGTTCGCGGGCCTCGGGACGGCCACCGCCCCGACCGACTGCCGGCTGCCGTTCCTGCCGCTCACCGATCTGATGCCCGCCCAGTCACTCAGTCCCTGCACGATCGTCGCCCAGCCGGGGGAGGGCTGGGAGCAGCCGATCCTGAACTACTTCGCGAACGCCCCGGTGACCGCCCAGCTCGACGCCGAGATCTGCTTCCCCGTCGGCCACTTCCCGGTCAGCAACCCGCTCGTCATCTCTGGCGCCGGTCACGTACTCATCAGCGGGGCGGGCTGGGGCACCAAGCTGGTCGCCGCCGACGAGAGCGGGATCGAGTCCGTGCTTCAGTTCAGCCACTGCCTCAGCGTCGGGGTGCGCGATCTGTACGGCGAGACGTCGCAGGTGAGCAACGCCCGGGTGGGCAGCAGCCGCAACCACATCAACGGGACCCTGGCCTTCTCCAACTGCGGCGAGGTCAGCGTCGAGGACGTCTGGCTGCGCTGCGGGAACGCGGTCTCCACCCGGGGCGCGGCCTGCATCAGCGTCAGCAGCGACGTCACGGAGGCCAACGCGGCCACCGGCACCGGATCGGTGCGGATCCGGGGCAGCCAGCTCGACGTGGGAGAGATGCAGGTGGGCATCCAGCTTGTGCACCAGGCGCGGGCCACGATCGAGGACAACGAGATCCAGGTCGCCCCGACTATTCCGCCCACAACAATCGGCTACAGGCTCAGCGATGCCGGCTACCGGGCCGTGGCGCGCAGCTACCTGATCTCGCAGGTGGCGCTGACCCAGGCGGTCCAGGCCGCGGCGGCCCAGGCCGCGGCGGCCCAGGCCGTGACGGCCCAGGCCGTGACGGCCCAGGCGGCTGAAACAGCGCCCCCGCCCGCGGCACCCACGCCGGCCGCGCCGCCCCCCGAGGCCGCACCCGGCACGCCGGCTGCACCGGAACCAGCGGGATCACAGCGGCCCTCCGAGGACATCGCGGAGGCGACGACCCAGCTGTTCCCTGCGGTGTCCCCCCAGGCGCAGACTTCCCCGGTGGGTGAGAAGCCCGCTCTGCCCCCACCCCCGGCCAGCGGCGCCACCCCCGGCGAGGCCGTGCTGGCCGGCGGTGCTGACGCGGGCGCGACCGTGGCGGGCGGCGACATCCCGGCCGGCCTCAGGGCGTCGCTGGCCACGAGCCCCATCTCCGTCAACGTCGGCAACCAGGTCCTGCACTTCACGACCGGTAGCGGCCTGCAGACGACCTGGCAGACCTACCTCGATGCGAACGCCCCCAAGACGTTCGCCACCCAGGCGGACGCGCTCCGTTACGTGAAACAAGCGGCCAGCACCATCCTCACCGACCCGGCCGCCCGCGCTGGGCTGTCCGGGTTCGGCGGAATCCTGCACACGCTGACCGACCACGTCCCCCTGGCCGGGCGCGGCATCGTGGTCGGCGGCCAGGCGATCAGCGATCTGCGGATCGCAGGCAACACCCTGTCCGGCGTCATCATGGGGATCTCCGTGGGGGTCAGCCACCGCGCCTCGGCCGCGGAGGCGTCGGCCAAGCAGCGCACCCCGGACTACATGGGAACCATTAGCATTCTGAACAACACCATCGGCTGCATGGCGAACGACGTGGCGGTCAAGAATGCCCGGTTCGGCATCTTCGTAGGTAGCGCCAGCAGCCTGGAGATCGACGGCAACCGGCTTACGCTGACCCCGGCCGGCATCAAGGCGACCCCGCCGGCCGACGCGATCCGGGTAGTCGGCTATCTCGGCCTCAAGGCAATAATCCGGCACAACTACATGACGGGATTCGCGATGGGCATCCGCGCGGTCCCCCTCACCGGCAGCGGCCCAGGGACCAGGGCCCCGGTATTCAGCGATGGCCAGGCTTACCTGCAGGCGACCCGGGGCGGCAACCAGTGGCTGGTGGCCGACAACACGATCGAGGGCGCCAGCTCCGCTCCGCCGATCGGCCCCTTCTGGAAGACGGTTATACCGGCACCGCCCAAACCAGACCCCAACCCGGCCACTTCACCGGGCCCCTACATCGACGCGTACTCGTGCATGCAGATCAACAATGTCTTTTCTGATATCCTGCTGCGGATCTCGTTTGGCGGCGGGACCGAGCGCCCCATCATCAAATAAATGATTCCGGCCAACTGCGCATTGACGCTCCTTGGCGTGGAGGTTAAGCTACAAGTGCCTAAGGTAGGGTTGCGTGGGGTTCGAATCCCTACACCTTCGCAAAGCTGTGGGCGCCGTTAAGCGGCGCCCTTGGCATGCCAAGAAGATCATCCCGGAGAAACTGGCCTTATTACCAAGCAACACGGTGTCTGGTCCGCGTCTTGTCCGCAGCCAGGTGACTCCCTGCACGCAAAGCAATCCAAGCGTGATCCTTACCGAGCGCCGCACTGGCCCGCCTCAACAGCGCCCCGAGAGTCCCGGAGAGTTCGCCCTGTCGGCCGCAATTGTCGCGTAGTTAGTCACTCGGTCGCCCTAGCCTCGGCGACCTCGCGTGTCACCTTCGCTGGCGTGGCGGGCAATGAGGTTAGCGAGTGGGCAGGCCAGGCGAGCAGTCTGGCTTCTAGGCCGGAGCCACCGGGGGTGTAAACTTGACGGCGCGTGCTGCCTAGGCCGGGCGTCGATGGTCGGCCGATGCGATCATCCGGAAAAGGGGTACAGCTATGTTCCGTACGCCCGTTGCAAAGGCACAGACGAAGGCGGCCGCAAGCTCGGCTAGCAGACGAGAGTCGACGCCCTCGACGCTTGTCGCCAGACCATTTGGCGGCAGCGCCGTCGAGGGGGCGCACCTGCAACAACGCGCCGGAGGCCTGACTGGGAACGAGCACGGCGATAGACAGGAGCAAGAGGCTGAACGGCTTGCTCGGGGGGCACCCGTCGCGTCGTGGGATCTTAGTAAGATTCCAGTATTTTCTCCTGATCGACCAAACGGACGTCAGCTCGGACTTCTGTCAACGACCTCGCAAATGGTTACTACGCAGGCGAACCTCGCAGTCGGGCGAGCCAGCGATCCGCTGGAACACGAGGCGGACCGCATGGCCGACCGAGTGGTGCGCATGCCGTCGACAGTGACTTCTGGCTCCGAGGTCGGAGCGGGCAGCGCGAACACGCGCGACGGGGTCACGGCTCCCGTTTCGGTGCAGGAGGTGGTTAGCGCGGCTGGCTACCCGCTCGATCCTGGGGCCCGAGCGTTCTTTGAGCCGCGTTTTGGGTCCGACTTCAGTCATGTCCGGGTTCATGCGGACTCCCGGGCTGCGTTGACTGCAAAGGCAGTCAACGCACGCGCATACACAGTGGGATCTGACATCGTCTTCGGTGAAGGACAGTTTGATCCGGCTACCCGTTCCGGACAGCGGTTGCTTGCTCACGAACTATCTCACGTGGTCCAGCAGCAGGCCGGTCAGTTGGCGCTCCAACGTCAACCCCTGGTGCTTCCTGAAGACGTGATCTCAATACGACCAACTGAGAAGATGCCGGCGGAACACATTTCGGGTAGTCCTGGCCGCGGACAGTGGAAGACTCGGGTAATCGAAACGGCACATAACATCAGTAATCGCGCTAGAATCAATGCAGTTGAACTCGCGGGTCAGGTGGAGAGTGCATGCGAGGCTTTCCAGTTGTACGCAGACCCGAAGCTAAAGGAACTCGAGGGAGAAGTGACCGCGAGCGATTTGGCGGCGGGTCTCGGGACGGCTATCCTAACGGCCGTAGGAGGGGCATTGGCTGCAAAAGTGGGCAATGCATTTGGGAGGCAAATCGCGACACAGATCTCTCGCCAACTTGCCAAAGGGCTAAGCGATCGAGCAAAGTCCCTCAGCCCGGCCAGCAAAGATATAAAGGACCTGAGAAGTGCCGTTGGATCGATCGCCATGCGCGCAAGGGATAGGGCGACTGTCATGGAAGATGCAGTAGGCGGAACGATCGATGTCCGAACTAAGGATATCATAGATACTGCGAATGCTAATATGCCCTTGAGCCCAGAGCAAAATGATTTCCTCGGCCCGTTTTATTTGGCGGCCGACGACGTCGTTGACGCGTTTCTGGAAAGCTACGGCATTCCAAGCGGCGCAAGTGCGACGGGATTGCAGCTCGATGTATACGAAAGCTTGGTAGAGAAATTTGAGGAGATGCTGATTTGGGTGCACGCCTCATTCGGAGAGCAGATAGAAATGGTTACCGCGACCAAGCTTGGTGCTACAAAAAGCACGCTTTCGTACAAAGCAGGACAAGTAGCAAAACAAGCGAGGAAGACTCGCGAAGAAGAGCTGAAGACCACCCCGTCACCCTGACCTGTACCGCTTCAGAACTCGACACAGGGCTGCCGCCTGCGGTTTGGCCGGATGAGCGGCCTGGGGCATGATCGCGGTTTGTGTCTCTTCACCTCCTCTACCTGATCATGATCCGGATCTTCGGCTGGCTGCTACTGCTGGGCCGCAGCCACGCGTCCAAAGACGCAGAGATCATGGTGCTGCGTCATGAGCTCATGGTGCTCCGGCGTCAGGTCGCCCGGCCCCAGGACTCCTGACATAGGGAGAAGGATTATGCAGTGCCGGGGTGGGGCTTGACGTCGTAGCGCAGGACGAGCCCGGTGCCGGGGTAGCAGGCGCAGGCCTGGCTGAGCTGGCTGCAGAGGGCGGCCAGGGCCTGGGTGCGCCGCGGGGCGCTGAGCGGGTCGAGGCGGATGAGCAGTTCGCCGTTACCGGGGATGATGTCGCCGGAGGTGACGAGGGCTTCGCGGACGAGCGCATAAGCCTCGTCGCCAGCGCGGGCGTAACAGCCGTCCAGCGCCCGGGCCAGGGCGGTTTCGGCGTTGCAGGCGGCCATCCGGATGGCGTGGGTGATCTGCTTGACCTCGGCCTCCAGGCGGACCATGTCCGGGGCTATCTCGCCAAGGCGGATGCGGGCGGGGACTACCGCCGCGGCGTCCTGGGCGGCTTGGAGTTCGGCCCTGTGGGGCTCGATTATTCGATCGCGCCTGGCCAGGCTTGCCGGGCTGAGATCATCGCTGGGTGATCATCTCGATGGGCTACTTGCTCGTGCGCTGCCTGCTCGGCTGTGTGATGGTGCTGGCCCGGCGTGAGGTGTCCAAGGATGCCGAACTCCTGGTGCTCCGGCACGAGAACGCGGTGCTGCGCCGCCAGACCGGCCGGATCCGCTACCAGCCGGGTGACCGGCTGTGGCTGGCGGCGCTATCCCGGCTGATCCCCCGACGCCGGTGGGGCGAGGTGTTCGCGGTGACCCCGGCGACGCTGCTCGCCTGGCACCGGCGCCTGGTCGCACGCAAGTGGGACTACACGAACCGGCGGCCTCCCGGACGGCCGTCCCTGCCGGCTGCGATCCGCAAGCTCGTGATCCGCATCGCGACAGACAATCCGGCCTGGGGGCACCGGCGGGTGCAGGGCGAGCTCGTCAGGCTCGGCCACCAGATCGCTGCCTCCACGGTGTGGCAGATCCTGCACAATGCTGGGATCGATCCCGCACCCCGCCGGGCTGGCCCGACCTGGAAGCAATTCCTGACCACGCAAGCCCGCGGCATTGTCGCGGTCGACTTCGTGCACGTGGACACCGTGCTGCTGCGGCGCGTCTATGCCCTGATCGTCATCGAGCACGGCACCCGCCGGGCGCACCTGGCCGGCATCACCGCCCACCCCGACGGCGCATGGACAACGCAGGCGGCGCGTAACTTCCTGATGGACGTGGGCCAGCGCGTGGCTTCGCTCAAGTTCATGATCAGGGATCGTGCCGGCCAGTTCACCGGCTCCTTCGACGCCGTCTTTCAGGCGGAGGCCATCAGGATTCTTGCCAGCCCGCCGCAGGCGCCGAGAGCGAACGCGATCTGCGAACGGATGATCGGTACCCTGCGCCGGGAGCTGTTCGACCGGCTGCTGATCGTCAATGAGCACCACCTGCGACGGGTGCTGACCGAGTACCTGCGCCACTACAACACCGCCCGGCCGCACCGTGCCCTAGGCCAGCTCGCCCCGGCTCAAGCTCACACCCGGCCACCGGAGATCAACCTCGCCGAGCACCGGATCCACCGGAAACAAGTCCTTGGCGGACTCACGCACGAGTACCAGATCGCCGCTTGACGGCCCCGCCCTGCTGCGAGAAGAAGCAGGTCACCGCCACGATCCCATATTCGAGCCCCACAGGTTCTGATCCGGGCGCGGCGCAGCAGGCAACTGGGGGACGGCAGGTATTCGAGCGTGCAGTATTCCTATCGTGTGGCGCGACCTCACACCAACGGAGGCGCTTCCGTGATCCGCGAAGCTGCAGTCGGACTACCGGCGAGACCCGGTCAGCGAGCGGCGCCGGACTGCGCGACGGCAGATCGGATCTTCGCGATTACCAACGACTGGCAGGTGCCAGTGCGATCTGCATACTTCGTACGGGACGCCGATGGCCCGGATCTTATCAACCCCGGGCCATGGGACGCGGTGCTATGAGTTACGGTGTCGCGGACACGGTGAACGTCATGTACATCGTGAAGGACTGCAGTGGAATCGTGACGGTGGTAGGTGGAAAACCATCCCAGATGGCCCCCCACACTAGCGTGTTGGAGTTATGTGTCACGAGAGTGCCAGGCAGCGGCCGGAGGACGTCTGCAGAGAAGCCATCATAATAGCCCGGCGGGGGGGAAGACGCGGTGATGACTGGCCCGTCTGTGATGGTGACGTACCCGGGATTGGTCCCGATCATATTGAGCTGGGCGTAGCTCATGCTAACGCCAACACCTGGCGGTATCTCGAACTGCCCACCCGGATCGACGTAGGTAACCGTCAGGACGCCGGTCGCGCCGGTCTGGGTAACGCTGCACCCGGTGGTGTCCCACACGCCGCCGCCCACTGAACAGCTCACCCTGAGATCCTGTGCCGCTCGGAAACTCGATCGTGTTGTTGACCTGCCCGTTTTGCCCGCGAGGCTGGTGCTGTGATGGTTGGCTGACCGGGTGCTGCTCAAGATCGTCTGTCTGCTGATGCGCTGGTTACTCGACATCGCCCGGCTGGCCGTCCGCTTGGCGCAAGAGAACCCGTTGTGGGGTTACCGCCGTTCACCGCGAGCTGGCCAAGCTGGGCGTTGCGGCCGCGCCGTCCACTGTCTGTGAAATCTTGCGCCGCAGGCATTGACCCAGCGCCGGGACGGCCGGGCCTGGCGGCGGTTCCTGCGCGCGCAGGCCGCCGGGATCCTGGCCGCCGGCTTCCCCGACCGTCACTGGCCGGGGTGAGCACCGTCCTGGAGC
This sequence comes from Streptosporangiaceae bacterium, assembly GCA_050011895.1. Taxonomy (GTDB): domain Bacteria; phylum Actinomycetota; class Actinomycetes; order Streptosporangiales; family Streptosporangiaceae; genus DATBGO01. The sequence continues at coordinate 859 of JBEKIF010000044.1, read as the reverse complement.
TCGCGGCTTAGCTCCCCCGGTCAGGTCAGTTTGAGGGTGAGGCTGCCGACGTTGGCTCCGTAGGGGACCAGCGCGACTGACCAGGTGCCCCCCACTGGCGTCGTGAGGTGGCAGGCGGTGCTGCCGCCAACGTCGCACGTGGTGTAGGCGCTGCTGCTGCCGGGCTTATAGAAGACCAGGAAGACCTCATACGGACCCTCGGGCTGGGTGAAGCTGAAGTGCGTCACGTTGAATGTGACGTTCTTCTTCGCCGTGGCGGCGAAGGTGTATCCGGCTTGCTGGCCCGCGAACTTGATCGCCGTGGTGACCGGGGGTGCCGGGGGTCAGCGCCTTAGTGGGCACGTCGTTGGCGAACGTCAGGGTCAGGCTGCCCACGTTGGCCTCGTAAGGGACCAGCGCGACTGACCAGGTGCCCCCGACTGGCGTGGTGAAGTTGCAGTACGTGCTGCCGCCGACGTCGCACGTGGTGTAGGACCTGCTGCTGCCCGGCTCATAGAAGACCAGGAAGACCTCACGCGGCCCCTCGGACTGGGTAAAGCTGAAGTGCGTCACGTTGAACGTGACATTCTTCTTCGCCGTCGCGGCGAAGGTGTATCCGGCTTGCTGGCCCGCGAACTTGATCGCCGTGGTGACCGGGGTGCCGGGGGTCAGCGCCCTGGTGGGCACGTCGTTGGCGAACGTCAGGGTCAGGCTGCCGACATTGGCCTCGTAAGGGACCAGCGCGACTGACCAGGTGCCTGTGCGTGCCGAGAATCTCGTCCACGGCTCTGACCAGCTGAGTTGCTCTCCGAGCGTCTGGCCGTGATGATCGCCGATCATGTGCCTGTGGTTCGTCTTCCTCCTGATAACGCGGGTCGCC
>JBEKIF010000043.1:0-37748 GCA_050011895.1 Streptosporangiaceae bacterium | reverse complement strand
CCAGCGAACGCGTAGACGACGATCACCGTGATCGGCGCAAGGATGAAGACCGCGAGTGACAGCCAGCGCCGCGCGCCACGCTGGGAAAGGAAGAAGTACGCCGCGGCCAGGGTCACCGCGGCCGCCCCCAGCCCGACGGCCAGCATCGCGACGCTCTTCAGCCCAGCAAAAACCGCCAGAATCACGATCGCCACGCCCACGAGCACGAAGCTCAGTCGCGCGAGCCAGCGCTGCGAGCGCGTGCTCGGCAAACTCGCCTCCAGCATCACCGCAGCCACCACCGGGCAAGGCAAATTCCGGGGCAGCGTCCACGTCGAATGTGCCCGGCCGGAACACGCCACCGCTCAGATCTGCAGATCAGGCCAACGGAGACCAGGATCTTGTCCATACCCGAGATCGTCACATGCTGGCGGCTCCGGCACCTCACCCAGCCGGGGGTGACACCACCCGGGTGACGGAATGCCACCCAAGACCTGAATCAGCCGGCACAGGGCAGCGAGCCACAGTCGGGTCGGCCGGCTGGTACCGGACCCCGCCGGGCGTGGCGGCGCAGCACCGCGTTCTCGTGCCGGAGGACCGGGAGTTCGGCATCCTTGGACACCTCACGCCGGGCCAGCACCATCAGACAGCCGAGCAGACAGCGCGCGAGCAGGTAGACGACGGAGAAGATCACTCAGCGATGTTCTCAACCCCCGAAGGCCGCCCAGGCCATGTCCGTTCGAGTAATCGAGCCCCACAGGATTGCGGACGGTCCGGGGATCTGGCCGGATGCCCGCCGTCAGCCGACACTGGCCTCGCGCCCGCGCATCCTCGCTGACCGGCACGGGTGGCCGGGGGTGCCAGGCAGCCGTCTCGGCCGGTTTGTTGCCATGCCAATGGCGGACGACCGTCGTCAGCTGCCCGCCGACCGGGTGGCGCAGGCAACCTGTTGGCTACATAAGGTGCGCACAATGGTTGTGCGCCGAATCTCCGTCGCCTACATATCGCCGATTTTTTGCGCCTGTCAACGATTTGAATTTGGAGATGCATCAAGCACAGATCGGCCAGTTCTGCTCTGTCCTTCCCGAGGATTAACGCTATCTGCTGCTCACTGGCACGCGCGTTGGCGCTGACGGCCGTCCCGACGGATAATGGACGCACGGCCGCACCTGTGCCGACGCCAAGTACGGCTCGCGGTAGTCGATTTGGGGCGCCCGTGACCCGCGGCCCCGGCGGCCCGAGGGTGACGTTCGGATCGCGGAGGCGATCACCATCTAAGCCAAGCTCCGGGCGGACACACCGTCCGGCGACTGCTGAGGAGCATTCATGACCGAACAACCCCCGGAGCCGCACGAGCCGGAGCCGCTGCCGGAGGCTGCGCAGCCGAGCCAGCCTGCGAGCCCTGGGAGCATGCCCGGCCCGCCGCCGATGCCCGCTGCCGAGCGGGTCCGCCTGGCAGCGCAGCAGCGGGACGCGTCGGATTATGTCTTCAGCTACTGGTCGGCGCTTGGCTGGACCGTACTTACCTTCGGGATCTACGGGTTCTATGTCTTCTACCAGCTCGTCCGCCGGATGCGTGATCACAACGCCCGCCGGCTCGAACTCCTCGACGCGGCGACCACCGTGGCATGGGAGCAGGCCGGACGCCAGGGCCTGCAGCAGGAACTGGCGCCTTCCTTCCAGCGGGCCGCCGGTCAGCTGGCCGTGCTGAGGCAGATGACTACTGACTTCCGTGAGCCCGTCCTCTGGGTGGTGCTTGCCATCGTCGCCCGCGGCGTGGCCGAGATCGTCGCGTTCGTGCTGCTCGACCAGGACCTCATCAAGCACGACCGAGCCGAGGTCGGCGTCGAGTACGAGCTGTCTTTGATCTACGGCCGGCTGGGCCAGCACGTGCGTTCACCCGATCAGGACCGGGTGAAGGGGCCAGACAACTATGTGGGCCGGATCGTGGCCGCCGTCTTGTCGCTCGGCATCTACATGTTCTGGTGGTACTACGACCAGATGCAGGTGCCGAACCAGCACTTCGCCGGCAACTGGGCCCAGGAGGACGAGCTGGCGAGGGCCGTGGAGGCGATCAGCTGACACCCGCATCGGTCAGTTTGGACTGGTTGTACGCACGCTGCCCGGAGTAGGCCCGTTCGCCCTGCAGATCGTCAAAGTCGATCTTCCCGAGCGCTTGCGCGCGCAAGGACGACCTCGTGCTGGCATACCTGGACCAGGTTGATCAGACCTGGTTCCCGGCGATGCGCTCCCACCGTGTGCTGAAGTAGTTCTGGTAGCGGCGGAGACCACGATTCCGGCGAAATCCGGCAGGATCCCCCTGGTCCCGCGGGTGGTCGGGGCTGGTCAGTGGAGTTTGCCTGCCGACGCTTGTTGGACGGCTTCGCTAAGGCGGTCAAGGACTGTGGTGCGAAGGCGCCACCGCTGCCAGAACAAGGTGACGTCGACGTGGTGCTCGGGGTCGAAATAGAGGAGGTCGCCAGGGGGTGCTTGCAGGTCGGGAAGCATGCCCCAGCCCAGACCGAGCCAGATCGCCCGGGCGTAGTCGGCTGCTCCGGGCACGTAGTGCCGGGGCGGGTATAGACGTCGACGGCTGCGGCGACGTAGATACCGCTCCTGCAGCTGGTCCTGGCGGTCGGAGCAGACGACCGGTGCTTGGGCGAGGGCAGCCACCGTCGGGCCGTTGGGGAACCAGGTCGCGGCGAAACTGGGCGCGGCCCGGGGGCGGTAGCGCATCCGGCCCAGCCGCTGGACCGTGCATCCGGGAACCGGCTCGGCCTGGACGGTGACCGCCGCCATCACGGTTCCGTCGCGCAGCATCTCGGCCGTTTGGTCCTGGTCGGCGCGGCGCAGGTCGAAGGCACAAGACGGCCCGACGGCGGCCAGCGCGGGCAGGAACCAGGTGGCGAGGCTGTCGGCGTTAACGGCCACCGGGATCACCGCCTTCAGGCCTGGCGGCCCGGTGCCGAGCTCGTGGGCGGCTTCAGCGGTGATGGTCTGCAGCTGGCGGGCGACCCGGAGCAGCGTCTGGCCCGACGGCGTGGGACGGATGGGCTTGGTGCGGGTCAGCAGGACCCGGCCCACCGCGGTCTCCAGGGCCTTGATGCGCTGGCTGACGGCCGAGGGCGTGACGTGCAGATAGCGGGCCGCGGCCTCGAAGGTGCCCTCGGCGACGGCCGCGCTCAACGCGTCCAGTTGGCCCTGGTCAAGCTTCATAACATAAGTATGGCTAACCACAATGCAGAAACATTAGCTGGACTGAAGGCATAGCGCTCATTAGCGTCGCGTCATGAGCCAGCTCACGCCCGCGCCCCGCCCGCGGGGCGCCCGGCTGCGCGGCGCGGGGAGCGGAGCTGTGATGGCGGTTGGCTCCATGTCCTGTGTCCAGCTCGGGCTGGCGCTGTCGGCGCACCTGCTGGATCAGCTCGGACCGCTGGGCATCGCCGGACTGCGGCTGGCCTTTGCCGGCGTCCTGCTGCTGATCCTGGTCCGGCCCCGCCCCCGCGACTTCACCGGCAAGGACCTGCTGGCCTGCGGCCTCCTGGGCGTCGTGACCGCTGGCCTGATGATGCTGTTCATGCTCGCGATCGCGCGCATCCCACTCGGCACCGCCAGCGCGCTGGAGTTCCTCGGGCCGCTCACGGTCTCGGTGCTCGGGCCCGGCGGCGGGCGCCGGCGCTGGGCGGTCCTGGCCGCGGCCGGCGTGGTGCTGCTGACCCGGCCCTGGACCGACGGCATCGACCCCGCCGGCCTCGGCTTCGCGCTGGGAGCCGCGGCCTGCTGGGGCACCTACATCTTGCTGACCCAGCACGTAGGCGACCGGGTCACCGGCCTGAGCGGGCTAGCCGTCTCCATGCCGGTGGCCGGCATGGTAGCGCTGCCTGCCGCCTTTGCCTCCGGTCTGGGCAGGATGACCTGGCCGCTGCTGGCCGCCATGCTGGCGCTGGCCGCGCTGCACCCCGTGCTGCCGTTCAGCCAGGAACTCCTCGCCCTGCGGCGCCTCACCGCCAGCGCCTTCGGCACGCTGATGAGCCTGGAACCCGCCATCGCGCTGCTGGCCGGCTTGCTCATCCTCGGGCAGGTCCCGAGCGCAGCATCAGCCGCCGGCATCCTCTTCGTGGTCGCCGCCGGAATCGGCGCCACCCGCACTGGCGCCCGAACGCCCCAGCCCGGCGACCACACGAGGGAGTACTCGCGTAGGCGGCACCCCGCTGTACGGCTGACTCAAAGAGCGAAGCTTCCTCAACCCCGACAACCCGCCCCCTGCGGCCCTGAACCGTAGCCCCGCTGGGACGATCATGGTGCACGCAGACCTAATCTGCGTGCCGCAGCTGATGAGCGGCGAACAAGCGCTGGCCGCGCAGAGATACAGTGCGCGACCCGAAGGTCAAAGGCCCCATGACACCCCTTGCCAGGACGGCGGGCTTGCGAATCCCTGTCCTCCCCGCCGCCGATCCGCTAGCCGCACGCCCTGATGCGCTGATCGGCGTCAGAAAGCACAGAACTGGTCTATTGCGCGCAGACCACGGCCTAGCGACCCTTACCTGTCGGTAGGGGTTTGACAGTTCAGCTGAGTTTCTCAGGCTGCCGCAGGCAGCCTGGCGGCGGCGAGGCGTTCGTCGATGTGGTGTTCGATGGCGTTGAGGGCGGCCCGGAGTTGCGGCGGTGACTGGGGCTGCTCGGCGGTGAACAGCGGCGCGAGGACCCGGTCGTGGACCTTGGTATAGAAGATCGCGAAGGCCAGCCCGTCGGTGGTGAGGTCGTAGGTATTGGCGCGGGGACGACGGGTGATCAGGCCGTTGCGGCGCAGCCGTGCCAGGTCGTAGCTGGCCTGGGTCATGCCGTAGGGGGTGCCGAGCAGTCCGGTCATCAGGGCGCGCAGGCTCCTGTTGGTGATGCCGGTGACGGCGCACAGCGTGACGGCGAACCCGTTGGACAGCTCGGTGAAGCCCAGGCCCAGCCTCCGCGCTTGCTGCTTGGCCCATTCATGACCGTTGACCCAGATTTTCACCGGCCAGGGGCTGTACGTGCAGACCTTGATGAATCCGGGGCCGAACCCCGCGTCCCACGGGTAGAAGTAGTACACCGTCACCCGGCGGTCCTTCTTGTCGAAGGAGAACTGCGGGCACCGGGACGGGTCGGTGTCACGCTTGCGGGCGATGAACACCCGCTGCGGTTCCTGGGCCACCCCGATCGCCGCGACCTGCGACCGCCCGGTCCGGGCCGCCGCATCCAGGTTCGGCTGCATGACCTCGACGTTGCGGTCGGCAGCTTTCAGCGGCACCACCGGGATGTGGTTGGCCTCAGCGAAGGAGGCGACCCGGCGGCGGAACGCATCCCCGATCTGCTGCAGGCACGCAGCGGACGGGATCGGGTAGCCGCGATGCTTAAGGAACTGCACGAGCTGGCCGCTGACCTGCAACCGGCCGAGATAACCGTGCAGGTAGAGGAGGTCCAGGCACTGAAGGTCCAGCTTCACGTGCCCGTCCAGCACGTCGTTCAGCGTGACCGGCACCGACCGCTTGATCCGCGACGCCATGACACCCTCCAGGACGTGGCCTACGAACGGAGGATGCGCTCGCCCGGCGTCTTGCTGATCATGGCGTCGGCTCGCCGAAGAGTTCTTCGCCGTCGCTGACTCCGAGGAGGAGCGAACCGGTGCAGGTCGGCGCAGAGGGCGTCGGTGTTGTAGGCGGGGTGGCCGGCGAACGCGGTAAGGCTGTCGGCGAGGGCCTGTTTCTGGCTGCCGGATAGCCAGCAGGCGAGGAAGGTGAGCATCTCGGCGAGTTCTGCCGCGTCGCAGAAGTCCTTACCTGTCTGCTTGACAGCTCCTTGGCAGGCCTCTTGACAGAGGCCACCGGTCTTGGTCAAATGACTTAGGCATTTAACCAACTAGGTGAAACCTGGCTGACAGGGAGAGAGCTTGTCATGGTGGCGGTGAGCCCGGCCGCGCCGAAGACGGCGGCCCGCGCGGCAGCCGAGGAGGCGCTGCTGGACGCGGCGGAGCGGCTGCTAGCCGACGCCGGGTATGCGAGCGTCACGACGCGCCGGCTCGCGAAGGAGGCGGGCGTCAATCACGGCCTGGTTCACTATTATTTCGGCTCGAATGAGAACCTGCTGGTGCACGCGCTGGAACGGTTCACCGGGCGGCTGATTACCCGGCAGCGGGAGCTGTATGCGGCCGATCTGCCGTTCGCGGATAAGTGGCGGACGGCGATGCGCTACCTGGTCAGCGAGGACGTCAGCTACCAGAAGATCTGGCTGGAGCTGCAGGCGCTGGCCTGGAACAACCCCGACATCTCCGAGCGCCTGGCGCGGGTGAACGCCGAGTGGCGGGCGGTGCTGACCCAGGCGTTCGAACAGCCCCGCCGCGAGCTTGGCATCGAGATGCCCCTGGAGGCGCTGGTCTCGCTGGTGATGACATTCAACCTCGGCATCATCGTCGAGCGCCTGGGCGGCATCGACGCCGGGCACCACGAACTACTGGATTGGATCGACCAGTGGATATCCCGATGACTGAGCCCTCCCGCGAGCAGTCGCGGGCACGGTACCCCGACAGCTCCGGCTACACCAAGCGCGGCGGCGTGCGCCTGTACTACGAGGTCTACGGTTCCGGCGAGCCGACCGTCTTGCTGCTGCCGACGTGGTCGATCATCCACTCGCGGCACTGGAAGATGCAGATCCCCTACCTGGCTCGGCACTGCCGCGTGCTCACGTTCGACGGGCGCGGCAACGGCCGATCCGATCGCCCGACGGCCGGATACGGGGAAGACGAGTTCGCCGCCGATGCCCTGGCGGTAATGGACGCCACCGCGACCGAGCGCCCGGTGATCGTGTCGCTGTCGGTCGGCGCGCAACGCGGCCTGATCATGGCGGCCGAACACCCCGACCGAGTGGCCGCGGCCGTGTTCATCTGCCCGGCCGTGCCGTTGGCCTCGCCGCTGGAGGACCGCACGCGTTACCCGTGGGACGAGGTGCTGCCCACCGACGAGGGCTGGGCCAAAGACAACCTCTACTACTGGCTGCGGGATTACCGCGGCTTCCTGGAGTTCTTCTTCTCCCAGATGTTCACCGAGCCGCACTCGACCAAACCGATTGAAGACTGCATCGGCTGGGGCCTGGAGACCACCGCCGAGACGCTCGTCGCGACGGAGATCGGTAACGGCCTGGACGAGAAAACCGCGCGCGAGCTATGCGGCCGGGTTCGCTGCCCGGTGCTGGTGATTCAGGGCACGGCCGATGCGATCACCGGGCCCGGCCGCGGGATCGCCCTCGCCGCCGAGACCGGCGGCGAACTCGTGCTGCTCGAGGGCTCGGGCCACGGCCCGCACGTCCGTGACCCGGTCAAGGTCAACCTGCTGCTGCGCGACTTCGCCGTCCCCCCGGCCGTTCGCCCGCGCTGGGTGCGGGGCAGGGCGCGCCCCAAGCGCGCGCTGTACATCTCCTCACCGATCGGCCTGGGTCACGCCCAGCGGGATGTGGCGATCGCCAGCGAGCTGCGCAAGCTGCATCCCGGCCTGGAGATCGACTGGCTCGCCCAGCATCCGGTCACCAGGGTGCTGGAGGCGCATGGTGAGCGCGTTCAGCCGGCCAGCGCATACCTGGCCAATGAGTCCGGGCACATCGAGTCCGAGTCGGCCGAGCACGACCTGCACTGCTTCCAGGCCATCCGGCGGATGGACGAGATCCTGCTGGCCAACTTCATGGTCTTCCACGACCTGGCCCGCGAGGAGGACTACGACCTGTGGATCGGCGACGAATCCTGGGAACTCGACTACTACCTGCACGAGAACCCCGAGCAGAAGACCGCCGCCTACGCCTGGCTCACCGACTTCGTCGGCTGGCTGCCGATGCCCGACGGCGGCCCGCGCGAGGCGTTCGTCACCGCCGACTACAACGCCGAGATGATCGAGCACATCGCCCGCTATCCCCGCGTCCGCGACCGGGCCATCTTCGTCGGCGACCCCGACGACATCGTCCCGGTCTCCTTCGGCCCCGGCCTGCCGCCGATCCGCGACTGGACCGAGCAGCACTACGACTTCGCCGGCTACGTCACCGGCTTCGACCCGCGCCAGCTCGGCGACCGGCAAGCACTCGGCTACCGCGACGACGAACGCGTCTGCATCGTGACCGTCGGTGGCTCGGGAGTCGGCGGCCACCTGCTGCGGCGCGTGATCGCCGCGTTCCCCGAAGCCAAGCAGCGGGTGCCCGGCCTGCGGATGATCGTAGTGACTGGCCCGCGGATCGACCCTGGCAGCCTGCCGGCTCACGACGGCCTGGAAGTGCGGCCCTACGTCCACGAGCTCTACCGGCACCTGGCCGTCTGTGATCTCGCAGTCGTCCAGGGCGGCCTGACCACCGCGATGGAGCTGACGGCGAGCCGGCGGCCGTTCCTGTACTTCCCGCTCCGCCACCACTTCGAGCAGAACCTCCACGTACGCCACCGGCTGGAGCGCTACCGGGCCGGGCGGTGCATGGACTACCAGACCGCCGAGCCTGCCGACATCGCCGCGGCGATTGTCACCGAGATCGGCCGCGAGGTCGACTACCGCCCGGTCGCCACCGACGGCGCCGCCCGGGCCGCATCCCTACTCGCCAACCTCCTCTAGCAATCGGCGCCCCGCCCTGGACGTTGTGACACCGCCAACGTCAACATGCGTTCCCGCTCGGCCAATCCGTCCGCCTGGCGGGTCTCATGAGGCCAGTGGCGATCTCCACCATTCCCGCGCGGCGATGTACTTCTTCAGGCCTTCCATGCCGTAATAGTCGACGAGCCCCTGGTAGCGCATTCCCGCCTTCTCCGTGACCCGCCACGAGCCGATGTTCTCCGGCACGACTACCGCCATGATGGCGGCCAGGCTGAGCGGCCCGAGGCCGTGGCCGATGACGGCGATCGCCGCCTCGGTGGCGTATCCCTTGTTCCAGCTGGCCCTCGTGTAGTGGTAAGCGAGATCGATTTCCGGCCCGGCTCCCTCATCGACCGGCCGCAGCCCGCATTGCCCGACGAACACGCCCGTCGGCTTGTCCTCCACGGCCCACATCGCATGGCCAAGCTCGCGTTCCATAGCCTCGCGCTCCCCGATGATGCGCCGGGCTAGCTTCATCGTGGGGACTGGTCCGGCGGGCAGGAACCGGCGGACCTCGGGGTCGGTGACCATCGCGAGCCACGGGCCGGCATCGCGGGCCTCGAAGGTGCGGATGACCAGGCGTGCTGTCTGAAGCCGCGTACTCACGACCAGATCATAAGTGTCGGCACCCCCAGCCGCGCACCTCCTCTCCAAGGACACCCATAACTGGAAGATCAGCGCACACTGACGCACGCAATCGGCACGGTCTTCCGCACTACCGAGTCGGCGATCAGAAACTCGGCGACCTGATGCATCTGCTCACGCGATGTGATTAAAGCGCACACTCCCGCCGACATGGTCGGCCATGGCGTATGCGGGGGGGCGGTCCTGGCTCGCTGAGGAGCGCAGATCCGGTCGATCTGTGCGGAAGGCCGACGGCCGCCGGAGTGAGCGGCTATGGAGAGTCGGTTGCGCGTTCGTAGAATTCGCCGAGCGCTTCGGCGTAGCCCGAAGGATTCTGAAACCAGTGCGCGTGACCTGAGTCCTCCAGCGTCGCCTGTATGGCACGCGGAAACCGGCTTCTGACGTTCTCGGTGCCGTCTGCGGAGATATCGGTTGCGCCTTACAGGATCAGTGCGGGCCCCCGGGAGCTCGATGCTCCCTTGGAGCGCGTCCGGATGTTCCCGTGAGATCGCCCGGTCCGGGCGCGCTGGGGGGACGAGCAGCAGACTGGAAGGGCCGATTGGTCCTATCGGACCCAGCTCTGGTCGGCGAGGAAGCCCCAGACCGGGTTGTACTGGTAGTTGCGCAGACGACTGGATGTCAGTTCGACGTCTCGTGTGGTCACGGTTGGCACCCAGATGGCGTCGTCGGTGAGCTGGCGGTCGATCACGGCCCAGAGGGCTGCTGCTTTGCCGGGGTCATCGAGTTCGAGCATCGTGGCTTCCTGCATCTCGCGGTCGAGTGCCGGGTTGCAGTAGTAGCCGTTGCTGGTTCCGCCGCCGCAGGCGAAGAACTGGGGGAGGTAGGAGGAGGGGTCGGGGTAGTTGGCAAGCCAGTCGCCGTCGACCGATAGCTGGAACCGCGTGCGCATCGCTGGGGTGATCGTGGCGAGCGGGACGAGATGCAGGTGGACGCGGTAACCGAGGGCGCGCAGGACGCCGGCGATGTATGCCGGCGTGGCGGGGGGAATGAATCCCTCGTCGGGGCTGCCCCACACGTCGACCCGCTCCCCGAGCGTTCCCGACTGCGCGACCAGCTGCCGGGCGCGTGCCATGTCCGGGGCGCTCCAGGCACCGTCGGAGCTGGGGTGCAGCGTGTACGGGCAGTAGGGGACGTATCCCGGCAGGCCGGGTGCGATCGTCTGGCAGGTTGGGGTAGCGAAGCTCGGCCCGCCGTACAGCTGGGCGATCTCGCCTCGGTTGATCGCGTAGTTGAGGGCCTGCCGGACCCGGATGTCGTTGAACGGGGCGAGGCGGGTGTTGAGCGGCACGAACTCGACGGCAAACTGGGGGTTGGAGTGCAGCTGAGCGGGGTCCTGGAGTTCGAGCTGCTGGTACTGGGCGGCCGGGATCGGGCCGAAGAGCCAGTCGGCTCGTCCTTGCTCGACTGCGGTCACCGCGGCTTGCGCGGTCGGCACGGTCCGCCACACGATCGAGTCGGGATTGCCGGCCGGCTGGGCGGCGTGAGACCACTCGCGGAAGAACCGATTGCGGACGAACCGGACCTCAGTGCCGCTGACGGCGACGATCTGGTACGGCCCGGTGCCCGGCACGAAGTGCGAGCCTGTTTCGCGGTCGGGGGTCCCGGGCGGGACCGGTGCCGAAAAGGCAGACTCGGTCAGTTTGAACAGGAACTCGGGATCGGGCGCGGTGAGGTGGAATGTGACGGTCCCGGCGGCGTTGTCGGTGATGATGCCGCGGGACAGATCGCATTTTTGCGGATGCTGGGCGCATGCGGCGGCACCGACGAGGCCGGCGTAGAGCGAGCTGCCCTCGGATCCGACGCGGAACAGGCGCTCGATCCCACGGCGGAAATCACTGGCCCGCAGCGGCTGGCCGTCGGAGTAGCGGATCCCCGGGCGGATCCGGAACGCGTATGTCGCGCCGCCATCGGCCGGAGTCGGGATCGCGAGCGCGAGATCGGGAACGAGCCGCAGCCCGTCGGTGCCGGGGCTCTGCTGGAACGTGACAAGATCGTCGTAGGCCAGCCCGATGAACTGCGGGTTGTTGGCGCCGTCGTAGAACGCCGGGTCGACCGAGTAGGTGGTCGGGGTGGAGGAAGTAAGGGTCTCTGATGTGACGATCACGAGCGTCCCACCGCGGTGAGTGCCGCTGTTCGCCGCGACTCCCACCCACAGGCGGCTGCCGCTGACCGTGAGCGAGGTCGGGGCGCCTGCGACACCAACGCTGGCCACGACCTGATCGCGTCGCGGGTCGATCCGGGAGACAGTGCCGGAGTACTGATTGGCGACCCACACCGAACCCGCGGCGGCGGCCAGAGCATCCGGGCCGCTCCCGACCGGGATCGTGGATGTCACCGCCAGGGTGAGCGGATCGACGCGGGAGACGGTCGCGTCCAGGCTGTTGGCGACCCACAGGGCGCCGGCTTGGAACGCGAGCGCCACTGGGCCGTCCCCGATGTGGACACGTGCGATGACTCGCCCGGACGCGGGGGTGAGCTTCTCCACCGTCGCGTTGTTGTACCCCGCCACCCAGATCGCCTGGCCGCTTGCCGCGATCGCGCTCGGCTGCAGATCCAGCGGCAGCGTCCGCTCGAGCGATCCGGTCGCCGGGTCGATCTCGAACAGCTCGCGCGCGACCGAATCGGCTACCCACAACCCGCCGGCGCCGTACGCGATTGCGCCCGGGTTTGCGCCGGGGAGCGGGATCGTCTGGGTCACGCTTTCCGTCGTCGGGTCGATCCTCGTGATGGTCGCACCGACGGTGCTCGCTACCCAGATCGCCCCGCCGCCGCTGACGATGCTCCCGGGCTCGCCACCCACAAGGATCTGGTCCACCGCTGTGCCGGAGCCCGGATCAATCCGCATCACTGACCCGCCGTCGGCATCGGCCACCCACACCGAGCCCGCGCCGCTACTGACCGCCCCCGGCGCACCGTTGAGCGGCGTCGCGGCCACGAGCCGGCCCGAAGCTGTGTTCACGGCCACCAGCCCGTTCACGCCCGCAAGCGCCGCCTGCGCCGCGGGAGCGCCGCGGGAGCCGATAAGGAGGCCGGCGAGGGCGACCGCCGCACCAGCTAGTGCGACAGCAGTCACACGCGTCCGGCGTTTTCTTCGATCAGGGCCGATCAGCGCGGATTGCCCGGTTCCTGGTGCCGGGTCAAGCGCAGGAGCAGGCACTGCCGGGCCGGGCAGCTCAAGCGAGCCGTCCTGTCGCAAGATCGCGCGCTCGAGTCGCTGCAGCGCGGGCCCCGGCTCGAGGCCGAGCTCCTCGACTAGGTGGCGGCGCGCCGCCTGGTAGGCCTCCAGCGCTTCTGCTTGCCGCCCGCCGCGGTACAGCGCGATCATCAGCTGTCCATACAGCCGCTCACGCAGCGGGTGGGTGGCCACCAGCGCCTCGAGCTCACTGACGACATCGGCGTGCCGGCCCAGCGCCAGGTCTGCCTCGATCCGGTCCTCGACGGCGCCGAGCCGGAGCTCCTCAAGCCGCCCGGTCTCCACCTGCGCGAACGGCTCACAAGCCAGGTCGCCGAGCGCATTGCCGCGCCACAGCTGCAGCGCCGCGCGAAGGCTCGCGGCCGCCGGCCCGGGCGCGTTCGCCGCGAGCGCGCTCCTGCCCTGCTCGACCAGCCGCTCGAACCGGCGCACGTCCAGCTGCCCCTCCTCCGCCAGCAGGCAGTACGCGCCCGGCCGGGTCACCACGACAGGCCCGCTGGCGGCCGCGCCCAGGGCCTTGCGCAGCCGCCAGACATACACATCAAGGCTGCCCTGCGCGCCTGCCGGAGGCTGCTCACCCCACAGGCCGCAGACCAGCACATCGCGCGGCACGGGCTCGTTCGCCCGCAGGAGCAAAATGGCCAGCAACGCGCGCAGCTTCGGGCCGCCGACCTCGATCACGCACCCGTCCGCGCTGACCTCCAGCGGCCCGAGAATCCGATAGTCGATCATCTCAGCCACCTGCTCCCATCCACATCCAAGCACGACCGCGCAGCCTCCGCACCAAGCCGCGTGAAGCCGCGCGCAGACCCAATGTCAGCTGGCGGTAAGGGACTGTCGGCTTCCTCTAAGGCCGCCGTGCACGATCGGACCACACCGGCGAACCGGCTTCAGGACCGGGCATGAAACTGCTGGAAGCTGCGCGATGCCCCGACTGCACACCTGGCGAAGTCGTCAGGAGCACCGAGCACCGGCGACCTCCCGGTGGCCAGCCTCGCATGAGGCATGGCGAGCTCCAGCAACGTGTGCGGGCAGGCGGTATTACATCCTCTGCAGGAGCAAACGTGACCGCAAGAAACGCGCCTGCTCTGCTTACGTATTCGATTCCTAGAACTCCGACACGATACGAAGCCCTTTGCATCTCGCCCGGACAGCATGGCCGTTTGAATGCTCCGCCGGACGGTGTGAGGTATCTGTAAGGTCGCGGCACAAGAATCGATCGGCAAGCAGCCAGTCCATGGGACCGCAGACCACAGACGTTCGACCGAGCCGAGGAGACCGCCATGCACCCGACAGCCCTCCCGCGTACGAAACGGGCACGCGTGTCTGCTCTGGCCATTCTCCTGCCGCTGCTCGGCGCCATGACAGCGCTCGTGCCGGCTGTGGCGGCGCAAGGCATGCCGGTCCGGGCAGCCGCTGGTCTGGGGTCCGCGCTGGTCGGGTCGGCGCCGGTCGGGAACGGCCCGTCCGAGCTCGCGCTCGACGCGGCGACGCACACGATCTACGTCGCGAACGGCAACAACGACAACGGCCCGGATCCCGGCGGGAACACGGTCTCGGTCATCGACGCACGCCACTGCCAGGCGATGGATGTCTCGCGGTGCAAGGGACCCTGGCCGACGATCACGGTAGGGAACCTGCCCAGCACGATCGCCATCGACCAGGCGACCGACACGGTCTACGTGACCGACACCGGCGCCAGCACCGTCTCGGTGTTCAACGGCGCGACCTGCAACGCGCTGGACACCTCCGGCTGCGGGCAGAGGCCCGCCACGGTTCCCGTCGGCCCGCAGCCGCTCGGCATCTTCGCCGACCCCGCCAACCACACCGTGTACGTCGCGGACTTCGGTAACGGCCAGGGGGACAGCACGACCGTCTCGATGCTCAACAGCGCCACCTGCAACGCGACCGATCTTGCCGCCTGCCCGGCCCAGCCGCCGCCGACCGTCGACGTCGGAGCAGCGCCCGATGACGTCGACGTGAACCAGGCCACCCACACCGTGTACGTGACCACGATCGGGGCCCACAACGGCTGGTCGGTGTTCGACGCGGACACCTGCAACGCGACGGTGCAAACGGGGTGCGGCGCGATCGGCACGCTGCCCGGCGACTCCGCCGGACCGAACGCGGGCGAGGTCGACCCGGCGAACGACACCTTGTACACGGCCAACTATGACAACACCATATCGGCGTTCGACCTGCGTCGCTGCGACGCCAGCGACCTGGCGGGCTGCGCCACCGTGACGCCCGGGACCGTAAAGCCCTTCCCTCCCTCAAGCGTCGAGCATGCGCTGTGGCTCGCCGTGGATGTCCCGCTGCACAGCGTGTATGTCACCTTCCAGCGCGACGACGCGCTGATCGTGGTCGACACGGACGCGTGCAACGGACGCGATCCGGCGGGGTGCGGCACCCTGCACCCGCCCGCGGCGCGCACCGGCGCGCAGCCCGAAGCGGTCGTCCTCGACGAGCAGACCCAGACCCTCTACACCGCCAACCAGACCGATAACGACGTCTCGGTCATCGACGCCTCGCGCTGCAACGCCGAGATAACCAGCGGGTGCCGGCAGGCCCCGCCGTCCGTGCCGGTCCTGGCCGCGGGAATCACCACCGACCCCGCCGTCGGCACGCTCTACGCCACGACCGGAACCGATGCCGTATCGATGGTCAGCACGCAGACCTGCGACAGCCACGCAGCGGCCGGCTGCGCTCTCACGCCGCCGCAGGTCACCGTCGGTACCGACCCCGACACGGTCGCGGTTGATCCGTCGACGCACACCGTCTACGTCGCCAACCGCGGGTCGGGCAAGGCCGGCACGGTATCGGTGATCAACGCCACCACCTGCAACGCCACGTACTCGGCCGGCTGCTCCGACGTCTCAACGCTCCAGGTCCCCGGCGGGAACCCGGACGACATTACGGTAGATGCCCCGACCGATACGGTCTACGTCGCCACCACCACCGCCAGCGGATCCAACCTGCTGTCCGTCTTCAGCGGCGCCACGTGCAATGCCACCACCACGTCCGGATGCGGCCAGACGCCGGCCACGCTCGCGCTCGGCGACTCCGGGGGAGCCGCAGGAAACTCCATCCTGAACATCGCCGTCAACCAGGCGACGAACACCATCTACGCCACCAACATCGCCGACCTCAGCTCCACCTTCCAGGGCGACAGCGTGTACGTCATCAACGGGGCCACCTGCGACGCCGCGAACACGGCCGGCTGCAGCCAGATCCCGGCCACCATCACGCCAGGCAACCCGGCACAACCCGGAGGGCTGATCCCCTGGGGAATCGCCATCGACTCAGCCACCGACATGGTCTACGTCGCCATCGAGGCGGGCGGAGACTTCGCCGGCAGCGTTGCCGTGATCGACGGCGCCACCTGCAACGGCTCAGATACCACCGGCTGCGGCCAGACGCCCCTGACAGTGCCGGCCGGCTTCGGCGTCTCCGAGATGGCGATCGACCCGACTACCCACATGATCTACGCGACCAATACCGAGGACGCCAGCCTGTCCGTGATCAACGGCGCCCTGTGCAACCGGTTCGTCAGCCACGGCTGCGGACTCGCGCCACCCACAGTGCCGGCCGGCTCCTACCCCGGATTCGCCCCGGGAACAATAACCGTCGACCCGGCCGCTGGTACCGCCTACGTGAACAGCGTGTTCGGTGTTTCCGTGATACCGCTCTGTGGTTAGCGCGACTCGCCGCGGATCCAGAGCAGCCCGGTCAGGAGACCCCAGTACGGTCGGAACTGGTAGCTGCCCACCCGTGCGGCAAGAACAGTCAGGGTATGCGGGTTATAGCGCCAGACCCGCAGAGCCTCGTCCACCAGCTCACGATCAATGGCGGCCCAGCATCCCGCCGCGGCGGCAGGATCACTTTGCTCGAGCCTCAGCGCCTGCCCGGCCTGCGAGCCGACCTGCGGATCGCAGAACCGGGGACATTGAAGTAAGCGCACTGTCTCGCAGGAACGCTCAGCAGGTGAACAGCGGCTCGATGAAATCCGCTGGCGCTGGGTACCGGCACGCCTATGATCCGTGCACCATCGCATGACCAGCGCATAGTCGGTGCTCGGCGCGATCGACTGCCAGGAGGCGATCCAACCGGCCATCACGCTCGGTCACGAGCGCCAGCGCGCCCGGCGCTCGGGAGCGCATGCTCGTCCTGGGCCGTTACGAGCGGTCAGCCGTAGCCCGGGCCCGGGACGCCTGTCCTGTCCCTGCGGTGGACGGCGGGGGTGAAGGCGCGGACGTTCCGCTGTGGGGACCAGCTCGGCTTCAGCCGGCCACGAGCACGTGCCGGCGGTGATGCTCCTGCACCCCGGCCGTCATCTCGGCCGAGGACGCCGGTGCCCTGCGCCGCATCGTTAGTAGCGCGGCCTGGCTTGTTCGTTAGCCCGGCGGTGATTTATCCCACGCCGCTGATCTTGTCAGCCGCGATGGTGATCAGCAGTCGTCGTTGACCGCGGCCGCCGTACCACGGATACGGGCCGCCCAGGTAACGCTGGGCCAGCTTCTCGATATGGTCGGCCGCGCCGTCCGCGGTCACGTGCAGGACACGACCGCGAACCGCGAAGTACCTGATCGGGTTTTCCGGATCGGACACGGTCAGTGCGACGCGCGGGTCACGTTCGATGTTCCTGATCTTCTGGAATCCCGCCACGCTGTTGATCAGGATGTGCTCGCCGTCGGTGTCGACCCAGGTCTGAGTCAGCTGGGGCGAACCGTCGGGCATCAAGGTCGCCAGATAACACGGGCTGGGCTGACGTAGCAGGGCGAGTAGACCGCCGGGCAGGTTCACGTCCGGGTTACTCCTCTCCACGAGGTGACAGGGTCCAGCGAACTCATCTGAACCAGGCACACCCGGCCCGCCGCCCCGCCGCAAGGCACACCCGGACACTATCGTCAGCCGGTCCGGCGTGTCCCTTGGAGGAGCGCCAGTGATTACGGAGCATCTCGTCCACCTGCATGCCGGAGACCTGCCACAGTCGTTTGCCGGCCGGCGCAATGCCGGCCATCGAGCAGGCCATCCCCATCCGATCTGACTGCGCCGGGCTCGGCGATCGGAATCACGAGGCCCTGGACGCCGTTTCACGCCGCTGGTCGGTCCTCGACATCAGCGGAGCGCACACTCCCGCCGATCTGCGCTGCCAATCGGATCGCCTGGCGGTCGGTCGCGGGCGCACCCGAACGGACATTATGGCGTGACTCCGGCTTGGCCGAGGTCCGTGGCTGTGCTGGCCATGACGGTGCCGGTGGCATGGGAACGGCGGGCGCCGGCCGCGGCCGCGGGCAGCGGCTGACTGCGACGCAGCCGTCCCTGGCGGCTGAGGCGTTCGACTCTTTCTCCTGATCGGTCGACGGCGACGTCGGAGCCCATCATGACGCGAATGTTGGTAAAGCAGGGCACTGCTGCGTTATGCCGTCCCTGGGCAGCTCGGAGCATGATCCCGGATGCTCCGCTGGTCAGATGGTGATTGCGAGGTCGTCGAAGCCGATGCGGAGCCGGTGGCCGCTGGGGCGTCGGTGGCAATGTCGTAGGGGCCGCGGCGGAGGTTCTGCACGAATGCATGACCGGCTAAGTCAGGTGACCGCCGGCCGCTCACCGCGGGCTTTCCCCGGTTAGGAGCGGTCGTCGATAATGTCGAGGTCGTAGAAGGCGGGCGGCCCGTCGGCGAAGCTCATCATCTCGGCTGAGAGCCGCTGCGTCTCGGGCAGGCTCGAGTTCTCCATCGCTGACTCGTAGGAGTCGAAGAACACCACGTTGAAGTACCGGCTGGCGTCGTTGTGATCGCGGCACAGGATGCGCCGGCCGGCCGT
Source organism: Streptosporangiaceae bacterium (assembly GCA_050011895.1). Classification (GTDB taxonomy): domain Bacteria; phylum Actinomycetota; class Actinomycetes; order Streptosporangiales; family Streptosporangiaceae; genus DATBGO01. Next base: position 19,482 of record JBEKIF010000043.1, on the reverse strand, counting down.
GCGCTTCCCTGCGGTGGCTTCCTCCCATCGGTCGGCGACCTCCTGCATCGCGTCGATGTTGGATGTGCGGAACTCGATGATCTGGACAAAGGCCATGGCGATTCCCCGTTTCCCTGCCGCAGGCGGGACGCTGCTTCCCGCACGCCGACCCGGTACGGCCAGCGGACGCGTCTGGAGTCGCTGGCATCGTGCGGCTCAATTTTCTCATGCGCGCGGCCGCTGGCGTGCAGCAGGTCTGCCTGCGGCTCGACCAGGTGGTGGCGGGCATCGACCAGATTCGGATCGAGCGCGCGGTCCTGGATGCTGGCGACAAGCCAGATCCAGCCGTGGATGAACACGTCGAGGAAGCGGTGGCGTATTCAGAGCCGGGGACCACACCTCCTCGCGCCAGGACAGCCGCAGCCATGCGGCTAGCGCGTGATCAGGAGGAACACGAACCGCAGGCATATGACCGGTGAGCATCCGGGCAGGGTGCCCGGCGAGCAACTATGCGGGCCAGAGCCGCGGATGAGATTCTCGGCGGCGGCGTTCTCCTTCTCGCTGTGCGCGATGGTGATCGTCGCGTCCAGGTCGATGGTCAGCCCGGCCGCGATATCCGGGTCGGCGCCAGCGGCACAGGCAGGCTCCCGCACCGCGGCGCGGCGCGGACCGTGCGGATCCGGTCCAGGTGCGCCGCGTCGGCGCACCGCCCGCCACGCGGTCGGCTCGCTGGCCACCTGATCGAACAGTTGCCCTGATCACGCAGCACCGACAGGTGCGTCAGCGCATCCCCGCCGTCAGCGATCGCGACCGCCAGATCGGCGATCACCCGGCCGGGCAGGTGCCGGGCCGGGAAGGCCTTATAGGTCCAACAGCGCCTCGGTCCATCCGGCCGCCAGTCCCGTGTCGACCGTCAGCTCCCGCAGCAGCAGAGTGCTCGCCCGCAACCCAGGCGCAGCTCTCCGGCAGCAACTCCCCGGCGGCAGGCACTCACCGAACCATTGTCGGTACCGGATGGTTTTGGTCAAGATCACCGTTGTACGCCAGAACAGGGTAATAGTCGTGCGCCAGAACTGGCTGATAACGGTCGGGTGCGGGCAGCCGTCGGACCCGGGCCAGCAGAGCGCCGGTCCGAAATACTGCCCATCGGCAAGATGAACCCGGCCAGGGAGCGTCAGGCGGGCTGTCCTACGGTGAGTTACGGGGGAGAGGAGTGAACGATGGGGATGAAGCCGGCGGCCCGGAACTGTTCTGCGAGGTAGGAGGTGGCCGGCCAGGCCATCTCACGCAGCGGCCCCAGGCCGAACGCGGTGGGCTCACCCGCGACCGCTCCTCGGGGCTCACCTCGCCGCAGCGCACTGGATCAGCTTGTGCGGTGGCATCCAGCCATGTCGTCTCGGCCATACCGCCCGCGGCCCCGCCGCCGACCGCGACGACGTCGTACTCGGTGTTCCTGGTCACGGCGGTCATCCGGTCTGGGCGGGGCGGATGTTCTGGTTGAAGCGGAACCGGTTGCCGGGATCGTAGTGCGCCTTAACGGCGGCTAGCCTCGCGTAGGTCTCCGCCGGGTAGGACGCGCGGACCTTGTCCTCGTCCCCCTCGCCGGTGAAGTTGACATACATCTGGCCTGCCCCGAACCTGGCCATCGAGTCCCGCGTACCGCGGGCCCACGCGCGGTTGGCCTCGAAACCCTCCGCCGTGGGTGTGCGCGCGATGCAGTTGATGAGATACGGCGGCTGCCGCTGGCTGAACGCCGTCGCGCCGGGCGCCGTCCGCGCCATCGCCCCGCCGAGTTGATGGACATGCAGTTCGCAGGTGGCCGGGAGCCCTGCGGAGCGCCGGTGGGCATCGGCAAACGTCTCGACGGCCGGGTCGGGAAGCTCGTCGAGGAAGGCCGAGGTGAAGTAATTCGCCGCGCCCGAAGCGCCAGCGCCCTTTCGATCAGGCCGATGGCCTGCCCCGGATGGCCAGTGAGGACCTCGGCCACAGCCAGGTTGTTCATGGCGCCAGCGTGGCCAGGAAGATCTCCAGACCGGTCCAGCATGCGGCACGCTTCATGACCGAGCGCGCGCGCCCGCTGGCCGTCACTGAGGGCCGCCTCCGCGAGCGCGACGCCGGTCAGTGCGATGGCGGTGCCGCGCTGGTCGGGGATTTCCGCCCGCAGGTCTGCGGCCGACCGGAAGCATTCCCTAGCAGCAGCGGGATCGCCGCGGCGGCGGAGCAGGTGCCCGCGTTGCGCCAGGATGTGTGCCTGGCCCGTACGGTCCCCTAGCGATTCGAACATCCGCAGGGCCCGTTCGAGCAGCGCCCCCGCCTCGTCGAAGCGTCCGCCCATCAGGGCCGCCAGTGCCTGGGTGGCGAGGATGTAGCCGCGGCTCTGCGCCGCGCCAACACGCCGGCCGACCAGCATGGTCTCCTCGAAGACGGGAAACAGCAGGTCATCGATGGAATCAACCGACCAGCCCACGGTGCACACCGTAAAGAAGGGCGGTGCGTCGGGTGGCACCCGGCCCAGAGCACTCAGCGAGTTGTCGAGCAGGGCCTGCGCCGCGGAAGTTTCACCGCGGAATAGCGCCATCAGGGCCCGCAGGTGCTCGTGCGAAGCCCGCACGCTGGCAGTGCCGCGGGCCGCGGTGTCCGCCTCGCTGGCGAGCCGGACCGCGTCATCCCACTCGCCTGCCATCCAGGCGAGCAACGACTGCTGGTGAAGCGACTCGGCCATCGAGCCGGGATCGCCGAGGTCGCGCCCGAGGGCCGCGATCTCGGCGCCGATGGCGGGGCCACGCCACGGCCGGCCCAGCCGGACCTCCAACACGGCGGTCGCGAATAGCCCCCGGGCCCGCAGCGCCGATGGCGCTGGGCAGGCTTCCAGCGCTTGAGCCAGCCATCGCAGTCCCTCGGCGTGAAGCCCGCGCGCCATCCACGAGCGCCACATCGCAACCGCCATCACGAGCGCACGGTCTGGCATCTCACGCAATGACGTCGACAGTGCTGCCCGCAGGTTGCCGCCTTCGGCCGCGAACCACGGGCTCGGCTCACCAACCACGCCACCGCCAAGGTCAAGGTCAAGAGACTCCGCCCGGCTGGCGTACCACAGGGCATGCCGGCGCTGGTGGCAGGCCAGCTCCCCCGACGAGGCAAGACAGCCGGCCGCGTACTGCCGGATGACCTCAAGCAGCCGGAAACGGGCCCGGTCGCCGCCCGTCTCCACGGTAACCAGAGACTTGTCCACCAGCCGTGACACCACCACGGCGACCGGTTCGGACAACCCACCCGCACACACCTGCTCAGCCGCGTCGAGGGCGAGCCCTCCAGCGAATACCGACAGCCGGCGAAGCACCGCACGCTCATCATCGGCCAGCAGGTCATGGCTCCAATCCAGCGTCGCCGCCAACGTAGCCTGCCGGTCCGGCACGCCATGGATCCGCCCAGCCAGCGTGGCCAGCGCGTCATCCAGCCGGGCAGCCAGCTCCGCGGCCGCCAGATGCGCAATCCTGGAAGCGGCCAGCTCAAGCGCCAGCGGCATGCCGTCGAGGCGCAGACAGATGCGTGCGACCGGCAGGGCAGTCGCAGAGTCGAGCCGGAACGCTGGTGATGCGTTTCCCGCGCGCTCGAGAAACAGCTGCACAGACTCCAGGCGGGCCAGTCGTGCCGGGTCGGCGGGAAGCCGCAGGTCCGGCAGCTCGAGGGACGGGACCCGCCAGACCACCTCGCCCGGCAGGCGCAGAGGCTCGCGGCTGGTGGCCAGCACAGCCACGCCGGCACAGCGCTCAAGCAACGCCATGGCGAATTCTGCACAGGCCCCGAGCAGATGCTCGCAGTTGTCGAGCAGCACTACCATTCTCCGGTCGGCAAGCTGCTTCACAACGGCGGCCGTGGTGGGCCGGGCGCCGGTCAGCGCCAGACCAAGAGATGCCGCGGCAGCCGCCGGTATCAGCCGCCCGTCCCGGATCCCCGACAGGTCAACGAGCCACACGCCGTCGGGGACCGGGCCGGCGTTCGCCAGCCGCCGCGCGACCTCGATCGCCAGCCGGGTCTTGCCGGCGCCGCCGGGCCCGCTCAATGTCAGCAGCCGTGTGCGGTCGGCGAGGGCGAGCAACTCGGCGATCTCCCGCCGGCGCCCGATGAAGCTAGTCACCGCAGCCGGGAGATTGCAGACCACTGCCGGGCCAGCAGAACTCTGCCCAGACAGAATCCGCCGGTAAAGACTCCGCGTCGCCGCCTCCGGAGCCGCCGCATACTCCTCGTCCAGCACCCGGCACAGGCGCTCGTAGACGTCGAGCGCATCCCACCGGCGCCCGGCCCGGTCCAGCGCCTCCATGAGCACCCGGTGCAGCGGTTCATCGTGCGGGCGGTCTGCGACCAAAGGCTCAAGCAGAGCGACCGCGTCTTCCGGGCTTCGGCGTTCCAGCAGGGCACGGGCCAGCCCAGCCGCCAGCGCCTCATGCAAAGCCGCCAGCCGTTCACGATGAGGTGGCGCCCAATCGGCGTAGCGGTCCTCCGGCAAAAGCTCACCGGCGTAGAGCTTCAGGGCCGCCCCATAATCCTCCACAGCACCCGAACGCAGCGCTCGCTGCGCCGCCGCCGCGAACACGTCCGCATCGACGATGAGGTCACCGTCGGGCCACAAGATCACCATGTCGTCCCGCAGGCACAGCGCGTCGGCTGAAGGCGAACCATCCGATGCCAGCGCCCGCCGCGCCGCATGCAGAACCTGATGCAGATTGTTCGCCGCAGCGGCAGGGTCCAGCCCGGGCCACAGCACCCCGGCAAGCACATCACGGTGAGCCCGGTGGCCGCCGGCGAGAGCCAGCAGCTTAACCAGCGTCTTGGACTTGCGCAGCCGCCACGAGCCAGGAACCGAGCGGCTTCCGACACGAACGCTGAAGCCGCCCAGCAGCGCCACATGCAGCATGCCGGAAGCGGCCGCCACATCCGCACTGCGTTCGCCTGTCATACGTGGAGTCTCCGCCCACAAGGTCGCGCTTGCCAATCCTGCGTACCCGTGGCCTACTAAGCTGCAGGGCCTGCGGCAAGACTTCGACGCTCAGATAAACCTGATCTGTATCGCCCGGCATGGTCCAGTTGGTTCACCGGTGAGTTATCTGCCTGGAAGCCAGAGCGCCAGGGAGATCTGATTGCCTCCAGCTGACCCATGCGGATGTTGTGCCGCTTGAAAATAGGACTCGGGTCTGATGGCCTTCGCTTTTCTCGCGATGTCAGGCGGCTTGCATGTACTCGTTGATCAGGCCGCTCACGACAGTTTTCGTCGGATCCGCTGGGCGCCGAGGTCTTCTGCGGCGATGCGGGGAGCGTGGTCTTCACTGCCGGGGATGCGCTGGGCGATGCCCTGGTGTCATGCGACAGGCTGGGGACCCCTGGAGAAGGGCGTGCAGCGTTGTAGTGCATCTGGTACTCGGCTAGGACCCTCCGCAGGTGCCGTTCTCCGAAGATTGGGTCCGATAACACAAGGGGTCGGGCACAAGCAGCGCAACGTTACAGAAGCTGGCCGACCAAGGATTCGAGCTGACTCAGCGATGCCGGAGTGGCAGTGGCGACGATATCCACGAGAGTCGATCCCTTCGTCGCTACGACGCCCTCGTTGTCCTTCCCACCGCCGAGAGAGACCGAAAAGGAACGAGCCTGATCTCCCACCCCGGACACGCTCGTGAACGTAACCGGGAACTTGGTGCTGAACTTCGCGATGTAAGACGGACTGATGTTCCTGATCAGCTCGATGATCACATTCAAAGACTGGCCCCGGTACTCGCACGCCACGCCCGTCGCGCCGACCGGAAGTGGCGATCCTCCTCCGCCATCGACAACGGTGGGTGCCGGGAGGGTGATCCCCAACGCGGATCCGATCGTGGCGGCAGTGGGGCACCCGGGCGCCCCCGGGGCCGCCGCGGAGGTCGAGACTGGCGCGGCGGTGGCCGATGGGGTGGTGGCGGTGGCGACGGCCGCCGGTGAGCTGGTGCTCGTGCTCGAACCTCCGCACGCGGTCAACGCCGTCACCAAGAAAAACGCCGCCAGCGCCAAGCGGAGCAATCTGGCGCGTGACGTGCGAGATGCTTCACGCGCAAGCACGTTCGATGCGATATCGCTCTGCATACAACTGCCCTCCGAACACTGCATCGAACGATTTGCGTTGGTGAGATGGTCGATCATGGCATGGTTTTGCCGTAGGACTGGCCGTGATAGTGAGATCGTTCGCGCAAAATGGCGGCGGCGGAGGTCGATCACTCAGGTGAGCATTCTCTAACTGGCAGCGCTGACGTTGGGCCATGGCGCGGAAGATGGCACGGACGCCAGGCGCGAGGACGTCGGCGGCCTCGGCGGAGGCGTTGTCTCCGCCGCCCTGTTTGATGGCGGTGAGGGACCAGGCTGGTCGGCATCGGGTCTCGGGACGGTGTCGGGGGCTATGGAGGGTGACCTTATAGCCGAGGCGTTGCAGGCCCAGGACGTGGTTGCGGGCCTGGCGGCGGACGTGCATGCGCTGTTCGTAGTAGCTTCCGTAGCGGTCAAGGCCGCCGAGGCTCACGCGCGACAGTTGCGCAGGCGCCGCGTACTGGGTGAGCGCGCCGCCCAGGATCAATCCGATCCAGGTGCCCGCGGCCCCCTACCTGTTCCAGTGTTGCGAGGCCTGAGCTGCCGGTGCTCCGCGTCCGCCGCCGCGCGGCGCTACCTGCGACTCGGGGAGCGCAGCGTGGACGCGGAGCACGGACTGGTAGGCGCGGTCGATGTCAGCCCGGTCGGATTCCTCCTCCACCGAGGACAGGCTGAGCCGGTCGATCATCGCGGCCTGGTCGAGCAGCAGCTGGCGGTCCTTCGCCGCCGTGGCCCGTTCCATGATCTTGGCGAGAGTATCGAGCTGGCGGATCATCACCGCCGGCATGCCCCGGCCGGCCTGCCGGATCTTCTCGAACGCCCGCTGGACCAGCCGCTCGTAGGTGGCCTCGGCGGCGACCAGCTGCACCGCCCCGTCGCCGTCCGGGTAGACACGGATGAGGTGCCACTGGCCGGTTACCTTGCACAGGCTGTCGCCGATCCAGTGGATGCAGGTGAGCGCCGTGAAGGTGTCGTTGACCGCCGGGGACAGCGCGCGGATCGCGATCTCGACCAGCTCTGGTCGACGCCGAAGGAGACATCCTGGGCGAGGGTCCGGTACGGTCCGGTGACATGTGCGCGGGCCAGTTTCCCGCGCCACCCCCACGGCGGCCTCGGCCGGCCACACCGTGGCGTAGGCGTGGCCCTGCACCAGGAAGCGGCCGGGCCGGTAGCGCACATGAATCACCACGTCGAGCTCGGACGCCAGCCGGAACCAGCAGCCGGCGCTGGGTGTACTGCAGGTAGCCGCTGCGCGCCGCCGCGACGTCGCCGCCGGGCCCGTCCATTTCTTCGAGCGCCTGCGCGGCCGAGCGGGCGCCCGAGCCCTCTGCGCCGCGACCGGCGTCGATCGCCACGCTGCGGAAATTGCCGAGCGGTTTGACCGTGGCATTGCGCCGCGGGCGCGCAAGGCCCCGTACAACCCCGACACGCTCTGCAGCTGCCGGTACACATTGGGCTGAGTGGGCGGAGTTCGGTTCAGTCGGCGGACGGGAAGAAGTGGGTCTTCGGGCGCTCCAGCTGCTGGCCGTCGAGAAAGATGTCTACCTTTTCGTTGTAGAAGGCGATGAGGCCGGCGATGGGCTGCAGCTGGCGGGTGGGGAAGTCGTAGGACCAGGCGAGGTCTGGGTGGACGCTGCCGCCGGCCTGGACAGACCAGTAGCCGCTGGTGGTGCCCTTATAGGGGCACTCGGTGACGGTGCCGCCGGGGATCAGATGCTCGAAGTTGGTCTCGGTGCGGTTGAGGTAGTAGCGGGTCGGCAGCCCGGTCTCGAACACCATGACCGGAGATGATGATTCAGCCAGCACCGTCCCGTCGAGTTCGACGCGCACCGTTCGCGTGGACCGCAGGGCGTCGACCCGGACGTAGGGGTTGCGGGGGTGCACGAAGACCCGCTCGTCCTCCTCGAGCCAGGCGTCCATGGCGGCCCACTCGAAGCGCACGGTGCCGCTGAGCCCGTCAACGGGCGAATCACGGAGGACCTTGGCGGCCCGCGGCCGGTGCGTATCGCCGACGCGCAATCCGTGCAGGTCAACGACGCCGCGGGCGGTGTGCTGACTGTGATCCTCCGGGACTAGCAGGCCGGGGCGCACGTCGGCCAGGGGAATGTGGTACTGCGGGTAGTTCGGCCATTCCCATACGTACAGGGCGCGGGTGGTATCGAAAACGGTCTCGCCGGCGAGCCAGGCGCGGACTCGCCGCGGGACCGGCTCGACGTGGTTGACCTGGGCGATCATCGCCGGGTAATCGTTCATGGAACGCTCCTTTGTGCATCCGGGTGGCTCGTGGCGTGGCTGTCAGGGTTGTGAGTGTGTTCCCGGGCACGGTGGTTCGGCCGGCCCGCGGCTTACCGTGGCGGCACACGCAGCGCCCGGGAGCGCAGCCCTGTCGAACGGTGATCGTATGCTCGACGTTTCCTGGCGTGGCGACCGAGCAGAGGCAGTGCTGCTGCGCCGGGGACATCAGGCGCTCCCAGGACATCGGGTCCGCGGCCTGCGCGGGCGAAAGACGAGGTGCGAGCTGGTCGCAGGGCGGGGTCGTGGGCCCAGTACGGCACACCTGCCCCGCGCGGCGGATCGCCTGACGGCAGCGGGCTTCGAGCCCAGAACAGCGCGTCCCGGACCGAGCGCCGGAGGGCGTGAGCGCGCGCTCGGGGTCGTCGTGTGCGCGTACGGCGGCGCAGAGCCCGATCACCCGGCGCCGCCAGTCGGCGAGCCCGGCTTCCGCGGCCGCCGTCAGGCGCCCGCGGTGGCGTGCTCCCGGATGTAGCGGACCATGCCGATGACGTCATCGGGAACGAGCCGGCCGATGGCGCCGCTGGAGTACACGCTGACGATGACCCGCCCGGCCGGGTCGAGCACGAACCCGGTGGACTGCAGGTACAGCGGGTCGTTGTTGACGAACGCGCCGGTGGCCGCGGCGACGGCGCGGGCGTCGGCGCTGTGGCCGACCGGGAACTGCAGGCCGTGCCTGGCGACGAGGGCCTGGGTGGCGGCCTCATCGTCGGCCGACAGCGCGACAACCTGCGCGCCGGCGCTGGCGAGGCCGTCGTGGGCGCGCTGGAAACGCGCGCAGCTGGGCGTTGCAATAGGGGCACCAGGATCCGCGGTAGAGCAGGATCACGCCGTAGTGGCCGGCCAGCGCGCCGGGCAGCTGCAGGGTGCCCTGGCCGGGCAGCGCGACGGCGAGGGCGGGCAACCGGTCGCCGGGATGCAGCAGTGTCATCTCAGTCATGCACGGTTAGTGCCTGCAATGCCGACGGGTCTTACCTGCCGTCGCTGGCGCGCGCCGTCTGACGGCTCACGGCCGAAGAACGCCTCGTTCACCGACCGGGTGACAGGGGATGCGCAGGTGGGCTGGATTGTCGGTCTGCCATTGGGCACTCGCGGCTGGGTGGTCATCAGCGGCTTTTGCGCTGGTCGAAAGCCCGACATCACCCTACGACGCCTCGGCGGGGCAAGGACCGGTGCGGGCGGCGCCAGCGCCGAAGAAAACCCCGAAAGGCTCTTGACACAAAGAGGCTTCGATCCGTCGCGTCCACCCGAAGGCGCGGCGTCGCTCTTGCCGTTCAGGTGCCCCTGGCGAGGGCGCACGCTCGGCGGACTGGCCGGATCCTGACAAGCTAGCGCTATGAGCAGGTGGCGCCGCTCACTCGTGTCCTTGCAGCCCGGCATGGCCTGGCCGGGGCTCGTCACCCGCAGCCAGGTGTTCCTGGCGGCCAAGACGGCGATCGCCGCCGGCCTCGCCTGGGTGGCGGCCGTGGCGTCCGATCCTCACAGCCGGCCGTACTTCGCGCCGCTTGCTGTGCTCCTGATCGTCCAGCCGACCGTATACGATTCCCTCTCGCGGGCCTTCCAGCGCGTCGTCGGGGTGGTGGTAGGGGTCGCTGCCGCGCTGGCGGTGAGCCGCGTCCTAGCCCCGAGCGGCTGGAGCATCGGCATCATCATCTTCGCGGGCCTGCTGCTGGGCTGGACGGCTCGCCTGGGCCCGCCGGGCGTGGTGCAGGTACCCATCAGCGCATTGCTCGTGTTCCTAGTCGGGCAGGTCACGCCCGGTTACGCGGGCGAGCGTATCGTCGACACCTTGATCGGCGCGGGAGTCGCCGTGATCGCCGTTCTGCTGAGCCCGTCCGCGCCTGCGCCCGACGCCGTCATGTCGCAGGCGCTGGCGCCGCTGCATCGTTGTACGGAGATCCTGCGTGCTGTCAGCACGGGCATCGGGTCGACGTGGACCCCCGGGCAAGCCGACTCATGGCGCCTGGACGCGATCGCGCTGATCGACACCATCGCAACGGCTCGCCGCGAACACGAGGGGTTCCGGCTGAGCACCCGGTGGAACGCCCGGGCCCGCCGGGAACGAGCGGCGCTCGGCCGGGCGGACGAGGCGCTCCGTTCGGGCGAGCGGATCGCCATCTACACCCGGTCGATGGCCCGGGCACTGGCAGACGGATCGGGCAATGCCCGTCCGATGCCGGCTCTCAGCGCGATGCTCGCGAAGACGGCATCGGCCACAGAGGCCTACACCGCGTGGGCGGCCTCGGCCGACACGCCAGCCGACCGCCGGCTTCTGGCCAAGGCGATTCACGCCGCAGACGACACCCTCGACGGCGCGCTCGCCCGGGTACAACAACGATGGGGCAACGACCCCGCTCAATGGCTCACCTTCGGGATGACGCTGGCGATGAGCCAGCGGATCCTGGCCGAGGTCGGCCGCCCTCTCGACCCAGCAGAACGCGCGCCTGCCTGACCGCCGGTACCAGTGGTCACCGTACGGAGTACGAGAGCGGCAACGGCGGCAACGAGCAGCGCCACGGACAGCGTGACGTGCCAGTCGCGCTTCCGCAGATGTTAGCCGATTACGCCGGCAAAGCACGCGATCACGCCCCTGGCCGCACCAGCGCTGTCCGCGCCAGGAAATACCCCGAAGCGATGCCGGCTCCGCAACACCCGGACTTACACAAATCAGGGTAATCTGCGCGCCACCAGCTTGCCGTGAAGTCCACTCCGATGAGCGCGCGTAATCGGCAGGGAGGGACGGGCTCAGCGTTTGGACAGTCGGCGGTTTCGTAACGTTGCGTCCTCGTGAGCTGTGCGCTGGCTTGCGATGGAAGATTCGGCGGTTCTCGCCGGGTCGCGTCGGCCACGGTGTCCTGCCGGCCCGGCCGAGCTACCGCTGAGCGAGAGCAACCGGAGGACCGCGGCTTCCGGCGCTGGCGGCGCTGCGTGGATGATCTTGGTCGCCGGGCCTTCGCTGTGCCGGTGCGGATCTGGGTAATCGCGGTCATGTGCGTAGCGTCGTTTGCGGCGCCCCGTTCTCGCGCGGCGCCTGCCGGGGGTCTTGCAGTTGCGGGGGAGACCCTCGACCGGGTGCCGCTGAAGACGCGGCGAAGCGGTCTCAGGTGACGGATCGGGGTACGCCCGGTGACATCACCGATCACGGTGGCGGCGGTGTTCTTACTTACCTCTGGAGCATCGCTCGGCGTTCCCGGCGGGTGCCGTGCAGCGGGCCTTTGGGCATTCGAACAGATTGCTTCACGAGGAGATAGCGGACAGCCAAGTGGACAGCCAACGCGCAGCGCCCGGCAGGCACTCACAGGGACGCGGGTGCATTAGATCGGCAGGTAGAAGCCGGTGTTGCCGCTGGCAGGCGGGCTGCCTGACTTGCATGGCATGCAAGAGGTCTGGGGTTCGAATCCCCATCGTTCCACCCAGGTCAGACAAATTTTTCGAACAGCCGAGTTGCCTACTTTCGAGGCGTACAGCAGCAAAGTACAGCAGTAGCACTCGCAGAGAGCCGCGGAGCTCCCGCCATCAGCGTCGTGCCCTGCCTGCGGGGCCGACGAGGGTGTACGTCAAGAATGTCGGTGGTTCAGATCAGGCGGCGCCAGTGACCGGGAGGTGGCCCGGGCGGTTCAGCTGTCGCGGATGTCGGCGAACCGGTGGCGGCGGGCGCTGGCCGCAGGCGGGCGGGCGGCGCTGGCCTCCAAAGGCGCGGGCGGGGCGAAGTGCAAGGTCAGCCCGGCGCAGCTGCGCGAGCTGGAGACGGTGCTGGACGCCGGGCCGGCGGCGTCGGGGTGGGATGAGGATCAGTGCTGGACGCTGGCGCGGATCACCAACGTGATCGCCGCCCGGTTCCGGGTAGATTACACCCTGGCCGGGCCAGATTTGCTGCTGCACCGGATCGGGTGGAGCGTGCAGGTCTCGGCCCGCCGCGCCGCCGAGCGGGACGAGGCGCGGCTCGCCGCCTGGCGGGAGGAGACCTGGCCGGCGGTAAAAGGACAGCGGCGGACCTGGGCGCCTGGCTTTGTTTCGAGGATGAATCTGGCCAGGGCCTAAGGCCGAGGGGGCGCACCTGGGACGGCGTGGCTGCACCCCCGTGGTGACGGTGACCGGCGCGCACAACACCCGCGTGTCCCTGGCCGCACTGGTGTGCGTCAAGCCCGGGTACCGGCCCCCGGATGATCTGCCGCGTTCATCGTGGCCGTGGGAACGGCACGGACCGGCGCAAGGGCTTCACCGAGACCGAGTACGCCGGGCTGCTGGACGCCGCGCACCAGCAGCTCAGCGGCCCACTCGTGGTCGTCTGGGACAATCTGAATACTCACCTCGGCCGTGCGATGGCCGAACTGATCGCAGCCCGGGACTGCCTGACCATCTTCCAGCTCCCGCCGTACGCGCACGAGCTGAACCCGGTCGAGCTGGTGTGGTCACACCTCAAAAGATCGCTGGCCAGCCTGGCCAAACGCGACATCAGCCAGCTGACCGCCCTGGTGAAGACCCGCCTCAAGAAAATGCAGTACCGGCCCGGGCTCGTGGACGGGTTCCTCGCCAGCACCCGCCTGGATCTCACGACTTTCTACTAGGGCGCTGGGCTGGCCCTGCCCCATGGCCCAGACGATTTCAAATGACCTATTGTCCGGCAGATGGGGATTCAGTATCGTCCTTCTAGCGCTAGGAGCAGCAGTCTTAGCAGTCGGCAGAAGGTGTCGCGAGAACGGCGTGTGATGCAGGTGGATCGGGTGCGATCGGGCCTGCGACGGGCCGGTGTAGAAGGGGGGTGCGCGCCTTTTCCCTGCTTCTCCCGGCGTGGAAGCCCGCGATTGCAGGAAATGGACCGCTAATTGGGGAGAAACGCATGCAAAAGGGTTTATTGCGCAAACGAATCGCACTGCTGTCGTTGCTGTCGCTTCCGGTGCTGCTGCTCAGCGCCTACGGCGGAGCGGCGGCGGTCAACGCGAGCACGGCAGCTGCCATGGCGAGCGCCGTGACCACATCGAGTCTAGGAGTCTTCAAGCCAACGTTCGCCGGCCCGGCCGCCACCGGGTGTGCTATCGGCTGTCACCTGCTCAGCGGCCCGCTCAACACGCCGTCCACCGCGGCCGCCGCCTCGGGGCACGCGGCCGCAGGCGTGGCAGTCGGCACAGCGGACCGTGCGCACGCCATGCCGGGGCCGAATCCCCGGCTTGCCCTGCCAGCCGCCCGGCGCGCTCTGTCGGCTAGCCCCTCTAACCCGCTCCCGTCGGTCAGTTGCGTGCCCCTGGGGCCGGGCTGTGACAACATCAGCACCTCGGTGGGTGGCGCCACCGGCGTGAAGGGCCTGAATGCCGTCGACAGCGCCGAGCACACGACCAACACTTTCAAGGACGTAGAGCCACCGGACCAGGGCCTATGCGCCGGTAACGGATCGGCGGTCGAGATCAATAACATCGGCGAGATCCTGGTCTTCAACACCGCCTTGCAGCGCACGTCCGCGCCGATCTCGCTCGACACGATCATGGGGCTCACCGGCCTGAATTGGAGCAGCGGCGGGGACCCCTCCTGCCTGTACGACCCGGCCAACGGCGGGCACTGGTTCTTCACCGAGATCGTCTCGGCCAGCCCGGAGTCCGCGGGCGGCGCGTTCACTGGCTGCTTCGCGGGGGTGGCCAGCGCGTGCAACGAGGGCATCGCGGTAACCGACGGGTCGAGCCCGTTCGGCCCGTACCACGTGTACTTCTCGAGCGCCGACTACAACCCGGCCGAGCCGGGCTACCCCTCCCTGCTGAACGACTTCGCGAAGATCTCGGTGACCCGGGATGCGTTCTTGATGTTCTACGACGAGTTCCCGCTCCTGCCCAGCACGCTGCCCGGCTTCGGCGGTGGTTTCTTCAACGGCGCGCAGGAATTCGCGTTCAGCAAGAACGCGCTGGAGCGCGGCCTGCCCGTCAAGCTGTCCAACGGGAAGCCCAATCCCTCGTTCACGGTGGCGCGGGAGAACATGGGCCTGATCCCGACCCCGGACGGGACCTGCTTCCGCGACAAGGTGCTGCACGAGGGTGGCATCACCTGCTGGGTGGCGGCGATCCCGGCGCAGCCGGTCGCGGGTCAGTTCGACAACAGCCACGGCGGCACCGGGTTCATGCTGTCCTCGCTGGACTTCTACGGGTTCGCGGCGGTCTCGCCGACCTCGGGTGACAACCGGATCGCGGCGTGGGCCTGGACCGGGCTGTCCGCACTCAACAGCACGGGCTGCGCGGCGTGCGGCAGCATCCGCTTCAGCGGCCAGCTCTTCTCCGGCGTGGATCGCTACTACGATCCCGAGCTGACAGAGAACGGTTTCCAGGCCTCCGTCGGCGCTCAGAGGACCGGCCCGATACCGCTGGGCGACGAGTGCGGGGCGGCCGGGCTGAGCGTCTCCGTTGGTGGCGCTCCGCCGCCGGTCTTCTGCCCGGAGGGCGGGCTCAACTCCAACGGCGACTTCATGACGCAGGTCGCTCAGGCGCAAGGCCAGCTCTGGGGGGCCACCGCCACCCAGATCGCGCAGACATACACCAGGGCCAACGCGGAGATCCACCAGGGCGCGGTGTACTGGGTGGTCGGCACGAACTCGTTCGACAAGACTGGCAAGTTCACCCTGACCAGCCAGGGCTACATAACCGCGAAGCACGAAGACCTGGAGTTCCCGGCCATGGCCGCCACGCCGGGCAGCGGCGGCCGGGCGATCATGGACTTCACGCTGAACGGCAACGGCGGACTGACCGGTGCCGACCACGGCGGCTTCTACCCGAGCACCGCCTTCGGCCGGCTGACCGGCACGTCCGGCGGCCTGCTCAAGTCCACGATCAACATCGCGGACCTGGGCCAGTCACCGCAAGACGGCTTCACCGAGTACCAGGGCTACCCAGGCCCGACCCGGCCCCGCTGGGGGGACTACAGCTGGGCGCTGTTCGTGCCCGGCACCAGCGGGCGGATCTACTTCGCCACCAACTACATCCAGTACCCGAACTGCACGGGGGCCGCGTTCAACCCCAATCAGATCGGGACCTGCGGCGGGACCAGGGACGGTATGGCGAACTGGGGAACGTCGGTGAACTACGTCGTTCCATAACTCTGCGCCGCACTGCAGGCTGACCAACTGATCCAGCCGCCGCCCGCCCGAGCCAATCGGGCGGGCGGCGGTTGTCAGCCCCGGCCCGCGCGGGAATGGCTGCCATGCCCTGAATCCTTCTTAGCTAACTAACCTGAGACTTGGCACCGGCTGGAAATTTTGAAGGCCATCCTGCGGCTGCGCCGGGCCGCCGGTCAGGGCGAGCTAGCCAGCTCGGTTTACGCTGGCGTGATCTTTCTGCCTCGGTAAGAGCGCTTGTTCTTCATCAGAGTCCATCGGGACCAATGCCTGGAGGAGAGCCGCATTGGGAGGGCGGCCTGCAGCCATGGCACGATCTCGGCCAGATCGGCGTCCGACGCTCGCGGGATACTCAGGCTCAATCCCATCGAACGCGGCCGCCAGGGCAGCAGGGTCCATCACCTCAAGGAACTGCGGCCCGGCTCGGCGGGTCGGTCCGAGATCAGGGTGCTGTTCGCGTTCGATGCCACCCGGTCGGCGCTGCTGCTGCTCGGCGGAGACAAAGCCGGGAACTGGCAGCGGTGGTACCGGCAGAACATCCGAGCGCCGAGCAGTTGTACCTGGAGTACACCACAGAGCAGGAGGAGTAGCCCATGCCTAAGCGCACCCCCCCTGGATTGGGAGGACCTGGAGCGGGAGCTGCGCGCTGCTGGGGTCTCCCCCGAGGAAATCGAGGCTGGTGCGCGCCAGTTGCTCGCCCAGGCGCGCGGGCACCAGCTCGCCCAGACCCGCAAGGATCTGGGCCTTGGCCAGAAGCAGATCGCCGCCGCCATGGGCGTGAGCGTCGCCCGGGTATCCCAGATCGAGCACGGCGAGGTCACCTCCTTCGAGGTCATCGCCCGCTACGTCGAGGCCCTCGGCGGCCGGCTGGACCTCGTCGCCGATTTTGGCGACAGGACCGTCCGGCTGCCCGTCACTGACACCGCGACCGCCGCATAACTCGTTAACAGCCTCTGCACGGGCGTTGTGCGCAAAGGCTGATCGTCCAGTCATCCTTGCGTGCCGTGAATGCAGGACCCGCTTCTGGGAAGAGAATCGAATACATGCTCGAGAATGTGCAGGCTGACGGCTGAAGCACCACAAGAACATCATTCCGGGGGGCACCGCGAGGGGCAAAATGGCGCTAGCGAGCGCTCGTGTGAGCCAGTCGCAGCTCATGTGAGCTAGCGAATGGCCTGATCAAGCTGCATATGGCCTGGTCGGGGGATATGTGAGTGATTCATGGCATGCAAGAGGTCTGGAGTTCTAATCCCCATAGCTCTACCCAGGTCAAAAGCATAATTCGAAATCCCGAGCCCACGGTTCCAGGGCCTCGTACAGCAGCAAAGTACAGCAGCCGCCGCGGCGAAAATCATCGCACGCCAAGTCGGAGCTGGCTTCCGCGCGGCTGACGGCGGCAGTTTGGTCGGCTGCGACCTGAGCCTGGAGATAAGCCCAGAGTGAGCCTGACCAGGCAAAACGAGGCTCTTCCCCGTGCGGCACCGGCCGAGGTGTCAGTGAAATAGCGCAAACCGGTCCAGACTGGCCGGACGTATGTGCGGGTCCCTTTGCGACCGTGCAACGGGTCAGGCCCATCACGCCAGGGAGCTTGCGGGCCATGCTGATTACCTGCGCGTAAGGATGGGCGCTGGCGCGGCTGGAGAGCTGGCGCACGCGCGGCGCTGGGATGGTGGCGCGCTCGGTGCGCCGGGGGGCGGTGCTGGTGCCTAACGCGGCCCCGCGCGCGGAGGTGTTGAGCCGGTGGCGCGACGTTGCCACGGCGTGCGGCCAGCCCGGCATCAAAGCGCGCCGTTTTTGCGGGCTGGGCGCGGAGGGGCACTGGCTCGGCGGTGGCGGTGCCCGGAGCGGCGCCTTGCGTCTACTTCTCGGGCTGACGTACAATTTCTTGTACGGACCCCGGGAGGTGGATGGTTGAAGACGATGACCTATTCAGAATCACGCGCGAGGTACGCCGAGACGCTGAATGCTGTTACTGACGACCGCGAGGAAGTGATCATCACGCGGGCTGGCCACGAGCCGGTAGTGATCGTCGCGCTCGACGACTACGAGTCGCTGAAGGAGACGGCCTATCTGCTGCGGAGTCCTGCCAACGCACGCCGCCTGCTGGCCTCGATCGACCGGCTGGAGAACGGGGGCGGCACGGAGCACGAGCTGGCGGAATGAAGCTCGTCTGGGACGAGTCGGCCTGCGACGACTACGAGTGGTGGCAGGCCCAGGACCGCAAGGTGCTGAAACGCATCACCGCGCTGCTGAAGGACATCCAGCGGAACGGCAACGAGGGGATCGGCAAGCCGGAGCCGCTGAAGCACGGGTTCCAGGGCTACTGGTCGCGGCGGATCACTGACGAGCACCGGCTGGTCTACAAGGTGGCCGAGGGCGAGATCCGCATCGCCGCATGCCGGTACCACTACGACTGACCTACAGCCGCGGCCGGCAGTGCCTGGCTGGGCAGTGCCTGCTAATCCGCGGACCGCAAGGCCAAGTTTCGTCGGCTCGCCATGACTCGCGGGCGAACTCAGCGGCGGCGGAGCTCTCGCCACGCTCCGCTCCCTCACGCTTAACTGCATACCGGATCATCGCGGCGGCCAGCCGGGACGCGGCCTCCTCATGCGCGAGGTGGGTTCCTCGAGGGGCGTCCGGGCTCGATGGGCAGGCTAAGAGACCGCGCCGGATTGCAGCCGGATGCCGGCGCCTGGTGAGCGCTCGCGCCGGGGAATCGGCGGAGAATGGTAGTGAGAACCTGCCATCGCGCCGTGGGCGGCCCCGGTGCGATCGGGCAGCGGAGGTGCCGCGTGAGCATCGGCGAGATCCTGACAGCGGCACGGCGGCAGGCTGGTCTGACCATTACGCAGGTCAGCGCGCGGACCCGGATCAGGGAGACGATCATCCGGGGGATCGAACGGGACGACTTCTCCGCCTGTGGCGGGGACTTCTATGCGCGCGGGCACATCCGCGCCATCGCCGGTGCCGAGGGCGCGGACCCCGAGCCGCTGATCCGGGAGTACGACGCCAGCTACGGCACGCCGCAGCCCAGTGCCGCTGGCGGCGTGCCCGGGCCGGCCGCACCCCTCCGGCTCACCGGGCGGCGCCGGCCTAACTGGGGCGTTGCGCTGCTAGTAGTGCTCGCGGCGGTCATCGGCCTGGTCGCCTATCACCTGGTGGCATCTCAGCCCGCTGGCCGCGGAACGGCCGCCGGCCGCAGGCCGGTCGCCGCGCATCAGGCCGGTCGCAGGCACCCGGCCGCGACGAACACGGTTGCGCCGCCTGCCGCGGGTCATGGCTCATCTGACGTGGTGATCTTCCTGACGGCGGTGAGCGAACCGTGCTGGGCCGACCTCACCACATCGGGCGGCGCGGCGATCTTCCAGGGCATCATTTACCCGGGCACCTCGGAGACCTGGACGGAACGGCGGGCAGTCACCCTGCGGCTTGGCAACCCCGGCGCGGTCACGCTGACCGTGGACGGCAAGAGCCGCGGGCTCGGGTCGGCCCCGGTCACGCTGAGCCTGGCACCCGGTCAGGGAATATCCGGGTAACGCCAGCGGACCTCCGCCCCTGTCGTTGGAGGCGCTTGGCCTGCACTTCCTCCGCCTTGGGTACCAGGATCAGCAGAACGCCGTCCTGGGCTGAGGCTTCGATCGCATCGCCCATCACGTGGCTGGGAAGGGTGATCGACCGGCGGAACGCGCCGTAGCGGCGCTCGGCCCGGTGAACCTTCACCCCGGCGGACTGGTCAGCGGGCGTCTGTTCGATGACCTGCGCAGCCCGCAGGATGAGCTGCTGCTAATGAGCCGGGCGCTGACCCGCGAGCGGGTCGTCGCCGAGGCCCTTGCGGTCATCAGCGCTGAGGGCGTGGACGCCCTCAGCATGCGCGCCCTCGCAGCCCGCCTTGGCGTCGTTCCCGGCGCGCTGTACCGCCACGTGCGCAGCAAGGAGCAGCTTTGCGACCTCGTCGTGGACGGGGTGCTGGCCGAGGTCGACTGCCAGGCCGGCCGCGCGCTCGGCTGGACCGG
>JBEKIF010000042.1:0-37826 GCA_050011895.1 Streptosporangiaceae bacterium | reverse complement strand
TCAGCGGCAGGGCGGCCTGCCCGCCGGCCAGCGGGGCTGGCAGCAGCCGCTGCGCGGGGGCCAGCGGCCCGCCGCGCGGGTGCCCGGCGGCGGCTTCGGTGATGGCGTGCCAGTTATCAAGCATCACCCGCCAGGAGTGATGATGCCGCCGGTGAGCACGTCGGCCCGCCGTGCCGTTGTCGTGAGCCGGAACAGCCTGCACTGCGACCGGGGCCATGGTGCCGTGGTGGCGTGGCGCGGCTGCCGCCGCCACCCCGGCGGTTGACTGGCCGGCCGGGGCCGGGCGGGGTGCGGCTGGCGCGGCCGGGCGCAAGGCAGCGACAGCGATCGCCGGGCCGGCCGGTCCGGCGGCTGCGGCGGGGCCGATCGCGATCGCCGCGGCGGTGACCGCTGCGGCCAGGGCGAGCACGCTGACGGCCGCGGCCGGGATCCTGGCGCGGGGCGGAAGGGCGTCGCTCGCCCTGGCAGCGCAGTTCCGGATTGCCGATGCGGCGGCCGAGGCGGCCGAACCGACAGCACCGCTGGCGGCCTGGATCTCGGCCCGGCTGGCGGCCCGGCTCACGGCCTGGCTCACGGTCTGGGTCACGGCCTGCACGGGCCGGCTCTCGGCCCAGCTCTCGGCCCAGCTCTCGGCCCAGCTCTCGGCCCAGCTCTCGGCCCAGCTCTCGGCCCAGCTGGCGGCCCGGCTGGCGGCCCGGCTCGCGGTCTGGCTGACGGCCTGCACGGGCTGGCTCTCGGCCCGGCTGGCGGCCCAGCTGGCGGCCCGGCTCGCGGTCTGGCTGACGGCCTGGCTGACGGCCTGCACGGGCTGGCTCTCGGCCCAGCTGGCGGCCCGGCTCGCGGTCTGGCTGACGGCCTGCACGGCCTGGCTCTCGGCCCGGCTGGCGGCCTGGCTCACCGCCCGGCGCGCGGGGGCAGTGCGGTCGCGCAGGGCGCGGGCGGCGGACAAGATGGCTCGGTGGGTTGCGTTCTGGGTACTGGCGGTGATGCGGAGGGCGCTGGCGCGCAGGGCGGCCAGCCGTGCGGGTGCGGGCACGGTTGTCCCTTCTGCGTGTTCCCCATCGCCCGGCCGCGCGCCGGGGGCGCCGGCCGGAGGGCGGATGAGATTGGGCGGGGTGCTGCCCGCTGCGGCGGCGGCGCGGATCCGGCGGGGCGCCGGGTCATGCCGTCCCGGGTACCGGGGGGTACCGGTGAGTGCCGCTGGGTAAGCGGCAGCCCGGGTGACCGTGCGGGCACGGAGCTGGCGCGCTGCTGGCGGGGGGTGCGCCGCCCCGGATGGGGATCACTGTATATAACGTCCCGGCTGTCCCGCTGGCATCCCTTTTCACTCCGGTTATGACCCTAATCACGTACCGTGCGTAACGGGAATACGTCTCGTAATACTCGCGTATCCTCCAGCCCACTGATCTGCAGGGTTTCGTGAGAGGACTGCCTGGGATCAGTCCCAGCCGAGCCCGGTGGCCGCTCGGACGGCGTCCAGCGTTGCCGCAGCGGATTCCCTCGCCTGGACCGCGCCGCGGGCCAGCGTCTCCTGGAGATTCGCCGGATCGGACATGAGTTCCGCATGCCTGGCACTGGCGGGCGCCAGCAGCTGCTGGATGGCCTCGGCCAGCAGTGCCTTGGCCTCCGCATAGCCGACCGTTCCCTGGCGGTATCTGCGGGCCAGGTCGTCGGCATGCCCGGCATCGGCCAGCTGCCGGTAGAGCGCGAGGATCGTATCCGGATCCTTAGGCTCCGATGGGGACCGCGAGTCGGTCACGATCCTGGAGACCTGGCGCCGGATCTCATCGGGAGTGGCGCAGAGCGCGATCTGGTTGCCGTAGCTCTTGCTCATCTTCCGGCCGTCGATACCCGGAATCGTCATGACCCGGTCGTCCACGGCCGGCTCGGGCACCACCAGCACCCGGCCGTACCGCCGGTTGAAGCTCTCCGCGAGGTCCCTGGCGATCTCGACGTGCTGACGCTGATCGCTGCCGACGGGCACCCGGTCGGCGCGGTGACTGAGAATGTCGGCTGCCATCAGGATCGGGTAGTTGAACAGGCCCATGCCGACGCCCTGGTCACGGTCGCGGCCTGCCGCAACGTTCTCCTGTACCGCGGCCTTATAGGCGTGCGCACGGTTCAGCAATCCCTTCGGGCAGACGCACCCCAGGATCCACGTCAGCTCGCAGATTTCCGGCACGTCGGACTGGCGGTACAGGACAGTCTGCTCCGGGTCCAGGCCGAATGCGATCAAGGTGGCGGCCAGATCAAGGACGCCGGCCCGGATGGTCTCTGGCGGCGGAACGGCGGTCAGGGCGTGATAGTCGGCAATGAAGCACAGCGCCTCGCTGGTGCGGGCCAGCTCGAGCGCGGGCCGGATCATGCCCAGGTAGTTGCCGAGGTGCGGTCGGCCAGTGGGCTTGATCCCGGTGATAGTCCTTGGCACGGGACTCTCCTCCTGCGTGAGGTGCCCCTGCGCGCGCACGAAAAAGCCGCCTCGCAGGCGGCTCAAACGGACATGATGTTTCCGCGGATGTCGCCTATTGCGGCATCCGCCAGCTCGCGAGACGGTAGCGCGGAATCATGCTGCCAGCGTGTCACACCGGGGCGCTCCGGCTCAACCAGTTAGCCGGCGCCCCCGGGGGCGCCGCCTGTCGGCCGGGCGCGGCGCATCTATGCTGGCCAGAGATGCTAACGGCGGGCGCAGTCGGCCGGGAGCGCCGCCACGAACCCTAAGGAGGCTCACCGTGGGTTTGATGGACAAGATGAAGGCGCAGGCCACCCAGATCGCCCAGAAGACGCAGGAGACAGCCCGCGACGGCAAGGTCAAATTCGATCAGGCTCAGGCCAAGCGGCGCGCTGATGCGATGCTCAGGAATCTCGGTGCACTCGTCTACGCTGAGCGCACCGGTCGAGCCGCCGCCGACAACCCGGCACAGGTCGACAAGCTGATTGCCGACATCTCGGCCCATGAGGCAGAGAACGGCATCAGCCTGCGGCCCGAATCGACTGATCACCACGCGGGCGCACCGGCTGATGGCCAGCCCCAGCAGGCAGGCTCGACCGACTTCCCGGCCGCGGATTCAGGGTCGACCGGCTTCCCGCCCGAGGCAAGCACGACGCAGGTCTGAGGTCGCCGATCGCCTCGCCGGAAGCCGCGCCCGCGGTGCTGGCTACTTGCAGGCAGCCTGCGCGGCGGTCCGCTGCGGGGCGCCCCCGCCAGTAGGGCTGGCCGTGGCGGGCGTACCCGCGTTGACCTGATAGCCGGCCGAGCCGAGCAGGATCCTTATCCGCTTAAGATTCCGCACCTGGCGCAGCGTCGCACCGGACATTACCCGCTGCACTAGCCGGGCGGCTGCCTCCTTGCCTGCTGGGTACTCGATGAGGGTCTGCGTGATGTCCTGGCTGGACCAGGTGAGGCCCGAACCGTGCACGCGGAAGCCGAGCCCCGCTAGCTGCGTCCCGGTGCCCGCCGAGAGCCCGCCGATCATGGTCCCGTTCCAGATGTCGAGCGACACCTGACTCCGGCTCAGCCCGCGCCGGGCCGGTGCCGTCTTGACCGGGGCCTGATCGTTCTTCAATTGAGCGAAGAGGGCGCCTGCCGCCGTCGCGTTCCACTGCAGCGCGGACTGGCCGGTCGGCGTGGTGTAGTTATAGTTGCCGATCGGCACGGTCGCGAAGGTGACCTCGTTCATCGAGATCCCGCGCAGCTCATCGGCGAGCTTGGCGACGTTCAGGTTCTGGTCGACCGTGACCGCTGAGGTCGCCGCGGATAGGAAACTTGTGAACTTGACGGGGTTGGCCAGCGTGCCTGAGCCGATGGCCTCTCGGAACATCGTGGAGAGCAGCTGCTGCTGATCTTCGATCCGGGCCAGGTCGGAAGTGGCGAACGAGTGCCGGTCACGGGCGAACTCAAGAGCGGTGATGCCGTCCACATGATGCATGCCCGCTGACATTCGCAGCCCGCTGTAGGAATCGTCCACCGCGTAGGGAAGGCAGATATTCACGCCGCCAAGCGCGTCAATGACCTTAACGAAGCCGAGGAAGTTGACCTCGATGTAGTCGTTGATGGTGAGCCCGGTGTCCTGCGCCACCGTTTTCACCATTAGGGCCGGCCCGCCCAGGCCGAATGCCGCGTTGATCTTGTTCATCCCGTGGCCAGGGATGTTGACCCAGGAGTCGCGCGGGATGCTGACGACTTGCACGTGGCGATGGTCAGCCGACACATGCACGACCATGAGGGTGTCTGAGTTACTGCTGACATCATGGCCCACGTGCAGGATGAGTTGCTGCTGCGGGGTCAGGCCAGACCTGACGTCGATGCCGGCGACCACGATGTTCAGCGGCCCGCTGCCTGGCGTTCCCGCGGTGCCCGCGTTCACCCTCCCGATGTTGCCGTTGATCCAGCTGGTCACCGCCCAGGCGCTGCCGGCGGCCAGCAGCACCAGCGCGGACAACGCGCCGCAGGCGACGAGCAGGGCGCGGTGCAGCCGGGCCTTCCGGCTCGCTGAGATCCGGGCCATCAGTTGCTGCTGCGCCGGGGCCGGGCCGGTCCTGCGCCGCGCCCCGGTATGCCTGGCCTTTCCCCCGGCCGGTCCCTGGGCACCGCCCGGGCCCGCCGGCGCCTGCGGGGCTGCGCCTGCCAGCAGCGGGGGCGCCGCTGGGTCGATGACGCCTGATGGCGTCGGCCGGGCCGGGCCGGAGGAGGACTGCCCGGGTTCGCGGGCGGCCTGACCCGGCGACCCGGGCCAAGCTGGCCCGGGCCCGGTCGGGTACAGCCCTGGCCGGGGGCCGGGAAGATGGCCAGGCACGGAGTCCGGGGTCGGCTCAATCCGCCGGGGCGGCGTATTCAGTGGCTCGTCAGGGCCACGCTGCCCGCCCGGCGCGTCATGGCCGCTGTCGGTCATCAGATCCCCCCGGGACGCTGCTTTCTGTAGGCTAGCGCGGCGGCTGGCCTACGCGCGGTTGGCGCGGCCGGCGGCTCGGCTACCAAGTCGGCCGCGCCATCCGCGGGCCGGCCGGGCCCGGTGCCTGGCCTGGCATGCCTGGCCCTTCGGCGGGGCCGTGGCTTAGCCGGGCGGGGTCGGCTTGATCCGCGACATGCCCGGCCGCGGCCGGGTGGCTGCGCGGCCCGGCCAGCGGTGATCAGGCAGCAGGCGGGTCCGGGTCGCGTGGCAGGCCGAGGATGCGCTCGCTGATGATGTTGAGCTGAATGTCCGTGGTACCACCGCCGATCGTCAATGCCCTGGTGGTGAGCACCTGGCGGGCCCAGTGCGGGCCGTTCGGCCCATCGGGCTGGCGGAAGGCTGCCTCCGGCCCCGCGCCGAGTGCACCGTCTGCCCCTGACATCGCCCAGCAGAGTTCGGCGGCCTGCTGAGCGTGACGCATGCCGAGCAGCTTGCGAACGCTGCCGGTGGCGCCCGGCTCCGTCCCTGATAGCCGCTTCATGGTCACCTGGGTGCCGAGCAGATCGATCGCATGGCCCTCGGCAACCAGCCTGCCGATCTGCCCAGCAGGCGCCTGGCTCCCGGCCTGCACCTGTTCCAGTAGCTCAGCCACGCCGGAACCGAACGCCCACGACCGGGACAGCGATACCCGCTCGTTTGCCAGCGTCGTCCTGGCTACCCGCCAGCCGCCGTTGACCTCCCCGACCACACGGTCGTCGGGGACGAACACGTCGTCAAGGAAGACCTGGTTGAAGAAGGACTCACCGGTAATCTCCCGCAGCGGGCGCACGTCAACTCCCGGATCGGACATGTCGACGAGGAAGTACGTGATCCCGTCGTGCCTGAGCGCCGCCGGGTCGGTGCGCGCGATGCAGATCGCCCAGGCCGCCTGCTTGGCCAGCGAGGTCCAGATCTTCTGTCCGGTCAGCCGCCAGCCACCGTCGGCACGGACCGCCCGAGTGGTCAGCCCGGCGAGGTCAGAGCCGGCTCCTGGCTCGCTGAACAGCTGGCACCAGATGATCTCGCCGCGCAGCGTGGGCGGCAGGAACCGGTCCTGCTGCTGCGGCGTGCCGTACTGGATCAGCGCCGGGACCACCCAGGCGCCGATCAGGAGACTGGGCGCCTTGACCCCGGCCGCGTGCATCTCCTGATCGATGATGACCTGCTCGAGCGCGTCGGCGCCGCGCCCCCAGGGCCGCGGCAGGTGCGGAGTGACCCAGCCGCCATCCACCAGGCGCTGCGCCCGTTCCCGGCCAGCCAGCGCGGCGATCCCGGCCAGCTCGCCGGCCAGCCGCGCCCGCAGCGGCGCGTCGCCGCCAGGCAGCTCCACCTGCACGGGCCTGCGGACACCGGCCAGGGCCAGGCCGGCCACCCGCTCTGCCCAGCTGACGGACGAGCCGAGCAGGGCGCGCAACGACAGCGCGCGCCGGTAGTAGAGCTGGGCCTCATGGTCCCAGGTGTAGCCGATACCGCCGAGGACTTGGATGCAATCATTCACGCAGGAGACTGCGGCATCAACGGCCAGCACGGCGGCGACGCTGGCAGCGAACTCACGCTGCCGCCCGGGTGCCGGCTGGTCACGCGCCGCCGCCGCCCGAGGCGCGGCCGCCCCCAGCGCGGCCGCCGCACCCGCCGCGCTGGGCGCGGCATCCTGCTCGGTGCGCGCCGCGTCCCAGACCGCGGCGGAGGCCAGCTCGGCCGCGGTCAGCATCCAGGCGCACCGGTGCTTGACGGCCTGGAACTGCCCGATCGGGCGGCCGAACTGCTGGCGGATCTTGGCGTATTCGGCGGCATGGTGCACGGCCCAGCCGGCGATGCCGCTTGCCTCCGCGCCGAACAGGATCGCCGCCAGGCTGGTCACCGCGCTCCGGTCGAGCCCGGTCAGCAGCCGGTCGGCCGGTACGGTAACGCCTGCCGCACGGACCCTGCCGACCGGGCGGGTGAGGTCGAGGCTGTCCAGCGCGGTGATCTCCAGGCTGCCCGCATCAACGGCGGCCCAGATCTCGCCGTGGCCGGCGTGAACCGGCAGGATGACCAGATCGGCCAGGCTGGCGCCGAGCACGGGGGCCGCCGCGCCGTCGATGATCAGTCCGCCGTCGCCGCCGGCACCGCCCGTTACTCCGCTGGCCAGGCACACCGCGCCGGTCCTCGACCCGTCGGCCAGGCCGACTACCAGCTTGCCTGTCACGCCCGAGGCGGCCAGGACCGCGCTCGCGAACACGGTCGGCAGGAAGGCACCAGGCACCAGCGCACGGCCGAGTTCTTCCAGGCCGACGGCGAGCTCAGGAAGGCCGTAGCCCTGGCCGCCGTCCTCATCGGGCAGGTGCAGGCCGAGCACGCCCTGCTCGGCGAGGCTGGGCGCGAACGACTCCAGGTACCGGGCCGACCCGCTGTCCGGGCCGTCGGCGGCCGCCCTGACAGCCTCAGGCGGGCAGTTACGCTGCGCCCAGTTGCGGATGGTTTCCGCCAGGTGATGATGCTCCTCGGTGAGGCCGAGCGTCATGATGCACCTCGTTCGCCAGGTCCGCTGTGCCGATGCCGAACACTCTAGAACGAGATTCGGTTTGACGAAACGGGCGCTCGCGCGCACTGGTGGCGGCGGCTTCCGGATCAATCCACATGGTCTTTCCGCTGCTTCCGGCTGTGGATGCGGCCGCAAGACGATGACAATGAACGCATGTCGGAAGCCGGACAAGCACCAGAGCCTGACCCGCAACCACGGGCAGAAGGCGAGCCCGGTTCGCCGCAGGGCGGCCACCGGCCAGGCGACCCGTGGCACGAGCTAGTGAAGCTAGTCGACGAGGTCGCCGGGGGCAGGGCGGTCGTGCTGCCTGCCTGGCGCCGGCGGACCCGTGGCGAGTCCCGCTGGCCGGTGACGATCACCGTGATCGCTGCGGTCGTCCTGCAAGGGCTGCTGCCGCAGCGGCTGGGGCTCCAGCCGACCTTCCTGCTGCCGGTGCTCGAGATAGGCCTGTTCGTCGGGCTGCTCGTAGCCAATCCGGTGCGGTTCGAGCGCCGGTCCACGATAGTCAGGGCCGGCAGCATCGTGCTGGTCTTCCTGGTCACGCTGGCGAACGCCTGGTCGGCCCTGCGGCTCGTGCTGGAGATCGTGGACAGCCGCTTTCTCGGCACCCCGGTCCAGCTCCTCACTGTGGGCGCCACGATATGGGCGACCAACGTGATCGCGTTCGCGCTCTGGTACTGGGAGTTCGACCGTGGCGGCCCCGTCCACCGGGCATTGGGCAAGGCGCAGTTCCCGGATCTGATGTTCCCGCAGATGGCCTCGCCTGAGCTGGCCCCACGCGACTGGAGCACGCGATTCGTCGACTACCTGTACATGTCGTTCACCAATGCCGCAGCGTTCAGCCCCACCGATGTCATGCCGCTGGCGCGCTGGGCGAAGCTCACCATGCTGCTGCAGTCCGCGGTGTCGCTGGCCCTGGCGGCCCTGGTGATCGCGCGGGCCATCAACATCCTGAAGTGACGAGGCTGGCCAGCTCTGTTTCTGCAGCCAGCCCTGTTTCTCTGGCCAGCCCTGATTCTCCGGCCGGGGCTTGTTACTTGCTGGTAGAGTCGCCTATGTTACTGGCCAGTAGCGCGTGTCGCGCAAGGGGAGGCAAGCGTGGGCCACTACAAGAGCAACCTCCGGGATCTTGAATTCAACCTGTTCGAGGTGCTCAGGCGGCAGGATCTGCTGGGCTCGGAGCCCTTCTCCGAGCTGGATGAGCCGACCGCCAGGGGGATCCTGCACGAGGTGAACAAGCTGGCCGTCGGCCCGGTCGCTGACTCGTTCGCCGAAACTGACCGCAACCCGCCGGTGTTCGACCCGGCCACCGGTGCTGTCCGGATGCCTGAGGCGTTCAAGAAGTCCTACAAGGCGTTCGTTGACGCTGAGTGGTACCGCCTTGAGCTCCCGGCTGAGCTTGGCGGGACTTTTACGCCGCGGTCCATCGCCTGGTCGGTAGCCGAGCTGATCCTTGGCGCCAACCCGGCCGTCTGGATGTATTCGAGCGGTGCCGCCTTCTCCCACGCGCTCTGGCGGATGGGCACGCCGGCCCAGAAGCGGTTCGCTGAACTCGCCATCGAGCGCAACTGGGCGGCGACGATGGCGCTGACCGAGCCGGACGCCGGGTCCGACGTCGGCGCCGGCCGGGCGAAGGCGATCCGGCAGCCCGACGGGACCTGGCACGTCGAGGGCGTCAAGCGGTTCATCACCGGTGCCGAGCACGACCTGGCGGAGAACATCTTCCACCTGGTGCTCGCCCGCCCCGAGGGGGCAGGCCCGGGGACCAAGGGCCTGTCGATGTTCCTGGTGCCCAAGTACCTGGTGTCGGAGGCCGGCGAGCTCGGCGAGCGCAATGGCGTCCGCGCCACCGTCGTCGAGCACAAGATGGGCCTGAAGGCCTCGACCACCTGCGAGCTGACCTTCGGTGCCAGCCAGCCCGCTGTCGGCACTCTGGTCGGCGATGAGCACGACGGCATCAGGCAGATGTTCGTGATCATCGAGAACGCCCGGATGATGGTTGGTTCCAAGGCGATCGCCACCCTCTCGACCGGGTACCTGAACGCCCTGGACTACGCGAAGAGCCGGGTGCAGGGCGCCGACCTGACCCAGATGACGGACAAGACCGCGCCGCGGATCCCGATCATTAACCATCCGGACGTCCGCCGGATGCTCATGCTGCAGAAGGCCTACGCCGAGGGCATGCGGGCGCTCGTCCTCTATACGGCGTCGTTCCAGGACGCGGTGCAGGTCGGCCTGGCCAGCGACGAGCCTGACGCGCTGGCGGTCGCGGTCAACGACCTGTTGCTGCCGATCGTGAAGGGACTCGGCTCGGAGCGCGCGTACGAGATGCTGACGCTCTCCCTGCAGACCTTCGGCGGCTCGGGCTTCCTGCAGGATTACCCCATCGAGCAGTACGTCAGGGACGCGAAGATCGACAGCCTCTACGAGGGCACCACCACGATCCAGGGGATGGACCTGTATTACCGCAAGATCCTGCGGAACCAGGACGAGGCCCTGCAGTTCCTGCTCTGGCAGATCAGCAACTTCGTGACGGCCGAGGCGGGAAACGGGCGGCTCAAGGCCGAGCGCGCCGCCCTCGGCCGGGCAGCCGAGGATGTCCAGGCCATGGTGGATGCCATGCACGGCTTCGTCGGCCAGAGCGCGCAGCAGCCCGCCGAGCTGTACAAGGTCGGCCTCAACACCACCCGGCTCCTGCTGGCCCTCGGTGACCTGGTCATCGGCTGGCTGCTCGCACGCCAGGCCGAGGTGGCGCTGGCCAGGCTCGACGAGGTCGGGCCGGTCGCCGACAAGGCGTTCTACCAGGGGAAGATCGCCGCTGCCCGGTTCTTCGCCGCGACGGTGCTGCCCAGGCTCACCGCGGAGCGGGAGATCACCGAGGCGACCGGGCTCGACCTGATGGAGCTGCCTGAGGACGCCTTCTGACCCTTCGGCGGCGCGGGGCGGGAGCTGCCCTGACGGCGGCAGCGTACTGGCTCCTGCTGGTCAGAGTTCGTATTGCACCGCTGCCCGGGCTCGCATGATCGGGCGGATGACCTCCTCGATGACGGCCAGATGAGCTGGATGCACGCGGTAGGCGCGGAAGCTGTCCGCGTCGTCGAAGTCGCCGACGATTGCGAAGTCGTAGTTGCCCTCGACGAGGCCGGCATCGGTGCCCAGCTGATATGACCTGAGCCCGCGCATCAGCGGCGGCAGCGCGAGCAGTTCATCGGCGACCCGCTGGACCTGTGCGGCGGTAGCTTCCGCGGTCCATCCGAACAGCACCACGTGCCTGATCATTGCGCTCCCTTCGAAGCGTCTGACGGAGGCGAGTGGCCGGCCTCCGCCGGGAACACGGAGGCCGGCCACTCAATCACCCCCCTGGCCGTCAGGACCAGGCGAGGATGCGCAACGGATCCTCCAGCATGGCAGCCACGTCGCGGAGCACCGCGGAGCCGAGGTCGCCGTCGACGACGCGGTGGTCGAAAGACAGCGACAGCGTCGTGACCTTGCGCACGGCGAGCTGGCCCTGATGTACCCA
Source organism: Streptosporangiaceae bacterium (assembly GCA_050011895.1). Lineage (GTDB taxonomy): Bacteria > Actinomycetota > Actinomycetes > Streptosporangiales > Streptosporangiaceae > DATBGO01. Next base: position 26,854 of record JBEKIF010000042.1, on the reverse strand, counting down.
GGGCGCATCCTTGATCTGGCCGAACGCGAGAATCGCGGCTTCGCCGGGGGACAGGATGGGGGTGCCGGCGTCCACTCCGAAGATGCCCACGTTGGTGATCGTGATGGTGCCGCCCTGCATGTCGGCCACGCTGGCCCGGCCAGCCCGGGCGGTCTCGGCGAGTTCCGCCAGCGCGCGGGCGAGATCGGGGAGGGCGAGCAGATGGGCATCCTTGATGTTCGGCACGACCAGGCCCCGGCCGGTGGTCGCGGCAATGCCGAGGTTCACGTAGTTCTTGACCACGATCTCGTGGGCCGACTCGTCCCACGAGGAATTGATCATCGGGTGCCTGGCGGCTGCCACCAGCACCGCCCTGGCCACGAACAGCAGCGGCGATACGCGGACGCCGGTGAACTCGGGAAGCGCCTTGACCCGCGCGGTCGCGGCCATCGTCTCAGTGACGTCGGCCTGCAGGAACTCGGTGACGTGCGGGGCCGTGAAGGCGCTGCCCGACACCGCGGCCGCGGTGTGCTTCCGGACGCCGCGGATCGCGATGCGCTGCTCGCGCGCCCCGTCGGCAGCCCTGGTGAACCGGGCCGGGGCGATCCGCGCCTGCTCCAGGACAGCGTGCTCCTCGGTACCCTGCGCGGCGGCGGCCTGCGCCACGGCGGAGCTCGCCGAGGTGCCAGCTGTCCGGCCGCCAGCCAGCGGGCCGCTGGCCGCCGTCTGCACGTCGTCCCGCGTGATCGAGCCGTTCGGGCCGGTGCCGGCCAGTCGTGACAGGTCGATGCCGAGATCCTTGGCCAGCTTCCGGACAGGTGGCTTGGCCAGCGCCCGCGTGCCGCCAGCCGGAGCGCTCAGCGCCGGCGATCCGTTGGCGGGCCCGGTGGGTGCCTTCCTGGCGCGCCGCCTGGTCGGCCCGAGCTTGACCCCGTAACCAACCAGCACCGCCTGGCGCTCCTGCTTCGGCGCGGGGCTGCCGTGAACGCCTGGTTCGACCGCGCTCGCTGCGGGTGCCCCGGGGACCAGGTCCGTCGTGGCAGCGCCAGCTACGGCGTCCGGCGGCGGTCCGGCGGCCTGGGGCTCGCCAGCCGACCCCACGCCGCCTCCGCCGGCAACCGGGCCGACCTCCACGGCGATGATCGGCGTCCCCACGTCGGCGGTCGTGCCTTCCGATACCAGCAGGCCGGAGACAACGCCCGCGTACGGGCACGGAAGCTCGACGACGGCCTTCGCGGTCTCGATCTCCACGATGATCTGGTTGACGGTCACCGTGTCACCGGGCTGGACATGCCACTTGATGATCTCCGCCTCGGTCAGGCCCTCGCCGACATCAGGCAGCTTGAATTCCTTCAGCTCTGACATGCGGAACCCCTCAATAGGCGAACGTGCGGTCGGCGGCGTCAAGCACCCGGTCCAGGTCGGGCAGGTAGTGCTCCTCCAGCCGGGACGGAGGGTACGGGGTGGAGAAACCGCCCACCCGCAGCACCGGGGCCTCCATCTGGTAGAAGCATTCCTGCATGACCCGGGCGGCGATCTCGGCACCGAGCCCGCCGGTGACCGCCGCCTCGTGCACGACCACGCACCGGCCGGTCCGCCGCACCGAGGCGAATATCACCTCGGTATCCAGGGGCGACAGCGATCGCAGGTCGATCACCTCCAGCGAGCGCCCGTCCTTACCGGCCGCGACCGCGGCCTCAACACACGTCCTGACCATCGGGCCGTAGCAGAGCACGGTCACGTCGGTGCCGCTGACCACGGTCCTGGCCCGGTTCAGCGGCACCGCAGCGGCGATGCCCCCGGCGGTGTCGACCTCGGCCTTGTCCCAGTACCGGCGCTTGGGCTCGAAGAAGATCACCGGGTCATCACAGCTGATCGACTGCTGGATCATGGTGTAGGCATCTTCAGGGTTGCCGCAGGCGACGACCCGGAGCCCGGCGGTGTGCGTGAAGTACGCCTCGGGGGACTCGCTGTGATGCTCGACCGCGCCGATGCCGCCGCCGCACGGGATCCGGATCACTACCGGCAGGCTCAGCTTCCCCAGCGAGCGGAGATGCATCTTGGCGAGCTGCGTGACGATCTGGTCGAACGCGGGGAACACGAACCCGTCGAACTGGATCTCGCAGACCGGCCGGTAGCCGCGCAGCGCGAGCCCGATCGCGGTCCCGACGATGCCGGACTCGGCGAGCGGGGTGTCGACGACCCTGGCCTCGCCGAAGTCCTTCTGCAGTCCGTCGGTGACGCGGAACACGCCGCCGAGCTTGCCGACGTCCTCGCCCATGATCAGGACCTTGGGATCGTTCTCCAGGGCCTTGCGGAGGCCCGCGTTCAGCGCCTTGGAGAGCGTCAGCGTGGTCATCGCGCGGCCTCCTCGCCGACGAAGGTGTCAAGGTAGGCGGCATACTGCTCGCGCTCGGAATCCAGCAGCGCGTTCGGCTCCGCGTAGACGTTCTCGAAGATCGCCAGCGGCTGCGGGTCGGGCATCTCCAGGCACGAGGTCCGCAATCTGGTGCCGACCTCGGCCGCCTCCGCCTCGATTTCCTCGATGAACTTCATCTCCGCCAGGCCGGACCTGATCAGGTACTGCTTCACCCGCTCGATCGGGTCCTTCAGCTTCCACGCCTCAACGTCGGCGGCCAGCCGGTACCTGGTCGGATCGTCGGTGGTGGTGTGCGCGCCCATCCGGTAGGTGTAGGCCTCGATCAGCGTGGGGCCCTGGCCCTCCCTGGCGGCCTGCATCACCTTCTTGGTCACCGCGTAGCAGGCCAGCACGTCGTTGCCGTCGACCCGGACACCAGGGAAACCGAAGCCGTGGGCCCGCCGGTAGAGCGGCACCCGGCTCTGGCGCTCCAGCGGCTCGGAGATCGCCCACTGGTTGTTCTGGCAGAAGAAAACCACCGGCGCGTTGGTGACCGAGGCCCAGATGAACGCCTCGTTCACATCGCCCTGGCTGGTGGCGCCGTCGCCGAAGTACGCGATAGCCGCCTCACCGTCCTCGCCCACCGCGCCATCCCGCTGGATTCCCATCGCATAACCCGTAGCGTGCAGCGTCTGGCTGCCGATCACGACCGTGTACAGGTGGAAGTTATGCGCCTTCGGGTCCCAGCCGCCGTGGCTGACCCCCCGGTAGAGCTCGAGCAGCTTGGCCGGGTCCAGGCCACGGCACCAGGCCACGCCGTGCTCACGGTAGGTCGGGAATGCCATGTCCCGCGGGGACAGGGCCCGGGCCGAGCCGACCTGCGCGGCCTCCTGGCCGAGCAGCGAGGCCCAGATGCCCAGCTCGCCCTGGCGCTGCAGGGCGATCGCCTCGAAGTCGATCCGGCGGACCAGGACCAGGTCCCGGTAGAGCGCCTTGATCTCCTCGGTGGAGATCTCAAGCGGGTAGTCCGGATGCTCGGCCCGCTCTCCCTCCGGGGTCAGGAGCTGGATGAGCTCATCTGATTCCGCTCGTCTCGCTTGACGGGAACCAGATGCTGCGGCAACCCGCCCGGCAGCTTTGACGGCCACGTGCCACTCCCTTGCCTGCTCAGGGCCGGCCGCCAGGGGGCGCCCTGACCGCCAGTCGTCCGTCGGATTTCCGCTGCGACAGTACCCGGCTGGTGTCGCCAGCGGTCAACCTGTTGAGTGCCCGGGCCGCCGGGATCGATGGCCCGTCTCATCTGATTATGCGCGCCCGGCGGATCCGCGGGAATCGCCCGACCTCCGCCGCCTCGCCGGCCGGTTCGGATGTGGCGGCCGGTGCTCCGTGGGGGCACCCTGGCACGATGGTGTCCGGGCGGACGGCCCGGTGACCGCGCCCGGTGGCGCTGCGGCCGGGCTGCGCCGGGGATTGTCGTGACCAAGCTCACACATTCGCGGAGGGTTAGTTGGCCAGGGTCGTCGTCGAGGTGATGCTCAAGCCCGAGATCCACGATCCGCAGGGCGAGGCGATCGCCGGTGCGTGCCGCCGGCTCGGCTTCGGCGAAGTCGCGAATGTCCGGCAGGGCAAGCGATTCGAGGTGGATATCAGCGGGCCAGGGGGCGATGCCGGGCTCGCCCGGGTGGCTGAGCTTGCCGCGGAACTGCTCGCGAATCCGGTCATCGAGGAGTTCACGATCCATCCCGCGTGAGCCATCCAGGCCGCGTTTTCCCCGGGTACACCGCCGCGAACAGGCGCCGAACGGCACTGTTCGTCCAGAGATCGCCCGAGTTCATGATTACCTCGGCCTGTCCCGGGAAACCCTCACAATGTGATCAGCATCGCTGATGAGGGCGGGGAGCAGAGGGGCGGGGAACAGAGGGGCGGATGCATACTCGGGTGACAGGAAAGCCAGAACCGACCATGGACGCTCGGTTTTGCCTAGTGTTCCCTCGGGAGGCACTCAGCGTCCCGGTCATGCGACGGGTACTCGGTGACACGCTTAACCGGCTGGGCGTCGACGACAATTGCGTTGCCGACCTGCTGCTGGCCGTAACCGAGGCTTGCACCAATGTGCTCAGGCACAGTGGCCCGGGAATGCGGTACGAGGTGGTGGCCCGGGTCGGCAGGAACCGCTGCGTGCTCGAGGTGCTCGACAGCGGGCGCGGATTCGATACGGCCAGCATTCCCGCCTACCGGCGACCTGCCCGGCCGATGTCGCGGCTGCGCCGTCGCTGGGCCGGCTCGCCGGCCTCGCCCGGGCCCGCGCCGTCCGCGCCGTCCGCGGTGCGCGCTCGCCTGGCCCGGGTCAGGCGGGCCGCGGACGACCGTATCGTCGCCCGGCTGCCCGAGTCCGGCCGTGGCCTGGCCATCATGCAGGCCTGCGTGGATGATGTGACGCTGAGCAGCCGCCCGGGCCGCGGCACGGTCGTCTCCCTGCAGAAGCGGATCGAGCTGCGCAGCGATGCGCCGCTGTCGCGGGCGGCCAACCTCCAGCTACGGGACGCTGGCTGAGCCGGTTACCGGCTGAGCCCGGAACTGGCTCAGCCGGTAACTGACTGAACCGGTGACTGACTGAGCCGGTGACTGACTGAGCCGGTGACGTCGAGCCGGTAGCCTGCCAGCATGCCCGGCACGCGAGGACGCTCATGACTGCCCGCGTGGGCGTCATCACCTTCCCGGGGTCTCTCGACGACCAGGACGCGGCGCGCGCGGTCCGGCTGGCGGGCGGCACCGCGGTCCCGCTCTGGCACGGCGACCGGGACCTGCGCGGGGTCGACGCGGTGATCCTGCCCGGCGGCTTCTCCTACGGCGACTACCTGCGCTGCGGGGCCATCGCCCGGTTCGCCCCCGTGATGGCGGAACTAGTGCCCGCGGCCCGGGTCGGCTTGCCGGTGCTCGGCATCTGCAACGGCTTCCAGATCCTGTGCGAGGCGCACCTGCTGCCCGGCGCGCTGACCCGCAACGCCGGCCTCCGCTTTGCCTGCCGGCCGGTGCGGCTGCGGATGGAAGCCACCCGCACCTCGTGGACCAGCGGGTACGCGCCCGGCCAGGAGATAACCCTGGTGCTGAAGAGCGGCGAGGGCGCGTATCTGGCCGACCCGGCTACCCTGGCGGCGCTCGCCGCGGGCGGCCAGGTGATCGCGCGCTACGCCGACGGCAATCCGAACGGCTCGGCCGCGGCCATCGCCGGGATCAGTAACGAGGCGGGCAACGTCGTCGGCCTGATGCCGCATCCGGAGCACGCTGTCGACACGATCACCGGGCCCGGCGCAGACGGCCTCGGCTTCTTCGCCCCGGTCCGGACCGGCGCACCGGTGGGCGGGTGAGCTCGCTGGACACGGTGGCTAAGGCCGCCGCGACGCCGGACCGCCCGCAGCCGCACGCCGAGCTCGGCCTGACCGGGGCGGAGTACGAGCGCATCGTGGCGGTACTCGGCCGCCGGCCAACCGACGCGGAGCTGGCCATCTACTCGGTGATGTGGAGCGAGCACTGCTCCTACAAGTCGTCCAAGGCGCACCTGCGGCAGTTCGCCGACAAAGCGCCGGTCTCGCCTGCGCTACTCGCAGGAATCGGCAATAACGCAGGTGTCGTGGATATCGGGCACGGATATGCGGCCACATTCAAGGCTGAATCGCATAACCACCCGTCCTATGTTGAGCCCTTCCAGGGCGCGGCGACCGGAGTGGGCGGAATCGTGCGGGACATCCTCGCGATGGGCGCGCGGCCGGTGGCGGTGCTTGACTCGCTGCGCTTCGGGCCTGCGGACGCGGGCGACACCCGACGCGTACTGCCGGGGGTGGTGGCCGGTATCTCGTTCTACGGCAATTGCCTGGGCCTCCCCAACATCGGCGGTGAGCTGGCTTTTGACCCGTGCTACGCGGGCAATCCGCTGGTCAACGTCGCGTGCCTGGGCATCATGCGGCACTCCGATCTTAAGTCCGCTGTCGCCACCGGCCCGGGCAACCAGGTGGTGCTGCTCGGGTCGAGGACCGGCCCGGACGGCATCGGCGGCGCGTCGGTGCTGGCCAGCGCGTCGTTCGGCGGTAGCGGCGAGGGCGCTAAGCGGCCCAGCGTCCAGGTCGGCGACCCGTTCATGGAGAAACTGCTGATCGAGTGCTGCCTGGAGCTCTACGCCGCCGGCCTGGTGGCTGGCATCCAGGACCTTGGTGCCGCCGGAATCGCCTGTGCCACCACCGAGCTGGCGGCCGCGGCCGGGGCCGGGATGGCTGTGCGCCTGGATGAGGTGCCGCTGCGGGACGCCTCGCTCGGGCCGGCCGAGATCCTGATGAGCGAGTCGCAGGAACGCATGATGGCCATCGTCGAGCCGGCCGGGACCGAGCGCTGCCTGGCAATCTGCGCCAGGTGGGACGTCCAGGCCACGGTGATCGGCGAGGTCACCGGGACCGGGCGGCTTGAGATGACCTGGCATGGCGAGCAGGTGGTGGACATCCCGCCCGGCAGCGCGGCCGACGATGGGCCGGTCTACCTGCGCCCGGTGCAGCGCCCGGCCGCCCAGGACCGGCTGCAGGCCGACGATCCGGCGCGGCTGCCCAGGCCCGGCACCGGCCCGGAGCTGCGCGCTGCGCTGCTGGCCGTGCTGGCCGCCCCGGACGCGGCCGACAAGGCGTGGGTCACCGAGCAGTACGACCGCTACGTGCGCGGCGACACGGTGCTCGCGGCGCCGAACGACGCCGGGCTGGTCCGGGTCGACGAGGCGACCGGCCTCGGCGTCGCGCTGGCCACCGACGGCAACGGCCGGTACACGCTGCTGAATCCCTACGCGGGCGCTCAGCTGGCGCTGGCCGAGGCTTACCGCAATGTGGCGGTCACCGGGGCGCGGCCGCTCGCGGTCACCAACTGCCTTAATTTCGGCTCGCCTGAGGATCCGTCGGTCATGTGGCAGTTCACCGAGGCGGTACGCGGGCTGGCCGACGCGTGCGCGGCCCTGTCCGTGCCGGTGACCGGCGGAAACGTCAGCTTCTACAACCAGACCGCGGCCGCGGCCATCCACCCCACCCCGGTCGTCGGCGTGCTAGGCGTCCATGACGACGTGCGGCGGCGGCTGGCGATCGGGTTCGCCGCGGCCGGCGCGCCTATTGTGCTGCTCGGCCGGACCGCGGCGGAATTCGGCGGCTCGCTGTGGGCGCACGTCGCGCACGGGCATCTTGGCGGCCGGCCGCCCGCCGCCGACCTGGACGCTGAACGGGACCTCGCCGCGCTGCTCGTCGCCGCGGCTGACGCGAGCCTGCTCGCGGCGGCGCACGATCTCGCCGACGGCGGCCTGGCCATGGCGCTCGCCGAATCCTGCCTGGCGGGCGGCACCGGCGCGGTGGTGCGGCTGCCGGGGGATACGTTCAGCTGCCTGTTCAGCGAGTCCGCCGCGCGTGCGGTGGTTGCCGTCCGGCCTGGCCGCGAGGACGAATTCGGTGCGCTGTGCGAGCGATACGGTGTGCCGGCTGCTGTCATCGGGACGACCGGCGGTGCCAGCCTGGAGGTCGCTGGCTGCTTCGTTGTCCCGCTCGATGAGCTAGCCGGCGCGCACTGCGGCACGCTGCCGCGGCTGTTCGGTCAGTATCCGGACCAGAACGCGATGAGCTGCCGCCAGGACACGCCGATGCCGCAGCGCTGAAGCTGCGCCGAAGACCCGGCGGCGGCCGCGGCCGCGAGCGGACTGCCGGCGGTAAGGCACCGGCCGTCCGCGGCGTTACGCAGGTGCCACAGTGCCTGCCCGGTGGCGTCCGTGCTGTCGTACTCGCGGGTCCAGCGCTGTCGCTCGGATAGATCGCACCGCTGCAGGGCGGCCGCCTGGCCGGCGGTCGACGACAGGCACAGGCCGGTGGAGATGTAGATGAAGATGTAGCTGCCGCCGACCATCTGGTCGGCCGTCCACTCCGGATAGCCGGCCGTGCGGTCCGCGGGCGTGGCCGGCCTGAAAATCAGGCCCTGCGGCGAGCCAAGAAGCAGCTCAGCGGCGGCATCAGCGGCTGCCCGGCTGGCCGGGCCTGGCGTGGCCAGGCCGACCGTCTGCACGCTGGCCACCCGGGCCGAAAGCTGGCTGCCCGGCACGGCGGGGTGCTGCACCTGGCCGACAAGCAAGTACCCGGCGGTGCCGCCGCCCGCGAGGAGCAGGGCCAGGCCGATGCCGGCCAGCCGAAATGCCCAGGATCCGCGGGCACGTGCACGTGCACTGCGCTGACCTGGCATACCGAACGATTACCGCGATCTGGTCCGTAGTTCTAGCCGATGCCGGGAAATGCCGAGAATACCTGCGGGTTCGCGGCAGCTACCCTGGTCGGCTACGGTCGCAGCGATGCCCGTGCGACAACCAGACCTGGCCCGGCTGCTCGCCGCTGTCAATGCCCAGCGAGCGGCGCTGTCCGTCCCGGCCTGGGACGGACCGCTCGCCGCGGATGAGCTCGGCCCTGGCTGCGTCAGCGCGGTGCTCGCGGCCGTCGAGGCCCGCCTTGCGCCGCAGCCGGAGGCGCTGCGCTGGGCCGTCAGGTACCTGCTCGGCGTGCTCACGGCCCGGGCCCCTGGCCGCGCTGTGGAGGTGCGGATCCCGCCGTACGCAGCCGTGCAGTGCGTGGCTGGTCCCCGGCATACCCGCGGCACCCCGCCGAACGTGGTGGAGACCGACGCGGTGACCTGGATCAGGCTCGCTACCGGGCGCCTGGGCTGGGCCGCCGCCGTGGCTGACGGCCTGCTCAGGGTCAGCGGCCCGCGGTCGGACCTGTCCGGGCAGCTGCCGCTGGCCGATGCCGGTCCAGTCAGCTGACCGGCATCAATAGACTTGGCAGGTGATGAAGCCTGATGGCCATCTGACGGACGAGCTGAACCCAGCCGACCGGCCGAGGGACGCCTGCGGCGTCTTCGGCGCGTGGGCGCCCGGCGAAGAGGTCGCCAAGCTGGCCTACTTCGGCCTGTACGCACTGCAGCATCGCGGCCAGGAGTCGGCGGGCATCGCGGTCAGCGACGGCAGCAGGATCGTGGTCTACAAGGACATGGGCCTCGTGCCGCAGGTCTTCGACGAGTCCATCCTGAACACCCTCCGCGGCCACATCACGGTGGGGCACTGCCGCTACTCGACGAGCGGGTCGTCAGTCTGGCAGAACGCCCAGCCCACGTTCCGTGCCACCCCGCGGGCCAGCCTGGCGCTTGGTCACAACGGCAACCTGATCAACACCCTCGAGCTTGCGGCGCTGGTCCCGGCCGAGGCGGGAATGGCGAGCGGGGCGACGTCCGACACCGACGTGCTGACCGCGCTGTTCGCGCGTCCCGCCGACCGGGACGCGCCCGGCGCGGCGGCGCGGCCCGCCGGGGGCGCGCGGCCTGCCACCGGGGTTGCGCGGCCTGCCGCCGACGGCGTGCTGCCGGCCAGCGGCGTGGCTGGGGGCAGCGGGATCGAGGAAGCCGCCCTGGCCGCGCTGCCGCTGGTCCGCGGCGCGTACTCGCTGGTGTTCATGGACGAGCACACCCTCTATGCGGCGCGCGACCCGCAGGGGTTCCGGCCGCTTGTCCTCGGCCGGCTCGATCGCGGCTGGGTGGTGGCCAGCGAGACCGCCGCGCTGGACATCGTGGGGGCATCGGTCATCAGGGAGGTCGAGCCCGGTGAGCTGATTGCCATCGACGAGCGGGGGGTGCGGTCCCATACGTTCGCCGTGGCCGATCCCAAGGGCTGCCTGTTCGAGTACGTCTACCTGGCCCGGCCGGACACGGCCATCGCCGGCCGGAGCGTGCAGGCCACCCGGGTCGAGGTCGGCAGGACGCTGGCAGCGGAGCATCCGGCCGAGGCTGACCTGGTCATCCCGGTGCCCGAGTCTGGCACCCCGGCGGCTATCGGCTATGCGCAGGCCAGCGGTATCCCGTACGGCCAGGGACTGGTCAAGAACTCCTACGTCGGCAGGACGTTCATCCAGCCGAGCCAGACGATCAGGCAGCGCGGCATCAGGCTCAAGCTGAACCCGCTGCGGGACGTGATCGCTGGCCAGCGGGTCGTTGTCGTTGACGACTCGATCGTGCGCGGCAACACCCAGCAGGCGATTGTTGCCATGCTCAGGGAAGCCGGAGCCGCTGAGGTGCACATTCGCATCTCGAGCCCGCCGGTGGCCTGGCCGTGCTTCTACGGGATCGACTTCGCCACCCGCGCTGAGCTCATCGCGGGCAGCCTGTCTATCGCGGAGATCGAGGCGTCGATCGGCGCGGACTCGCTCGGCTACGTGTCGCTCGAGGGCCTGCTCGCCGCCACCACGCTGCCCGCTGGCCACCTGTGCCGGGCCTGCTTTGACGGTGCGTATCCGGTTCCCTTCACCAGCGCTGACCAGGGAAAGCACGTTCTAGAGGCGGTCGCGATCAGCGCCGGGGAGCAGCGCTAGTGGCGGACGGCAGCAGCGCCCGCGCCGGGACTGGTGACGAGACCCCGGCGCCGGGCGCGGCAGCTAGCGCCCGGGCCGCGCCGGGCGGTACCAGTTACGCGGCGTCGGGCGTCGACATCGCAGCCGGGGAGCGTGCCGTCGAGGCGATCAGGCCGGCCGTCGCCCGCACCGCCGGGCCCGAGGTAGTCGGCGGCATCGGCGGGTTCGCCGGGCTCTACGACGCATCCGCCATCCTCCGCTACAAGCGGCCGCTGCTGGCGACGGCCACCGACGGCGTGGGCACCAAGGTGGTGATCGCGCAGCGGCTCGGCAGGTACGACACCATCGGCATCGATCTTGTCGGCATGGTGGCCGATGATCTCGTGGTGTGCGGTGCGGAGCCGCTGTTCATGACCGACTACCTGGTCTGCGGACGGCTTATTCCGGAGCGGGTGGCCGCGGTCGTCGGCGGCGTAGCCGACGGGTGCGTGCTGGCCGGATGCGCTCTCATCGGCGGCGAGACCGCCGAGCATCCTGGCCATCTCGGGCCCGATGACTTCGACCTGGCCGGCGCCGCGACGGGAGTGGTCGAGGCGGACCGGCTGCTCGGGCCGGACCGGGTGCGGCCGGGCGACGTGGTGCTCGCGCTGGCCTCCTCGGGCCTGCACGCCAACGGGTTCTCGCTGGTGCGGGAGATCATCGCCAGGCCAGCGGCCGGCCTGGAGCTTTCCGCCAGCCCGGCCGAGCTCGGCCGGACGGTTGGCGAGGAGCTGCTCACCCCGACCCGCATCTATGCCAGGGACTGCCTCGCGCTCGCCGGTGCGTGCGCCGTGCACGCGTACGCCCATGTGACCGGGGGCGGCCTGGCGGCCAATCTCGCCCGGGTGCTGCCGCCGGATACCGCCGCGGTGCTCGATCGCGGTAGCTGGAGTCCGCCACCGGTGTTCGGGATGCTGGCCGCGCGAGGGCAGGTCAGCGCCGAGGAGATGGACCGGGTCTTCAATATGGGGGTCGGCATGACGGCGGTTGTCGGTGCCGGTGACGCCGATCGCGCGCTGCGCCTGCTGGCAGCGCGCGATGTGCCTGCATGGCTCATCGGCGAGATCACCGCGGGCACCGGCAAAGTGTCGCTGCGCGGCAGGCATCCGCCCGCCGGCTAGCGCGGCGGGTCAGGTGCCGGTGCTCAGCCGGGCCTGTCCGTTGCTCCGGCCGTGCGGGTACTCACCAGCCGGATCGCCGAGGTCGTCGTCCAGCTCCTCGTCGTCGTCCAGCTCGTCGTCATCGTCATCGGATTCGTCGTCGTCCACGGCATAGCGGTCCGCGAAGTCCGCGTGGGCGGCATCATCCTCCGCCTGCTGGTCCGTGCTGACGCCCAGCTCAGCCCGCAGCCGGTCAAGATCGGTTCCGCCGCCGCCATACTTCAGCTGACGGGCCACCTTGACCTGCTTGGCCTTGGCTCGGCCGCGCCCCATTGGCTCGACCCCCTTGAACGTACGGGGCCCGCCGGGCCCCTGGTCACCGCACTGAGTCTTGCTCTCACCGCGCTGAATGCTTGCGGGCTTTCCTGCACGGCAGACCGACCCGCTGCCCTCCACCGCCGTGAGCGCAACGCGCTTCGTGCCTCCGTACATAGATAACCGTACCTGCTTTGTGCTGCAAGCGCCTCCGGGCAGTGCTGAAGGCCATGGTCAGCTGCCCAGCCAGATTCCGCGCAGGCGGCCTACCTCGGACATCCGCCGCTCAGCCAGCCGGTCTGCCGCCACTGCGGGGGGTACGCCCTCCTCGTCGGCGATCGCGAGGATCTTCTTCGTGGTACCGAAGATCTGCGCGGCCCGGCCCTTGGCCCGCTCGAAGCTGAAACCCTCGAATTCGTCCGCGACCTGGATGACCCCGCCAGCGTTGACCAGGTAATCGGGTGCGTAGACGATGCCGCGCTCGGCGAGCAGCTTCTCGATCCCGGTGTGGGCGAGCTGGTTATTGGCGCCGCCGCAGACGATCCGCGCGTTCAGCGTCTCCACGGTGTCGTCGTTAATCGCGCCGCCGAGCGCGCACGGCGAGTAAATGTCGATGCCGGTGGCGAGCAATTCCGCCCGGCCGGCCACGGCCCCGACCGCCGGGTGAGCGGCCTGCAGCTGCTCGATCGCCGCCGCGTTCACGTCGCAGATAACGACCCGCGCGCCTGCCTGCACGAGATGCGGGACCAGGTGGCGCCCGACCTTGCCGACTCCTTCGACGCCGACCAGGCGGCCATCGAGCCCCGCGGTGCCCCAGACGTGCTCGGCGGCTGCGCGCATGCCCTGGAAGACGCCGAAAGCGGTCAGCACCGACGAGTCGCCGGAGCCGCCGTGCGGCACCGTCCTGCCGGTGACGTGGCTGCACTCGCGCCCGATGATGTCCATGTCCTCGCTGTAGGTGCCGACGTCGCAGGCGGTGATGTAGCGGCCGCCCAGGGACTGCACGAACCTGCCGTAGGCCCGCAGCAGGGCCTCGGACTTCAGCCGGGCCGGATCCCCGATGATGACGGCCTTCCCGCCACCCAGGTCCAGGCCGGCGAGCGCGTTCTTATAGGCCATCGCCCGCGACAGGTTGAGGACGTCGGCCAGCGCGGCGTCCTCGCTCTGGTAGGGGTAGAAGCGGGTCCCCCCCAGCGACGGTCCGAGGGCGGTTGAATAGATGGCAATGATGGCGCGCAGCCCGGTCGGCGCGTCCTGGCAGAACACGACCTGCTCGTGTCCGGTCTGGCCGCCCGGGCCCGCGGCCGGTACGTGTGTTGCGTCAACCTCGCCGCCGACGGTGGGCTTGTCGGCCGTCCCGAACACATTGGTCACGACAGTTGGCTCCCGGCTCAGTCCCGCATCCCCGTTGATGCGGGGTCAGGAATAAGGGTATGTCGGAGCGGCAGGCAGGAAGCGTGCTCTTGCCATCTCCCCGATCTCGGGTCTTCTAAGGAACGCTGCAGCATGTCACGATTGATCATGCTTCCCTGTGCTGCATTTCTGCGCGTGTATGAGCCGCTGTCCGCTTTCGGCCCGGCGGAACGGGCGCGCTGGGAGGCCTACGCCACGGCAGCAAGCCGGCCGCGCAGGGCAGAGTCGCTTGAAGCGGAGCGGATCGAGGCGCTCCGCAGGATTATCGCGCTGCCTCCGATCGTTGCACCAGCTCAGGAGAGCCCGCACGCCTACGTGCGATGGGCAGATGGGATCACGTACGTGTGCCCATGGCAGACGCGGCTGCGTTCCTGGCTCGCGCTGGGGCGCTTGCGGGCGACCGCGGCGCCGTTGCTCGCGGACGCCTTCGCGCCGAGGCAGGCGCAGCAGGCCGCCGAGGATTTCGTCCGGTGGGAGGAGAAGGAGGTGCCGTCCAGGGTCTACATCCAGAGCAGCACCTGGTCGGTGCCGCAGGCGTGGTTCGTGCCGTTCGCGCCGACCGAGCGGTGGCTGGTGGTCGGCTCGGCGGCCGAGCGGGACGGCAAAGGGCCCGCGACGGCGTCGGGTACCCGTACCCTCAGCTACGCGACGACTATGGCCCAGGCGCGCCGACGGGTGGCGCGCGCGCTTGCGGCGATTCGTCGCGCGTCGGCGCCGAAGCCAAAAGGCCGGGCCATCGGCCCAGCTCCGGGGGATGGTGCGCCAGCTACGATCGCGATGATCCGGGTCAGCGGCGAGCTCGAGGAGGTCGGCCGCTGGCTCGAGGAGTTCCATCCGCATTCGCTGGTGGAGCTTGACTACGGGGGACTGGTGCAGTTGCTCGACGACGACGCACTGCGTGCCGATCAGTCGGTAGCCGAAGTGGCCGCTGCTTTCAGTGCCCTGGCCGGCCAGGAGTACGAGCTCGCGACGGCGATGTACAAGCGGCTGCGCGCTAGATGGCGGAACCTGGAAGCGATTCAGCTGGGGAGCTGAGGGGAGGCGGGGATGACTTTTCCGAATCCGCCCGTTGCGACGCTGCGTGTCGCTAGAATCACGCAGCGTGACTCAGATCAGTGGAGCAACGGGGCAACTCGCAACAGAAACTTTGCTCCTGGTGGTCGACTTGTCACGGCTGGTGATGGCAATATGGTCTGAGTAGACCATATGGGACATCCACGGCAGGCTCCGCGAGGGAGCCAGCACAGCAACACACGCAGGATCGCAGTACCGGTCCAGGAGGAGAGGCCGTAACTATGTCTGCACGTACACCAGAGGCCGAGCCGCTGCTTACCCCAGCGGAGGTCGCAACGATGTTCCGGGTTGACCCGAAGACCGTAACGCGGTGGGCCAAGGCCGGAAAGCTGACGTCGATCCGAACCCTCGGCGGCCACCGCCGATACCGGGAGACAGAGGTTCGAGCTCTGCTGGCGGGTATCCCGCAGCAGCGTTCGGAGTGACATCTGGCCGCTACCTGGCGCTAACCGTGCCGGGGATGCAGGCGCACACTGACGTGCGCAGGCGCGGCCATGTGCAAGGAGCAAGGGGGGGTCGGCCCCGGCGGCCAGAAATGCGCCGCGGCGGGGCATTGTTCAAAGGGCGCGCTCGCGGGCGTCGTCCGGGACATAGCCGGGGTCGATCCGGCCTCCTGAGGTATGAGGTCCAATCCGGCCTGCTGAGGTAATGAGCCGGTCTGAACGGGGAAGCTGGACTCTTGGCCCAGGTCCGCGAGGGCGGACCGGCCACCGCCGCGCGTCGCGGCCGCGGGGAAGCCCGCCGCGGTGCACCCGCGGGGCGAACCGGCAGGGATCAAGCGGATCGCGTGTTCCGCAGAGATTTAGCTGCGGCAGACATCCGGCCCCATCTAGCCACTCGCTGTAATCACCCCACGACTTTTGGTAATTCCGCCTGCTCAGGCAGGGGCTCCGCAATACTGGTCGCTATGCCACCGCGGGGGAGATCAGGCGGTGGCAGATACGGTGTCCGCGCACCAGGCACCGTCAGCCGGGGCGCTGCTCACGCAGCGGCCGCGGCTAGGTGCGCGCGCTCCGGGGGGCCCGCCAGCTGGGCGGGCGAGCCGTCGCTCTGAGGGGAGGATCGCACGATGCGTGATCCAGATTTGGTCTTGCGGGCACAGCGAGCAGCGGCGACGCTGGAGGGGGCCTGGGACCGCTACCGCACGTTGCACGGCCTTGGCGCGGATCCGATGCCGCCCATCTCGAGTTATGTGGGCTACTCACTTGAGGAGCCATGGGGCCAGCCGCGGGTCGTGTTCGGGGTGGCCGCTGAGGAGGCCGAGCAGCTTGCCATCCTCCTGGAAGGGCACGATTGCGTGCGACCGGCTGCCGGATCACCGCAGGCAGATGCCGGGCTGACGGCGGAGCCTGCGGCGGCACTGGCCGACGCCGATCAAGTCGGCGGCAGCGGGCGGCTGCACGTTCCGGCGCAGCCGCGGCCGGTCCCGGCCAAGCGAGCCAGGCCCAAGGAACAGTCGCGGGTCAACCGCGAGCAAGGAAGATCAGCCGACCGGCCGACGGCTTCACGCAACCTGAGCCCGCTGGAGTCCGGTGGCAGCAGGGAACCTGCGCGGTCATTGGACCCCGGCAGTGCGCTGGACCCCGGCAGTGCCCGGGGCCCCGGTAGCGCGCTGGACCGCGGGCGGGCGGTAGGGCCCGGCAGCCCGCTCGATCCCAGCCGCGGGCTGGAGCCGGGTGGCGGGCTGAGCCCGTCCCCGCCCGCTGCGGCACGGCGGCCCGCGATCGTCCAGCCGCACGCCGCTGCCCAGCCGCCCGCCGCTGCCCGCCCAGCTGGCTTGCATGCGATTCCGCCGAGCTACGCCGGCCTGGCGGCGGTGCCGGGCGATACGGACCTGATGGCGTTCCGGCCCCGGCATGAGCCCGCCTCTTACCTGGACGAGGGCCCGGAACCTGACCCGTTCTTCGCCGGTCCAGATGAGCGGATGCCATCCGGCCGGATCCGCGGCGGCCGCGTGGCCGGTAGCCATGCCATGCCGAGGCAGAAGCGGCCCAGCATCTCCGGGGCGTCATCCGGAAGCTCCCAGCGAGTCGGCCGTCCACAGGAGGGCACCGGCCGCAGGGGTCTCACGTCGATGGCCGCCGAGCTGGCCGGATGGGCGTCAAGCGAGCTGCCCGGCCAGGCTGCGCACAGGTTCGCGCCGCACCCGGCTGGCGGCCAGTATGGCCAGGCCATGGACACAGCTGCCCGGCCGGGCGGCGGCTTGCCCGCCGATGGCGGCAGCTGACCCTGAAGCCTGGCCGGGCAGCTGCGCGGCACGCGTGGTGAGACCGCTAGCGCCCGCCAGCCGCCAGCCGGGGGAAACATCGGCGGATGCACGGTCCCGCAGCCGTGCATCCGCCGATCCCGGCCCGGATGTCAGTGCGGGCGGCACGAGCGCTCCGCCGGCCGGCAGTTCTGGCCGGGGCTGCTGAGCATTAAACGCAAGCCCGATCCGCGTTCAGGGCAGGAAAAGCGGAATTCAAGGCGCGCGCGCCTTGGCTGGGCGAGAATGTCGGAGCTGGATCTGTGCTCCAGTTCAGCCTATTTTCAGGTGAGAACGGGAATCTTCCTGCTGAGGCGCGCGGAGCCAGGTGCCAGGAAGGAGCATTCTTCCGATGTCGGCGGAGTCTTCGAACAACGATCAGCCCAGCGCGGCCGGGCCGGCGAGTCCGCCGGGCGCTGGAGGCCCGTCGGGCCATGCAGATCCCTGGGGCATCGCCTGGGCATCGGACGCGGTCCGTACTGTCAGGTCGATAGGCCCGCTCAGCTCGTTCGCGTCGATGGGGCCGCGGTTGCGATCGCGTCGGCCCCTCGTCATCGCCGCCCTCACCGTGGTCGGCTTGCTGGGCGGCGCGGGCGCGGCGCTGGCCACCACGGGATCAGCCGCGCCGGCTGTGCCGTCGAGACCGGTTGCCGCAACACCGGCCCCGGCCCCCTCGGTGAGCCCGGGCGGGCCAGGCAGGGCGCAGCACCGCGGCTTCGGCGGCGCCGGGTTCGGCGGGCTGGCCGGAGTATTCGGTGCCGTGCACGGCCAGTTCGTGGCGGCCAAGGCCGGCGGCGGCTACCAGACCGTCGACTTCCAGAACGGCAACGTCACCGCGGTTTCCGCGACATCTATCACGCTCCGGAGCGCCGACGGCTACTCGCATACGTATGCCATCGCGAACTCAACCATCGTGGACGCGCAGCGCGATGGGATCGGCTCGGTCAAGGTCGGCCATCAGGCTTCGCTGTCGGCGACTCTCACCGGAAGCACCGCCACGGCGGTCAGCATCACGGATCTCACGCTGCTACGGCAGGGCCGTCAGGCTTTCGGTTACCAGGGGCATGGCGCTAGCAGCTGGGCCGGCCCTCCCATGGCGTCCGGTAGCCAGCCCGGATGATGGAGCCGGAGCTGCCGCGCGCACATTGTCAGACCCAGGCCCGACAATCTGAACCGTGCGGGTTGCCGTCGCCCTAGGGGCTTGCCGGGATGGGCTGATGTGCGAGCTCGGAGCAGACGGCAGCCGCAGCGGATCTCCCGTTAAGGTGCTTGATCTTCCACGGGCTATCGCGGAGTACGAGCAGGCTGGCGGTGACGGCGTCCGCTGGGTCTGGTCAGGCACCGCCCAGCTCTATCCGGTGCTGCTGCGGGCCGCGGTCCGGGTGGGCCGCTGTCATGATGTGGCGCTGGCCGAGGCGCTGCTGGGCAGCCGGGACGCCGAAGCGGAGAGCCGGGTAGCCGGCGATCGGGGACCGGGTAACGGTGCAGCACGGGACGGCGCGTCGAGCGGCGCGCGGGACGCTGCCGTCAGTGGCAGTGCGGGCCGTGTCGGCAGTGCGGGCCGTATCGGCAGTGCGGGCCGTATCGGCAGTGCGGGCCGTATCGGCAGTGCGGGCCGCGGGCAGGGCGCCCTGTTCGAGCCCGGGGAGCGGGCGTCCCCCGACCCGGAAGCCCAGCTCGACGCGGTGATCGCGGCGCATGCTGGCCAGTTGCGGGCGATCGCGGCCGACGAGTATCCGGCGCGGTTCGGCGCCCTGGTGGCGGCCGAGTCGGCGGGCGGCCTGGCGGCCGCCGAGATGGCGTACGCCGGGCTGCCCTGGCGCGCTGACGTGCACGACGAACTGCTGACCGGCCTGCTCGGGCACCGGCCGCCTGCGGTCCCGCCGGGGACGCGCCCGGCCAGGCTAGCCGAGCTCGCAGCGCAGGTCTCGGCGGCGTTCGGCGGCCGTCCGGTCAATCCGGACTCGCCGGCGCAGCTGGTCAAGGCGTTCGCGGCGGACGGCGTGCGGGCGGCCTCCACCAGGTACTCCGTACTGCGCGAGATCGACCACCCGGCGGTCCCGCCGCTGATCGAATACAAGGAGCTGGCCAGGCTCTATACCGCGCATGGCTGGGCCTGGCTGGACAGCTGGGTGTCCGGCGGCAGGTTCAAGCCGGAGTACGTGGTGGGCGGCGTGGTATCCGGCCGCTGGGCGTCGCGCGGCGGCGGGGCCCTGCAGATCCCCCGGGTCCTGCGCCGCGCGGTGGTGGCCGACCCGGGGTGGGCCCTGGTCGTGGCTGACGCGGCGCAGCTGGAGCCGCGGGTCCTTGCGGCACTCGCGGGGGATGGCGCGTTCGCCGCGGCGGCGGCAAGCGGTGATCTCTACGAGGCGCTGGCCAGTGTCTTCGGCGGGGACCGCGGCAAGGCCAAGATCGCCCTGTTGTCCGCGATGTATGGCGGGGCAGGCGGCGAGGCGGGGCAGCTGCTGGCCGTGCTCAGACGACGGTTCCCGCAGGCGGCGGGTTATCTGGAGAAGGCGGCCCGCGCTGGTGAGGAAGGCCGCGTGGTCAGGTCGGTCCTTGGCCGCTCCTGCCCGCCGCCGTCGGCGGCCTGGCGCAGCGTCACTGAGGAATCCGGCGATCCGGACGGCGAGCGGGATCCGGGAGCTGGCCGGGCGTCCCGCGCCAGGGGCCGGTTCACCCGCAACTTCGTGGTGCAGGCGAGCGCCGCTGACTGGGCGCTGGTGCTGCTCGCGGGCCTGCGCAGCAGGCTGTCCGTCATTGCCAGGATTAACGGCGGCCCCAGCCTGGCGCCGTCATCACCGGAGCAGCCGGACGGTGCCGGCGACCAGGGCCCGCAGCTGGTGTTCTTCCAGCATGACGAGGTGATCGTGCACTGCCCCGCGGCCCTCGGGGAGCCCGTCGTGGCGGCGGTGGGCGAGGCCGCCGCCGCGGCGGGACGGATGGTCTTCGGCGAGACGGGTGTCCGGTTTCCGATGACCACGGCGGTCGTGAGCTGCTACGCCGACGCGAAGTAAGAGCGGTGCCGGTCAGCGACCCGCCGGTGCTGCACAGCGGCGAAGCCCCCCGGTAATCCGGAGCGCCCGGCGCCCGGCGCCCGGCACTATGAGGCACGCCGTGGACCTTGACCGGTGACCTGGGTGCCAGGACCAGGGCCGGAGCTAGGGCAGTTTCTCCCGAAAGATCTCTGCCAACGAGCGAAGATTGCCGCGCGTCGTATTAACGATGCGCGTTCCAGTGCTGGAACCCGGCTGTGGAGGCGGCAGCAGGCATTAGGGGTGGGTGGGAAGGCACGGAGCGCGGCTCCGGCCGATTCGAGAGGCGGAAACACCTATGATCTGCTCGCAATGCGGTAATGACGTTGCCGCAGGGTCGGCCGTATGCCCCAGTTGCGGGGCACAGCTAGCCGGTAACGTAGGCCAGCCGGCCTCTGCTCCGGCGGGCGCGCGATTCGCGCGATCGGCGGCGCCCGGAGCGGCAGCAGCTCCGGCGTTCAATTTCGACCTGAAACGGCTGACGAGGAACGACCAGATCGTGGGCGGTGCCACGGTTGTCCTCTTGATCTCGCTGTTCCTGCCGTGGTTCGTAGCAAGCGATGCGTTCATAACCGTCTCGGTCAACGGTCTTTGGCATGGCTGGGAGTACCTCACTCTCATCATCGCCCTGGTGCTGCTGGCGTACCTTGTCATGCGCGCGGGCTTTGCCCAGCTGCCGTTCAGCCTTCCGCTCCGGCACGAGCAGCTGCTGCTAGCCGGCCCGGGCATCAACCTGCTGCTGGTGGTGATCGGTTTCCTGATCAGGCCCGGGGCCGGAGTCGGATGGGATTTCGGCGCTTTCGTCGGGCTCATCGCGGCGGCAGTGGCTGCCGCTCCCTTCGCGGTACCAGCGATCCGGGCGCGCAGCGGCCGCTAGGCTGACCGGCCGCCCGCCCGGCCCGGGCCGAGCCGGGTCGCCCCGCCCCGGCCCGGCCCGGACGGCCACGAGGTGGTAGGCAGGTCGGGTGACCGATGATGGGGCGCCCCGCGGGGGCAGGCATGGCGCTTGAGGTCAGCGTCCGCGGCACGACGATCCCGCCAGACGAGTTGTCCTGGCGATTCTCCCGGTCCTCCGGGCCGGGCGGCCAGTCGGTGAACACCGCCGACAGCCGGGTGGAGCTCTCCTATGACCTGGCCGCGTCTGAAGCACTGCCGCCTGTCCTGAAAGACCGGGCCATCCGAGCGCTCGCGAGCCGCCTGGTCGAAGGAGTGCTCACAGTGACAGCGTCGGAGAACCGCTCCCAGCTGCGCAACAGGGAGGCCGCGGCGGCCAGGCTATCGGCGCTGCTTACCGAGGCGTCCGGGCCGCCGCGCAGGCCACGCCGGCCGACCAGGCCGAGCCGTGGGGCGGTCGAGCGCAGGCTGGCAGCCAAGCAGCGGCGCGCCCAGATCAAGCGGCTGCGCAGGCAAGCCGACGAATGAATGCGCAGGCCAGCCGGCGAATGGAAGGCGGCGGCGCGGGTCCGGTGTCATCCATTGACCAGGCTTACCAGCTTGGTGACCGTGTTCCAGTTCCTCGAGGTCGCGGTGACGCCGAGCCGTTTGTCGATGATGCCCTTGGTCAGCGGGCTATCGGCGGAGCCATTCGGGCACCACAGGTATGCCTCGGCGCCGCTGATCCAGATCCGGTCCGCGCCGAACGCCTGATGCTCCATATCCCGGACCGCCGCCGCGTCGGGCACCGCGGACAAGAAGGCGACAAAGAACCGTGCCGGGTTCTCCGGACCGTCGGGCAGCGGGCTGCGGCTGACCACGTCGGCAAGCTCGCTGCCCGTCCTGATTATCACCCGCAGCCGCAGGCCGAGTTCCCGCGCGACGCGCTCTTCGATCGCGGCCGCCAGCGCCGGCGGCGGCTGATCGGGACAGCTGAAGACGGCGTTGCCGCTCTGCAGGTAGGTGGTCACGTCCGCATAGCCGAGTCCGGCCAGTAGCGCACGCAGGTCGGCCATGGCGAGCATCTTGTTGCCGCCGACATTGATGCCCCGAAGGAGCGCCGCGTACCGCATCGTGTCCGAGCCCCCTTCCTCCCAAACGGTTACCCGTCGTATTCTCGCTGCTTTTCGACTCCGGCGTGGTCAATGACCGTCCAGCCTGACTGTGACCTCGCGGTCGTCCATTGTGTTGTTATGTAAATGTTACATAACATGAAATTTCCGATGTCCGCCATTCCTGCTAGCGTCCCGCTTGAATGTCGTCAAAGTCCCACCGCGCTCATGCTTACCGTGTGCCGCGCTGGGACGGTCACACCGCGGCCGACCCACGGCCGCCCTCGAGGATGAGGCGAGCATGCGAGGACGCAGGACTGGTGCCGCGCGAAGAGCGCGCGCTACGAGCAGGGCCGCTTCGCTGGTCATTACGGCAGTCGCGGTACCGGCCCTGGTGGCCGGGCAGTCAACCGGAGCATCGGCGGCAACCGCCGCTCCGGCAGCCCCCGGCATTGCCCAGCAGCCCATGACTGCCGCGCTGGCAGCTCAGCTGTCGACGAACGTCAATCAGCACGTGGTCGTCATCATGAAGAGCCAGCTCGCCGCCGCCCCGGTGGGCAGCCACGCGGCGACGATGCGGGCCGGCGTCATCGCCAGCGACCAGAAGCCGCTGATGAGCGAGCTGAGCGAGGTGCACGCCACCCACGTCAAGGCCTACCGTCTGGTCAACTCGTTCGCGGCCACGATCTCGGCGGGCGAGGAGACCCGGCTGAAGGCCAACTCGTCGGTGGCCGAGGTCATCCCGGACGTGACCATCCGCGGGGCCCAGCCGGAGACGGCCGCCGCGACGCCGACCATCACGACGGCAGCGAAGATGGTCACCCGGACCTCGGACGCGCCGACGTCGCTGACCCCGCACGTGATCCCGGGCGCCTGCTCCAGCGGCAAGGCTCAGCTCGACCCGGAGGGGCTCGCGCTGATGGGCGTGGATTCGGACAACCCGCACCAGCAGACGGCGCGCACGCTGGGCATCACCGGTGCCGGTGTGAAGGTCGCCTGGATCGCTGACGGGCTCGACCCGAACAACGTCAACTTCATCCGGCCGGACGGCAAGTCGGTGTTCGACCCCGCCGTCGGCGGTGACTACCAGGACTTCACCGGCGACGGACCTGGCCAGGTTACCGGCGGCGACGAGGCGTTCCTGGACGCCAACTCGATCGCGGGCCAGGGCATCCACGTCTACAACGCGCAGGACTTCAGCGCTCAGCCCGACCCGACCGCCTGCAACGTCAGGATCGAGGGCGTGGCCCCCGGCGCGAGCGTGGTCGGCCTGGACGTGTTCGGCGAGTTCGAGGACACCACCGAGTCCAACTTCCTCGAGGCGATCAACTACGCGGTCGAGACCGACCACGTGAACGTGATCAACGAGTCGTTCGGCTCCAACAACTTCCCCGACGTCACCGCGCTGGACGCGACCAAGCAGTTCGACGACGCCGCGGTAGCGGCCGGTGTCACGGTCACGGTGTCCAGCGGCGACGCCGGCTCGACCAACACCATCGGCTCGCCATCCACCGACCCGAACGTCATCTCGGTCGGCGGCTCGACGGACGACCGGTTCTACGCGCAGACCAACTACGCGGCGGCGCGCTACTTCGCCACCACTGGCTGGCTCAGTGACAACATCAGCGCGCTGAGCTCAGGTGGCTTCAACGAGACCGGCGGCACCGTCGACCTGGTCGCGCCGGCCGAGCTGAGCTTCGCGTCCTGCAGCACCGACATCGCGATCTACACCGAGTGCACCAACTTCACCGGCGCGGCCTCCCCGATAGAGGAGAGCGGCGGGACGAGCGAATCCTCGCCGCTCACCGCCGGTGCGGCGGCGCTGGTCATCCAGGCCTACCGTAAGACGCACGGCGGGGCCAACCCCACTCCCGCGCTGGTCAAGCAGATTCTGGTCAGCACCGCGACCGATCTTGGCGTGCCCGCCGATGAGCAGGGCGCCGGACTGGTCAACGCCTACAAGGCGGTCCAGCTCGCCGAGTCGATCCACACCAGCGCCGGCGCGCCGGCCCGGCAGGGTGCCACCTTGCTGAAGTCCACCGACCAGCTGAACGCGATCGACCCGCCGGGTACCGCAGAGAGCTGGCCGGTCACGCTCACCAACACCGGCTCGGTCCCGCAGCTGGTGACCATCAGGGGCCGTGGCTTCGGGCCGGACCAGAACGTGCAGAGCGGCACCGCCGTCCTGAACGACGCGACCAGCCCGCAGTTCGCTAACTACCAGGGCCTGCAGAACAACTACGCCGAATTCCACTTCACCGTCCCGCCGGGCCAGGACCGGCTGACCGCCTCGGACTTCTATCCGGGCAACCCGGCCAGCGGCCTGAACGCGCGGGTGCGCATGATCCTGGTCGATCCGCTGGGCCGGTTTGCCTCGCACTCCTTCCCGCAGGGCGTCGGCAACTTCGACACCGCCGACGTCTCGCACCCGGCCCCGGGTACCTGGACCGGTGTCCTGTTCGGCGACGTGGCCGCTGACGGCGGCACCAACGGGACCGTCGGCTGGCAGATCGCGACGCAGCGATACGCGTCGTTCGGCTCGGCCTCGCCGTCCACCGTGCTGCTGGCCCCCGGCGGCAGCCGGACCGTGACGGTGTCGGCGACCACGCCGTCATCGCCCGGTGATGCGACTGGATCGTTCGATTTCATCTCGAACCTCGGCCTGAGCGGCACCAGCACCATCCCGGTGACGCTGCGCAGCACCGTGGACGTGGCCAGTGGCGGCGCGTTCCATGGCACGCTGACCGGCGGCAACGGGCGCGCGCCCGGAGAGGGCCAGGACGAGTATTACGAGTTCAGGGTCGGCGCCGGGGTGCATAACATCACGGCCAACGTGTCGCTCACGAATGACGTGAATGACCCGGTGGGCGCCTACCTGGTCAGCCCGGACGGCGACACCCGCGGCTTCGGGCAGAACAACACCAACGGCTCGCAGACCCTGTCGCTGACCGCGTACACGCTCAACCCGGCTCCGGGCACCTGGACGCTGATCGTGGCGTTCACCGAGCCGACGGTCGGGGACGAGATCTCGCAGCCCTACACCGGCAACATCAAGTTCGATGACGTCAGTGCCAGCGCCGCCGGGCTGCCGGACAGCACCAGCACGCAGCTGGCGGCAGGCACGCCGGTGACCGTCCCGGTGAAGATCACCAACAACGGGGCGGCTCCGGAAGCCTTCTTCGTCGACCCGAGGCTCGACCAGAGTGCCAGCGTCACGCTGGCCGGCCTCAGCCAGATCACCGGTCTGACCCTGCCGCTGACCGGCAGCGAACCGGTCTGGTTCATGCCGACGGAAACCACCAGCGTCAGCACCACGTCGATAGCATCATTGCCGATCATGTTCGACTTCGGTGCCACCCAGGGCGACCCCGAGCCCGCCAGTCACAACCCCGGGGCTGGCCCGCTCTGCGCAACCACGGAAACGGCCGGCTACACCCCATCGGACGGCGGCGCCGTCTCGTCGGGTTTCTGGTACGCGGCGCCGACCGAGTGCGGTCCGTACTCGGGCCCGGCACCGGCCGGCACGGTCAGCTCGTCCATGACCGTGCAGACCAAGCAATTCGACACCTCGGTGACGTCCGACACCGGCGACATCATGCTGGCGGCCATCAACCCGGCCGCGTCGGTCGCGCCGCTCATCCTCAACCCGGGCCAGAGCGGTGTGATCAACGTGACGATCACGCCGGCCGGTCCCTCGGGCAGGCAGGTGACCGGCACCCTCTACGTCGATGACCTGCTCACCGGCGTGCCCCCGTACGGCCAGTTCAGCGGCGACGAGCTGGCGGGCCTGCCGTACTCCTACACGATCAAGTAATGCCGCATCCCGCGGTGGGCCGCCAGCGGCCCACCGCGGGACCGGCGGGAGACCGCCGGAGGCAATCAGGGAAGAACAGCGCGACTGAAGAACAGCGCGACTGAAGAACAGCACCTTTACGGAACGGCGACGGGCCGGCCAGTGCTGGCCGGCCCGTCGTGTGTCCGGTAGGCCCGCCTGATCAGCACTCAGGGGGCGCTCGTGCCCGACCTGCCGTACTTGTCTTCGAGCCGGACGACGTCGTCGCGCCAGCCGGGGCTGGCGGTTGATGCTTCGGCGAAGGTGAGATCGGAGATCGCCCGGATCCGGTGCAGCACGCCTGGCGGCAGATGGACGGTGTCGCCGGGCCGGAACCGCCGCTCGGTCAGCTGATCGGCGGCCGGGCCGTACTCGACCATGGCTTCGCCGTCGAGCACGCTGATCGTCTCTTCCTTCTCCCGGTGATACTGCAGGCTCAGCGAGTGCCCGGCGTTGACGTGGATGACCTTGCCGGCGTACTTGCCGCTGACCGCAGCGAAGATCAGCTCGTATCCCCACGGCTTCTCCTGCCGGGCGGCCGGATAGATCTCAGCAGGCCGCGGCCCTGACGCCGCCCGGCTGGAAGGATTCTGCACGCTAGTCACCCTAGCCTCCCCGGTCAGCCCGCTAACGGGAGGCGAGGCCAGTCATTCCGCGTCCTGGCCGGCCGGAGCATCCGCCGGGGAGGCGGCCAGGCCCAGACGGGCAGTGATTTCGTCGGCGAGCTGAACCGGCGTCTTTGTCGCGTCGAGCACGAGCGCAGATTCGGCTGGCTGCGGCGGCTCCAGGTCGGCGAACTGGCTGTCCAGCAGCCGGACGCTGAAGAAGTGGCCGTGCCTGGCGGCCAGCCTCGCATGCAGCACATCGCGGTCAGCGTTCAGGAAGACCACGCGGGCGGCTGGGCGGCCGGTCAGCAAAAGGTCCCGGTAGCTGCGCTTGAGTAGCGAGCAGGGCACGACCGCGGACTCGCCTGCCGCGATCCGCTCGTCCATCCACCGGGCAATGATCCGTAGCCATGGCCATCGGTCCGTGTCGGTCAACGGGATACCGGAGCGCATCTTTGCGATGTTGGCCGCCGGGTGAAA
>JBEKIF010000041.1:0-38468 GCA_050011895.1 Streptosporangiaceae bacterium | reverse complement strand
GTATCCCTCGTATGGCGTGCGCCATGATCTGCTGTTCGACTTCAACGAGGGGAAGAGCCAGTGGCGTCTCGCTGGTGAAGCGCGCGGGCGGTCAGCAAAGCGCCCCCAGGGCGCCGTCATCTGAGCCGCGAGGCCGCGCTCACCCCAGCCAGGTGTCAGGCCCACGGCTGCAGCCGCGACATACACGGCGACGGCGGCCGTGATGGCCAGCCGGATCCCTGTCAGGCCCGCCGCGGGATGGCTATTAAGACCGGCGACCACCACGACCGCGATAAAAGCCCATCCCAGCGGACGCAGCATCTGGCGCTGACGGTAGCGGCGCTCACCGGCGCGCGACCGCGCCTGCGCCACCCGGGCCGACGCCTCCCCGGCGCCCGCCGCGGGCGGCGGCTGGCCGGGATCCGCCGGGCCATGCGTGCGGCCCGCCGCTGCCAGCCGTGTCCTCATGGTCACAGTCTGGCGCGCGGCGGGCGCCGAAAACAGATCAGACATGGGTACCAGCGCGGACCGGCGCGGAGACGGCGGGTGCCCCGGCTGTCATCCGGCGGCCGCGCACGAACAGCACGACCAGCCGGGTCAGCACGTCGGCCAGGGCCATCATCACCAGCGCCGCGGTCCATGCGTCCGCGCCGGTGATCTGATGCGCGAAGCTGAACCGGCCGATCGCCGGGCCAGCCCCGTGGGTGGCGGCGAACACGAACGCCATCCGGGCGCCCACCCCGGTGATCCACAGGCCGGCGGCCAGCCAGCCCGCCCGGCCCAGCACCCGGCCGTCACCGCCGCGGCGCAGGTACGTGGCCAGCCCGGCCAGGCCGCCCATGACCGCCCCGGCCGAAACACAGATCAGCTCCAGCGGGACATCGTTGCCCCCGACCGGCACCGAATGCAGGAACAGGACGGCGGCAGCGCCGACAGCCAGCACCGGGACGGCCAGGTTCCGCAGGTCCAGCCGGTGCTCGCGGATCTGGCGGACGACCAGCAGGACGAGGATCGCGTTGATGAGGTACGCCGAGTTAGTATTCATGATCCCGAGCCTGTCGCCAGCCGCCCATCGGCGCGTCGGCCCACAGATGGGCATCCAGGTTGAGCAGCACCTCAACCCACCGGTTGACCAGCATCAACCCAGACCGACGAGCACCCTACCGACACGCCATCACCACCAGCCTGGCCTTCCCGCCTAGCTTTCCGCCATATGCTCCCCACGTCGAAACCGCCCGCACGCCCGCGCCAGGGCATCGGCTGACAGCCCTAACCGTCCCGGCAGGACCGCACCTGCCCCGGCTGGGCCGGTGCGCCTAAGCGATGGCCATGAGGTGCGCATTCAGGCAGGGCAGCTCGTGGTGCGTGACCGGTTCGTGGTCCGGCCGGGGCGCGCAGATCACCACCCGGCTGCTCGCCGCGGACACCGTCGCGGCGCCGGACGACGTCGGCGCCCGCCTCGGCGCGGCCGGGCAGGTCCTCCGGCTGCGCCGCCTGCGGCTGGCCGACGGCCGGCCGGTCATCGTCCAGACGTCCCATCTCCCGGCGCAGCTGGCCGCTGCCCTGGATCCCGCCGACCTCTGCCGCCGAGGGCTGTACGCCGTCCTGGCCGAGCATGGCCGCGCGATCGGCCGGACCAGCGAGGCCATCACCCCCGCGGCCCTGAGCGCCCGCGACGCTCTAGACCTCGACCGGCCCGAGGCCAGCCCGGCACTGCTCAGCCACCAGGTCAGCTTCACCACGGCCGACCTCCCTGTCGTCGACGACCACGCGCTGCTGGCCGGGGACAGCGTGGCCATCACCGCGAACCGCGCCGCCGACCACCTCGACGTCCACTAAACGCTCGCCACCCGCTGAGGCGGAGCGGGAGCCCCCGGCGGTAACGCGGCCGTCGTTCGGCCGGGCTGGAGCGCGCTGGCAGCGAGTATGTTTCCTGGGTGAACACCCCCAGGCTTGACGCATTCGTGATCGGTGCCGGGGTGAGCGGGCTGACCAGCGCGATCTGCCTGGCCGAGGCGGGATTCACGGTCGGTGCGCTTATCGTTCACCCGCGGCACGGTCACCTCAACCGCGCCCGCGCTGGTCAGCACCTCCCGGCTCTGGTGATAGCCGGTTCCGGACCACCAAGCGGCGGCCATTCTCATCCCGCTCGGCCGCGAACGCTGCGATATACGCATCCACCTCTGCCTGCAGCGCCTCGGCCAGCATCCGCCGGGCACCCTCCCGCACGATCTCATCGATCAGCGACGACGAGCCATCGGCTGCACCCGGCCGGCCCGGGCAGTGACTACGGTGAGCATCGGGTTGTACCTTCCCGACCGGCGTTCGAGCGCCGATCTTGCTTGGGACCTCGACTAGATCACCGGGAAGGTACGCTCCTTTCCCGGCCCATCCACAGACATCCGATCTTGCTAACTGTCAAGCGGCGGCAAGTTCGGGCTGGGATTCGGGGAGCGGGAAGGCCTTGGCCGGGTCGAAGGCCTGCCCGGTCTGCAGGCAGTGGTGCAGGCAGCCCAGCAGGCGGCTGAACAGGTTGCGCATCGCGGCGGCGTGGCGGTCGCCTGCTGCGCGCCGGCGGTCGTAGAGGTCCTTGACCTGGGGTGAGGGAAGCGCGCCGAAGACCCACACGTAGCCTGCCGCGGCGAGCCGCTGGTTTTTCACCTTGCGGTTGCGCACGACGCGGCTCTTGCCGCTGGCGACGGTGACCGGCGCTGACCCAGCGTAGGACTTCAGCCCGCGCGCATCGCGGAACCGGGTCCGGTCATCGCCGATCTCAGCCAGCACCCGGGCGCCGGTGACCGGCCCGATCCCGGGGAAGCTGGACAGGACCACCGCGTCCGGGTGCTCGGCGAACGCTGCCGCGGCGGCCTCGGCGAGGTCGTCAGCAGCGCGGCACGCCGCGTCGAGCTGCAGCACCAGCGCGCGGGCCTGGCGGCCCATCGCCTGCTCGACCGCGGCCAGCTGATGCCAGGTAGTCACCGGCGAAGATGGCGCGCAGGCGGCTGGCCCACGCCTCGATGCCGCGTTGCCGGCCGGCCTGGCGCAGCACCGACCCCAGCCGGGCCGCCGACAGCCTGCCCGCCGCGGCCGGGTCCGGTGCCACGGCGAGGACCGCCCGGGCCTCGCGGGAGGCCAGGCCGACGCCCTTGACCTGGAACGCGGCCAGCGCGGCCGGGAAGTACTGCTTGAGGTGCGAGCGCAGCTGGTTGGACAGCTGCCCGCGGTTCCACGCTGCGTCCTGCTGCGCCCGGGCCAGCACCGCGATCACCTGGGCCAGCTCGGAGTCCGCCGGCAGCGGCCGGTGCGCGGCGGCGTCGGTGCGCAGGATATTCGCCAGCACCATCGCGTCGGCATGGTCTGATTTCGCCCGGGCGACCGTGTGACGTTCCCGGTACCGGGCCACCGCCATCGGGTTGATCGAGTACACCTTCCTGCCCGTCGTGCGCAGGCACGAGATCAGCAGGCCCCGCGCCGTCTCCACCGCGACCGGGACCGGCTCGCTGGCACTATCGCCAGCATGGGCGAGCAACTCCAGCAACTGCCGGTAGCCCTGCACGTCATCGCCGATGCGCCGCTTGGCGACCAGCTTCCCGGCCTCGTCCACCAGCGCTACGTCGTGATGGTTCTCCGCCCAGTCAATACCGCACGTGATCGTCAACCCAGACCTCCCATTGCCCTGACCCTGGCCCGAAGGATGAGCCCTGCAGGGACACGCAGCGCCCTAATGGAAGGGCTCGATGGCCCAGCATCCGATGAGCAGTTCGTGACCCCAGCTCACCGCACGGACGTCAGTCTCCGGACAGAGCTCGGGGCTCGGGTTGCAAGAGGACGCCACCGTGCGGACGGCTCGGAACACGATCTTCACCGCCGCCCTGCCCGGCGCCAGGACGCCACGCCGGACCAGGTGCACGGCAACCGGAGCCACAGTCTGTGGATAGGGGTCCAGCCCCGGGTTTCAAGAAGAAGTCTCCGGTGCCGTGCACTGCTACTAGGTTTCAAGCATTGCTCCGTGGTCAAATCGGGGAATCCTGTGAGCCGGTCACGGATCCTTTCGACGGGTCCTGCCACGCCGACGTGGACCCCGTTGGGCCGGAGGTCCTCACTGAAGATGTCGTCAGCCATCGCGAGATCTCCCGCCCATCCATCCGTGAACCACCGGCGCGCGATCTCTGCGTACCGGGCGCCGTGCTCCTGGCCGACCTGGTTTGTCATGGTCTTCTCCATCTCCTCGTGGCAACTTGTTCGTCTTAGCCTTGAATCCGCGGCTCCTGATCGCCTTATCGGCCTATGGCCCGTGTTCTTGCCTCCGGCAGGGCCGCACCCGCGGCCATCGGCGGGGCGTCCAGAGCGCAGTGGCGAGGGTGGTTTCCCGGCGCGCGCAGGACCTTGGTGGCCGGGGCGTGCTCGCGGATCTTGCGCTGCAGGCGGCGCAGCCTTGTCCTGCCGTTCCCGAGCAATTCCGGGTACCAGATGTTGATGATCCAAGGGCGCAGAAGGCCAGCACCGGGGCAAAGAGGACCTTGACCCTTGTCGCCAAGGTCACGCGCCGCCAGCTGCGGAAACGACACCCGATCATCATCTGAGGGTGCACGACGCCGATCTTGCTCGCCTCAATACCGGAGCGCCGGAATGGCCGGGACTGGTGAATGCCGGGCCGCCGCAAACGGCCACCGGCTTCAGTCATGGACGAAGAAGATCTCGCGAACCTCGCGGGCAGCGTAGTAAACCAGCACGTAACCGGCGGCAGGGTCGGCCCACCACCAGCCCAGCGCCGCGTTCAGCGTCAGGCCGAGCAGCACCGCAGTCGCCAGGATGCCGTCGATCATCGTGACCCGGCCCTCAGTGCTCAGCACAGGATTGCCCAATGCCCGGCCGGTCTCGGTCTTACCGGCAGCCAGCGCGAACATGGCCGCTGCGGTGACCGTGGTCCAGATGATCCCGGGCAGGGAGTGCCGCGGGTCATAGCCGGTGGCCAGCGCGACCGTTGACTGGACCAGCAGATAAACCGCCAGGGCGGTGAACGCGTACCCGATCAGCAGCAGCCCCCGGCGCTGGCGTTCCTCGCCTGTGCCCGATAGTTCCCAGATCACGACCGTGGACGCGCCGATCTCGATCAGCGAATCGAGGCCGAATCCGGCCAGCGCTACCGACCGGGCCGAGATCGCCGCGATGGCCAGGACCACGATCCCGACAACGTTCCAGGTCAATGTCGCGTACTCCAGTGCGAAGCCCCGGCGCAGCAGGGCCTTCCGAACTGGATCATCCGCGACTGCCACGGCAGGATCCCTTCCGACCGCCACGCCGGCAAGCAGCCTCTTAGACCCACTGTTTGCGAACCATCCGTGGCCAGGAGACACAGACTACGTGCGGGAACGTCAAACGCCTCCCGACGGCGCTGGCCGCTAGGAACTGATGGCTACTGCGCTGCAGCTCGCCACGGTCTCAGTTGCCTGTGTCGGCGCAGTGCGCCGGTACTCGGCACTCGTCTCCCTCGCCCACCACGGTTACGAGGCCTCTGACGCCCGGACTGAGCTCAGATCCGCGCTCCCTGCGCGCCCGCCGTGATGGCGAGACCACGCCGAGACCACGGCCAGCACGTGGGGGTTCCGTTGCACACTAGGTAGCCCGCTGGCCGCCCAGCGGCCGGTCAGCCGGTTTCTCCGCTGTCTCGCATGGAATCCAGCGCGGCCTGGAGCCGGGTCGCGGCTTCGTCCGCCACCGGCTGGAGGGCCGGCTGCGCGGCTACCACGACCATCGTCTGCGGGTCGAGCGCCTCGATGACCGTCTGGCCCCCCTCGGTCCGTACCACCACGTTGCAGGGCAGCAGCAGCCCGATCCTGCGGTCGGCAGCAAGCGCCCGGTGCGCCAGCGGCGGGTTGCAGGCGCCGAGGATGAGGTACTCCTCCATCTCCTCACCGAGCTTGTCGCGCAAGGTGGCCTGTACGTCGATCTCGGTGAGCACGCCGAAGCCCTGCGCCTTGAGCGCCTCGCGGACGCGCGCCACCGCCTCGGTGAACGGGATAGGCGTGCGGATGGTGATCCCGTAGTCCATGTTCCCCTCCTTCCGGATCGCTGGGCCCGATGATCAAGTGGTCAGGCGAGGGTGAGGAACATCTTCTCCAGCTGATCCTCCGACATCGGGGAATCGCCTTCTTCTGCGGACAGGCATTGCCGCATCCCGCTGGCCACGATCTTGAACCCGGCCCGGTCCAGGGCCCGGGATACCGCGGCCAGCTGGGTGACCACTTCCGCGCACTCCCGCCCGGACTCGATCATCGTGATGACCCCGGCCAGCTGGCCCTGGGCCCGGCGGAGCCGGTTGAGCACCGGGCGTGCGGCCTCCTCGTCGATCTTCATGGGGTGCCTCCTTCGGGGCTGTCCCTCAGTATACCCTGCAGGGTATCGGTCCGGCCGACTGGTGATCCGCTGCGCTACCCGGCTCACGCCACCCTGCCGACTGTGGGCCCGATAAGTGCGCGGCAGCTGATGTCGCGCGGCCTGCCGTCGCGATGATCTATGCTTACTTACCAATAGGTCAGTTTGGTGCCTAGTGATTGCTGGGAGATCCCAGCGGGCCCGGGGAGGTCACACCGCGTTTGGCTGCGCATGAGCAAGACGAACCTGGCACCGCCACGCATATCCTCGATGTGGCCGAATTGCTGGTCCAGGTCCGCGGGTTCAATGCGTTCAGCTACACGGACGTCGCCAGGGAGCTGGGCATCTCCACAGCCGCGGTGCACTACCATTTCGCGGGCAAGGCGGAGCTTGGGGAGGCGCTCATCGCGCGTTACGCGGCGCGCTTCGCGCAGGATCTGGCCGGCATCAGTGCCAGGTTCACGCTGGCGCCCGCCAGGATCGACGGTTTCGCCGGGCTGCATCTCGCGGTGCTGCTCGAGCGGCGGATGTGCGTTTGCGGCGTGCTGGCAGCGGAGTACCAGACGCTCCCGCAGTCCATGCAGCCCGCCGTGATCCGGTTCTTCGACCAGAGCGAGGCCTGGCTGCGAGACGTCCTGGAACGGGGCCAGGAGGAGGGCAGCCTGCAGCTGGCCGGATCTGTGCGGCAGGTGGCGCAGATGATCACCGGCGGCATCGAAGGGGCCGTGCTCGTCGCCGCGCCCTACGGTGATACCGGGCGCTTCCAGGCGGCCGCGGCAAGCCTGCTGGCCGGCCTCGTCCGTGGCAAGACTGAATCCTCGCCCTGACCGCTCACCACCTCAATCAATACCCCTGTGGGTATACTTGGCGCATCATCTCCGCCGACTGGGAGCGTCCTATGTGCAGCTCAAGAGAGCTGTTAGCGCAACGAGCCCGAAGGTCTCGTCGCCGGGATGCGCGACGACCACCAGCGCCGACCGCCAGCCGGGGAGCAGGCGCTCCGGCTGGAGAGAGTGTCGCCGCTCCTGGTGCCCGGGCGTCCGCCCCGGCCCGGATGCTGACCGGCCACCTGGCGCCGCCCGTCACCGGGCCCGCACGGGCGCCCGGAACAGCGGCGCGGCGAGGCAGCGGCCGAAGGCTCCGGCCGCTAGCGGGACCAGGCCGGCTACCGCCAGAACCGCGCCGCCGGCGCCGCCAGTGGCTACTCCCGCCGCGATCAGCACCAGGCCGGCCAGCGCTCGCCCGTTCGCCCGGCGACTGAGTTCATGAGCTGGACCATTCTCATCATGCGCCTCCTCGAATATACCCCCATGGGTATCTGGTCCACGGTAACAGGCGGAGGACCCGGGGCGTTCCCGGCGGCACGGTGGCTCACTGACGGCCCCGCACGATCCCGCGGGATGTCCCGCGAGGAGACCGCAAGGCGGGGCCGACGTGGCTCCACATACCCCCTAGGGTATACTGGTAATGTCGGCCGAGCCGACACGCGACGCGCCGACCGCCGGGCGCGGGCCGCCAGGACCAAAGGCCCTGGCGGGCATGACCGTCGCACCTGCCGCTGGTACCCCGGCGGGTATTGAAATGAGGAAAGCGGTACCGAGCCCAGCAGGGAGCGTTGACATGGACCAGGTGCAGACGACGGCGTTGCTGCCCAGCACAGGGAACACCCAGCAGATGGACGTCCGGTTCGTGGCCGGGGAGGCCTACGAGGTGGCGGTGCGCGGCCACCAGGTGCTGGTGGACCAGCCAGCCGAGGCCGGCGGGCAGGATGCCGCGCCGACCCCCACGGAACTCTTCGTGGCCTCGCTGGCCACCTGCGCGGCTTTCTACGCAGGCGGCTATCTCACGCGCCATGGCTACAGCCGCGACGGGCTGGCCGTATCGGCCAGCTTCGACATGGCCACTGACCGCCCGGCCAGAGTGAGCGGCATCCGCCTGGCCGTCCAGGTCCCGGCCGGCCTGCCGGCCGCGCGGTGGCCGGCGCTGCGCGCGGTGGTCTCGCACTGCACCGTTCACAACAGCCTGGCCAGGCCGCCGGCGGTCGCCATCGACCTGACATGAGCGGTTGCCGGGCCGGAAAGCTGACTGCGGCCGCGCCGGTCACAACCGTCACGGCGCACGCCCGTGCGGCACGGCCGGGTACGCTCCTGCTGGAGCGGATCCGGGACGGCGTCATCGGCGAGGGCGAGGTGCTGGATGGCCCGTACGGGCCGCGGCGCATCACCTACGCCGACTACACCGCGTCGGGCCGGTCGCTGGACTTCATCGAAGATGCGATCCGCGAGTACGTGCTGCCGCGGTACGCCAACACCCACACCGAGAGTTCCGGCACCGGCCTGGCCACCAGCCGGCTCCGGGAGGACGCCCGCCAGATCATTCACGACGCGGTTGGCGGCGCCGACGATCACCTGGTGATCTTCTGCGGCTCCGGGGCCACCGCGGCCGTCAACAAGCTGGTCGGCATCCTGGAGCTCCGGCTGCCCGAGGGGCCAGCGCAGCGCTACCGGCTGCCCGGCCAGATCCCGCCTGCCCAGCGGCCGGTCGTGTTTGTCGGACCCTACGAGCACCACTCCAACGAGCTGCCGTGGCGGGAAACCATCGCCGAGGTCGTGGTCATCGGCACTGACGCCGACGGGCACATCGACCTGGCCGACCTGTCGTCCCAGCTTGACCGGTATGCGCAGCGGCCGCTGCGCATCGGCAGCTTCTCCGCCGCGTCCAACGTGACCGGGATCCTGTCCGACACCGACGCCATCGCCGCCCTGCTGCACGCCCACGGCGCGCTGTCGTTCTGGGACTACGCCGCCGCCGCCCCCTACGTAACGATCCGGGCCCGCGAGTCAGCGCCCGGCGCTGACGACCACAAGGACGCCATCTTCTTGTCGCCGCACAAGTTCATCGGCGGCCCGCAGACCCCCGGCGTCCTGATCGTCCGCCGGGACCTGGTGCGCAACCAGATACCCACCGTCCCAGGCGGCGGAACCGTCGCCTTCGTCGACCCGATCGGGCACCGCTACCTCGACGACCCGGTCGCCCGGGAGGAGGGCGGGACCCCGGCCATCGTCGAGTCGATCCGGGCCGGGCTGGTGTTCGCGCTCAAAGACGCGGTCGGCACCAAGGTGATCCAGGCCAGCGAGGAACGGCTCTGGAAACGCGCCGTCGCGCGCTGGTCCGGTAATCCGCACATCGAGATCCTAGGCAGCCCGGACGCGAGACGGCTGTCCATCGTCTCGCTGCGGATCAGCCACGGCGGCCGTTACCTGCACCACAACTATGTCGTCGCGGTGCTCAACGACCTGTTCGGGATCCAGGCCCGGGGCGGCTGCTCGTGCGCGGGCCCCTATGGCCACCGGCTGCTCGCCATCGGAGACGCTCGTTCGCACGCCTTCCGCGAGGAGATCAGCCTGGGCTGTGAGGGCATCAAGCCCGGCTGGACCAGGATCAACTTCAACTACTTCATCTCCGACACGGTCGCTGACTACCTCATCGACGCGATAAACGAAATAGCCATAAACGGCCACCGCCTGCTAGCCGACTACCGATTCGACCCGCGCACCGGGCTATGGCGCCACCGGGGCGGCATCCCGCGGCCGCCGCTGCGCCTCGCCGACCTGCGCTACGCCCCAGACGGCACCCTGACATGTCCCGCCCGGCGGGCTAACGCCAGCGAAGACGCCCTCGCCGGCTACCTTCGCCAGGCGCGCAGCCTGCTGGCCAGCCGGCCTGAGCAGACCGACGACGGCCCGACCGGCCTGCCCGGCGACTTCGAGGCGCTGCGCTGGTTCCACCTGCCCCCGGCCTGCCTGACCGACAGCGAGAGAAATCCACCGCGGTGACCTGCCCGTCCATACCGTTCGGCTATAGCGCGCTGCGCCCCTGGCCGGTTACGGGCCCCTGACCTGGCGCTGCATCCGCCACGGCGGACTCGACCGCCGCGCCGATGCGCAGCCGCCTACATCTGCAACCGGGCTCCGTCCGGTGCCGGCACCAGGCCCTCCTGTCCGTCACAACATTCCGGATGCCGGCCAGGCTCTGGCTGTGTCACGCCCCGGCGGTCTGGGCGGATCCCGCCCGTTCAGCGATGGTCGCCCGGACCTCGTCCATGTCGAGTTCGCGGGCCCTGGCGATCAGCTGCTCCAGCGGGGCCTCCGGCAGCGCGCCTGGCTGTGCGTACAAGACGACGCTGTCCCTGATCACCATCAGCGTCGGGATCGAGGAGATGCCCAGCGCCCCGGCCAGCTCTGGCTGGGCCTCGGTGTCGACCTTGCCGAACACGGCGTCCGCGTTCTTGGCCGACGCCCGCTCGAACACCGGGCCGAAGCTGCGGCAGGGCCCGCACCACGCCGCCCAGAAGTCCACGAGCACCAGGCCCTGGCCCTGGGTGACGGCGTCAAAGTTCGCTGACGTCAGCTCGACTGTCGCCATGGAAGCCTCCTCTATCTCACGGCAATCCTCAAGATACCCTGGGGGGTAAACCCTGCCACGGGGCCCGGCATTCCCGCAGCGTCCCGGAAACCCGCTCGCGGCCCCGCCAGCGACAGGCCGAAGCGGCGGGCACGCCCTCCCACCGCGATCATGGCCAGCGGGCCTCGTTCTTCGATCGTGCCTGGCCCGCCGCGGCCTGCACTTCGACGTTGCGGGGCAGTCACGCCAGGCGAGGGAGGCTGCGGGCGAGCGTGTACCCGGCCACGATGATGATCAGCACGGTGAACGCCGCGCTCAGCCGCCGCGGGCTGACCCGGCCCGCGACGCCGCGGCCAGCCAGGGCGCCGGTCACAGCGGCCCCGGCGAACACCCCGATGAGCCGCCAGTCCAGTGCGAGGCTGCCATGACCGGCCCGCACCGCAAGCGCGGTGACGCTATTCCACCGCGATCACAACCAGGTAGGTTCCCGCCGCGGTCGGCATATCGAAGCCAAGGACCAGTACCAGCGCGGGGACCACGACAAACCCGCCGCCAACCCCGAAGAACCCGGTGATCAGCCCGACCCCAGTGGCCGCGGCCGCAACCACCATGGCGTGCCGTAGCCCGGCCCTCCGGGGGGTGCCGGGAAGGCATAAGCCCTGCTCGCGGCGGCGCGCGATCATGACGGCCGCCACCACCAGCATCAGCACGCCGAACCCGGCCTGCAGCACATCGCCGGGGACAGCCGCGCTCGCCCGTGACCCGGCATAAGAACCCGCGACACCCAGCCCGCCGAAGATCGCGCCCGCCTTCAGCCGGACCCGCCCGGCGCGGCCATGCGCAATCGCGCCGACAACAGCGGCGATGCCTACCACCAGAAGCGAGGCCGTGGTGGCCTGATGCGCGGACTGGCCGAGCAGGTAGACCAGAGCCGGGACCGTCAGGATGGAGCCGCCCCCGCCGAGCGCGCCGAGGCTGACCCCGATCAGCATCCCGCACGCGATGGCGACCAGGGCCACCAGCTCACAGGACCCGGCCGGGGCGGCCCCCGGAAGCCACAACTGGCAGCCCGGCCCGCGCCCAGGCATGCATCCCGCCCGACAGGTTGACCACGTCGCGGCGCTGGCGGGCCAGGAGCGCGGCTGCCCCCGCGGACCGGTGGCCTGACCGGCACACAGTTATCACCGTGCGCTGCGGCGGCAGGTCCCTTATCCGAGCGGGAAGCCGGCTCAGCGGGATGTGCCGGGCACCGGGAGCATGCCCGGCCCGCCACCCTGGGGCTTCCCGCACATCCAGCAAGATGGCGCCCTGCTCCTGCATCTGCCTGGCCTGCTTCGCGCTGGCCTTAGGCCGGCGCGGGAACAGGCGGCCCAGCCATCCGCTCATGCTGGCCTCGCGCCCGCTTCGCCGGTGTAGGAGACCGTGGTGAATGCCCGCACGTCCACCTCGCATACCATGATCACCTATATACCCCCATGGGTATCAATGTAGACTATAGCCGCGAGCGAGAGGGGCGCGCAGGCTCACCGCACCGCCCTGTTTCGTCGTGTCCGCCAGGCGGGCCCCGGGAAGCTCACCAACGCAGGCCAAGGAACGCCGGCCCGGGCAGGCGCCGCATGGTAATCCTGGAGCTGCGCACCCCGGCCGTGCTTGCGTGCGAGCCAGGAGGCGGCCTGATGAGGTCGGCTGGGCCAGCCGCTTGCGGCGTGGGGACGCGGGATGTCTTGCGAGAATGATCGGCAGGGGTGGCCAGGGTGGAAAGCCAGGAATGGGATCGCCGTTACGCAGGAGCCGAGCTGGTGTGGACGGGCGAGCCGAACCGGTTCGTCGTGGACGAGCTACGGGACCTGGCGCCGGGACGGGCACTGGACGCCGGTGCCGGCGAGGGACGCAACGCGGTGTGGCTGGCCGCCCGCGGCTGGCAGGTGACCGCGGTAGATTTCTCCGCGGTCGGCCTGGACAAGGGCCGGCGCCTGGCCGGCGCGCGGGGCGTTACCGTCGACTGGGTGCGCGCTGACCTTCGCGACTATCAGCCTGAGCCGGGTTCTTTCCAGCTGGTGCTCGTCGCCTACCTGCAGCTTCGCGCGGCCGAGCTGGACGGCGTGCTGCGCAGGGCCGTGACGGCGCTGGCGCCCGGAGGCGTGCTGCTGGCCGTGGGCCACGACGTGACCAACCTGGCCGAGGGCGTCGGCGGCCCGCCGGATCCGGAGGTGCTGTACACGCCCGAGTCGATCACGCGCTCCCTCAGCGGGCTCACCGTGCTGCGCGCTGAGCGGGTCCGCCGCCCTGTCTCCGGCGTCAGTGGCGACCGCGAAGCGGTGGACACACTGGTCCGCGCCGCCCGGGACTGAGCCACCGACCTGCTGGCGGCCATGCGCGGCCCGACCCCTGACGCCCGCTACGACGGCTACACCTCCTGCCGCTGGTCACCTCCCGCACCAGGATGCTCCTAGCCGAGTTCGACCACGACCTCAAGCCCGGGCCCACCATCCGCTAATCAACACCATGAAGCCCCGCTGTTTTAGCGGCAGCGCTGGGTGAGCCGCACTGCGGCGGCTGCGCTCATGGACGCTTCAGGAACCTGAAATAGAACGCCGCGAACACGAGGACAATTCCGACGTTTACTATCAGCCGCTCCCAGAACTGGTTCCTGAAGAACAGGACGTCCACGCCGACCACGACGGCAACCAGCGCGAGCACGTAAAGCACGACGGCTGCCTGTCTCCCCATCGTTCTTTCCTACTGTGTGCGTCGGAGCGGAGCAAGAGCGGCGCTGGTTTCAGTGAAACGCTTGCGCTGGCTGAACCATCTGATGCCCTGTTCTCCCGAGGTCCGCCACGCCTGCGCGTCACCAACCCGCACTGGCGCGGTTTCAGGCAGGCAAGGTGAGGTGGCGAGCGGTGCGGTTAGGCCGTGATCGGCAGGATTGGTGTGTCTGCTGGTGAACGTCTGCGCGCGGAAGCTTACGCTCGCCCAGCGGCCATATGCGGGTCCTTCACACGGCGGGGGCGGTTGCCAGCAAGGTGCCGGGGGGCTCGTTGTTCGCCGCGCTGTCGTGTACCAGGGCGGGCGGGCGTCGGCGCACGGGCGGAGCAACGGGATCCGGGCTCTGGGTCATTGCCTGCTCCGCTCAGCTGGTGGTTCGGGGGGGCTGAGGGCTAGCCGGTCGACCGCACTGGCGAGGGCGGCGAGAGCGGGTACCGCGGCGGCCAGCGCCCGCCGCTGGGGTGCGGGCAGGGTGGATAGGGCCAGGTGCAGCACTGCGGCGTTGGTGGCCTGCCAGGCGTGCACGGCCTGCTGCCCGGCATCGGTCGCGGTCAGCTCCACTCCCCGCCGGTCCCCGCCGGCGGTGATTCGGCTGACCATGCCCCGGGCGGTGAGGCTGTTGACGATGGTGGTGACGGTGTTGGGCCGCATGTGCAGCAGCCGGGCCAGCTGGCCGGGCCGGGCGCCGGGGTGCTCTGTTAGTGCAGACAGCAGCTCTAGCTGGGCTACGGCCAGTGGATTGCCCGGGTCGGCGACGCGGGCGCCGCGGCGCAGTGCGCGGCGCAGCCGCGCGATTCCCTCGGCCAGCCCGTCGGGCCGGTCGGCGCCGCGGGCAGTGATGCCGTCAGCCGCGATCGGCTCGTTCACCGGTGACCTCCTGGCCTGGATTGCCGGCCGCGCCTGTGGGTGCGGCGGTGGAACGGGTGCCGGCCCACGTCGCGGCCAGCGCGGCTGCGGTCAGGGCTGCGATGGCCAGCCTCCCCCCATCAGCATGACTGAGGCGTGCTCCGGCGTGCAGCCCCAGTGTCACCACCGCGACGCCCAGGGCGGTGCCTAGCCCCCGGGTCATGTTCACCATCCCGCCTGCAGTGGCTGCGTCGCGGACCGGCACGGCTGCCATGATCTGTGCGTTGTTCGCCGGGATGTAGGCACCCAGGCCTGCGCCCAGAAGTGCCAGCGACACCACCGTGACAGCGGCGGGGCCAGGGATCGCCAGCGCTGGCCACCGAGCACGTGGCGAGCAGGCCCCCGGCGACGCAGCGCCGCCGGGTCGGCCAGCGCCTGGATCCCCAGTTCCGCCCGCCGCCGGCCGCTGGGCGCGCTGGTGGCCACCAGCGCCACGCTGTTAGCCTGCAGCATCGCCGCCCCGGCCGCCTGCACGACCCGCAGCCCGATCAGCACGCGCAGCGACGGCGCCAGCCCGCACGCCGCCGAAGCCCCAGCGAATACCACTAACCCATACAGGTACATCAGTTTGCGGCCGTACCGGTCCGACCAGCGGCCCACCGGCACCAGCAGCGCCACCAGCGCCAGCAGGTAGGCCAGCGACACCCACTGAACTCCAGCGAGGCTCACGCCGAACTGACGCTGCAATCCGGGGAACGCCAACGTCACGATGCTGGCGTCGAGCTGTCCCATGAACGCCCCGAAGCAAACCGTGGCCACCGCCAGCCACGGCGCCAGCCGGTGCTCACGGACCACGGCCGGCCGGGGCGGCTCACGCAGCAGCATCCCTGCCAGCCCTACGCCCCGCGTCAAGCCAGAACTCCCCACGCTCGCCCATTACTCCTGCAGGAGACTCGCCCGATTACTTCTGTGGAAGAGCCCGGCCGCCGCAGTGTCGTGAGTGGGTCACGCTCAGGACGCTCCTGATACGGGCCCGGTCACCCACGCCGCGATCCGGCAGACTCAGATGGAGGTCTTCGTGGATGAGGCAGCTGGCAGGACTCTGCTCCGGCGGGGCGTTGCCCTGGAGTTCGCGACGCTGGGCTGGAACGTGATCGGCGTGGTGGTCCTGGCAATCGCTGCCATCGCGGCGCGGTCGGCGGCGCTGGCCGGGTTCGGGCGGGACTCACTCATCGAGATCGGCGCATCCACGGTGGTGATCTGGGAGTTGTCCGGCACCGGGCAGGCGCGGCAGCACCGTGCTCTCCGCCTGATCGGCTGCGCCTTCGCCGCGCTGGCCGTCTGCCTGCTGGTCCAGTCGACCGTGGTGCTGGCCTTCGGCCATCACCCGCGCCACTCGGCCGTTGGCATCGGACGGACGGCCGTCACCCCGCTGTCATGTTCGCGCTCGCTTTCAGCAAGGCCCGCACCGGGGCCGCTCTCGGCAATCCGGTGCTCCAGACCGAAGGCCGGGCGACCCTGATCGACGGGATCCTGGCCACCGCAGTCCTGACCGGCCTGGCGCTGAACGCCGCCCTGGGCTGGTGGGCCGGTCCCGCCGCCGGGTAGGCGTTCGTCTACTACGCCGCCCGTGAGGCACGCGAGATCTTCACCGGCCACGGATTGACGCCGCCGAGGACGGCAAGCACCGCTCAGCGTGTGAACAGCCGCCCGGCGATGAGGTAGGCCCCAGCAGGATCAGCGCGACCGCCGCGACCTGCCCAGCGCGTTGCCCTGAGCTGTTCGCTGATCCGGTGCCCGAGCGCAAGCCCGAGCTGGCGGGCCAGCAGGCCTGGGCGGCGATGGCCGCTACAACAGGGTTACCGGGAGCCGGATCAGGCTGAATCCTCTGGGGGGAACGCCGACCCGACGTGGATGCCGTTGACCGGCGGGCTGGGGGGCGAGCGCCATGGCAGCAGGCCAACGCGACTAGCTCGCTCAGTCATGTCTGTGATAGAACTAATCATAGTTCTGTCGCAGAGATAAAGAGACAGCCAGCCGCAAGGTTCTGTCCCCGGATGGTCCAGTTGCTGCCTACCCACGCCATCACGTGTGGCTTGCCGTTCGCTGAGGCGAGCCGCACTGACCCCAAGGCGAGGTCACTGCCGGGTGGGGCACGCCTGCCCAGCCGCGGCGAGGCGTCCCGTGGCCCCGAGGCCGATGACCACAAGGCCTACTACCCCATGACCGTCGATGGCCTCAGCGACCTCGGCCTGTCCTACACCCCGCCGCTGGGCAGCCCCTGGGAAGCGGTCCAGATGGGCACCCAGGCCTAGGCCG
The DNA here is from genome assembly GCA_050011895.1 of Streptosporangiaceae bacterium. Lineage (GTDB taxonomy): Bacteria > Actinomycetota > Actinomycetes > Streptosporangiales > Streptosporangiaceae > DATBGO01. The sequence continues at coordinate 21,779 of JBEKIF010000041.1, read as the reverse complement.
AGACACCCAGCGGCCTAATCCGCCCCGGATTTGAGCAGAGGAACAGCCATGTCAGCGCATCACCAACGGCCCGGGCCTCAGCCCCGCCACAGAGCGCACCCAGCCATCCAGGCCACCTTCGCCGCGATCATCCTCCTCGCCCTCGCCGCATGCGGCACCGCGACCACCACGAGCGCCCCGGCGTCGGTACTGGCCACGGGCAGCCGTGGCCACGGCGGCCATACGGGCACCCTCACCGGGTCGGGTTCGACGTTCGTCGCGCCGTTCTTCGCCGTGGCCTTCGCCAAATACGTTCAGCAGCATCCCACGTTGACCATCAGCTACTCCGCGGTGGGCAGCAGCGGCGGCATCGCCGCGTTCAGCGCCGGGCAGGTCGATTTCGGCGCCTCCGACGTGCCCATGACCGCCAGCGAGCAAGCAGCCGCCAAAGGAGGTCCCGTCGTGCAGGTGCCCGACGCCCTGGGCGGCGAAGGCGTGGTCTACAACCTGGACCTCCCGGCGGGCGCCAGGTTGCACCTGACCGGCCCGGTGATCGCCCGCATCTTCCTCGGGCAGATCACCAGCTGGGACGACCCGGCCATCACCGCCCTCAACCCGGGCCTCAGCCTCCCGAGCGCGCCGATCTCCGTCGTGCACCGCTCCGACGGCAGCGGCACCACCTACATCTTCAGCAACTACCTGTCCAGCGTCGACCCGGCCTGGGCGGCCAAGGTCGGCACCGGCAAGACGCTTAACTGGCCGGTCGGGGAAGGGGCCGAAGGCAACGGCAGTGTGGCCTCCACGGTATATAGCACCCCCTTCTCCATCGGATACGTCGAGCAGGCATATTCGCGAGGCCTGCTGCTGCCTTTCGCCGAAATCCGCAACCAGGCTGGCTACTACGTCATCCCGTCCACCCAGTCCGTCCTCGCCGCCGCCCAAAAACCCGGCATCACGCCGACCGACTTTTCGATCGTCAACCAGCCCGGCGCCAGCAGCTACCCCATCAGCGGATACAGCTGGGCGCTTGCCTACGCCCGCCAGCCAGCCCAGGCCACCGGGCAGGCACTCGTCAGCATGCTGGACTGGCTTACCCATGACGGCCAGGCCTACGCCGCCGCGAACGGCTACGTGCCCCTGCCAGCCCGGATCCAGCAACTCGCCCGCACTATGCTCCAGCAGATCACCGGCCCGTGACCGCCGCCGCCCTTGCCCGAGCCCAGGCGGCGTTGTTGTCGGAGCACCTGCGGCCGTGGCTGCCGACCTACTTCGACGCCGCGCTCGACCTCGAGGTGCCGCCAATAACCGCCTGGGCCGGCCTTACGCGAAGCGTCGTCGGCGCTGAGATCAAGGCGCATCCGGTCCCGCCGCTGTTGCCGCTCGCCCTCCGCGCCGCGCCCGCGGCGCCGACAGCCGACGGCAGCCTCGGCGACCTAGTCGGCGCGCTCCTGACTCCGGTTCGCAGCGGGATCATCGTGTCCCGCCATCGCCTCGCTGACGCTGCCACTGAGGCCGGCGTCGGCCACCGGACCGGCGAGCGCCGGTTCACCTTGCGGGCAATGCTTGAGCAAGACCCAGCCGCCACCTTGAGGTGGCTGGCAGGTGAGTCCGGACGCTGGGCCCGCCGGCACGCTAGCCGGGCAGCCGACGGCGAGGTTAGCCAGTGGTGGGCCGCGCGTGCCGCATACACAGTCAGGGTGCTCCACAAACTAACAGCCACCACGATGTCCGGGCGGCCCGCGGGAGCCAGTGTCCCTTGACCAGTCCAGGCGGCCCCGCGCGGCGCTCCTCCATGCAACGCTGGCTCGGAGCTTCGCGCGACCGGCGGAAGGCCAGGGTCAGCGAGCGTGCGCGGGACCCTCGGCCACTGGTCAAGCAGCGCCTGCCGTCCGGCCGCGGCGCCATGGAACAGCCAAACATCACCAGCCACGGGGCTGGCGTACTCACGGCGCGGTTCTGGGTGCTAGTCGCCCTGACCGGTGTCGCCGCCGGACTGTTTGGCGCGCTCATGATGCTGATCCTGTTCAACGTGCAGTATGCGGCGTTTGGCTATCACTCCGGAACCGTGCAGTACGGCGTCGAGCAAGCCTCGGATCTCCGCCGCGTCGGCTCGCTGCTCATCGCCGGTGCGTTCGGCGGCCTCGCGTGGTACCTGCTGCGCCGTTATACCAGGGGTGAGCCATCGGAGATCGATGAGACGATCTGGAACGGCGACGGGCGGCTGTCGTTCCGCCGATGCCTGGGCACCTCAGTGATTTCCGAGATCGTCATCGGCATGGGCGCCTCCATCGGCCGGGAGGCCGCCCCCAAGCTGCTCGGCGGAGCATCGGCAAGCGTCCTGGCCGGCTGGGGCGGGCTAACCACCCAGCAGCGACGGCTGCTAGTAGCCTGCGGCGGCGGAGCCGGGCTCGCCGCGGTCTACAACGTCCCGCTCGCCGGCGCCCTGTTCACCGCCGAGATCCTCATCGGCAGCATCTCCCTGCCGGTCATGCTGCCGGCCCTCGTGTGCTCCTGGATCGCCACCGCCACGGCGTGGATATACCTGCCCGATCGCGCCACCTATCCCGGCATCCCCGACTACCGCTTCAGCTCGTCGCTGATGATCTGGGCGCTACTGGCCGGACCCGTCATCGGGCTGATCTCATCCGCGTACATCCGGCTCATCGGATGGGTCTCCTATCACCGGGCGCGGAGGCTGCGAGCACTGTTCGCACCAGTGATCGCATTCGGCATCCTCGGCGTCATCGGCATCTGGTACCCGCAGCTTTTCGGGAACGGCCTGGACATGGCCCGCGACGCCTTCCTCGGCATCGGCACCCTTAGCCTGCTACTCGTATTGTTCGCGCTCAAGCCGCTCGTCACCGCTATGTGCCTGGGCAGCGGAGCATCCGGGGGCCTGTTCACCCCGACGCTGAGCACCGGCGCTGTCCTCGGCGGAGCGCTCGGCATCGCCTGGAGCCTGGCCTGGCCAGGCTCGCCGTCCGGCGCATTCGCCATGATCGGCGCCGCCGCCATGATCGGCGCGGCGATGCAGGCCCCCCTCGCCGGCCTCGCCCTCGTGCTCGAACTCACCCACAGCGGCTTCGGGCTGATGATCCCCATGATGGCGGCTACCGCGACCGCCACGGCGGTCGCCTTCTACATCGACGGATACTCCATCTACTCCGCCCGCCTGCCAGCGTACGCAGCCGACAGCGCGCCCGCGGACAGCCCGGCTTAGCCGACCTCCCCGCGACGATCCGATCAGTGAGCCCGGCCTGAGCGACGGCACCTACAAGTAAGCGTTGTCACTCCGAGCTACAGTCACAGCATGCCGCTGAGCGCCAGGATGCCTGACCTGTCAGCCCTTGAAGCGCCGCGGCCCAGATGATGGCAACCACCATGAGAACTGACGTTTCGTCCTTCGCGAGTATGCCGCCTCCGCCGGCGGCAACGAGGACGGCAGGCACGCCAGTGACGAACATGCCGATTCCCGCCCCTGCCAGCAGGGTGTGGCGGTTAACCGGGTGCGCCGGCTGGGCCTGCCCGTTCCGGGACGCGGCTGCCAGGTGCGCGTCCACTCATGCGGTGATCTCCCGGTCGACTTGGTCCAAGAACGACTCCACCACCGCGTCGGTGTATTCGGGGCCGAGCTCACGGTGTACTTCGGCGGCGGCCCGGATCTCGCCGGGGGCGAACTGCGACGTCATGGGCGTATCTCCCGCTTCTTGATGGACAAGGAATGCCTCTTTTGCTGTTCCTGTGTGACAATTCCTTTCCGGTATGCGGAGCGGGCAAGCCGCCCCGTTATAGTCTGCGGCGGCGCTGCCCGATCTTGATCCGGCTCAGGGCCGGGTGCCCGGTCACGGTAACGGCCGGCGCCGGGATCCGGGGTGCCGGCAGCCTTGTTGCTTAAATTACGGGTAAGCAGGTTCATTCGTTTCTGGCGACTTCGGGTCCGGTGATGCGTGCCAGCAGCGGGAAGGTGGCCGCGATGATGCTGAGGGACACGAGGATCCCGCCCGCGGTGATGAGGTAGTACGTGGCTCCGGGCGCCACCATCGGGTGCTGCTGTGCCTCGGACGCGAACATCGCGGCGGCGCCGAAGCCGGTGCCGATCGCGGCCGCGGAGACCGCGAGCAGCGGGACGGCGCTTTCCATCGCGACGACACGGCGCAGCATGGCGAGCCGGGCGCCGGTGAGCCGCAGCAGGCTGAACGGCCGCTTGCGGTCGGCGAGCCCCCCTGCGATGCCCGCGGCGAGCGTGCAGCCGGCGATCGGCAGGCTGACCAGGATCACGGTATTCGCGAGCTGCTGGTAGGCGTCGTTCTTGGACCTCGACCGCGTGCCCAGCTCGCCGACGGTGGACGGCGCGTTGATGGTGGGATAGGCGTGCGCATTCTCGAGCACCGTCCGCGCCTGTTCAATCGCTGACACTGAGCCGCTCGTCGCGACGTTGATGGCGTCCACTCCGAGGCTGTCCAGCCGCGAGGCCGGGACGTTCGCGGCTGGCCAGGTGATCCCGGTGGTGTCCACGGCGAACAGGGGTCCGCTGAACCCGTCTTCCGGGAACGCCGCCGCTGTCGCCCCGGCCGGGCAGCGGCCGAGGGCGGGAACGGCCGCGAGCTGAGCGCACGAGACAACGCCCGCAGGAACCGGACTGACGCCGGGACCCGAAATGCGACCGCCGTGGGCACCCGGAACGGAACCGGTGCCGGCCGGAATGGGACCGGTGCCGAGATTGTGGAATGTCCCGGGAATGGTCAGCCCCGGTTCCGCGCGCACCACGACCACCGCCAGGACGCCGTGAATCCCGCGCAGCCGTGCCGAGAGCGGCGCGGCCGGCGCGGCCGGTCCCGGGCGCGACGTTACCTCAGATCCCTGGAACGCTGCGCTCGAGCTCTGGTCCGCCACCTGATCCGACAGCACGGCCGCGGCCTCGGGGCTGCCGAACCGGGTGAGGTCCTTGGCGTCCTGCGTGGTGATGGCCACCACGGCCACGGTGGTGATGAACAGGGCGAGCACAAGACCGCCGACGGCACGGAATGCGGCCCTCGGGTCGTCGGCGATGCGACGCGCGGCGAGCAGCGCGCCAGGGTGGCTGGTCCGCGCGGCCATGACCCTTGCCACGGCCATGGTGAGCCACGGGCCCGCGACGACCAGTCCGACGATGATGAGCAGGAAGGCGGACACGAACACCAGCACCTGTCCGCCTATCGAGGCCGGGTGGCCGTGCACTGTGAAGAAGCCCAGCGCGGCCAGGCCCACCAGCAGCGGCAGCGCCCGCGAGGCCCGCGGCGGCGTTGGCGTCACCCGGCGGGCGACGCCAAGCGGGGAGAGGTTCACCCGGTGCAGCGCCAGCCGGGCCGCGGCGGCGGCGGCCACGGGCACGCCGATCGCGACCGCGAGGATGTCCAGCGGGCTGAGCGACAGCTCGGCGGGGAAGAACGGCTGGGCGACGAACGGGATGCCCGCGACCGGGTTGCGTAGCAGGAAGAAGATTCCGAAGCCGGCCGCCACCCCCAGGACGCTGGCTACCGTCGATTCCACGGCCGCGAGCAGGGTGACCTGCTTGCGGGTCGCGCCGACCAGGCGCATCGCCGCGAACCGCTGCTCGCGCTGGGCGGCCGACAGCCGGGTCGCGGTGGCGATGAAGATCAGCACCGGGGCCAGCACGGCCAGCGCCACGACGGACAGAATGAGGTCGATGCCGCTCGCCTGAATCCCCGCCTCGAACGGGGTGTAATCAAGGCCCTTGGGGTTCACCTGGGCCCCGGGGCCCATGCCGGGCACCGTCGTGGTGATCGACGTCACCTGCACGCTGCCCGGCGTGTGTGCCAGCCGCGCCGGGGTGCGGCCGATGATGATGACCAGCGAGTTCGGCGACGGCAGCGCGGAGTCGCCGATCGTGCCGGCCAGGTGGCCGGGGTAGCGGTCGGCCAGCTGGTTCGCGAGGGTGCTGCGCAGCAGCGCGGCGAGCGCGGGCGAGGCGTAGTACTGGCCCGCTCCCGGATCACGGGGGATGCCCGGCGGCACCGGTGACGAGGGGCCGGTGGCTGCCACGTCGAAGCGGTAGATCTGCTGGCCGTTGAAGGCGTCGCCGCTGGGGTGCCACCACAGCGGCGCGACTCTCGCCGTCGCCGGGCCGGCGGGCACGGCCGCCGTGCCGGTCCAGAACCACGCGTGGCGGTTGTTCCAGGTGGTGACCGCGTTGGTCGCGGCGACGGCGGTCAGCAGCAGGCCGACGCCGAGGCCGACCGCGGCGGCCAGGATGACCAGCCGGGTTATCGCCTGGCGGCCGCCGCTGACCACCAGCCGCAGGCCGAGGGGGATCACGGCTGGGCCCCGGTGAGCGTGCCGACCGTGCCGTCCCTGACGACGACCTCGCGGTCGGCGTAGGCGGCGACCCGGGCGTCGTGGGTGACCAGGATGACGGTGGTGCCGCGCTCGCGGGCCGCGGCGGTCAGCAGGTCCATCACCAGCTCGCCGGACACCGAGTCCAGCGACCCGGTCGGCTCGTCGGCGAACAGCACCTCCGGCCCGCCGACCAGGCTCCGGGCCAGCGCGACGCGCTGCGCCTGCCCGCCGGACAGCTCCCCGGACCGGCGGCGCTCGAGCCCGTCCAGGCCGAGCGTGCCGAACCAATCCCTGGCCGCGGTCGTCGCCGGGCCGCGCCGGGTGCCGGACAGCAGCAGGGGCAGGGCGACGTTCTCCTCCGCGGTCAGCTCGGGGACGAGCTGGCCGGACTGGAACACGAACCCGAACCGGTCCCGGCGCAGCTCGCTGCGCCGGTCGTCACTCAGGGTGTCCAGCCGCTGCCCGCCGAACCAGACCTCGCCCTCGTCGGGCACCAGGATGCCCGCCATGCAGTGCAGCAAGGTGGACTTGCCCGAGCCGCTCGGCCCCATGACCGCGACGATCTCGCCCTGCCGGACTGTCAGCGAGGCGCCGCGCAGCGCCGGGGTGCTGCCGAACGACTTCACCAGGTCCCGCCCTTCGACGATGTTCCCGGTCTTGGGTTGCGCAGCGGCGGCGAGGTTCGCGGTCACCGGAGCACCGCTCGCGAGAGCAGGTCCAGCCGGGCCGCTGTGTGGTCGATCCATCGCAGGTCAGCCTCCAGACGGTAGAGCGCGTGGTCGGCGAGCAGCACGTCAAGGGGCTCCCCGTCCCGTTTGAGTTCGGTGAGCTCGCGCATCCGCTGCAGGTGCGCCGCCCGCTGGATGTCCAGGTAGCCGTCGGCCGGCCTGCCGAGCATCAGGGCGAGCACCACCTTGGCGAACAGCTCGCTGGTCAGGTCCGGCTCCGGCGGGGCCGGCTCGGCCAGCCACCGCTCCACCTCCGCGATCCCCGCCTCGGTGATGACGTACCGGCGCCGTTCCGGCCCGGCCCCCTGCTCGACCGGCCCCGGGATCGCCTTGCCGTCCCTGGCCAGCCGGGACAAGGTCGCATACACCTGGCTGTAGCGCAGCGGCCTGCCCCGCCCGAAGTAGGCGTCGTAGTCCCGTTTCAGGTCGTATCCGTGGCTTGGCCCCCGCTCAAGCAGGCCCAGCAGTGTCAGTGGAACGCTCACAACTGAGAGAATACTCTAAGAGTATTCTCTCGGACAATAGCTTCCCTGGCTGAACCCACGGCGTGATCCGGGTGGCTCACGCTGTCCGGGCGCTGCTGGCGGACGGTGACGATGCCGTTCATGTCCGAGCTGGCCCATGGCCTTGCAAGCTGCTCGACGGCTTGCGGGACCGGTCGTGGGGCGAGCGCGTGGGCTACGCGCTAGACCCTGACGGTCACGTCCTGGCCCTCGCGGTGCCCGCTGGGCCGGCTGGCAAGCTCCGCTAACCGCTGGGCTCTCGTCCTGCATCAGGTGGCATGACCGGCCTGCATTGACAGGTAGCCCCCCACCTTCCGCGACGGAGGATCGGTTATGCGCGGTCAGGATTGCGGAAGGTTTGTACTCACGATCCGTCCCTGTCGGCGGGACTTCGCGCCTGCGCCGCGGGATACTGGCCACGCGCCCCGATCGGCGTCAGCAGGGTGAGCAGCGTAAACGTCGCGTCGGACCGGTGCGGCCACGTCAGCACTCAACAGCGGCCGGCGAGTCAACAACTGCAGCACCCCCAGGACCGATCAAATCCGACCGTCTGTGCCGGCTGCACAGTCAGCGCAGGCTGATGAGTTCCGCGTCCGGACGGGTCGTAGGTTCAGCAGTTCAGGAGGAAGTGGATGAGCAGCACAACAGCAACCGGGATCCGCCAGATCAGCCTGGTCTGCGTGCCGGAACCTGACCAGGACAAGGCGATCGAGTTCTATGAGTCACTCGGCTTTGAAAAGCGCACCGACACCCCGTTCGGCGGTGGCTACCGCTGGGTGGAGGTCTACCCGCCGGAGGGGACGACCGGGATCGCGCTGGCACCACCCCGGCCTGGAGGCGATGTCTCGCCGGTCGAGACCGGGATCACCCTGACCACCGCTGACATCGATGCCACCCATGCCGCCCTGCAGGCCCGCGGGGTGGACGTGGACGCTGAGGTGGCGCGGATGGGCGATCCGGTGCCGCCGATGTTCTGGCTGCGCGATCCCGCTGGCCACTCGCTGATGGTGGTCGAGCAGCGCTGAGCGCCCCGGCCTCGCAGGCCGCTGCGCCAATCTCGCTGGCCCGGCTCAGCCGAGCTCCGCCTGCCGCGGACGGACGCCCGGCTCAGTGCACCACTCCGACGAGGCGGTGCGTAGCGCTGTCCTGAGGACATGGCGCAGGCCGGGAGAAGGCCGCAGCTAGATTCCCATTTCGGCGCGCCGCAGGACCCGCCTGCGAATCGACATGAGTCCTCACGTAACGGCAGGAGTGCGCGGCTCACGCAGGTCGATGCAGGATCGCTGAGTGTGACGGACTCGTTCAGGGTGCCTGGCGAGAACCAGAGTGCCGGCGGCCACCGGCGGGTCGTTGCGCACTCGGTGGGCAGGATCCGGGCCGGGGTCTCCGGCGCAAGCCGCGCTGGCAGCCGGCGCTGCTGTCCGGATGCCCGGTGCCGGGAAGATCACGGCGTGCGGCCCGCTCGTGTGCGAAGCAGTTGTTTTCTCAGTTGAACTGCCGTCGGTCAGGGGCCTACTGTTCGCCTGTGCTCATCCGGCCAGCCACCCGCGCCGATGCAGCTGGCATCGGCGCGCTGTGCGAGGAGTCGCTGCCGCTCGATCCGGACGCGGCTGAGCTGGCCGGGATCCTCCGGGCCCGCCCGGCGCGCGGTGAGGTGATTGTGCCAGCACCCACGCGTCTGGGATCAGGATCGGCAGGTCGCTGTCGACGACGCGGCCGACGTCCCACTCAGCAAACAGGCTCGCAGGCGCTTCTTCACGGCAGACCGAGGATGGCAGCCACGCCTGCGCCCCCGGCGATAGCGCCCCGTAGACGCCGCGGCGGCGGTCCGGATCTGCTCGACCGCCGCCACCCCGCCGCCGGCCAAAGCGGAGGCGACCTAGCCTAGGTCGCAGCAGATGTTGCAGGCGCGTTCCAGGACCGGCCGGGCGCCCCGCCCGCCGGCGTGCACCTGCGCGAGCGCGTCCAAGATGGTGGGCGTGCCGAACCCAGCCGCAGCCCCCCGGTGACCAGGCGCAGCAGGTAGCGGGCCTCCAGCGGCGTGGCCTGGCCGAGCAGCCCGGCGAGCAGCTCCAGTTTGCGACCCTGCGAGCCCGGCCCCCCGGACCCGGCGATCCGGTGCAGCGTATCCACCACCGTCGTGACCTGCAGGCTGGCGGGCCGGCCGACGGCGGTCAAGGTCAGCAGCTGCCCGGCGACCTGGCCGAGGTCACCGGTCTCCCGCACGCTCGCGGCGACCTGCTCGGGGCCGGCACCGGTAGCGCTGGCGACCGCACGGACGGCGAGCTTCTCGGCCAGGCCCAGGCCCAGGCCGGCGAACTCCGGGGCGATCAGGCCCTGGCACAGGAGCTATGGGGATTCGAACCCCAGACCTCTGACCGGAACAGGACAAGGGCGGTGACGGCGGCCCGGTTGCGCAGGCGGCGGCCGCGGCAGTCGCAGCAATAGTGCGGGCGGAGGAACATCGCGGCCTCACATGAAGACGCCGACGATGCCCGATGACAGGGCAATCAGCGTCAGTCCGGCCAGCACCCACGGGATTCCGGTGGCGCCGTCAGCTGCGATGTTGGAGCGGTTGCGCCTGCCGATGGCCATCATCGCGCCGCAGCCGATCAGGCCGAACACCCCGGCCACCAGGGCGCCCCATTTCCACCACGCCAGCAAGGTGCTGACCCGGCCGGACAGGCCGGGCGGTGCGACCGGGGCCGGGTTGGGAACGCCCGCCGCTAGGCCGGGCTGATGCTGGGCGGCGATGTGGCCGATGGCTGCGAGGCCGCCTGCCGCCAGCGCGTGACTGAGCACGGACATCGTTACGTCCTCCTGTTGCTTTCTCACGTGGTGTCCCGGGCCGGCCGGTCGCGGCGCGGATCTGGTCGAGGGCACGCACAGCGCGGCGCGGGATCGGGACCGTGGCCGGGTCATCGACCAAGCGCAGCCCCGGGACGAACGGGACCCGGACGACGGCGTCGGCTTGCGGTTCCAGCAGGCGGAACCGGGCGTTCGCGGTGGGAGGCTCAGGCCAGCCGTCGCTGACGATCGCCAGGACCGCGACGTGGCCGCCCGCCCGGGTGACCGCTGCGACCGCCGTGGTCGCCGCGCGGGCCGACCAGGCCGTGACCCGGCAGGCGACGATGAGGGGCCGGCCCTTGGCTATAGCCGCCGGGTACCTCGGCGGCTGCCGCATCGCGCCCATGTCCCAGGCGGGCTGGAGCCAAGCCGCCAGGGTGGTGGACCCGGCGCCGCCGTGGGCGCCCCAGATCACCAGTTCGGCACGAACCTGGGCGGCGGATCGCAGCCAGGCGGGATCGCTGTCCAGCCCGGGGGGCGGTGGCTGCGGTTCTTCGAAGCGCATCGGGGTTTCCGTTCGTGGCCGCTGGCGGGCAGACGGGATGATCGCGGGCTGGTTAAGCGCGGCGGACGGGCGCGGCCGCGGGGCGGTCCTCGGCGGTCACGCCGAGCAGTTCCAGCAGGCCGGTCGTGGGGATGCGGTAGGTGTCGCCGATGCGGATCACCCGGCAGGGGAACTGGTCGCGGCGGGCGAGCTCGTAGGGCTTTGTGCGGCCTAGGCCCAGCGCGGCGGCGGCGGTCATCAGGTCGACGGTGGCGGTGGCGCGCAGCTGGGTGATGGTGACGGGGGTCATCGGTCTGGTCCTCCGTGTGGTCCGGGGCAGTTCAGCTGATGCGGGGCAGGGCTGCGGGGCGGGTGGCTACCACGACGCCGCTCAGGTCGATCGGGCCGATCTGGACGTCTTCGCCGGTCTGCGGGGCCTGGATGATCTGGCCGCCGCCGAGATACATCACGACGTGGCCCGGGCTCGCGGGGGTGCCGTCGGAGCCGGCGGAGAACAGCAGGTCACCGGGCTGGATGTCGGGCAGCGGAACCTGCGGTCCGTCCTGCCGCCAGCCGAAGGTGGTGCGGGCGATGTGGATGCCGGCGGCGGCATAGGCGGCGTAGACCAGGCCGGAGCAGTCGTAGGCGTCCGGGCCGGTCGCGCCCCACTCGTAGGGCTTGCCGACCTGCCGCATCGCGAACGCCACCGCAATAGCCGCCGCCGGGAACGCGGCCGGGGTCGTGTAGCGGGCGGCCCAGGTCAGCACGTCGGTGACGTAGGCCTGTGAGTGGTTGTAGGCGAAGATCGCTTGCTTGATCCCGGCCGGGGTGCCGGATGCCGCGCCGTTGGCGCAGAGCATGGCCGCGGCGGTGTAGATCGCGTCGGCTGGATCGTAGATGTCGGGCTCACTGGTGTGGTCGGCGTCGACGGCGTATTCGGCGAAGGTGGCGGGCTCGAATTGCATCGGGCCCTCAGCTCCGGCGAAGTTCGCGCCGGAGCGAACGCCGGGTGCATCCGATTGGCCGTGGTCGCTTTCGACTTTGCCGATTCCGGCGAGGACGCCCCAGGGGAGGCCGGGGCAAGTTGGCGCTGCGGCCATGTACAGGGCCAGGTAGGCGGGCGGGATGCTCGCGAGGGCCTGCGGTGCGGGGCCGCTGGCCAGGCTGGTGCTGGCCTGGCTGGCGGTGGGTGAGGCGGCGGCCAGGAGGAGCAGGCTGAGGGGGAGTGCTACGAGTGCCGCGACTCCGGCTGCCAGCAACTTGACCATCGGGCTGCTTCCTCGATCCTGTCCGGGGAAACCCGCCAGGCGACGTACTCGCCCGGTGCGCAGCCCATGCAAACGGCACCCGCCAGCAGCGGGAAGACACCAGAAGCCGCCAATGACGGCTTCTCGTCAGCGCTTGAAGAAGCCGTCAGGGCAGATGGTCAGCACCCGACGGCGAATAGTGCCACTGCCTGCCACGACACGGCAGCGGCGGTGCACGGAAGTCCCGGGCGGGCCTGCGGCGAGTAGTCGTCAGGTGAGCAGAAGCAGCCACCAGGCTGCAAGGTCGGCGGGTTGCGGATGCGCCTCCTAGACCCGTCCTAGCCCTCTCGATCGCCAGGCGGCAAGGGCCTGATGCGGCCGTCAAGGCCGAGCACTCGCCGCGGCACGTGGCGGTAAGCCTCGGCCGGTTCAGCTGGCCGCACCTGGTCAGCTGAGACACTGACCACGTGCCGGAATGGCCGATCGCGTTGCGTCCGGATCCAGGTCACCCATGCCCACCACGACCCGTCGCGCTCGTGCCGTTCCCAGGCCAGCAGGTAAGCGATGATCTCGTCGCCGACGTGCACGATCGGCGGTGATGGCGGCTCGTCCTTCACCTCATCAGTATGCGAACTGGCGTTCGAGAAATCGGGTGCGGAGCTACTGGTTGCGCCAGGTGAGAGCCGCTCGCTAAGAAAGCGGCGTGGACAGTGGGGGACGGGCGAGTTATCGGGTACCAATTACATGCTCGTCAGACGGAGTGACCGCGACAGCCGCACATGCGCGCTCAGAGCTGCCAGTTAATGGCCCTAGCGGTTTTCAAGACCCGTCAGTCAACGCGCCTGACCTGCGTATCTCCGATCTCCAGCGAGCACCTGGGCACGCATTCGGCATGATCAAGCTCTCGGTGGCGCCTTATCCATCCATCTGCGATATGGACCTGCGGCAGGCCTCAGAGCAGGCCACTATGCGTTCAGACTAGGGGCGTTGTAAAAGACGAGCAACCAGTCGCCGGGCGGGTGGGCAGCATCGCAGGCACCCGCGCGACCAGGTCTCCGGTTCGGGAGGTCACGTGCGCTGAGTTGGCCTGCCAGGTCGCCGAACCCAGCAGCCAGCCCCGCCCGCCGAGTCAGGCGTGCGGGCCTTGCCTATCGTGGTCAGCCGACGTTTCCGGCCCAGCCTGGCCGGGGGAATTCCCTGACCCGGCTCGGCTGCTCGGCCGTCTCGGCGCTGCCCGAGGGCGCGCTGACCGCCTCCTCCTGCGCTGCGCGTGGGCCGGCGAGGGCCTCGATTGCCTCGCATACGGAATTGTGCATCGCGGCCAACGTCGCCCGGGCCGAGTCGTAGCGCAGCGTCTGGAACATGTCGTTCCCGTTACCGGTGCGATCCTGGATCCAGCGGCCGATGTGCATCAGGACCACCCGGAACGGGGACAGTCGAACCCAGAATGTCCAGCCCAGGTACAGGTCCTCACCGTGCGGAAAGCAGCCCACGATGCCAACGAATACCCCGCGGCGCAGGAGAAGGTAGTCCCGTAGCCCTTCGCCGGGCGGTGCAATTCGCCGTTGTTCGAGGGTGTCGTTCGGCGTCCGTGCCGCAGGAGTACTTGCCTGATGTAATCAAGCATCGTCGGGGCCGCGGTCGCACCGTAACTCACTAGGCGGCTCCACTGGGCGAGCAGCGCCGGGACCGGTGTAAGCCAGAATGCAGTGAACATGATCAGCCACGCCAGGGTGCTGACTTCTACCCAGATGCTGCGCGGGACGGCGAACCTCCCTGCGAGCGGGCCGACGATGGCGAACAGGATGATGCTGACCACGACCTCGATCAGCACGTAGATGACTGCGAACAGGAGCGCCTGGCGAGCTAACTGCCAGAAAACCCGGGTATTGCGCAGCGGATCGAAGGCCGGCTCGCCGGTGAGTGAGGTGTAGCTGAGCGGCCTGACGTACGGCTGGCCCGGGGGGGCGGGCGGAACTTGGTCCGGGCTTTCCGCCAGAGGAGACGAGGGCCAGGCGACAGCGTCCGCTAGCGAACCAGCCGGCGTGTCAGAAACGGGGACATAGCCCGACGGCACCGCATAGCCGCAACTGCCGCAGAACGCGTCGTCCGCGCTCAGCGGTGAACCGCATGCTGAGCAAAATATGCTCATAATGTCCTCCGGCCTGTGCCCGGCACGGCGACGCTCGCCCCACTCAGGGACTTGCGAACTCGACCACCCGGGGCGTCCGACGCGGACTCGATGGCCGCCACCGCCTACGACAAGAGCTGCTATGACCTCGCCGTGGAAGGTTGGCGGCGGGCGTGCCAGGCGAAGACCAGCGACCCCGGTTACGGGGCCGGGCACCCGGCCACCCTGGCCAGCCGGAACAACCTCGCGCTCACGCTGGCCCGGTTGGGGCGGTTGGCGGAGGCCGACCGCGAGTACCGGGACATCGTGGCGATCCGGACCCGGATGCTGGGCGCCGATCACCCGAACACGCTGGCCAGCCGCAGCCACCTTGCGCTCACGCTGGTCAGGCTCGGGCAGCCGGCGGAGGCCGGGGAGGAATACCAGGACATCGTGCGGATCCAGACCCAGGCGCTAGGCGAGGAACACCCCGACGCCCTGATCAGCCGCAACAATCTCGCGCTCACCCTCTCCCGGCTCGGACGATACGACGAGGCCGAGGCCGAGCAGCGCGCCATCCTGGAAATCAGGACCCGGGTGCTGGGGGCTGAGGACTCGGCCACCATGGCCAGCAAAAACCACCTCGCCGCGGTGCTGGCCGAGCGCGCTCACCTGGACGAGACGACGTGAGCATCCGGCCGCGTCATTGACGCCGCCAGTCCGCGCGGCAGCGCGCGGACGGCTGATAACTCGATGCCCTTGCTCGTGCTCGGCTTGGTCGCCCTACTTCGCACTGGGCTAAAAGACATTCCGGCGATCGTGGCGCACCCTGGCGCGATGGAAGGGGCGCGGGAAGATGCTGTTCTCGATGAAGTCGGGGTGTCCGCAGATCACGCTCACATACGGGCCGACGCCGGCGAGCCAGCCGGGGCGGCGGTTCAGCTCGGCCGGGTACCGGATCGCGCTGTATTCCTTGCGGTAGGGCAGGTCTGGGCCCAGGAGGACCACCTCGTGAACGCTGTCAATGCGGTCAGCTGAACGTTCAGGGACCACTCGGCTGGCTGCCGCTCCGTTGCACATGTCGCCTCAACAACCCGAAACCGGGTTTCTTCTCGTTGCCCTGTGAGGTCCGGAACCGGCCACCGAACGCCTGGCGCACCTCCGGCCCGTCGCGACGGGCAGGCGGGCAAACTTGGCCCGGGTCGCACGCCGTCGGGGCGAGCTGCACGGGCGGATGACAGCATGCGGATCGACGGCGCCGAGTCCCACCAGGGCCGTGCGTGCTGGATCGCCGGATCGATGGGCCCACCCCTGGGTGGCGGCGACCGCCGACGGCCAGTGGCGCGGAACGGATAGCTGGAAGCAGCCCTCAAGGGCTCCCGTCGCCTTCTGGCTGCTCTCGGAGGGGGTGGTGGGTTCCGCTCGCGGCGCTCGCCCGCCGCGGATGTGGCTGCGCTTCGCCCGTCGACCTGCCCGCCTGGCGGGCGATTCCGAGACCACGGACGCCCTTACAGGGACCCACCAGCACCTTGGTCACCAGACCACGGCGAGCACGCGGGCCGGTCCGGGCGTTGACCCGGACCGGCCCGCGTGCTGGGTCCGGCCGGATGACCGGACCCCGGGCCCCCAGTCGGGACCTGTTAGCCTCGCGGCGTTAGGCGGCGAGGTTCTCGCGGCTGCCGTAGGCGCACAGCCCGTACAGTGCGACGACGTCCATCGCGATGATCGCCAGCGCCCAGAACGGGTAAGCCGGGACAAAGAACATCATGTCGATGGCGCTGAGCCCGACCACCACCACCGCGAACCAGCGGGCCAGCTGGTTGCCCGCCAGGATCCCGCCCGCCGCGATCAGCTGCAAGACGGAGATGATCAGCGTGATCCAGCCCCAGGCGCGCAGGTTAGCGAACACGTAGTGCGCGTTGGCAACGAACACGTGCGAGTTCGCGATCGCGGCGATGCCGTAAATCATGTTGAAGAAGCCGATGACCAGCAGCAAGACAGACGCAAACAGGATCAAGCCATAGCCGCGGCCCTCCGCGTGCCGCCCGCTCGTCTCACCAGCCGGCTTCATTGTCGCCGATGCCATTGTGGACCTCCCAAAGGTCGAACGCCGAAACCCTTAGCCGGGACCCGCGAACCGCCTTTTCCTCAATCCCTCCGGCGCGCTGGCCGACCGGCGGACGGCGGCGCGCCGCAAACACGGCTCGCGGACCCGCTTCCTGCTTCCAGCTTCCTAACGTCAATAGTCACGCAATGGCAAAGTGCGGGGTCAGGGCCGGAAGTCCTGACCTTCGGGTCCATTGGCCGCGCCAGATGCTCGCGCCCCTGGGGTCCCCGCCATGCCGCGGATCCCGCCGGCTCTGGCTGCTCACCGGTCGGCCACGGCGCTGCGCCGGTGCTTGCGCAGGTTCGAGGCGCTGATATCGGCCATCTGGACGTACAGCTCGCCATATCCGCGGCGCCTGAACAGGCCTGAGTGAAGCTGACCAGGCAAAACATTATTTTCCTACCGTGGCATCAGTCTCACTTGCCTGGGCGCAGAGCGCGGCGGAGACGGCAGCAGGATGCATTGGCGCGTGGTCCTTTTTGCGGCCGTGCAACAGGTCAGGCTAGCCATGCCAGCTACCGGGCCGTGCTGACCTCCCGTGATGGTGATGCCAAGCTGGCAGCCGAGCGCGTAGCAGGAATCCGTCGGGTAGGCGATCACGCCGCCTGCGCGGACGACATCAGCGATCTGGACGATCGCGCGCCGTTGCGGGTTGGCCGGATGGATGTCGAAGTACCTGGCCATGCGACGAGCTTAGGGTGCATCGTCCCCCGCCGACCGATCCCCCGCACGGCCCGGCCGGTCACCTGCACCCATGCCTCCGTCCTGCCGCGCACCGCCCCAACCACCGCCGAGAACACCTTCGCCAGGCCAGTTCGCCCTCATTTGACGCGTTGAGGTACGTCGGGGAACTGGTGACTGCTGACGGACTTCAGGCGAGCATGCGCTCGCGTCCACGAGTGCCGGGCACCGCGGAGCGTGCCGGCGCCAATGCGCCGATTGTCGCCGTGCGCTCGTCACAGATCGTGGTTGATGCCTTGATGCCACCCGCGCGCAATCCCTCCCAAGCGCGGTCGCCGTGCGTGTTCGGCCGCTATGGTCCCGGCACCGGTCCGCCCGGGACCATAGCCGAGGCGCCAGGACCAATTGCTCTAACGCCTTGGGCCAAGACGCTGGATAGTTACCGTCCATGGCGCATCGTGGGTGCGGCCGGAACTGAGGCTGGGAGTCAGCACGATGAAAGCTGCTGTTGTTACGTCTTTCACAGAGCCGCTGGAGATTCAGGACCTGCCGGTGCCGACGCCTGGGCCAGGACAGGTGCTGGTCCGGATCGAGGCCAGCGGCCTGTGCCATACGGACATTCATGCCGCACGTGGCGACTGGCCAGTCAAGCCAACGCCGCCCTTTATCCCGGGCCACGAAGGCGTCGGGATCATCGAGCAGGTGGGCGCGGGTGTAGACGCGACCAGGGTCCGGCAGCGGGTGGCGATCGCGTGGCTCGGATGGGCGTGCGGGCACTGCGAGTTCTGCCAGACCGGCCGGGAGACATTGTGCCCGACACAGAAGATGAGCGGCTACTCGATCGATGGTGCCTACGCGGAATACGCGGTCGCCTCCAGTGACTTCGTGGTGCCCGTTCCCGAAGGCATCTCCTCCTTCGAGGCGGCGCCCCTGACCTGCGCAGGAGTCACGACGTACAAGGCGGTCAAGGTTTCTGGTGCCAGGTCCTCGGATCTGGTCGCGGTGTTCGGCATCGGGGGCCTGGGGCATTTGGCGCTGCAGTACGCCAAGATCGCGGGGGCGACGGTCGTCGCGGTCGATCTGGAAGGCGAGAAGCTTGAGCTTGCCCGCAATCTCGGCGCCGATCACACCGTCAACGCACGCACCGACGACCCGGTCGCGGTGATTCAGGGGCTGGGCGGCGCCGACGCCGCCATCTCAGTGGCCGTGTCACCACAGGCGATGCGCCAGGCCTTCGACTCTCTCAAGCCCGGCGGCCGGCTGGTGCTGGTCGCGCTGCCGCGGGACAACGCATTCGCGCTCCCGATATTCGAGACGGTGCTCAAAGGAATTTCGGTCATCGGCTCGATCGTCGGCACGCGGCTTGACGTCTCGGAGGTATTCGAGCTGCACGCCTCGGGCCGCACCCGCGTTATCGCCGACGTCCGCCGGATCGAGGACGTCAACGCCTGCTTCGAGGAGGTCCTGTCCGGAAAGGTCCCGGCGCGACTGGTGTTCGAACTCTGAGACCCGCCGGAAGGGAATTGCGGGTGGCGTGCCCTTGCCGTGGCTCCGCACCTCCCGCTCCCCGATACGGTGTCGCTC
The DNA here is from genome assembly GCA_050011895.1 of Streptosporangiaceae bacterium. GTDB lineage: Bacteria > Actinomycetota > Actinomycetes > Streptosporangiales > Streptosporangiaceae > DATBGO01. The sequence goes on along the minus strand of JBEKIF010000041.1, from coordinate 3,173 downwards.
GCAGCTCTCCGGCGCTGGCGGCAATGCGTGGATGATCTTGGTCGCTCGGCCTTCGCTGTGCCCGCGGCCAGGTGAGAGGCGTCGTCTATGGCGCCCGGTGCTCGCGCAGCGGCAGCCCGATGGTCTTGCAGTCGCCGGGGGAGACCTCGACCGGCCGGTGCCGCCGAAGGTGGCGAAGCGGTCTTGGGTGACGGATCGGGACGCCCCGGCGACATCACCCGATCACGGTGGCGGCGATGTTCTTACCTCTGGAGCATGGTTCGGCGTGCCCAACGCGTGCCCGCAGCAGGGGCCTTCTGGCATTCGAACAGATGGCGTCAAAGGAGATAGTGGACAGCCAAGTGGACAGCCAACACCCAGCGACCGGCAGGCACTCACGGGCACATCGGTGCACTAGATCAGCAGGTGGAAGGCTATAACGTGCCTGGCAGGCAGGTTCCCTGACTTGCATGGCATGCAAGAGGCCTGGGGTTCGAGTCCCCATAGCTCCACGTTTTCACAGCTCAGAGGCCATTTATGGTCTCCGTATTTGATCTTTGGCTGCTTGCATGGCTGCAAGAAGTCGAATCATCGGGCGAGATGGCGGGACTTGACGTTCTCGCAGGTCAGCAAGCTGTAGCGAGTCGCCGAACGGATACCGGACCCGCGGCTGGCTCAGCTGGAAGCCGAGTGGGCAGCCAGCACGTTGATCTGGGTCCTGTCCAAGATGGCAGCCGGGCGCCATGAGGTGACCGCGGCACATGTACATTTGTCACGCTGAGTGAGCACCTGGTTGGCGACGGCGGCTGCCGGCTAGGCAGCGCCGACCGATCGTTAGTTCGCTGCGGTAAGCGGCACAGAAGGGCTAGTTCTGGCCCCCGTCACAACCGGGCCGGGCCCCACTGCCCCCAGCGGAACGCCAGGCGGTCCAGACCCCTGGCTGCCCTGCGCACGAGCGGATGCACCACACACAGAACCGATGACGTAGCAAACACGCCTCGTCTGGCTACCGGCAGTCGAGCCTCCGGCTCCCGGACGGGATGATCCACGGCGACCCCCACCACGGAAACCTGCTCCGCGGCGGTCGCCACGCGGTACCCGCTCTTTGAGACACCGTCAGTACGGGCCCCAGTGAGATCGACTTGATCCCTACCCTGCAGGCACCCCGGTTCGGGCTCCCCTCCGACGAGCGCGACGCATTCACCGCCGCCTACGGGCAGGACGTCCGGACCTGGGACGGCTACCCCGAACCGACGGCAAGGACGCATCGGGCTACGTCACGCATTTACGCATATGCCGACGAGCGCGTGGTGCCGCGAGCGTCTGTGGTGTGCCGATCGCCGAGGTCGCCTGCCGCCTGCTGTCTGCTCGGGGCGGCGGGGTCGAGTGCGGGCTAGGGGCGGCGGGAGCCGATTGCCTGGGGGTATCTGAAGAAGCCGGTCGGGTCGTACTTCTGCTTCACGTGGACTAGCCGGTGGTAGTTCGCGCCGTAATAGGATCGCCGCCAGTCCCTCAGCGTCGGATCGGGGAAGTTCTGGTACGAATACTTGGGGGGCGTATTACCGAAGATGTCTCCGTAGAACCTGTCGAGCCAGCGCAGGTTCGCGGCGGCGATGTCAGGGTGATCGTGGTCGGCCCAGCATGTTTCGGCAGCGAAGATGAACAGGCCGTTTCGGTGCACGAACGCGGTCGCTTCCGCCGGCACCCGGTTGATCTCGCCGCCAAGGGCGAACATCGCGATCCCGGCTCCGTCCTTGTTATCGCTGCCCGGCCAGTCGAGTAGCCGCTCGGCTGCGGCGGTGATCTGCTTGCTGGTGAGCAGCGTCCGGGAGGTCAGGACCGCTGACTTGCTAGCGAACCGGTCCACGGGAGTGGTGGCGGCCAGCAATTTGCCCGCCTGTCCGGGGGTGACCTCGCGGATGGCTGCGCTGTTGCGGGCGCGCTCGGCTGCGGTTCCGATGCTCAGCAGCGGGGCGATGAGAGCGCGCAACTCCTCGACGGTGCCGTAGTGCTGGCCGATCACATTGACGTTGGCGTTCGCACGGATCTGGCCCCTGGTCCGTCCCTGGGTCCCGATTCCAAGACGGCAGTGGAACCGCTTGTCGGCGACGGCGTCCTGCACGATCTGCTGCGTCACAGCGATGACCGGCAATATGGAGTCCAGGGTCCAGCGACACTGGTAGAACGCCACGGTGCCGTGGAACTGCTCGTACCTAAAGGTGAACGAGGTGTGGACCCCGAAGTTGTTGCCCGCCCCGCCGCGACAGGCCCAGAACAGGTCGGGATGAGCGTGTTCGCTGGCCTCGATCACCCTTCCGTCGGCGAGCACGAGGGTCGTGGCTATGAGCCGGTCGCAGGTCAGCCCGAACATCTTGTCGCTGAAGCCGATTCCGCCGCCCAGCACCAGCCCGGCAACCCCGACCGTGGGGCAGCGGCCTGTGGGCACGAACATGCCCCGGTCCTCCAGCAGCGGATGCAGATCGCTATTGGTGACCCCGGCTCCGACGGTGACGGTGCCCGCGTCGTGGACGACTGTCATCGGCCCGTAGGTCTGCACGCGGGCATTGCCCGGCAGCGGCGTGGAGACGATGCTTTTCATCCGGGCCATGTTCAGCAGCAGGCCCGTGGTGGTGGAGTATCCGGCGTAGTTGTGGCCTAGCCCGGAGCGGGGGACGGCAGGAAGACCGACCTGCCGGGCCCAGCGGAGCGCTTCGCGGACGTCCCTAGCGGTAGCGCAGGCGATGATTCCGGCAGGCTTGATCCCGGAGTACCGGTGGTTGAACGGGATCGCCAGCGGCCGGTAGGCGGGTTCCCACGGCCGGTAGAGGGCGGCATGCGAGGACAGCGCGTCAGCCAGCCGTTTCCAGTCCCGGCGGCTGACCCGCTCCGCTGTTTCGGCTGCCGCACGGGCATCGGACGGCGCCTCCAGGGCGCCAAGCCCGGCAGCGCAAGCCGTCAGAACGCCTGCCTGTAACGCATCCCGCCTGCTGATCACGGTGGCTTGCCCCCGCCAGAAGGTCGTCACGGCTGCCTCTGCGCCGATCAGTCAACAGATCATTGACCGGCGCGGATGCCCGTGGCCCTGCCCGCAGCCCAGGCCGCGGTCGCTTGCGCCTGGTCTTTTCCACTGATGACGCGCATTGTATCTGACTGACCACTCCAAGTAGCCGCTCTCGGCCGGCCGTCATACCAAA
>JBEKIF010000040.1:0-38693 GCA_050011895.1 Streptosporangiaceae bacterium | reverse complement strand
CTCCGGGCTACTGCTTGGCGGCGAATTCTTGGAACGCGGCATATGCGCGGGGGGCCCACACCGATCCTGGGCCGCCATTCATGGCGATCGCGACGCCCAGCGCCTCGGCGACTTCCTGGGCGGTCGCGCCGCGGCCCGCGGCACCCCGGGCGTGCGCTGCGATGCAGCCATCGCATTCCGTCGTCACCGCTATGGCCAGGGCGATCAGCTCCCGCATCTTGGCAGGCAAGGCGCCGCCATCGCCAAGCGCTGCGGTCGCCATCCGGACGTAGCCGGCATAGACCTCGGGAATCGCGTCGCGGAGCGTACGACCGGCGCCGGCAAGCTCATGGAGCAGTTCGTGGTTCGTGGCCATTGCGTGCCGCCTCCTCTATCGTCAAGACTTGTCCGCCCAGCATGCAGCAGCGCGGGCTAAGGCCCGGAGGGACTGCCGATGAGCACAGTCGATGCGCAGCTCGAGATAGCCGAGACGCCCGTTAATTCCCTTGGACTTGAACTTACCGGTGCCAAGGAGGCGCGGGTAGGCGACATGACCGTCCGCAGGCTCTTGCCGCTCCGGCTGCGGCGGAGCGTCGGCGCCTGGTGCTTCGTCGATCACTACGGGCCGATGTCGGTAGACGGCGTAGCCGGGATGCGGGTGCCGCCGCATCCGCACATCGGCCTGCAGACAGTCACCTGGCTCATCTCCGGTGATGTCCTGCATACCGACAGCCTCGGCAGCGAGCAGCTGATCCGGCCCGGCCAGCTGAACCTGATGACCGCAGGGCGCGGGATCGCGCACGCCGAGGTCTCGCCTGCCGAGCATGACCCGGCGCTGCACGGGGTCCAGCTCTGGGTGGCGCTGCCAGAGACAGCGCGCCAGGTGGAACCGGCCTTCGCGCATCACTCTGAGCTGCCGACGGTTGACATCGCCGGGTTCGCGGCCACCGTGTTCATGGGGTCGCTGGGCGGCGCGCGGTCGCCTGCCCGGGTGTATTCGGAGATCGTTGGGGCGGAGCTGATCGCGGGGCAGGACGGGCGCGGTACCCTCCCGCTCCAGCCTGAGCACGAGCACGTGATCTTCGTCGCGCTCGGGTCGGCAAAGGTGGCGGGCACTGCCCTGGGGCCGGGCAGCCTGCTCTACCTGGGCACCGGGCGGGAGCGGGCCGAGATCGCTGCGCCGGAGGGGAGCAGGCTGATCCTGCTGGGCGGCGTGCCGCTCGGCGAGCAACTGCTGATGTGGTGGAACTTCGTCGCGCGGACGCCCGAGGAGATCGCGGCGGCAGCGGCTGACTGGCGGGACGGCAGGTTCGGCACGGTCGCCGATTACGACGGAGAGCCGATGCCCGCTCCGCCGCTTGCCCGACTGCGGCGGTAGTCCGGCTAACCGTCGATCGCGGCCGTGGTCGCGGCGGTCGGCTACATTTGTACTGCGCCTGGCCGATGGCTGGAGGGCTCGGAGGGATCGTGCTCAGAGCGCTGGCCAGCCAGCTGTCCTCCCGCTCCCATCCGCGCACCGGCAGGCCAGGGAGCAGCGATACCGGCGCCCGTCACTTGGCTCGTGACAGCGGATCCGACGGGAGAATTGCCGGATCCAGGGTACGGGCGGTGTCCGGAAAGAACATCCTAGTTAAAGAGTAGGTATAACGGCTGGCCCCGACCGAGGAGATCCCGAGATGGCCCTGCCGGACTTTTTCGTGGCAGGAGCGCCGAAGGCGGGCACCACAGCCTTGCACGCGGCGCTCGCCCCGCACCCGTCCCTGTACCTGTCCCCTGTCAAGGAACCCAAGTTCTTTCTCACCGATGGCCCGCCGCCGACCCGCGGCGGCCCCGGCGACCTCCGCACTTACCGCGAGCACGTGTGGCAGCGGGACGAATACGAGGCGCTCTTCGACGCCGCGCCCGCCGGCCAGCTGCGCGGCGAGTCGACGCCGTTCTACCTGTACCGGCACGACGCGCAGCGCCGCATCAGGGACCTTATCCCCGACGCCAGGCTCATCGTCATCCTGCGCGATCCGGTGGAGCGGGCGCATTCCAACTGGACCCACCTGTGGTCGGCCGGGCTCGACCCGATTGGCGACTTCGTGAAAGCCTGCGCCGAGGAAGAACGCCGGATCGCGGCCGGGTGGGCGGATTTCTGGCACTACCAGGCGCTCGGGCGATACGGGGAGCAGCTGGACCACCTGTACCGGGTGTTTCCGCGGGACCAGGTCCTGGTTTTCCGGTACCGGACCCTGATCGAGCAGCCCGCGATAGTCCTCGACCGGATCTGCGCGTTCCTCCGGGTGCCCCAGCGCGTCGTCACCCAGGTGCCGAGGGAAAACGTCACTGCCCATCCGGACCTGACGCTCCGGCATCGCGCTCTTTCCGCGGCGCTCCGGATCGGCCATGCGATCCCCGGGCTGCCGACCGAGGCACTCGAGCGGACGCTGCAACGGGACAGCCCGCCGCGCCGGCCGCTGACCTGGGACGAGCGCCGGGCGCTTATCCCGCGTTTCGAGGCCGACATCCGCCTGCTCGAGCGCGTGACCGGCGAGGACTTTGGCGACTGGCTGCAGCCGCGCGGCGACTCAGGCGGCCTGGTCGGCGCCAGGCCAGCGGGCCAGATCCAGGCAAAGAACGGGCGGCCGCGAGAGTTCTAGGCGGCTTGGCGGTTCGCTCGGCGCGCGCGGCCTCCCAGGTCATTCCGCACGCGCGACCTCCCGGGTCACTCCGCGCCTCCCGGGTGACTACGCGCGGCCTCCCAGGTGTCACTCGGCGCGCGGCCGGGGACGCAGTTCGGTCCGCAGGTCGTGGGCTCCGTCCGCGCGCGTCATCTCGTAGTACAGGCGCTCGTGCCCGTCGCCGACGTCGACGATGTTCAGGTACCGCAGCCCGCCGCCGTAGAGTGACCCGTAGACGGGGCCGACCGCGCTCAGCGTCGCCGGGTCCGGGCCGGTCGCAAGGCCGGTGCGCTCCTCATAGTTTTCCGCCGCGCTGGCGCGCCCGTCGTAGTAGGCGACAACGCCGTCCGCCGTGAACCGGACCGCGCTCACCCGCACGCCACGCGAATCCCACGTGCCGGGGCGCGGGCTCAGCGCGGTGCCCTGCCAGGTCCACTCCAGGCCGTCGGCGCTTGTGGCGTACTCGGTGACCATCTGGTCGGCCTCAAGCGGGTCAGCAAGCGGGTGCGTCGAGGCCCATAGATGCCAGCGGCCGCCGAAGCGCGCGATCACCGTGTCCTTCACGGCGGTCTTGGTATCGCCAGGGAGCACGAGCTCGCTGTGCCCGGGGTCGAACGAGGCGGGATTGTCGGCCTCGATCACCTCGACCCGCCAGTGCTTGGTGCCCGGCGTGGCGCAGCTCACATAGAGGCGCCAGGTCCCGTCGGGGGTGACGACCAGAGCCGGCCGTTCCAGCGACTCGGCGCCGAATTGTTCCTTGGTGACGGTGGTGATGGTCTCGAAGCGCTCCCCGTCCGCCGAGTACGCCACCACGACCGCGTAGCCGCGCCCCTGCCCGATCGGCCGCCGCAGCCGGTAGGCGAGGTAGATCTCGCCGCCGCTGCAGACCGCGCTCGGCGCACCTGCCCACATGCCAGGGCCAGCCCCCGGCGGTGGCACGGCGACGACGGATTGAGCTGGCATCGGGATGCTGAATTCCTGCGCGACCACACCGGAACAATAGGACACCGCGAGCAACACCGCAGGTAAAGGAGATCGTTTAGCAGCCCGGCCGGACCGGCGACCGGGGTATCCGGGCCAGCACCGATCACCGCGTCCCGCGAGGTTCCGGACCGCCGGTACCCGGCCGGGCCGACGATCCCGGCCGAGCGCCAGGCTCAGCCCAGATCGCGCAGCCCGGGCCAGATCGCCGCCCAGGTGGCGCGCAGCCGCGAGCACACCCAGACCGGCGCGCCCTGCTCCTGGTTATCGACGCCGCACGCCCGCCGCATCCTGCTGGTGGTCGCCATCGCCCGGCACGACGACAGTCTCCCGCAGCCCGGCTACTCGTTCAGCCGCCGGTGCCGGGCACCGGGGTGCTCGTGGTAGGCGCCGGCGTCGGCGTCGCGCTAACCGAGGGCGACGGAGACGAGCCTAGCGACGGGGAGGACGCCGGACTTCGGGTGGCGGATGTCGACGGCGTCGGGGTGGCGGTGGGTGACCGGCTGGCCTGCGGCGTGACGCTCCGGGTCGGGGACGGGGACGGGGACGGGTGCGACGACTCGGTTGGCGTCGGCGACACTTGTGTTGCGCCCTGGGCCGGGGGCTGGTAGCCGACAGGTGAGAGGTACAACGCGAGAACCGCGACGAAGAAGAGCGTGATCACCGCCGTCGACGTGCGGACAGGCAGGTGCTCGCGTAGCCAGGTGCGCATCGGGTATCACCTCTCGCTGGTCGAGTCGGCGACGTCGAGGCTGGCGTGCAGGGTGATCCCTTCGCGCAGGAACACCAGCGTGATCCGGGCGCGGAGGTCGCGCCCCACATCGAATTGCTTGCCCGGCAGGGTCCGGGCGACCACCCGCAGATTGAAGTGATCCACTTCCAGGTTCTCCACGCCCATCACATTCGGCGGATCCAGCAGCAGCGGCTTCATCTCCTCGTCACTGAAAACCTCGTCGCAGACCTGGTGCAGGATCTCAGTGACGTGGTTGAGGTCGACGCTGACTGGCACCGGAACGTCGACGACCACCCGTGCCCAGTCCCTGGAAAGGTTCGTCACCTGCACGATCTGCCCGTTCGGCGTGATGATCACCTCGCCGTTCAGTGAGCGGATCCGGGTGGTGCGCAGCGTCACCTCCTCGACCGTGCCGGTCGCGGCCGCCGTGACTCCCGTGGCGGTCAGCCGGACGATGTCGCCGTAGCCGTACTGCCGCTCGGTCACGATCAGGAAGCCGGACAGGAGGTCCTGAACCACCCGCTGCGCGCCGAAGCCGATAGCCACCGCGGCCACCGCACCCGGCGCGATGAAGCCGGATAGCGGGACGCCCAGGGCTTGCAACACCAGGACGCCCACCACGCAGTAGATCACGACAAGCAGGGTCCAGGTGATCACCTGCGTAACCGAGTGCCGGTACTTCAGCGCCTCAGAGCTCACCAGAGCATCGCTCTGGTCGGCCTTGGCGTCGATGCTCGAGGTGATCCGGCCGCTCACCCAGTTCGCGAAGCGGGTCAGCAGGATTGTGCCGGTAACCAGCAGCACCGCCTCGAGCAGGCTGCTGCGCGCGTACTGGACGACAGTATCCAGGTGCCACGTCGCCAGCACCATGTTCCGGTCCTCCCAGTGTCGGTCCGTCACGGTGCCGGTCAGCGAGAAGCGCTGTCCGGCCGGGCGGCCATCTCATGTCCTAACGCCTTCCCAGGGTAGGTGCCCTTCCGGGGCGCGCGGACATTCCGGAAGATGTCTCCCCGGGTTGAGCCGCCATCCCGTACGCTGCCCCGGTGGCAATCGACGTGGAACGGGCCCGCCGCGACACCGCCGGTTGCGGTCAGAGTACGGTTTCGAGGATCTGCCTGGCCTCATCCTGGATGCGGGCGAGGTGATCGGGTCCGCGGAACGACTCGGCGTAGAGCTTGTAGACGTCCTCCGTCCCTGACGGCCGGGCGGCGAACCAGCCGGAGGCGGTGATCACCTTCAGCCCGCCGAGCGGCTCGCCGTTGCCCGGCGCCCTTGTGAGCCGGCTCAGCACCGGCTCACCGCCAAGCTCACCGGCGCTGACCTGGTCGGGGGCCAGCCTGGCCAGGGACGCCTTCTGCTCGCGGGTGGCCGGGGCGTCAATCCGGGCGTAGGCGGGGTCGCCGAGCTTCGCGGTCAGTTCCCGGTAGCGCTCGGCGGGCGTGCTGCCGGTGACGGCGGTGATCTCGGAGGCGAGCAGCGCCAGGATGATGCCGTCCTTGTCGGTCGTCCAGACCCGCCCGTCGCTGCGCAGGAAGGACGCACCCGCGCTCTCCTCGCCGCCGAAGGCAACGGTCCCGTCCAGCAGGCCGGGCACGAACCACTTGAACCCGACCGGCACCTCGAGCAGCCGCCGCCCGGCCGCCTCGGCGACCCGGTCGATGATGGAGGAACTGACCATGGTCTTGCCCACGGCGGCGCCGCCCGGCCAGTTCTCCCGATGCCGGTAGAGGTAGTCGATGGCCGCGGCAAGGTAGTGGTTGGGGTTGAGCAGGCCCGCGTCCGGGGTCACGATGCCGTGCCTGTCCGCGTCGGTGTCGTTACCCGTCGCGATGGCGAACTCGGCCCGGCGGCCGATCAGCGAGGCCATCGCGTACGGCGACGAGCAGTCCATCCGGATCCGGCCGTCCCAGTCCAGGGTCATGAACCCGAAGGTGGGATCCACCGCCGGGTTAACCACCGTCAGGTCAAGCCCGAACCGGTCGCCGATCTCGCCCCAGTAGCCGACGCTGGCCCCGCCCAGCGGATCAGCGCCGATCCGCACTCCGGCGGCGCGCACCGCGTCGAGCTCGACCACGGCAGGCAGCCCCGATACGTACTCATCGAGGAAGTCGTGCCGTCCGGCGGCCGCCCTGGCCGGCGCGTAATGCATCCTGCGGACCGCCGTCAGGCCGTCGCGGAGCAGTTCATTGGCCCGATCCTGGATCACCGAGGTGATCTGGGTACCAGCGGGGCCGCCGTCGGGCGGGTTGTACTTGAAGCCGCCATCTTCCGGCGGGTTATGCGACGGAGTGACCACGATCCCGTCGGCGAGGCCATCCGCGCGGTCTTCGTTATAGAGCAAAATCGCGCGCGAGAGCGCGGGCGTCGGCGTGTAACCGTCCCTGCTGTCGATCAGTACCCGGACGTCGTTGGCGGCGAGCACCTCCAGCGCGGTGACGAAGGCCGGCTCGGACAGCGCATGCGTGTCGCGGCCAAGGAACAAGGGGCCGGTGCTGCCGCTGCTGGCGCGGTAATCGCAGATCGCCTGCGTTGTCGCGGCGATGTGGTCATCGTTGAACGAGGCCCGCAGCGCCGAGCCTCGATGGCCGGACGTGCCGAAGGACACCTGCTGCGCAGGCTCGGCCGGATCCGGGTGCTGCGCGTAGTAAGCGGTCACCAGCCCAGCGACGTCGACGAGGTCGGATTGGGCCGCCGGCTGCCCGGCCCGATTATTCACCTGCACGGGCTACTCCTCCTGCCAGGTTAAAGTCGGTAGAGACCAGGCGGACGGGACGGACCGAGCGACACTGCATGGAGAGCCAGGGCGCATGCCTCCATGTAACCCTAGAACGCCAGGCGGCCGGTCAATGCGGCGGCACGGCAAGCCCGCAGGTGATCGGCTGCTAGCAGGCCGGGCGCGTGGACCAATGGCTCCACTTGCGGCCAGCGTCGGCGGTTTTGCTGCGAGCGGTGCGGGGAGATGAACGTCATGGCACGAGGATCAGCGGGTGGGGACGCGGGCTCATCCGCAAGGTCCGGCCTGGCCGGCGGGCATCGCCCGCACCGTAACGCGGGCCGCCGTCCCAGCGGCAGTTCAAGGCATGAAACGAGGTCCGGGGGCCGGCCGGACGATCTGGAGGAACCCGGCACCACAACCCTTGACGCACTCCTGAGCGGCGGCGACGGGCCGCTGGCCGGGCGGTACCGGCTGGAGCAGCGGCTCAGCGAGCAGGATGGATCATCGGCCTGGAGGGCGACCGATGAGTCCCTCGTCCGCACCGTCACCGTCTGCACCCTGGCCCCTGGCTCCCTCCGCACCGCCGCCGCTGTCCAGGCCGCCAGGTCAGCAGCCCAGCTAACCGATTCGCGGCTGGTCCAGGTCTTCGACGCCGACGATCGCGGCGAGCGTCCCTACATCGTCACCGAGTGGCCGTCCGGTGAGCCGCTCAGCGACCTCATCGCGGCCGGTCCAGTCGATCCCGTGCGCGCCGCCGAACTCATCGCGGAGGCGGCCGGCGCTCTGACGGTCGCGCATGCGGCCGGGTTGGCGCACCTGTGCCTGACCCCGGACTCGCTGTGGTGTAACCAGTGGGGCGAGGTGAAGATCAGCGGGCTGGGGACCGCGGCGGCGCTCACCGGGGCGGCCGAGCAACTCGCACACGGCGACAGCCCGGTGGCAGCCGACACCCGGGGCCTGGCCAGCCTCCTGTATGCGGCGCTCACCGGATACTGGCCAGGCGACGAGCCGACCAGACTGCCTCCGGCGCCGCGGTCCGGCGGCCGGGCGGACGGCCCCAGCCGGGTCAGGACCGGGCTGTCCGGCGACATCGACGCGGTAACCTGCCGGGCGCTGTTTGGTGAGGCCAGCGGCTACGGCCCGCCGATTCTCAGCCCGGCCGGACTCGCCGTCGCGCTCGGCGCTATCGTGCACCCGAGCGAGGACACCCAGCCGCTCGGCTCACTGCCGTCATATACACAGCCGTCACATACACAGCCGTCATATACACAGCCGTTTGCCGCGGTGCCCGCCGAGTCGGCACCGGCCGGCCCGGTGCCGTCGACCCTGGTGTGGCCGGGGACGCTGCCGCCGTCCCCGTCGGCGGACGCCCCGGCATCATCTCCGGAGCCACCGGACGACGCCGGCACCTGGCCGGCCGCTCCCGCACCACCAGACCAAGCCAGCGCCTGGCCAGCCGCTCCCGCACAATGGGACGACGACGACGTCTGGCCAACAGCTCCCGCACCCCCGGACCCTGACCTCTGGCCAACGGCTCCCGCACCACCGGAGCCCGCCGCCGACAAATGGCCGGCCGCTCCCGCACCACCGGAGCCCGCCGCCGACGAATGGCCAGTTGCTCCTGCACCACCGGAGCCCGCCGCCGACGAAACAGCCGCTACCGCGCCGGTGCCTATCCCGCCGCTCGCCTCACGGAGCTCTTCGGCGAGCTCCCCGGCCGAGGCGCCAACCTCGCAGGCACCGAAGTCCGAGACACCGAAATCCGAGCCGGTCTTGGGACCAGCGCCGCCCGCTGCGCCGGCCTCGATGCGACCACAATTGCACGTTCTGGCGACAAGGCTGGCCGGGACCGCGGCACGGAGCCGCGCGGAGATCAGCAGCCGGCTACCGCGGCCGGACAGCTTGCCCCGGCTATCAGCTCCGGCGGCACCGGTGGCCAAGCGGCTACGCATAGCGATCGTCATTCTGGCGCTCGCCGTCTGCGCAGTGGCCGGCTGGCTCATCGGCCAGCCCGCAGGCACCGCACGGCACCACGCCGGGCTCTCTGCTCCTGTCAGCGGCACGGTCCCCGCAGCCCGGCCCGCGGGCTCCGCCAGTCGCTCCCAGCAGCTCAAGCCGGTCAGGGCCGTGACCTTCGACCCCTTCGGCAGCAGCGGCCAGAACTCCCGGCTTGCGCGGCTGGCCATCGACGCAAGCCCGGGCACGGCCTGGCACACTGACTGGTACACCAGCGCGAGGTTCGGGAACCTGAAACCCGGCACCGGCCTGCTCATTGACATGGGCCGTGCGGTGACGATCACAAGCGCCAGGATCAGTCTCGGCCGCACTGTCGGTGCCAACTTCCAGCTGCGCGTCGGCGCGACCCGTGCCTCGCTGGCGGGCCTGCATACGGTAGCTCACGTGACCGGCGCGGGCGGCCAGGTTCACCTGCGGCTCGCCAAGCCAGCTCACGGCCGTTACGTGCTGGTCTGGTTCACCAGGCTGCCACATAACGCCGCAGGCACCTTCGAGGCCAGGGTCTATAACGTCGAGCTGGAAGGAACGCGGTAAGCGGTCACTCGAGCGTGATCGTGACGACCATCGTCATGCTGCTGTGTCGCTCGGTGACCGGACGGGCTCGGCGACGATGAGGCCGCCAGCCTGTCACCGCCGGCGTCGAGCATGACCCCGGCCGGCCGCGAAGTCCGTCGCGAGCCGCGGACCTCCAGCTGACCCAGCATCGCAATCCGCACGATGCCGCCGCTGCCGCTGCCGGGGCATCCGCGCAGCGCGTTACGACCAGCTGAGCCAGCCGCGTTCATCGGCGATCCGCAGTGCCTCGACGCGGTTACGCGCGCCGGTCTTCTGGATACAGGCCGAGAGGTAGTTGCGCACCGTGCCCTCGGACAGGTACAGGCTGGCCGCGATCTCCGAGATGAACGAGCCGTCGGCGGACGCCGTGAGCACGTCACGTTCCCGCTGCGTCAGCGGGTTGATCCCCTCGGCCAGCGCGGACGCGGCGAGGTCGGGGTCGATGACCCGGCCGCCGGCGAGCACCCGCCGGACCGTCGCGGCAAGCTTGTCCGCCGGGGAGTCCTTGACCAGGAACCCTGACACGCCTGATTCCATCGCGCGGCGCAGGAAACCGGGCCGCCCGAACGTCGTCAGGATCACGATCTTCACTGCCGGTTTCGCGCGCCGGAGCTCGGCCGCGGCAGCCAGGCCGTCCATGCCGGGCATCTCGATGTCCAGCAGCGCGACATCGACCTCGTGCTTGGCCGCGGCGGGCACGACCTCGTCTCCCCTGCCGACCTGCACGACAACCTCGATGTCGTCCTCGAACGACAGCAGCGCCGCGAGGGCCTGGCGGATCATGGCCTGATCTTCGGCCAGCAGCACGCGGATGCGCTGAACCGGCTCAGCAGGCACGCACGAGGCGCCGGGCTCCGTCCGGCCTGTCATTTCGGCACGCTGGTTGGATCGCGTCACGCCGTCCGCACCCCCACGTTCGCAGGCGGCGAATCACTGCCGTCGGCGACTGCCGCCCGTGGACCGGGCGCAGCCGCGCCGTCCTGGTCGTCGTCGGGAGGCGGCGCCGAGGGATCGGGCACGGTCGCGACGACCCGGAAGCCGCGGCCGCCCGCGTCGCTGGTCCCGAGCGACAGCCTGCCGCCCATCGCGGCCAGCCGCTCGGACATGCCGCGCAGCCCGCTACCGGCCGCAGTCATCCCGGCCGGCTCCGGGCCAGCGGCATCCGCCCGGTCTGCCCGGTCTGCCCGGCCGCTGAGCCCGCGGCCATCGGCATCCGCCCGGTTTTCCCGGCCGCCGAGCCCGACGCCATCGTCGCTGACGTCAAGGGACACCTCGCCGTCCCGTAGCGTCAGCTGTACCCGGCAGTTCTTCGCGCCCGAATGGCGGATCACGTTGGTGACGGCCTCACGCAGGCACCACGCCAGCGCCGCTTCCGCGTCGGCGCCAAAAGAACCGGATCGCAGCGTCAGGGCCGGATCGTCGTCCAGCTGTATGCCGGCCGACTCCAGCGCGCCCCGCGCCGTGATGATCTCGATGGCGAGCGTCGGACGCCGGTATCCGGTGACCGCTTCCCTGATGTCGTGCAGGGTCTGCCGGCTGACCCGGCCGATATCGCCAACCTCGCTCAGCGCCGCGTCGCGCTCGCGCGTCTGCGGCAGCCTGGCCAGCATCTTCCGTACGAGGTCTGATTTGAGCGTGATCAGGGAGAGCGACTGTCCGGTCAGGTCGTGCATATCCCGGGCCAGCCGCAGCCGTTCCTCGTTGGCTGCCAGCTTCGCGACGGTCTCGCGCGCCTGGCTGAGCTCCCGCGTCAGCATGATCTGCATCCGGAAACCGATCATGGCCCAGCCGATCAGCACCACGGGCAGCAAGGTGATGAGGAAGTTGCCCGTGGTGGCATGGGTCAGCCACCCCAGCACCGCATAGCAGGCGCTGACGCCGAGGACGGCCAGCATAGCGCCACGCCGCCCGGGAAAGGCGCAGCCCATGGCCGCACTCACGTAAATCCAGAACGCCAGCCAGTCCGAGCCGTACACCACGCAGGCCAGCACGGCCAGCGCGGAGATGACGCCAAGCCCCCATATCGCCAGCCGGGGAGCGCGATCCCAGGTGCCGACCACCGCGACGTAGGTGACACAGAACGCCACCGTGATCGCGAGCCCTCCGGCGATCCAGGCCGCCGAATTGTGGTGACCGAACAGGCCGGAGACCGGCTGGATAAGGTAAACGAGCCAGATCGCCGAGAAGAACCACCGCATCGGGCCGCCGCCCCGCCCGGGCGCCAGCTGGCCGCGTATCCCGCTGTAGGTAATGCTCGGCCGCCGGGTGTCCCGGCCGCCGGACGCCTGATCGTTGCCGGATATCCGGGCACCCGATGTGTGCTCGCCAGAGCCCACCATCACGTCCTCACCTCAACCGTCCTACGTCTTTTCCATGCTGCCACGGCGCCCGGCTGGAGCGTACCCGTGCGGCTCGGCCCCAGCTAGGTCTCGATGTTCACCGTCGGCTCAGGCCGTCGGTATCCACATACGACCATCCGGCTGGTGCCCGGCGGCAGTGCGCTACCGCCAGCAGGCGCCATGACATATGTCACGGGTCACCGATCCGGGCGCCTCTGCTGTGGCGACGGTCGCCCGAGGCGTGTCGCCGCCAGTGAGCTTCGTGCCATCGGCCGCCGTTGAGGTTGACGTCGGTGCCGCGCGCCCGCGGCCGGGACGCCCCGGCGCGGCAGTTACCGGCAGATGGCGGGCCGCGCTGCGCGGCGGAGGATAATCCGGCATGTGGCAGGCGAGGACATGCCCGGGCCGGCGCAGCCGGTGGCCGACGCAGCAGCGCTGGCACGGTGGTCGCACCGGCATCGCAACGTGTCTGGCGGGTGGTTGCGGCCCACGGTATTCGGGGCAGTGGACGGCCTGGTGACGAATGCGTCGCTGATCGCCGGGCTCGCCGGTGGCAAGGCGTCCGCGCAGGCGGTCGTGCTGACCGGCCTCGCCGCGCTAGTGGCCGGCGCGTTCTCGATGGGTACCGGGGAGTATGTGTCGGTGACCAACCAGAACGAGCTGGTGCACGCCGAAGTCGCGCTCGAACGCAGCATGCACGCCCGGTTCCCCGCGATCGAGCAGGCTGAGCTTGCCACCTATTTCCGCAGCTACGGTGCCGACCTGGACACCGCGGCCCGGATGGCTGCCGCGGTGTCCAAGAACCCGGACATCGCGCTGCGCGTGCATACCCGCGAGGAGCTGGGCGTCGACCCGCAGGAGCTGCCGTCTGCGGTGCTGGCCGGGGTGGCGTCGCTGCTCTCGTTCTCCGTCGGGGCCCTCGTGCCGCTGCTGCCCTGGCTGGTTGGCCTGCCAGCGTTGACCGCCACCCTGGGGATTACCGTGGTGGCGCTCGTCGCAGGCGGGATGGTGGTGGGGCGGCTCACCGGCCGACCGGTACTGCGCTCGGGACTGCGCCAGCTCCTCCTGGGCGGCCTCGCCGTCAGCGTGACGTTCGGCGTCGGCGCCCTGATCGGCGGCCATGTCACTTAGCAGTCCCAGTGGCCGCCGGAGCCAGTGAGATCAGGACAGCCGCAGCTGCCCTCCGCGGGACTCTGGCCGCGGAGGTTAGCTAGCGTCGCTGCAGGCCGTGCGATGCAGGCCCGGCGGTCGGCCGGGTCCGGGTCCGGGTCCGCATCGTAGCTGCCGTCAGCCGCGGTACCACCGGTAAATCGCCTGGGCCACGCAGGCCGGCTTGGCCGCGCCCTCTATCTCGACGGTGCAGTCGACGCTCACCTGAACCCCGCCTGCCACCTCCTCGGCACCCGCCACCGCGGCCCGCAGCCGGATCCTTGACCCCACGGGGACCGGGGAAGGGAAACGCGCCTTGTTCAGGCCGTAGTTCACCCCCATGACGGCATCGGTAACCGTGAAGACCTGGGCGAACAGCGGGACGAGCAGGGACAGTGTCAGGTAGCCATGCGCGATCGGGGCGCCGAACGGGCCCGCGGCGGCGCGCTCGGGATCAACGTGAATCCACTGCTGGTCATCGGTCGCGTCCGCGAACGTCTGAATCCGCTCCTGGCTGATCTCAAGCCAGTCGCTGACCCCCAGCTCGCTGCCGACCAGGCTGGTCAGCCCGTCGACGGTGCTCTTAGTGCTCATGAACGGCTCCCTTCAGCCCGCTGGCGTGCCCGGCGCGGGGTCGGCATTAGTAATGTGGAGATCCTTTCAGGGTTAGCGCCAGATCTCCATGCACGCCTCAAGATGACTGCCGTCATTGGCACGGCATAAGCTATAATATACGGCAATTCTGTGACGAACGTCAAGGAACTGTCGTATATTTGCCACGGCGGACGGCTGCGCGGAGCGGGGCCAGAGCCGTGCCGACAGCACAGGACATGCCGACAGCACAGGACATGGGCGCTGACCCAAAGCCCGCTCCTCGGCTGGGATCGATGAGCCACGCTAGCAGCGCTGCGGGCTCTCCCGACACCGCCTGGGCGACTGCGTCACCCCGGGCGGCCGTCGTTGCGCACTGTCGCGCGGCTCTCGCCGGTGCGGCGGACCGGGGCCGAGTCGCCGGGCTTGGCCGCGAAGCGGTCGCAATCCGACCATCGCCGCAGGTGCGGGCGGAGCGGCCGGCCAGGTGGCCAGGGCATGCGGGTGGCTACGGCAGGCGGCCGGCTACGGCATGCGCACGGCTACCGCATGATGTCACCTTGCTGGGTCTGAACCCGGCAATCAGGCCGGGCGCTGTGAATCCTGCTTCAGGCTGCAGAGTGCGCTATCCGCGCCGACTGCCGTCGCCAGCGGCCCCGTTTGAATCCGGAAGGTAGACTTTGTGATCCATCTCGTTCTACAGTATCCATGTCGAACGAGATGGATACAGTCACTCAATGGCGGTTCAGATGAGCATTCGTCCCGGCGTACTACCGGTGCTAGTGATAGGCGCAGGGCCGGTGGGCATGACATCGGCGCTGGCGCTGCGCGCCGAGGGCCTGCCGGTTACGGTGCTGGAGGCCGGTCCGGACGGCCGGGAGCGCCCGGGCAGCCGGGCGATCTTTTATCACCGCCAGACGCTGCAGCACTGGGAGGCGATGAGCCCGGGCCTGGGGTGGCGGATCAGCGATGCGGGCCTCGTCTGGAACACGAAGCGTACCTTCTGGGGTGAGCGGCAGGTGTACGAGCGCACGTATCAGCCGCAAGTGGTCACGGAGCTGCCGCACTCGACCAACCTGGCGCAGGTCGACGCCGAGCGGCTGATGTTCGAGGCGTGCAAGCAGGCGGGCGTCGAATTCGTCTGGAGCGCCGAGGTTGCTGGTGTGTCTGCGGGCCCGGACGAAGTCGTCGTGACCACCGCTGACGGTACCGACCGGCGTGCGCAGTATGTCGTGGCGGCTGATGGCGCGCGGTCGGTCGTGCGGGAGGCGGCCGGGATGACGCTGGAGGGTAACCGGTCCGCTAACTCGTTCATCATCGTGGACGTACTGGAGGACGCCGAACGGCCGCTGCGCCCCGAGCGGGTGTACTACTACGAGCACCCGGCCGTCGGGCGGCGGAACGTGCTGCTCGTGCCCTTCGCGGGCGGCTGGCGGGCCGATCTGCAGCTGCGGCCCGATGATGACGCCGATCGGTTCAATGAGCCCGCGGCCGTGGCCCGGTGGGTCGCCCGTGTCCTGCCCGAAAAGTACGCTGACCGGATCTCATGGATCTCGACCTACCGGTTCCTCCAGGTCATCGCCTCGTCCTTCACGGACGCGCACCGCCGGGTGCTGCTAGTGGGTGAGGCGGCGCACCTGTTCGCCCCGTTCGGCGCCCGCGGGCTGAACTCCGGCGTGCCCGATGCGGCAGAGGCAGCCGCCGCGATCAGCGCGGCCCTGCGGACCGCCATCCCCGCCGAGGCGGCCGGCGCGATCGATGCATTCGCGGAGCGGCGCAAAGCCGCGGCGGCCTATAACCGGGAGGCTGCGGGCCTAGCGCTGGCGCACATGCAGGCCGATTCGATCGCAACCAGGTGGAAGCGCCGCGCGGCTGCCAGCGCCGCGATCATCGGCCAGCGGGCGGGCAGCTGGCTGGACTCATCTCCCTACGGTCCCAGGGCCGCAGAGCGCGGCACCGAGGCCATTTACTGACCCTGCGGACACTGCCCGCCCGGAATGCCCGGCAGGCGGCCGTTGCGGCACCCGGGCCGACCAGCAGCCCCACATCAAGCAGCCAGCCACCGAGCAGCTGGCCGAGCCTTCAGTCGCAGATTACTAGCGCGTCCAGCAGGACGAACCCGTCTGGGGTCATCCGGACCGGATTCAGGTCGATCTGGCTGACGGCGGGCGACGTCATCAGGATCCGGCTGACGGCAAGGATGATCAGAGCGAGGCCGCGCCGGTCGAGGGCGGCGGCGCCGCGGTGCCCGTCGAGGAGCGCCTGAGGAAGCGAGTCGACCATGGCGGCGGCGTCGCCCGGCGAGACCGGCGCGAGCCGCAGCACCGCGTTGCCAAGTAGCTCCACGTCCACGCCGCCGAGGCTGAGCGCCACCACGGGACCGAAGGACGGGTCCCTGATCCCACCGACCAGCAGCTCAGGCCCTTCCGCGGCCTGCGCCTCGATGAGGTAGCTGACTGGCCCGGGTACCTCTATCGCGTCGATGGCGTTGAGGGCGGCCGCCAGCTGGTCCCGGGTGCGCAGATTCGGGCGGACGCCGCCCACATCCGACTTATGCTGGACCTGCGGGCTGACGATCTTGGCGACCGCTGGCGGGCCCAGCTCGCTGAACGCGCGCAGCGCCGCGGCCCGGTCCCGGCAAAGCCGCCGCCGGGTGGCGCGGACGCCCAGGGTCTCGAACAGCTCTTTCGCCTGGTGCTCGTCGAGCGTCTGGGTAACCGACGGCCCGGTCAAGTCCTCGCGCTGCGGGGCGTCCGCGGACAGCCGCCAGGTCGCCTGCGCATCGGCGGCAAGCGCGCGCGCAGCCCGCGCCGCGCGCCTGGGCTCGGCGAACGTGGGCACGCCGAGCCTGGTCAGGGCCTCATCGCTGGCCGCGATGGCTTCGGCGGGACCACTAGTGCCGAAGACAACGGGAACACCGGTCAGCACGCCGGACTCCGCCAGGATCGTGGCGGGCTGCAGGGCGTCGGGCTCGTGCAGCACGTAGAGGGCGATGACGTCGATGCGCGGGTCCTCCGCCACGTGCGCGAGCAGTCGCGGAAACGTGCCGGCCGGGCGGCCGGTGTCGACCGGATTGCGGATCCAGGTGAGCGGGGGCAGCAGCTGGCTCACTGCGTTGATCGTGGGCTCGGTCAGCTCGGGCACGGCAACGCCGGCGGTGGCCAGCGAGTCGGCCATGATCAGCCCCGGCCCGGCCTGCCCCGTCACGATCGCGACCCCCGGCACCGGCTTGGGCGGCAGCCTTCGCGCGCTGAGCGTGCGCAGCGCGTCCACGAGCTCGCCCAGATCCTCAACCACGACAGCGCCCGATTGCGCCAGCGCGGCAACTGCCAGCTCGTAGTCGCCAAGCAGCGCGCCCGTATGCGACTGCGCGAAGTCATCGACGGGGGCCCGGCCCACCTTGAGTGCGACGACTGGCTTGCGCCCGGCCAGCCGCGTGACGGCCTCGCAGAGCAGCCGGCCGTCTGCGATGCCCTCCAGGTGCAGGCCGACGGCCGCAGTCGCGTCGTCGTCAGCCAGGAAGTCGAGGACCTCGGGAATGCTGACGTCAGCGCCGTTTCCCATTCCCACGCCGAGCCTGATGCCGGTGCCGGAGTTGGAGGCGAGGAAGCAGCAAGCCAGGTTGACTCCGCCGCTGCGCGCCACGATCGACACCCGGCCGGGCAGCAGGCCGGTTACCGAGCTGACGAAGGTGGCAAAGGTTCCGTCGGCCGGGCTGACGAAGCCGGAGGTGTTGGGCCCGAGCAGCCTGATCGCATACCGCCGCGCGGTCCGGGCCGCCAGCTCCTGCAGTGGTGCGCCCGCCGGTGACTCGGCAAAACCCCCTGCGCAGACGAGGGCCGCCCGGACGCCGGCCCGGCCGCAGTCCTCAAGCGCGGCGGGGACTGCTTCGGCCGGCACAGTCAGGATGGCGAGATCAGGCGGGTCCGCGATCTCGCCAACCGTCGCAGTGCAGGGATAACCAGCGATCTCACGCGCGCGCGGGTTAACCGGGTAGACCGGGCCGGCAAAGGCTGCGAGCGAGGCCAGCACCGCATTCCCCGCCTTGCCCGGCGATGCCGACGCCCCCACGACCGCGATGCTCCGCGGCTGGAACAGTGGCTGCAGGCCTGGGCCGGCGCCATCTCGCTGCGTGGCCAGTGTTCCGTGCGCCACCATGACCTCCGGTTCCGCCAGCAGGGGTTGGCTGTGCAGCTTGCTCGCAGGATACTATGCGTAGTCTTGCGCGGTCACGATCATAACTGTCATTAATTTCGGGTTAAATGTTCGGGCAGCGATGCATCCTTAAGCGACTATCACAGACCGGCCGACTATGCTTCTGCCGACAACAAGCTGCCAGTAACGTGGGCAGCGGCCACGGGAGGGTCACGCGACATGACGCTTGCGGTGCCGGGTGTTGCCGAGCTGGACGAGGCGGTCATGCCGCGCTCGCAGATCGGCGCGCAGCCGCAGCACCTGCTGATCACCCTGCTTGGTGACTACTGGTTCGACCACACGGAGCAGATTCCGTCGGCAGGACTCGTGGATTTGCTGGCCGAGTTCGGCATCTCCGCCACCAGCGCCCGCGCCGCGCTCAGCCGGCTGACCCGGCGCGGGCTGCTGCGGTCATCGAAGTCCGGCCGCCGCACCTTCTACGGACTGACGCCCCTCGCCAAGCGAGTGCTCAGCGAAGGGCTCGGCCGCATTCTCGCCTTCGGGGCGGAGTCCGGCGAATCCTGGGATGGCACCTGGCTGGTGGTGGCGTTCTCCGTGCCGGAGGAGCAGCGTGACGTCCGGCATGCGCTCCGCTCCCGGCTGCGCTGGCAGGGTTTCGTGCCGCTCTACGACGGCGTCTGGGTCTCGCCGCGTAGTGATGATGAAGCCGTGGAGTTGATCGTGTCGGGTCTCGGCGTGGAAACGGCGACCGTGCTCCGCTCGACAGCCGTCTATCCCTCAGCCAGCGGCGCTGGTCATCCGCTATCGGCCTGGAACCTGGACGAGCTGCGCGACACCTACGAGCAGTTCGTCGAGGAATTCGCGCCGCTCCTGGAGCGGGTGCGGCTCGGACAGGTCACCGCGGCCGAAGCGCTCGTGGCTCGGACGGCCGTGATGGATACCTGGCGGCGGTTCCCGAACCTCGATCCAGAGCTTCCGTCCGGCGCGCTGCCGGATCGATGGCCGCGCCACCGGTCACGGGGGATATTCATCCGGGCTTACGACAGCCTCGGGCCGCTTGCGGAGCTCCGGGTGCAGCAGATCGTCGCGGCACACGCACCGGAGATCGCGCAGCGGGCCGCGCACTTCACGACGGCATCGGCGATGGCCCGGATCACTCAGTAGCCCCGCCGACCGGTAAAGGAACCAGCCCGCCCCCCCGGGTGAAGACGACCGCCCCGCCGGAGAACCTCGCCTTGCGGCGGACGGCATCGCCGTTGATGTCGCCAGGCCGCCGGGCTTAGGCGGGCTTAGGCGGTCTTGAGCCCGGCGGCCGCGGCGGCTGTGTCGACGGCGAGCCTGGTCAGGCGCGCATACTCGGCGCCCTTGGTCAGCGGGAGGTCATGGTCTGCGTCAATCTCGATCACGTGTGCGTGCAACGCTTCAGCCAGTTCCCGCTGCCTGGAAGGGCGCACCAGCCGGTCGCGGGCCGTTATGAGCATGGCCGCGGGCAGACCCAGTTGACCCGCCCACGACTGAGCGTCATAGCGGCTCAGCGCGTGTCCCGCGTCGGCGAGTTCGGTCGCCAGCCCGCGGCGGAACTCCGCGGCGAGCCAGGGCCGGCAGGCGTCGAGTTCGGGGTGCTCCTCTATCGCCTCGCGAAGAACCCGTTCGACAAAGCCGGCGCCGGTACCGAGCCGCAGACCAAGTTCAAGCACCGACAGGAGGTGCCAGACGATCCGCTCGCGGGCGGTGCGGTGCCAGTCCAGCGCCGTGGCTTGCATGACCAGAGCCGCTACCCTGCCAGGGTGCCGCCGGGCCAGCAGCAGCCCGACCGGGCCGCCCATCGAGTATCCGACCACGATCACGTGTTCGGCCCCAAGCTGCCCGAGGAGCGCGGCGGCGTCGTCGGCGCAGTCCTCGAGGCTGAACTGCTCGGTTGACCGCATCCCGCGTCCGTGCCCGCGCAAGTCCAGCGCGATCACCCGGTAGGACTCGGCGAGCCGGGCGTAGACCGGGAAGAAATTGAGGTCAGCGCTGGCGGTCCAGCCGTGCAGGAGCAGAACAGCGGGATCCGCGGGCGTGCCGCCGGAATCGCGGACGAACACCTCGCCGCGGCCCGGCAGGTTGATCACCCGGCCGGGTGGCAGGCAGGGCGGCACCGGCGGCAGTGCCACACTGCGCCGCAGCGGCCGGGCAAATCGGCCGGCCCGCCGAACCTCCTGCCTGACCGCGGGATTTGCAGCGAGTGCGGCACAACCCGCGGCCGCAGCCGCCGCTACGGTCACGGTCAGTGTCCGCACGCTCCTGTTCATCGTCCTCACTCATTTTCTCCGGCTGGGCCCGCCATCACAGAGGTCGATGGCCCAGAGACTGTTGGTATAGACAGACAGTAAGCGCCATCGATCCTCGCGGCCTGGCCGTTACCACTTCGGCGAGCACGCCGAGCGGTGACTGCCGGACGGCGCAGGCCCGGCATCCGCGACAGCCGCCGCGATCATGCTCCGTCCATCTGCGTTGCCGGTCCGGCTACCTGCGTTGCCGGTCCGGCTACCTGCGTTGCCGGTCCGGCGGCCTGTTTGCGTTGCCGGTCCGGCGGCGTTACCTTCCGATAGCACACCTGGAGTCCTCGCCTGGGAGCCGCCGAGTGACCTCGATCAACCATCAGGTCCGGCTCGCCGCCCGCCCATCGGGGCTGCCCAAGGCCTCCGACTGGGAGGTGACGAGTGAGCCGGCGCCGACGGCGGGCTCGGGGCTTTTCGTCGTGGCGATCTCGCATCTGTCCATCGATCCCGCGATGCGCGGATGGATGAACGCCGGCGCCTCCTACATCCCGGCCGTAGAGCTTGGCGCGGTCATGCGGGCCGGCGCGATCGGCCAGGTCACGGCGTCCGAGCATGCTGGCTTTGCGGTGGGCGATTACGTCTACGGCGTCTTCGGCGTCCAGGAGCACGCCTTGTCCGACGGCGACGGCGTCACGACGCTCGACACCTCAGTGGCCGAGCCGGCGACCTACCTGGGTGCGCTCGGGATGACCGGGCTCACCGCCTACTTCGCCCTGCTTGACGTCGGGCGGATCCAGGCCGGCGACACGGTCGTCGTCTCCGGCGCGGCCGGCGCGGTGGGCAGCGTCGCTGGCCAGATCGCGAAGCTCAAGGGCTGCCGCGTCATCGGCATCGCCGGCGGCCAGGAGAAATGCCGGACACTGCTGGAGGAGTTCGGCTTCGACGCCGCGATCGACTACAAGAGCGAGAACCTGCGGACCGCATTGCGCGAGCACGCGCCGGGCGGAGTCGACGTCTACCTCGACAACGTGGGCGGAGATGTCCTCGACGCTGTCTTGACCCGCCTGGCCCGGGGAGCCAGGGTCATCATCTGCGGCGCGGTTTCGCAGTACAACGCCGGGCCGGTGCGCGGCCCGGCTAATTACCTGTCTCTGCTGGTGGCACGCGCTTCCATGACCGGCATGGTGGTGTTTGATTACCAGGACAGGTACCCGCAGGCCACGGCGGAGCTCGCCCAGTGGCTCCGCGATGGCCGTCTCGTCTCGCGGGAGCATATCGTTCACGGCAGTGTCAGTGATTTCCCGGCCGTGCTGATGATGCTCTTCACGGGCGAGAACACCGGCAAGCTCATCCTCGCCATCGACCACGGCTGACGGCCGGGCCCGGTCGTGGTTATGCCATCCCTGGCACGCCGCCCGCCCTTGAGCCGTCCGGGGCACGCGGACCGGGCACGTTACGGAAACCGAAGGGCTCGCTTGGCCGGCCAGGCTGGACGTACCAGGCCTGGCCGGTGTGGTCGCTGGCGAGGACGGCGAGCAGCGCATCGGCCACGTCCCCGGGTGTCATCATCGGGATGCCCGCCGCGCTGATCAGGTGCCGGACCGGCTCGTTGATGGCCGTGTCGGCAAAGCCGGGGCATAGCGCGTTCACGGCCACGTTGTCCGCAGCCAGTGCCGGGCCGAGCGCGCGGGCGAGGCCGACGACGGCGTGCTTGGTGGCGGCGTAGATCGGATCGCCCGGTACCGCGGTCAGCCCGGCCAGGCTGGCGGTGAGGACGAGCGCGCCGCGGCCGCGATCGCGCAGCGCAGGCAGCGCGGCGTTCACGCCGAAGAACACGCCGTCCACGTTGATCGCAAACGCCCGGCGGTAGGCGGCGAGGTCCCACTCCGGGCCGCCGAGCCTGACGTTCATGGCCGACACGCCGGCGTTGAGGAACGCAACGTCCAGGCCGCCGAAAGCGGCTACCGCAGCGGCCACCGCCGCCGCGCTGTCGGCAGGTTCCCTGACATCGCAGCGCGCGAATAGCCCGCCGATCTCCGCCGCGACATCCGCTCCCCGCTCGTCCACATCAGCCACGACCACATGCGCCCCGCGGCCGGCCAGCCGCCGTGCGGCGGCGGCACCGATGCCGTTGGCGCCGCCGGTGATGAGGACGACCGCGCCCTCCAGCTTGACTGCCATCAGGACGCCTCGCAGAACGCTTGCGCGCGCAATAGATCGGCGGACGCTGCGAACGCCACCAGATCCCTGGATCGAAGCATGGCCTCTCCTGCGTCGGTAGCCTGCAGCGAACCTAGCACTGGCGGCAGGCCCTGTGGACCTCCCAGAACCGCGCACCCGGTGCGGCCCGACCCAGCGTTGTGACTAGTCACGTGGCGGCCGGCTACGAGATGGACTAGGGGCTGAGGTGGCGCGCGCCGGGCGGCTGGTGCGGCGATTCGAGAATTTCCCGGCTGGGGATCTCGCCCGGGCCGCCCGCGACCGGCGCCAATCATCCGGTCTGCCTGACGTCCGGCCGGTTGACACTTACGATGCGTGGGTTGGGGTAGGGCATTAAAGGCAAATTTCCGCAGGTAGGCGGGCCGAGGGGCGGGCGAGAAGTGACAGGGCGGATGGGAAAGACCAGGAATATTTTCCTGGTCTGGCTGGTATGGCCGTTGATCACGCTGGGCATCTACCGCCTGGTCTGGTGGTACAAGATCAACCGTGAGGCGCGCGATCTGGACGAGCGGATCATCGTGAGCCCGGGAGTGGCGGTGCTCGCCATCACGCTCGGCGTCTTCATCATCGTGCCGCCGTTCGTCTCGGTCTACAAGACCGGCGAGCGGATCGGCCAGATGCAGGCGGCGGCGGGCCTGGCGTCCAGCTGCAACGGCGTGCTCGGCCTGATCGCCAGCTTCGTCTTCGGATTGGACGCGCTCTACTACCAATCCGAGCTGAACAAGATCTGGGCGCACCTCGGCGGCGCGCCTGAGGGAACTCCGGTCACGTTGCCGGCCCCGCCGGGCGCGGCGGCTGGCTGGCCGGAGCAGGGGCCAGTAACCACCACCTAAGGCTGTTGCCTGCAGCTGCATCGGACCGTGGCCGCGCGATCACCCGCGGCGGCGCTCTGGTGCGGCCACAAAGGCTGCCTGCGCCAAGAGCCCGCCCGCCGCTCCCAGGCTGCCCACATCCTCATGCCTCCCACGGTTCCCATGACTGGCCAGAAGGCGCGTTACTTGATGTATCTCCAGGCGCGCTCCTTGCTCTTCTCTCCGAGAAGAGTTACCCAGGAAGAAAGCCAACCCGCTGGGGCGCCGCGCCGTGCACCATGTGCCGGGTGGCGAACGGCCGGGTGGTCGATTGGGGAAGCCATGGAAACGGCAGTGGGCAAGGAGCGGTTCTGCGACATCTTCAAGGGCCGGGCGGTGGTGGTGACAGACCTGCCCGCAGGGCACAGCAGGGATCTGGCGAACAGGGCCAATGAGGCAGCGGGCCGCGGTGACGCATCGCTGCGAACCAAGGACGAGTACCTTGCCCTCTTCGGCCTCCTACTCGAGGAAACCGGGTTAGGCCCGCAGCCCGCGGGGCTGGTGCTGCTCGATGACGCCGGGCACCCGACCGCCGCCGGGCGGGCGGTCGAGGAGTATGTCAGAGCATCTCAGGGCAAGGCCGAGTTCTTCGACACGGGCATGTACATGATCCAGGTCAGGGGCTTTCCCCCTAAGCGCGCGGTCCTGCAACGCCCCGTAGCGGCGCCGGATGGCGCCCGGCTCGAATTGTGGCGGACCGATCCCAAGGACGACCGGCATATTCCGGCGCCCGGCGATGAGGGCGTTCTTTTGGGCACGCCTGATTTCTCGCTGATGAACAGCGGAAACAGGACGCTGTACGCGCCGAAGCCGTCGTGGAAGATAAGTTTCAAGACGGCGGAAGGTGGCGGCCCGTTCGCCGGAATGACCCGCATCAATCTCAAGTCTATGTACAACGACCCTGCTCAGATGCGTGAGGCGATCGCGTGGCACCTGTTCGGCCAGGCCGGCCTGGCGGCACCGCGGCACACCTACGCCAAGCTGGCCTTCGATGCCACCTACCGTGGCCTGTTCTCCGTCATCGAGCAGGTCGACAAGAGGTTCCTGAAGGATCACTTCGGTAAGAACGACCGCGGCAACCTGTACAAGGCCTACTGTGGCGACATTGGATGCGCGACACTCGAACACCGTGTCGGGCCTGATGGTGATGACAGCGGCCGCCAGTACTTCAAACCGGGAAGCAAGAAGCGCGCATATCGCCTCAAGACCAACGAGGACGACGCCGCAGCCAACACCTACGACGACCTCGCCCGTTTCATAGCGACTATCAACGGGACCGGGCTCGCGGGCGGCGACAAGCGGTTCGACACCGATGCCTTCCGTGCGTCCGTGGATGACATCATGAACGCACGCGCCTTCCTGCGCTGGGCGGGCGTCAATCTGCTGCTTGGCAGCTGGGACAACTACTTCGCGACGCCATCCAATTACTACCTCTACAACTCCGGGCACAAGGGCGCGGAAGACGACTTCGTTGGCTCGCCCTACTTCACGTTCATCCCGTGGGACTACGACAACTGCCTGGGCATCGACTACTTCGGCACCCAGTGGCAATACACCGACATTCTCGATTGGCCGAGCAACACGAGGAATTACTCGGGCGACCACGCTACGTCGCGCATCCCGCTCGTACAGAACCTGCTGCGCAATCATGACTACCGTCGGTACTACCTGGGCTACCTGGAACACCTGATCGATACTGAATTCAATCCAGAGTCCATTGCCGCGCGCATCGGGGCCGAGGGCGCGGGCGGCCTGTGGGACCGTGTCCGCCAGGCGGCTTACCTGGAATCCGTCACGCCCTACGGCCAGCCCTTCACCGGGCGGCAGTTCAGCAACGACGAGGTCTATTCCAGCGGGTGCCGGCAGTACGAGCTGCGCCATGCGAACGAGAAGGCCGAGGGAATCGTCCACTACGTCCGCATGCGGCGTGACAGCGCCCGGCGGCAGCTGGACGGCCTGAGGAAGGCGATGCCCCGCGCTGATGCGGCCTTCCCCGTTGAGATGGAAACGCTGCCGCGGCAGGCGTGAGCCGATCGCGCCTGTACCGCATGCAGGAGGCCGAGAAATGAAAACTGTGCAACCGCTGGCTGAGCAGCTGGAACTACTATGGGAAGCGAAGATCCGTGATGTACTCGGCGACCAGCTGGATCCCCGGCTCGAGGCTAGCGGCGTCCTCGCCAAAGACGGCGACTTCTATATCATTTTTGACGACCTGCCCGGCATCGCGTGCGTCGGAGCCGGGCTCTCGGGCGCGCAGCGCCACCGCATCATCGAGCAGGACCGCGGTCACCGCCGAGGCTTCGAGGACATCGCATACGATCGCCGGTCCGATCGCTTCTATGTGCTGATCGAATCTCTGCCCCGGGGGCCGGGATGCTTCATGGCAAAGGTGCAGGAGTACGACGGAAGCTTTCGCTATCTGTCAGCGGCCTGGCTGGACTTCCCGCTCGACCGGCCCAACAAGGGCCTGGAGGGCCTGACGTGCGTGCACCGCAACGGGCGCAGCTACCTGCTGGGGCTTTGCGAAGGAAACAAATGCGAAGGAGGCGCCAAGGGCCGCATCCCCGGCGGCGGGCGGATACAGGTCTTCCACCGCGGCCCGCGCCATTGGGAGCACGTGGCCAGGATTCGGCTGCCGGAGACGCTGTTGTTCGAGGATTACAGCGGCATTTCCGTGGACGGCGATCGGATCGTCGTTGTCTCGCAGGTGTCCTCGGCGCTATGGACCGGCAGGCTCACGCCGACGAGCTGGGATATCGCCGACGAGGGCACCACCCACGCGTTCCCGCGGAACGCGCTGGACGAGATCATCTATGGCACGGTGGAAGGGGTGTCATGGATCGCGCCCGACCAGGTCGTGGTTGTCTCGGACAAGGCGAAGCCGGAGCAGGACAACAGAGTCCGCGCCAAGGACCAGTCGATCCACATATTCAGGATTCCCGCCCGCCCGGGCGGCCGTGAAGCTCCTCCCAGGCCACGCGCATGCCCGTAGGCCAGGACCGCCACCAGCAGGCCCAGCGGGTCAGCGGCTATCCGGGTTGCTGGCCTCCGGTGTCTCCTCGAACAACAGCATCAGCGCCACGTTGGCACCGAAGAAGACGAGGATCGTGAGCAGCACCGCCTCAACGCGCAGCGGCCGAACCGACATGCCGACATCGGCGACGACGCTGGGCACCACTGCGACGACCGCGATCAAAACGTACAAGGCGACGGCCGCGAGGTAGGCTGCCAGGCCGACCCAGCCCGGCAGCGAACCGCGCAGTAGCACCAGCACGATCGCGCCACCTGCGGCAACAATCGCGAACGAGACCCGCCACAGCGTCGTGCTGGCTGAGTCGACCAGCGACAACAGGCTCATCAGCCCGGGTAATGAGAAATACAGCGCGACCCCGTAGGCCCGTCGCCGCTGCACCGCGACCCCGCGCCATTCCGCGTGCCGGGTCTGCAGAACCACCATCCAGAGCCCGAGCAGCGTGAAGCACACAGTCCCGAATGCCGTGTAGAAGTCTGTGAGCATGCCTGCTCCTCCCGCCTTGCCCCAGGCCGGTCCCGCGCTTCCCCGAACTCGGGGGTCCTCGCGCTGGCGGTCAATGATCTCGCCGGGCGCCCGCGGTCATGGCCGCACCACCTGTCCCTTGCCGACCACGGTGATGCCGCCGCTGGACACTACGAAACCGCGGGCCCGGTCATGCTCCTTGTCCACCCCGACCGTGGCGCCCTCCAGGACGACGACGTTCTTGTCCAGGATGGCATTCTCGACGACGGCCCGGCGGCTGACGCGGGAGTTGTGCAGAATCACCGCCCGGTCCACCCGGGCCCAGCTGTCCACCCGGGCTCCCGGCGACAGGACCGAGTTGCGCACCAGCCCGCCCGAGACGATGACGCCGTTGCTGACCACGCTGTCGATCGCCCGTCCCACCCGGTCGCCGTCGTTATGCACGAACTTGGCCGGCGGCTGCGAGGGCACCCGGGTCAGGATCGGCCACCGGTCGTTGTACAGGTTGAACACCGGATGGACCGCGCACAGGTCCATGTGCGCATCGAAATAGGAATCGAGCGTCCCCACGTCCCGCCAGTAGCCCAGGTCGCGCGCATCGGCGCCGGGAACCTTGTTCTGCAGGAAGTCATAGACGTGCGCGGCGCGCTCCCGCACCAGCATCGGGATGATGTCGCCGCCCATGCTGTGCCGGCTGCCATCATCGGCCGCGTCCTTCCGCAGCGCATCCACCAGCACATCGCTGTCGAACACGTAGTTGCCCATGGAGGAGAATGCCTCGTCCGGCTGGCCAGGACGGCCGGGCGGGTCGGCCGGCTTTTCCAGGAACGCCTCGATGCTGTGACCGTCCGGCGCGGTCTGCACCACGCCGAAGTCGGTCGCCTCCGTCCTCGGCACCGGGATCGCCGCGACCGTGACCCCCGCGCCCCGGGCCGTGTGCTGGTCGATCATCTGCATCGGGTCCATCCGGTACACATGATCGGCCCCGAAGACCGCCACGATGTCTGGCCGGTCGTCATAGATGAGGTTCAGCGACTGGTAGATCGCATCCGCCGAGCCGGTTTGCCAGTGCGGGCCAAGCCGCTGCTGGGCCGGGACCGGCGTCACGTAGTCGCCGACCAGGATGCTCAGCCGCCAGGTGGTGGTGATATGCCGGTCCAGGCTGTGGCTCTTGTACTGGGTGAGAACGCAGATGCGCCGGCATCCGGCGTTGACGAGGTTGGACAGCGTGAAATCCACCAGCCGGTACAGGCCGCCGAACGGAAGGGCTGGTTTGGCCCGATCCGCGGTCAACGGCGCGAGGCGCTTGCCCGCCCCGCCCGCGAGAACGATGCTCAAGACCCGCTGTCCAGCCATCCTCCACCTCCCGGCGCTGAGCCTCGGGTACCTCTGGAGTCCTGCAGCTCCGGGCGGGAACCGTGGCCAGCCGCTAGCAGCCATCTCCGGGCGAGGCCGTCCGGAAACTCCGCGTGCGGTTTCCAGTGCTGCCCGTCTACATGCCCAAAGGCAGGCCCGTCAGCCATCCGACAGCCGAATCGGCAAGCATCTCGCCGGTAGTCGGCGCGGTAGTGGCCGTTGCCGTCCGACCAGCTGGCCGCCCGGCCGCCCAGGCGTCGAAAGATGCTTGCCGTAGCTGTCGTTCGGGTCGACTGCGCGGTGAACCCCGTTGCGCCGGGACGTGCCGTCGCGCCATCTGGTGCCACGCGTCACAGCCTCCCGGGTGAATCCGGAGTCTTCGGAGCTGGGTCGCCTGAGATGACGTCCGGTGCTGTGGCGACCGCCCGGGCGGCGTTGCGGATCTCGAAGGCAAGCACGCAGTAGATAACACCGGTCAGCACCGCCCAGAGGCCGATGATCGTGATCAGCAGCGCCAGGGTGGCCTCAGGCCGTCGCATAGCCCAGATCCCGAGCAGCAATTCGATCAGGCCAAGCGAGCAGGTGAAACCCCAGTGTGGCAGCTCCCGGCGGCGGGAGAAGGACGTGATGATGTGGAAGCTGCCGGATACGGCGAGCCAGGCGCCGACGAAAACGGCCAGGACGAGCAGGGACGGGCCGGGCCAGGCCACCAGGACGACACCGGCGATGACCGCGGCGATCCCGGCAACGACATGCTCGCCCGACGTCCTGCCCGCGTAGGCGGGACTGAAAGCGAGGGCGATCCCGCGGATGATGAAGATCAGGCCCGTGATGATGACCAGGGCGTGCACGGTCCAGTCAGTGGCCAGGATCGCGAGCCCAAGCCCGATCGAGACCAGTCCCGAGAAGAGGGGTATCCACCAAAGCTGCCTGACCTGCTCGGCAACTTCCCGCAGCGGCGAGTGCTCGGCCTCGCCCGGTCTGGTGGTCTGGCTCATCGGCTCACCCCCTGAGATGTCATCGTTGGCGCCGTAGCCGCGGCCATCAGCATGCGCTGCCGTTGCATGTCCTGATCATGCCCTATGAGCCCATTCTCTGGCACGCAGGCCCGATCACGGCAACCGTGTCGGCTCAGCTCGGGGCGGAGCCTCGCCAGGTCAGACCCGCGGACGGCATGCTGATCTTCGCGGCGGCTCCTGCCGTGCCCGGCGCCGCCCGGTCGTAACCGGTCGCCAGGCACGCGCACCGCCTGCGGGTGCCCGACCCGGTCCTTGTACGGCGCGCCCTCTGGCGCCGATACTGCTGGGATGGGCGATCGTAATGTGCTCGGCGGTGAGCTGGAGCCGTGTGGCACCGACCCGGTCACCGGGTTCTACCGAGATGGGTGCTGTAGCACCGGGCCGGAGGACCTGGGCAGTCATACGATTTGCGCGGTGGTGACCGCTGAGTTCCTCGAGCACCAGCGTCGCATCGGCAACGATCTGGGCACCCCGGTGCCCCAGTACCATTTTCCCGGGCTTGTGCCCGGGGACCGTTGGTGCGTGACGGCAGCGAACTGGCTGCGGGCTCATCACGATGGCGCCGCGGCACACGTGGTACTGGCTTCGACCCATGAGCGAGCTCTGGAGATCGTTCCCCTCGCCGCGCTCAAGGAGCACGCAGTGGACGTCCCGGCTAATCCCGGTGCGCTCGAGGACTGAGCGTCACCGTCTCCGGTGCGGACCGCCGGCCTGCGCTGGACTACCGGAGGGGAATCAACCTCCGGCTGCGGCTGCGGGGAATCACCTCCGGCTGCGGCTGCGCGCCATCAACCTGATTCTGGGTCAGTCACCTATGGGTACGTTGCCGCGGTGCCGATGGTGTCGCGCTGGCTCGGCTGGCCATCACCGGCTGCGCGGCGGGCGTTGGGCTGGGGATATCGCGTGTGGCCTGGACCGCCCGGTACACCATGCGGGCGTAGACGACGGTCCCCGGCATCTCCGGATGGACCTGGTCCGGCCATAGCAGGTAGGTCCGATTTTTGATCGTGTCGAACCAGTCCGCGAGCACGATGCTCGGGTGCCGGCGGATAAAGGCCGCGATCGTGGCGTTAACGTCCTTGCTCCACCCGTCGGGCACATAGGTGTTGATAAGCACTAGCTTGCGGTATGGTCCGATTAGCTGCATCAATTGCTGGAGCTCGCCAGTGGTGACGATGTAATTGGTGCCAAGGCCTACCAGCACGATCGGGCGCAGCCGGCCGCTGCTCGCGAGATTGCGCACAATATCCAGGCCGGCCGGCATCTGCCGGTCGGGCTTGGCGTCGATGTAGATGCCTGGCAGCACGGATTCGAGTGCCATGGCGCCTGCCGACATGACCGAATCGCCGATCGCGGTGACCTGGCTGCCCCGGACCCTGCGCTGGGCGGATGAAGGTGCAGGCTTGGCCGCAGGCCCGGACGCCGACCGCGACGCGTCCGCCCGGGTGGCCGCGCCAACCCTCTCACCCATGATGATCTGCTTTTCCATGCCGGGTGGCCCGGCGGGCGCGTGAAAGGCGCTACACCCGGCAGTGCAGGTGACAGTCAGGATGGCGGCCGCTCGCAGCACAGGCAGCGCCCGCACCGGCGAGCGCCGGGCGGCCGGGCTGCTAAGCGCTCGGCAGATGGCCCGGAAGCGGCCCGGCAGGATCGGCTCGTCCAGCCGCTTCCAGGACGCAGCCGCGAAAGTCATCGCGTGGAAAGCGATAACGGCGAACCCCGCAACCGCACGGACGCGGTCGAGACCGGCGGCCCCGCTCATATGCCTGACTTGATCGCCGGCATCAACCGCTACCGCTGTTTCCCTCGGCGCTTTGTTAGGCTGCCTGGTCTCGTCATCAGGCATGCCCATACGTTTCTTTGCTAATTCCTTGGCTCTGCTGCTCACAGCAGTCTTTTTCGCCACGCAGAGGTGAACCCAAACGCCGTGTAGGTGAAATAGGGGGGAACGTCCGGGTGGCACTGGCGAGGCCTACTCAGTGGAATAACTGCTACCACCTGAGCTGGGCAACCCTGTCATAGTCAGCCGAGGAGTACCCGGCCAGGCCATCCGACAGGGCGAAGATCCACTCAGCCACGCCCAGGGACAACGCCAGGCGGCTGCACCGGGCGCAGAAATGAGGTTCCTCCAGCCGGACCGAGTCGTCCGCCTCGAGGCGGACATAGATCAGCGTTGATCCCTGCAGCATCCGCCAGCCATCACCTTCATGTGCCAGCGTGATCGCCCGTTGCTCCGCGTGCGTCCGGCACTGGTCATGGTGGCCAAATTCGCCGAACTTGCAGTAGCAGTGGTCCTCCCCGGGAAAGGGCACGCCGTTGTTACCCCAAGCCAGCAGACTCCCGTCTTTCACCAGCACGGCGGCATGCCGGGTCCGTGCATGGGAATCCCTGGCCAGTTCCGCCGCGCGCTCTACCATCTGCTGCGCCACATGGCTGTCCTGGCGGTTGAGCGGCCGCCACTGCGGTTGCTGTCCTGGTTGCACGCCTACCATCCTTTCGCACGAACACTAATCCTTCGCCAAAGGCCCGGCGACGCACCATGCCGCGATGCGCTCTCTATGCCGCCGAACGGGCGGGCGCGTGCCAGTCATGGACTCCGGATCGGGCTCGATGGGCAACCCCGCGCATGTTGTTCACGGTCGGCAGCGGTGTCTGGTCGCTCGTCTGGGTCGCCGGGACTCGCGTCAGGTCCGCTGTGCTGCTGGCGCGGTAGCGGTGAAGCGACCGGGCTGGTAGGGCGCGGTCTCGGCGGTCGCCGTGCCGCTGACCAGCTCGGCGGTGATGAGTTCCGCGAGGTGCGCGCCGAGGGTCACGCCACTGTGCGTCACCGCCACGTAGAGCCCGCCGATACCGGGAAGCCAGCCCACGATGGACTGGCCGTCGGCCGGCATCGGGCGCACGCACACGCGGTAACCGGCGACGTCGGCGTCGTCCAGCCCGCGGACTGCCCGCCGCGCGCGGCGCAGCAGCTCTTCCGCCCAGTGCCGCAGTTCGCTCTGGGGAGTATGCAGATCGACGGCCGCGTCGGGCGCTTCCAGGTGGACCAGCCCGCCAGCGCCGCGGCGCAGGTACACATCGGGAGCATGCACCACCCGCGCGGGACCAGCCGGTGTCATCGGCCCGGCGTGCACCACCAGCCCCGGTGCCGCTGCTCCCGGCGCTGCCCACGGGACCAGCGGCACCGTGCCCGCCGGGCCGGCCAGCGCGGCCACCTCCGGGGTCCAGCGCCCCGCGCAGCACACCACCGCATCCACCGGTATCAGCTGGCCACCGGCGGTCCGGACCGCCCGCACAGCGCCGCTGGCAGTGGCCAGGCCGACGACGCGCCCCGCCGGGCCGGTCAGCACCGTGGCCCCGTGCCGGGCCGCGCGCCCGGCCAGAGCTCCGAGCAGCGGTCCGGTGAGCAGATAGCCCTCCGCCGGAAACCAGGCGACCTCAGCCACCGCGGCCGGCAGCCGCAGCGCCGGCTCGAGCGCAGCCGCCTCGGCAGCATCAATCAGCCGCGCCGGGTACCGCCAGCCGGTGAGGCGGCGCACCCGCGCGGCCAGGTGCGCGCGCCCGGCACCGGTAGCTGCCCACTCGATGTTGCCGACGGGCCGGTACCACTGCGCGCCGTTCAGGCTCGCCGACAGCCGCGCCCACGCCCGCATTCCGGCGTGATTGAGGTGATGGTAGGCGCGAGGCGTCTTGTCGTTCGAGTTCAGCCACGCGAAGCTCGACCCGGTGGCGGCGTGGCCCGCTTCCGCCTGCTCCAGCAGCGTCACCTCGAGGCCCGCCTCGGCCAGCCGGGCCGCCACGCACGCACCGAGCACCCCGGAACCGATCACCGCGCACCGGCGCGTCCGCGGCGTACTCCCACCAGGCATCCATTCGCCCCTTCGCGGGAGACGACAACCGGCCGGCCCGGAAGGCAGGCACCTCTCCCGTCCAGCATCCTAAAAGACCCGGGCGAACAGGAGCCCGGACGCGGTCCCGCCCCCCGGGCCCGCGTGCGGATAACCGGCTGCCGCGGGGCCCGGCGACCTGAAGCCGAACCCAGCGCGCTGACCCTTCAGCGTGATCAGGACCGGGGCCAAGGATCCGCGCCGCGAGGCCGACGCGCTGCCTCGGCGCTCGCCCGCGCGGGGTTTCCGGTCGTCAGGGAGCTGCGGCGGCGCGGGCGATGATCCCCGTCATCTCCTCGGCATCGAATGCTCGCATCGTCGTGGTGCGGACACTGCCGAGCGCGCCGACCTGGAGCATGGCGGCCACCCCGGTTTCGTCGTCGGGAAATTCCGCCACCGTGACGATGTCGTATTCCCCGATCGCCCACAGCAGCTCGCGGGTCCTGCCCCCGTGACGCTCGACCAGCGCGGCGTAGTCCCGCGCCCGGTCAACTGTGTCGCGGTAATTCTTGATTCCCTGGTCGGTCCATTTGACCAGCGAGACATAGACAGGCATTTCCGGCTCCCCCCAGTGACCGTCAAAGAACCCGCCGTAATCGTGTAACGCCAGCGCGCGCTGGTCAAGGACCGGCCGGCGTCCCCGGACAGATCCCTATCGAATTCCTGACTCGCGGCGCGCTGCCGGAGCTCACCGGCCAGTTCGACGGGTCCAGTGAGGCCACAACCGGAGCGGGGCATGATGGATGCATGACCCAGGATCTCCCGCCCAGGGCAACAGACATCTTCCGTCATCTCACAGATCTTCGCTCGGGGACCTACGAAGGCGCCCGCCAGTGGCCGGAACGCGTACAGGTATTTCGCCGCGCCGTGAGCCTGCTTGATCCAGTTGTGCGGCGGGTCCTCGAGCAGACGAACGCGGCCTTCCTGCGCGGCAGTGGCACGATCCACCACCGGGCAGGCGACGACCGCGATGGCGGGGCCTACGCACACTGGGAACTGTCCTGGCCCGAGCAGCGACACGCCTCCGTCCGGCATGGCGGCCGCGTTGAGCCGGTACAGGTGATCGCCGTGTTCGGGCGCGGCAACACCCACCCGCACCTCCGTGGGGCAGTCGCCGGAATGTGGCCCTGCCAGGTGACCGAGGCGGCCGATGCCGAACGCCAGGAACCGATCCTGCGCGCGATCGTCGAGTGCGAGCTGCACGAGCGAATCTTCCAGGGCACCTGGCAGGTGGTCCCGGCATTCGCGGGTGAAGACGCTGAGGCGGCCAGCTGAGGGCGCCGGGCTGCGCCGCTTCCTGTGCCGCGCAGGCCCTGTGAGCAGTCGAGCGCCGGGTCCATGTGCCCGGAACCGCGCTTTCGCACCTCAGCCCGCAGCCGCGTGAACTAACGGATGCCTCGGACAGGTCTTGGCATGCAGGGCCGCGGCAGGCTGCCGCCCAGTGTTGCCCGCCCACCTAACCGTACGTGGGATGCTGCGGCCAGCCAGGCGGGGAATCCTCCCAGTCCTCCTGGCGTCCATACGGGGTGAGGTCGAGGATGTTGTTGACGAACAGGAGCCGGTCCACGCCCCGGGCGGTGGTGCAGTAGGTCCGGTAGACGTCCGCGCCGTCGCGCAGGAACACGCTGAGCATGAAGCCGCCACCTGCGCCGCAGTCGTCTGCGAACGTCGTGCCATGCGACGACGCGAACGGCACCGTCCAGCCCATCCGCGCCTTGTAGACCTCGATCTGGGCGAGCGGCATGTTCGACACTGTCGCCCAGCTGACCCCGCCGTCGGCCAGCGCGGCCAGGTCGACGACGTTGTTGGTGAAGTGGGTGCAGCCCGGGCAGTAGTCGTCCGGCCCGTTGTCCATGAACTGGTAGACCACGAGCTGTCGCTGTCCGGCGAACAAGTCGAGCAGGGTCTTCGAGCCAGCTGGCGTGCCGAACACGTACCTGTTGTTGTCGAACTTGACCATCGGGAGTCGGCGGCGGCGCGCGGCGAGCACGTCAAGCGCTCGAGTGGCCTCCTTCTCGCCCTTGAGCAACTCGTCGCGATCCTCCTGCCACTTCTCGGCTGAGACGATCTCCGGCTTATTGATCACCTTTACTCCTTCACAGTCGTCGACGTTCCCGCGATTGAAAGCACCTCGGACCAGCTGTGCTGTGCTTGGGCGGGGGTCGCTCACACACTGTCAGACGCCTCGGCCTGACGGGACTCATCGGTGCGACCTCCAGTCGTCCCAACCGATCCAGGAGGCGGCGGCGACGTGGCGTTCCCCGAGCCCGGGGTGGGCCAGGCCCCAGATGACCGGCCGCTGCGGGTGGCCCGGGGTTGGCGGGGTCGCCTTCGCCGTGCCAATTCTTTACTGCGCCCGCTGGGAGTGTCAGCCTGGACGGGTGATGCCGGCGATCAGGTAATGCACCACGCCCGCGGGTCGCATCGCTTTCTGCACCGAATTCAACCTCATCCACCAGCCACCCTGCTGCAATGACAACTGTTTCCACGTGTCACGAACCGTGGTCGAAGCACGGCGCCGACGAGCGCCCGTAGCCGCCTTATGCGCAGCAACCGATGAGCGCCTGGGAGACTGATTCACGGCACGGGCCCGCTGAAATTCCCGGGACAACAGCAGCCGACGCCCCCCAGCGGCTTGTCACTCTCTACGTAACTATCACTGCGCTGGGTAACGTCCCCCCACCGTGACCGGCGTCAGCGGCAAGTCTTCGGCCACCCGCGGCCACAAGGCTGGCATGGATTTCAAGCCGATTAAACGGGCCGCCAACTGGATCGTTTCAGCGGAGGCCGCGGATGTCGAGTTGACCGCCCTCATCAACCCTTGACGACGCTCGCCTGCCCCTTCTATCCTTTCAGTGATATTTCACCCCGTAGGCATGGGTGACATGCGGCCGAATCGGAGGTTCCGGTGACTATAGACAGCGGCGCCGGCGGGCCTAATCTGGCCGAGTCGGGGAAACAAGGATCCGGGCGGCAAACTGAGCGGCCTGCCGAGGGCCCGCATGTGGGCGAGTTCACCGCAGACGACGAATATGTCGGTACGCCGACAGCCCCGCCCGCGACGCACTGGTACGGGCGCCAGCCAACCATCGGCTTTCTGATGTTGCTGTACGTCGGCATCATCTGGTATGTGATCGGCATCCTGTTCGGCCCGCTGAGGTCCATTGAAACGATGGGCGGGCCGACCACCTTCTGGCTGCCGGTGCTGATAGTGATCGCCGCATGGTGGCACAACTGGCCAGGCTCGCTGATAAAAAATCGTCTCGGTGCCGGGCTGGCCAATACGGTCATCATGATCATCCTGATGTACATCCTCACCGGCGTCGGCCAGCTCATCGTAGAAGGACATCTCCAGATCCATTCGCTTTTCGAGTCTAATGGGCCCAACCCCACCTTCCCGTTCCTGATCCCGCTTGCGGCGACCATCTTCGTCTCGATGCTGCAGTTGACGTTCGTGTGCGCACGTTGGCCGTTCGACCGCATGAACAATATCGCGGCCGGGGCGTGCGCCTTCGTGCTGGTCTGGGTGGTCGGCGTGGTGGTCAACCTGACGCTTATCAACTGGGATAACATACCTGCGCCCGTACGGCATGCCATCGGCCTGCGGAACCCGGGCGGCCCGGTAAACGCCCTTGACCTCATCGCCTGGCTGGTCTCCATCGTCATCTTGCAGCTCGTCTTCTTCCAGGTGCTCGACGGCTGGCCCTTCCGCAATTTCGAGAGGCAGAGCACCCAGCTGGTCGTCAGCAACGTCTTTGTCATCGGCGGTGGCTGGCTGATCTACCTTTTCGAGAAGGACGTGCTGCACTACCCCGTTCCGGTTATCGTCGCCATTGGCGGAGCTGTCGCGGTGGGTTGCAACATCAGCACGCTGGTGTTCGAGAGCTATCCGTTCCACCAGGAGAAGCCGTACCTCGCCCGGCTTGGCCTGGTGATGAACGTCGTCGGAATAGCGTTCGTGGCATTCATCGTAGTCAAGTCCGTCGGGCTGGCGGCTCAGTCAAAGTGGACGACGGTGCCCGTCGAACTCTATGTGGCGACTATTTGCCTCAACTTCATCGCTCCGGTGATCATCTTTATCTACCTCGTCTACGGCCGGTGGCCCTTCCAGCCACCCGCCCCGCCCGAGCCCGACGATGCCCTGGCGCAGTAGCCGGTTGGCGCCCGCCACAACAACGCTGGCAAGACCACGTGGCCCGGTCCGCCGGGCCACGTGGTCTTTGTCAGCCCTCGGCGTGCTCCAGCGCCCGCGACAAGCTGCTCACGGCCCGCCTGAGCAAGCCGAAGTTACGGCTAGCCGGGTAGGTGATCCTGGTCCTGACCTGCTGTTTTACCTGTCTGGTCGGGTTGTTGTAGGTACCTCAAGGTGAGCGGGTGCTTTTACGTGCTGCGCACGCAGGTTCCCGCCAGCCAGCTGGATGCGCCCGGCGTGGTCACCGCCCATAAGAACCTCAAGTGCGCCGAGCGCGATTTCCGCCACATCAAGGCTGACGACCGCCCGGCCTGGACGCGGGCGATGATGGGTGCCAGCAGCTTCTCGGTGGCGGCCAGCAGCTCGTCGCGGGTGCGGGCCCGGTCGGCGGCCAGGACCGGGTTGCGGCAGGCCGGTCAGCCGCTCGCCGGGGTAGTCGGGGCTGCTGATCTCGGCCAGGTTCTGCTGACCGGAAAGGGACAGCTGCAGCGGCCCGTTGTCGGCCATGAGCTTTCTGATCGCGGGCGCGCAGCGCGGTGACCCACCCGTAAGGATCGGGCCACTGAGACCGGCCCCGCAGCCCGGTGTTAGTGCGCAAAATCAGCAGTCAGCGAACCGGAAAGACCGAGGCCAGCCCCTTGCTGTGCCGTCATCCCGCTGGTTCAGGGCGCGGATCCGGGCGCTGGTGATCATGCCGCGGCCGCCGGCCTGACCATCTAGCTGCACCGCCCGCGCCGAGGGGGAAGGCCAGGCCGCACCGCGCTGCAAGCCACAACGCGGCAGCGGTACCGGCCACTCCCTCCACCGTGCTCCCGATCGAGCGGACCGCCCCGTCGACCGTGGCGCCAGAGCCAGGCAGCCGCCCGCGGTCGCGGATCATGAACTTGTTGCGACACGAGGTCGCACGTTGTGAGTGAGCTTGTCGAGGAGGTCGGCTTGATGCCGGGGACATAGCTACAGGTTTGTGTTCGACCTGTCCCCGCCGTGACGTGCGTGGCCGGTTCCTGACCGGCTGGGTGCGGAGCTCACGGGAAAGCCCAAGGGCCGCCGTTCCAGCCATGGCGGCCACAGGCGAGGGGAAGGACCGGAACAGGGCGACTGTCAGGGAACCCTTGCTGATGCCTCGTCACTGATACGCCCGGGCTGGGTCGCTGTACCGGGATGCCAGGGGCTGGCCGCTGAGAGGCGGCAGGCGGCGGCCGCGGACAGGTCGACGGCCAGCGAACACCGCCGTCCCCGGGGTATAGAGGGCGCCCGGCCCGGTCCGGGTCTCATGCGTGCGGAACGTGGAAACCTCGTCAGGGTCCGCCCGGCAGGCGCGGGTATGCGCAGGCTGGGTGGTAGGCCGATCGTAAGTGGGGCGGAAGCCCCTGGCGGGACAGGGTGCCCAGGAAGCGAATGCCGGCGGCCGAAAGGCAGCAGGAAGACGGGGGTCGCAGCACCGGGATCTCCTCCCGGATGGCCCCTGCATAACTGGCCGGATACGGGCGGATGCCCGGGCCTGCAAGGGCGCTGACGTGGGCAGGTGAGCCTT
>JBEKIF010000039.1:0-41214 GCA_050011895.1 Streptosporangiaceae bacterium | reverse complement strand
CGGCTGGTTGTAGGGGTCCCGGTCCCGCGAGACGCCCGGCTGGCTGTAGGGGTCCCGGTCCCGCGAGACGCCCGGCTGGCTGTAGGGGTCCCGGTCCCGCGAGACGCCCGGCTGGCTGTACGGATCGCGGACACCAGGCTGGTTGCTAGCGCCCTGGCCACGGTAGCGACCGCTCACTCCAGCCGGATCGTCGCGACGGTGGGCGGCCTGGCCGCCGTCAGGACTCCCGGCTAGCCGCGAGCCGTTCCCCGGATAGACCTCAGGCTGGCCGTACGGACCCGACCATGAGTAGGGCTCCGGCTCGTACCCGCCAGGCCCGGCATTAACTCCAGGCTGGGCGTGTCGAGCCCGCCTGGCGTAAGGGCTTGGTGGCCCGGCCGGATACTCTCCGCCGCGCTGACCCGGCCGCGGCGGCCCGTACTGGCCGGTCCGCCGCAGCGCCTCATCCTGCGCCCAGTCGTGAGGGCCGCCGTCGCGGGTCACCCACGTCCCCCGGACCGCAGCCTGACGATCTCGCCGGCCGGCCGGCCGGTTGCGCGCTCGGTGTCCAGCGCCCCTTGCAGCAGTAGCGCGGCCGCGCTCTTATCGACCACCGACCGCCGGTCCCTGGAGTTCTTGCCGCCCTGCCGCAAGGCATCATGGGCGATCACCGTGGTGAACCGCTCGTCCACCAGGCGCACTGGCACGGGCGCCAGCCTGATCGCCAGTGCAGTCGCGAACGATCTGGCATCCTCGGCAGCCGGGCCCTCGCGCCCGGCAAGCGTGGTGGGCAGCCCGACGACAATCTCGATGGCCCCGTCTGCCGCCGCGAACTCACCGATGCGTTGCAGGTCACCGGGACCGCGGGAGACGGTAGCCAGCGGGCTGGCCATCAGGCCATCCGGGTCGCAGCGCGCCACGCCAATTCGCGCCGATCCAACGTCGACAGCGAGGCGGACGCCGGCTCTCAAGATGAGGCTTTCTGGCCCATTGATATCAGACTGGCAACGATGCGGCTGCGGCACGGTCTCACGCTACGCCACTCGAGGCAGCGACGTCCCTGATAACAGCACGAACCGTCCTAAATGACTCCTCAATCACTTGAGTGGCATTTTCCCCAAGTGGTGTCCCCCCGCCCTGTGCGACATCATCTTTGCCGCCGCCCCGGCCGC
The DNA here is from genome assembly GCA_050011895.1 of Streptosporangiaceae bacterium. Lineage (GTDB taxonomy): Bacteria > Actinomycetota > Actinomycetes > Streptosporangiales > Streptosporangiaceae > DATBGO01. The sequence continues at coordinate 40,063 of JBEKIF010000039.1, read as the reverse complement.
CCAGAGCACCGGCCGCCGCCTGCACCAGAGCCCCGGCGGCGAGGCCTCGCGCGCGGCCGGCGTCGTTGACCGCGACTACCACGGTCGGCCGGTCGGCGGGCACGCCGACGATGACCACCACGCCGGGGCGATCGGCGGGCAGCAGGCCACGGACGTCGAGCGCAAGCTTGCGGATCCCGTCGGCTGGTGTCCCGTCAGGCGCGCGCTCAAGGACGACCGCCGTGCCTGCGATGTCAGTGGCGCCCCTGGCCAGTTCCGCGGCCGAGTCAAGCAGCCGGGCGGACTGGAGCCGCTGCAGGTCTCGTTCAGCATCCCGCAGCCTGGCCACCAGGCCCGCGATCCGGTCGGGCAGGTCTTCCCTGCGGGCCTTGAGCTGCTCGGCAATCTGGCTGACCAGCACGTGCTCCTTGGCCAGATACCTGAAGGCATCCATGCCGACCAGCGCCTCGACGCGCCGTACACCGGAGCCGATCGAAGACTCACCGAGGATCTTGACCAGCCCGAGCTGTCCTGACCTGGCCACGTGCGTGCCACCGCACAGCTCACGCGAGTAGTCACCCACCTCGACCACGCGCACGTCATCGCCGTACTTTTCGCCGAACAGCGCGAGCGCGCCCAGCTCCCTGGCGCGGCTGAGCGAGGTGTAGAACGCCCGCACGTCCAGGTCGTCGGTCAGGATCTGATTGACCTCATCCTCGGCGTCGGCGAGCACGGCGGGGGCAACGGCGCCGAGTGCCGTGAAGTCGAATCTGAACCTGCCGGGGGAATTCTCCGAGCCCGCCTGGGCCGCCGATTCGCCCAGCGCACCGCGGAACGCGCGGTGCACCAGATGGGTTGCGGTATGCGATCTGGAGATCGCGCGGCGGCGCTCGATGTCGATCTCGGCAAGCACCGGCGTGCCGACCGTGATCTCGCCTGCGGTAACCCTGCCACGGTGCACGATGAGCCCGGGCACCGGCGCCTGGACGTCAGTGACGTCGATCTCGGCGCGATCGCGGGCGCCGCTGCCCGCCGCCCGGATCACCCCCCTGTCAGCAAGCTGGCCGCCGCCCTCCGCATAGAACGGCGTCCGGTCGAGCACGACGTCGACCTCGGTGCCCTGGCCTGCGGCAGGCACCGATACCCCGCCGCTGAGCAGCCCGATGATGGTCGCCTCATCGGCGACGTCGTCGTACCCGGTGAAGGTGACCTGGCCGGCCCGCTCAAGGAAGCCGGCGAAGACCGAGATGTCAGCATTGCCGGTCTTCTTCTGCGCGGCGTCCTGCTTGGCTCGCTGCCGCTGCTGCGTCATCAGCCGCCGGAACTCAGGCTCGTCGACGGCCAGGCCCTGCTCCGCCGCCATCTCCAGGGTCAGGTCGATCGGGAAGCCGTACGTGTCGTGCAGCTGGAACGCCAGGTCACCGCGGACGGTGTCGGCCCCGCGGCGCCTGATCTCCTCTACGGCAGCGTCGAAGATCGCGGTGCCGGTCCGGAGCGTGCCGCTGAACGCCGTCTCTTCCGCGTCGATGACCGTGTGGATGTACGGAGCGTCGGAACGCAGTTCCTGGTACTGGTCACCGAGCGCCTCGATCGCCGCCGAGGCCAGCTCATGCAGGTAGTGCTCGCCGTCGGCGCCGCGCCCTGGCACCCCGCCTGACCCGCCGCGCCGGGCTCCGGCCAGCAGCCGGAGATTGTGGATGCTCCGGCGCAGGATCCGCCGCAGCACGTATCCGCGTCCCTCGTTCGACGGGATCACTCCGTCCGCGACCAGCATCACGGCGGTCCTGACGTGGTCGGCGACCACCCGCAGTGCCACGTCGGTCCGATGGTCACGGCCGTATCGCTGCTCGGTCAGCTCGGCGGCGCGCTCCAGGACCTTCCACATGGTGTCGATCTCGTAAATATTGTCGACGCCCTGCAGCAGCGCAGCCATCCGCTCCAGGCCCATCCCGGTATCGATGTTCCGTGACGGCAGCTCACCGAGGATGGGGAAACCTTCCTTGCCCGGCCCCTCACCCCGCACGTACTGCATGAAGACGAGGTTCCACACCTCGAGGTAGCGGTCCTCATCGACGACGGGCCCGCCCTCGCGGCCATACTCGGGACCGCGGTCGTAGTAGATCTCAGAGCAGGGGCCGCATGGACCTGGCACGCCCATCGACCAGAAGTTGTCGGCCATGCCGCGCCGCTGGATGCGCTCGTCGGGCACGCCGACGTGCCCGTGCCAGAGCTTGGCCGCCTCGTCGTCGTCGGTATAGACGGTGACCCAGAGCCTGTCCTCGGGAAAGCCGAAGCCGCCGTCGGACTCTGCCCTGGTCAGCAGGTCCCAGGCGAACGGGATGGCCTGTTCCTTGAAATAGTCGCCGAACGAGAAGTTGCCCAGCATCTGGAAGAACGTGCCGTGCCGGGTGGTCTTGCCGACTTCCTCGATGTCCGGGGTGCGCACGCACTTCTGCGCGCTTGTCGCGCGCCGGAACGGCGGTACCCGCTGCCCGAGGAAATACGGCTTGAACGGGACCATGCCGGCGTTCACCAGCAGCAGCGTGGGATCGTCGGCGATCAGGCTGGCCGAAGGGACGATGGTGTGCCCGCGCGCCGAAAAGTAGGTAAGGAAACGGCGGACGATCTCTGCCGACTCCATCAGCGGCCATCCTTCGCATAGTCGGTGCCGGGGTGGCCGCGGGAGGCCGCCGTCTGGCCGGTGCCCTCGCCGAGGACATGCTGGCCTTCGACCGCAGGGCCGCCCGACCCCGGCCGCCGGTTCACATAGAGTTCCATGCCATCCCGCACGTCGCCGAGGAACTCGGCGATGCCGCTGTAACGGCCGCGATCGCCGCGCCGGGCGCGGCGCCGTGCGCTCGGGTTCATGGCCTGCGCCAGCTGGCTGAGCCGCCGGTACCCGGTCACTCCCGCGACCGCGCCGATGGTCATCCAGAACAGCCTGCGGATCACCGCTGAGCCCTTTCCCGCCTGCTGGTCAGCGCGGCGCGCTGGCCACTCAGCACCGCCTGCCGCCCGACGGCCGCTGCGCGTACCTCCGCGGCCCGGTGCAGCGCTACTGCCCTGCGGATCCCGAATGCCAGCGCCGCCAGCTTCGTGAGCGGCGTGCCAAGGCCTGCCGATATTCCGCGAGCCACGCCCGCCAGCGCGGAGACCTGGCCGGAGAGCTCAGCCATGTTGGCCGATACCTCGTCCATGCTCGCGGTGATCGCGTCGGTGCGCGCAAGCTGCTCGTGGCTACGGTCCACTGCGGCCTGCGCGCCGTCGATCAGCGCATCGGCCCGGTCGCGGTACTCCGACAGCATCCCGCCTGCTACCGAGATCAGCCGTCCGAGCCGCACCAGCACGTAGACGGCGGCGCAGACCCCGACAGCGAAGAAACCCGCTGCGATGAGCGCGGCGAGCTGCATGGCATTCACTCTTGCTGCTCCTTCGGCCGGTTGGCTGCTCGGTTCTGCCCGACCCTACCGCGTGCCCGGCAGCGCATCAGGTGGCGGCGTCGTCGCCCTCGCCGGGTTCGCGGCGGCGGGCCAGGATCGCCCTGATCCGCTCCGATCGCTCAGCGTAGCGGGCTTCGGCCCCGTGGCCTGATGGCTCGTAATACCTTCGCTCCGCGACCTGGTCAGGCGCGTATGCCTGCGGGACCACGCCTTCCTCCGCGTCGTGCGGGTACACGTAGCCGCTGCCGTGCCGGAGGCGCGCCGCGCCACGGTAGCTGGCGTCGCGCAGGTGCGCGGGCACCGGCCCGGCCAGCCCGGCCCGCACATCCTCCGCGGCAGCGCCGATCGCCCGGTATACCGAGTTCGACTTGGGCGCGAGGGACAGGTGAATCACCGCCTGGCCAAGAGCGAGCCTGGCCTCGGGGAGCCCGACGAACTCGACAGCGTGCGCCGCGGCGACGGCTACCTGCAGAGCGGACGGGTCGGCCATCCCGATGTCCTCGCTGGCGTGCACGATCAGCCGCCGCGCGATGAACCGCGGATCCTCGCCGGCCTCGATCATCCGGGCCAGGTAATGCAGGGCCGCGTCGGCGTCGCTGCCCCTGATGCTCTTGATGAATGCGCTGATCACGTCGTAGTGCTGGTCCCCCGCACGGTCATAGCGCACCGCGGCGCGGTCAACGGCGCGCTCAAGTCCCTCGACATCGATCACCCCGCCGGCCGCCATCCCGAGCGCAGCGGCTTCGAGATAGGTGAGCGCGCGCCTGGCGTCGCCGCCCGCGAGCCTGATCAGATGCTCCGCCACCCCGCTGCTCAGCGTCACGCGGCCCGCCAGGCCGCGCTCGTCGGCCAGCGCCCGGCTGATGACAGCCGCCACGTCATCGTCGCTGAGCGGCTCGAGGGTGAGCAGCAGCGACCTGGACAGCAGCGGCCCGACTACCGAGAATGACGGGTTTTCGGTGGTGGCGCCGATGAACGACACCCATCGGTTCTCCACCGCTGGCAGCAGCGCATCCTGCTGCGCCTTGTTGAACCTGTGCACCTCATCGATGAACAGGATGGTCTGGGTACCAGTCAGGCCAAGCTGGCTGCGGGCCTGGTCGATGGCCGCCCGCACGTCCTTGACGCCAGCCGACACCGCGGACAGCTCGACGAACCGGCGGCTGGTCACCAGGCTCACGACGGAGGCCAGGGTGGTCTTCCCCGTTCCCGGCGGGCCCCACAGCAGCACTGCCATCGCGGCGTCGTGCTCGGCCAGCTTGCGCAGCGCGGCACCGTCGGCCGTCAGGTGCCGCTGGCCGATGACTTCATCGAGCGTGCGCGGCCGCATCCGGACCGCAAGCGGCGCGGCAGCCTGCGCAGCTTCCTCGGCCGCGGCGTCGAACAGGCTGTCGCGCTGCCGGCCGTCTACCCTGGCCACGGCTCCGACGAGCCAGCCGGCGCCGGGACCGCGTCGATGCCGGCCTCCTTGCGCTGCGCCGCGGTGATCGGCGTCGGCGCGCCGGTCAGCGGGTCATGCCCGGACGCGGCCTTCGGGAACGCGATCACCTCGCGGATCGAGTCACGGCCGGTGAGCAGCATCAGCAGCCGGTCCCAGCCGAACGCGATGCCGCCGTGCGGCGGTGGCCCGAACCTGAGCGCGTCGAGCAGGAAGCCGAACTGGGACCTGGCCTCCTCCCGCGACAGCCCGATCACGTCGAAGACGCGTTGCTGCATGTCCGGCCGGTGGATCCGGATCGACCCGCCGCCGATCTCGGTGCCGTTGCAGACGATGTCATAGGCGTCGGCCAGGGCGCCGCCGGGCTCGGCCTCGAACTTGTCCGCCCATTCCGGTAGCGGCGCGGTGAACGGATGGTGCACGGCGGTCCAGCCGCCCTCGCCGTCCTCCTCGAACATCGGCGCGTCCACCACCCAGGTAAACGCCCAGGCCGACCGGTCGGCCAGCGCGCACCGCTGGCCGATCTCAAGCCGGGCAGCGCCGAGCAGCGCGCGGGCCGCCCCGGCCCGGCCGGCGCCGAAGAAGACGCAATCGCCCTGGCCGGCGCCGGTTACGGCGGCCAGCCCGGACCGCTCGGCGGCCGAAAGGTGCCTGGCCACCGGCCCGGCGTCGGACACCGAGCCGTCGGCGCCGATCAGCACGTAGGCCAGCCCACGGGCACCGCGCGAGCGCGCCCAGTCCTGCCAGCCGTCCAGCTCCTTGCGGGACTGGCCGGCGCCGCCCGGCATGACGACCGCCCCCACGTGCGGGGCCTGGAAGACGCGGAAGTCGGTCTGCGCGAAGTAGTCCGTCAGATCGGTGAGCTCGCACCCGAAGCGCAGGTCTGGCTTGTCGGACCCGAAGCGGGCCATCGCGTCGGCGTAGCTCAGCCGCGGGATCGGCCGCGGCACCTGATAGCCGGTGAGCTCGGCCCACAGCCTGGCTATCAGGTCCTCGGCGACCTCGATGACGTCCTGCCTGGTGACGAACGACATCTCAAGGTCGACCTGAGTGAATTCGGGCTGCCTGTCGGCGCGGAAATCCTCGTCACGGAAGCAGCGCACCAGCTGGTAGTAGCGTTCCAGCCCGGAGACCATCAGCAGCTGCTTGAACAGCTGCGGCGACTGCGGCAGCGCGTACCAGCTGCCCGGACGCAGCCGCACGGGCACCAGGAAATCGCGCGCCCCCTCCGGTGTGGACCTGGTCAGGAACGGGGTCTCCACATTCACGAAACCGTGGCCGTGCATCACGTCATTCACCAGGTATGCGGCGCGTGAGCGGGCCCGCAGGGCGGCGGCTACCTCGGCCCGCCTGATGTCGAGGTAGCGGTAACGCAGCCGGATGTCCTCATTCAGCTCGGCGCCGCCCTCGATAGGGAACGGCAGCGGGTCTGCCTGCGACAGCACCTCGATGCCGGCCGCGGCGACCTCCACCTCGCCGGTGGGCAGCTCCGGGTTCTCGTTGCCCGCCGGCCTGCGCCTGACCTCGCCGGTGACCAGCACGCAGAACTCGGCGCGGAGGTCATGGGCGACATCTTCGGCCCGGCAGACAACCTGCACGATCCCGCTAGCGTCCCGCAGGTCGATGAAGACCACGCCGCCGTGGTCCCGCCGGCGGCCCACCCAGCCGGCCAGCGTTACCTGCAGCCCCTCGTCAGGAACTCGCAGTGTCCCTGCCTCATGCGTGCGGATCATTCACAGCCCTCTCGACGGGCCGGAAGCGGGCGTGAGCCCGGCCAGGAACGGATTGGATGCGCGCTCGGCGCCTATCGTCGTCTGCGGGCCGTGCCCCGCCAGGACCACCGTCTCGTCGGGAAGGGGCAGGCAGACCCTGGCCAGGCTGTCGAGGATGGTCGCGTAGTCGCCGCCTGGCAGGTCGGTCCGGCCGATCGATCCGGCGAACAGCAGGTCTCCGGTGAACAGCGTCGGGGGGTCAGCGGCAGGCGGCAGCCGGAAGGTCACCGAGCCCCGGGTATGACCCGGCGCGTGATCGACCACCAGCTGAAGCCCGGCCAGCTCGAGCGTCGCCCCGTCGGCGAGCTCCGCCACCTCGTCGGGCTCGGTGAAGGTCAGGCCGCCAAACAGCTGCTGCCCCGGCTGCAGGGCGAACCCGCGGGCCGGGTCGGTCAGCAGCGCCCGGTCGGCCGGGTGGATGTAGGCGGGAATGCCCCTGGCCCCGCAGACCGGCACCACCGACCAGATGTGATCGAGATGGCCGTGGGTGAGCAGCACGGCCGCTGGGCGCAGCCGATATCGCTCGACGATCTCGTCGATGCCCTGCTCGGCACCTTCGCCAGGGTCGATGATCAGGCACTCCGCACCCGGGCCAGGCGCCACCAGATAGCAGTTGGCGGCGAACGCACCGGCCGGGAACCCGGCAACTAGCACAGCTTCCTCCTCCGCGGGCCTGACGGCCACGACCACGTGCATACAGGCTACCGACGGAGCCGGCCACCGCGCCGCGGCGACCGTAGCCGGGACACAGCGAGGATGCGGTTGGTGCTGCGAACTCATAACAGCAGCGCCACTGCCGGCCGGGCACAGGTACCATTCGCGAAGTTTCGTGATGAACATCGAGCCGGTGCCGGCCAGGAGGGCAGAACTAGTGGCGGGAAAGAAGGAGCGCCAGCGCAAGCTCGCAAGGGAGCGTTACCAGCGCAAGGCGGACCGCAGGGCGCAGCAGGCACAGCGGATGCGAAAGTGGACCGCGATCGGCATCATCTGCTGCGTCGTGGTAGCGCTCGCGGTCGGCGGCTTCTTCGCGTTCCGTGGATCCGGCAAGCCAACTGCGGCCAGCCCGGCCGCTGCGACGCCGACGGCCACGCCAAGTGGCACGCAGTCGGCTGCCGCGGTCAGCGAGCCCGCAACACACTGCGTGTATGCGTCTTCTCCCCCGGCTGCCCGGAATGTCGGCATTCCCCCGGCCAAGCCAGACTTCCGGGCCGGCTATCAGGCGACCATCCGCACCAACCGCGGCAAGGTCGTCGTCGACCTGCTAAACAGCAAGGCGACCTGCACGGTGAACTCGTTCGTCTACCTGGCGGAGAAGAACTATTTCAACGTCACCCCGTGCCCCCGGCTGAGCACCAGCGGCGGCCTGTACATGCTGCAGTGCGGAGACCCGACCGGCACCCTCAGCGGGGGACCCGGTTATGAGTTCGCGAGTGAGAACCTGGCGGGCGCGACCTACCCGGCAGGCACGCTGGCGATGGCCAACACCGGCGCCCCGGTCAGCAACGGCAGCCAGTTCTTCGTCGTGTACAAGAACTCGACCCTCGCGCCCAGTTACACGCCGTTTGGCAGGATCGTCCAGGGACTCAATATTATCCAGAATGTGGGCAGCCGCGGCTTCGGCCCACCGCTCAGTCAGGCGGGCGGTGGCAAGCCGAAAGAGAGCGTGGTCATCGAGAGCGTGACCATCAAGAAAACCTGACGGGCGGCGCCGCCAGCCAGGTTGCTGAGCAGGAGGTTCGCGGTGAGCACCGCTAACGATCCGTGGGGCAGAGTAGACGACGACGGCACTGTCTTTGTGCGCACCGGCGAGGGTGAGCGCCCGGTCGGCTCGTGGCAGGCCGGCAGCCCGGCGGAGGCGCTGGAGTTCTTCAGGCGAAAGTTCGACTCGCTGGCCACCGAGATCGCACTGCTCGAGCAGCGCATCGCCACCACGGACCTGTCCCCGGCCCATGCCAGGGCCACGATCACCCGGCTGCTCACTGCCGTGGCCGATGCCAAGGCGGTCGGCGACCTCGACGGGCTGCGCGGCAGGCTCGAGGCGATGACCACGCTCGTCGACCACCGGCGCGAAGAGCACAAGGCAGCCCGCGACCAGGCTCGCGTTCAGGCTCACGAGGTCAAGGAGCGGATCGTCGCCGAAGCGGAGCGGATCGCGGTCGAGGCGACCCACTGGAAGATCAGCGGCGAGCGGATGCGCCAGTTGCTCGAGGAGTGGAAGAACGCACCGCGAGGTGACCGGGCGACGGAGACGGTCCTGTGGAAGCGCCTGTCGGCCGCCCGCAACGCGTTCACCAAGCGCCGCAAGGCGTACTTCGCCGGTCTTGAGGAAGAGCGCGAGACCGCCAGGGCGCGCAAGGAGAAGCTGGTCACCGAGGCCGAGGCCCTGGCCTCGTCGACCGACTGGGGGCCGACCGCCACCGCCTACCGCGAGCTGATGCGATCATGGAAGGAGGCTGGCCGCGCGGAACGCGCTGTCGAGGAGGCGCTCTGGACCCGGTTCAAGGGCGCGCAGGACAGCTTCTTCCAGGCCCGCTCGCAGGTCTTTACCGCCAAGGACACCGAGATGCGCGAGCATGCCAGCGTGAAGGCAGGGCTGCTCGCCGAGGCGGAGAAGCTGCTGCCGGTCACCAACCCGCGGGCCGCGCGGGTGACGCTGCGCGGCATCCAGGAGCGCTGGGAGCACGTCGGCGGCGTGCCCCGTGACCAGTACGACAGGCTTGAAGGCGGCTTGCGGAGAGTGGAAGACGCGGTCCGCAAGGCCGAGGACTCGCACTGGCGCCGGTCGAATCCGGAGGCCCTGTCCCGCGCGAAGGGGACGGTCGAGCAAATCAGGTCGGCCATCCGGCAGCTCGAGGACCAGCTGGAACTGGCCCGCTCGCGCGGCGACCAGACCGGGCGGCAGCGTGCCGAAGAAGCCCTGGCGGCCCGGCGATCCTGGCTTGAAGAGGCTGAGCGCACCCTGGCCGAACTGTCCCGCTGAGATGCTCCGCGGGGCCGCGGCCGGGCGCTCCGCCAGCGCATCTGCCCAACCGCCGATCCGCCTGGCTGCGGGCTGGCCAGGGCCAGGCGCGGACTCCAGGTCAGGAGCCAGCTGGTGGCCTGAACTTGGGGTCGGGAGCTAGTTGGTGATCCGGTAGACGTCGTAGACGCCGTCGATGGCACGGACCGCCCGCAGGACGTGGCCGAGGTGCTTGGGGTCGCCCATCTCGAAGGTGAACCTGCTGACGGCGACCCGGTCCCTGGTCGTGGTCACCGACGCCGACAGGATATTGACGTGCTGGTCGGAGAGGGCCCGGGTGATATCGGAGAGCAGCCCGGTCCGGTCAAGCGCCTCGGTCTGGATCGCCACCAGGAACAGCGAGCCTTCCCGCGGCGACCAGTGCACCGATACCAGCCGCTCCGGCTGGGACTCGAGCAGGTGGCGGAGGTTGAGGCAGTCCGCACGGTGCACAGAGACGCCGTTGCCGCGGGTCACGAAGCCGGTGATGTCATCGCCCGGCACCGGCGTGCAGCATTTGGAGAGCCTGGCCCAGACATCGGCCGACCCCTCGACCACGACGCCGGAGTCGCCTACCGGCCTGGCCTTCGGCGCCCGGGTGAGCATTGTGGTCTCGGCCAGGTCCTCCTGGGCCCCGGCGATGCCGCCAGCCGACCTGACCAGCTTCGCGACTACCGACTGGGCACTCACGTGCCCTTCGCCGATCGCGGCGTAGAGCGAGGAGAGGTCCGCGTACTTGAGTTCGCGGGCCATCGCAACCAGCGCGTCGCCGGTGGCCAGCCGCTGCAGCGGCAGCCCCTGCTTGCGCATGGCCCGGGCGATCGCGGCCTTGCCCGTCTCGGCCGCCGCTTCCCTGCGTTCCTTGGAGAACCAGTGCCTGATCTTGTTGCGGGCCCTGGCGCTCTTGACGAACCCCAGCCAGTCCCTGCTCGGCGCCGCGTCTGCTGCCTTGGAGGTGAAGATCTCCACGGTGTCGCCGTTGTTCAGCGCGGACTCCAGGGCCACCAGGCGGCCGTTGACCCGGGCGCCGATGGTCCGGTGGCCTACCTCGGTGTGGATCGCGTAGGCGAAGTCGACCGGGGTGGCGCCCTGCGGCAGCGCGATGACCTCGCCGCGCGGGGTGAAAACGTAAACCTCTCCGGCGCCCAGGTCGAACCTGAGCGATTCGAGGAACTCGGCCGGGTCGGTGGTCTCGCGCTGCCAGTCGACAAGCTGCCTGAGCCAGGCCAGGTCGGCGGCGCTGCGGCCGCCTGTGGTCGTCTCCTCCTTGTACTTCCAGTGCGCCGCCACGCCGTACTCGGCCCGCCTGTGCATGCCCCAGGTCCTGAGCTGCAGCTCCACGGGCTTGCCCTCCGGGCCGATCACCGTGGTGTGCAGGGACTGGTACATATTGAACTTCGGCATCGCGATGTAGTCCTTGAACCGCCCTGGCACGGGGTTCCACCGCGCGTGAACGGTACCGAGCGCCGCGTAGCAGTCGCGCACCGAATCGACTAGCACCCGGATGCCCACCAGGTCGTAGATATCATCGAACCCGACATTCCGGGCGATCATCTTCTGATAGACGGAGTAGTAGTGCTTCGGCCGTCCGGTGACCCTGGCCTTGATCTTCGCCTCGCGGAGGTCAGCCGAGACATCCTCGATCACGTCCTGCAGGAACACGTCGCGCCGCGGCGCGCGTTCCGACACCAGCCGGGCGATCTCGTCGTAGCGCTTCGGGAACAGGGTGGCGAACGCCAGGTCCTCGAGTTCCCATTTGACGGTGTTCATCCCGAGCCGGTGCGCGAGCGGCGCGAAGATCTCCAGTACCTCGCGTGACTTCTGCTCCTGCTTGGCCCGCGGCAGGTAGCGGAGGGTGCGCATGTTGTGCAGCCGGTCGGCGAGCTTGATCACCAGGACCCTGATGTCCCGTGACATCGCGACGACCATCTTGCGGACCGTCTCGGCCTGGGCGGCGTCGCCGTACCTGACCTTGTCGAGCTTGGTCACCCCGTCGACCAGCGCGGCGATGTCGTCGCCGAAATCGCGGCGGAGCTCGTCCAGCGTGTACGCGGTGTCCTCGATCGTGTCGTGCAGCAGCGCAGCGCACAATGTCTCGTGGTTCATGCCGAGCTCGGCGAGGATCGTGGTCACCGCGAGCGGATGGGTGATGTAGGGATCCCCGCTCTTGCGTACCTGCCCGGCGTGCATCTGGGCGGCGACATCGTAGGCACGCTCGATCAGCCGCACATCGGCCTTGGGATGCGTCGCGCGGACCGTCTTGATCAGCGGCTCAAGCACCGGGTTGGCACCGCCGCCGCGCGGCGCCCCGAGCCTGGCGAGCCTGCGCCGGACACCGGCGGCGCCAGCGGGTGCCGCGGGCAGGTCTGCCAGCACGGCAGGCGGATCGGCAGGCACGCCCGGCGGGTCGGCGCTCTCGGCACCTGATGATCCAGTCGCGTCGTCCGGAGCCGACGCCGCGCCCGCGCTGCCCCCAGCTGCCTCGCTGTCCGGCCCGGCTCCGCCGGCAACGGCGCGCGCGCCATTGACCTGGGCCACCCCGTCATCCGCTGCAGGTACCTTCGCGCCGTCTTGCTCGGGCTCACCCGCGGCGGCCTGGGTAACACCAGCTCCGGCCGTGCCGGCCGTCGCAACGTCACCGGCCACATGCGCTCCTCACGTCCGCTAGGCATCCAGTCTACCGAGGAGCGGTTACCGAAGTGCCCGGCATCTGTGCGAGCCCGCTATATGGCGAGCAGCGAGCGCACGTCCAGACCGCCCAGATTGGACCGGCCGCTGAGGAAGGAAAGCTCGATCAGGACGGCCACCGCGACGATCTGCGCGCCGCTGCGCCGGACAAGCTCAGCGGTCGCGGCCGCAGTACCGCCGGTGGCGAGGACGTCATCGACGATCAGCACCCGCTCGCCTGGCCGGAACGCGTCGGTATGGACTTCAATCGTCGCCGTGCCGTATTCGAGCTGATAAGACTCCACGTGGGTAGGCCCTGGCAGCTTGCCCTGCTTGCGTATCGGCACGAACCCGGCGCCGAGCTGGCAGGCGACCGGCGCCGCGAGGATGAAGCCCCGCGCCTCGATGCCTGCCACCTTGTCGATCCGGTCGTGACCGGCCGCGAGCGCGCCCACCACCGCGCTGAACGCCGCACCATCCGCCAGCAGCGGCGTGATGTCCTTGAACACCACGCCCTGCTGCGGGTAGTCGTGGATGTCCCTGATTGTCGCTCCGATCAGCGCAGCGACGTCAGGTCCGGCTGCGGCCAGCCCGCTGGACACCGGCGCCGCCTACCGGCGCTTCTTCTTGCCCGCCGGGCGCCGCTTGGCCGCGCTGGTTCGCCTGGGCTGCTGCCGCGGCCCGGGCCGGGCGCCGGAACCAGCGCGCGGCGCCGCGGCTGCGCCCCGCGCCGCTGGGACGCGCTCATCCGGACCTTGATCAGCGAACGCGCCGCTATCCGCCGCGGCCTCGTCGTCGGCCGGGTCGGCGGGCTCGGCGGGCTCGGCGGTGCCGACGGCACTGGCGCCGCGGCCGTCCGGCCCGGCCGCCGCCTTGGCCTTGGCCCGCTGCGCCGCCCGGCCGCCCGAGGCGCGCAGCGCGACCCGCTTGGCCAGCGCCTTGTACTGCGGCTCGCGCTCCTTGAGGGCGGCCAGCACCGGCGTCGCGATGCAGATCGAGGAGTAGGTGCCGGACAGCATGCCGACGAACAGCACCAGTGCCAGGTCCTCGAGCTCGCCGGGCCCGAGCAGCGTGATGCCGGTCACCAGGATCGCGGCCACCGGCAGCAGCGCGATCAGCGAGGTATTGATCGACCTGACCAGCGTCTGGTTCAGCGCCAGGTTGGCTGCCTGGCTGTAAGTGCTCCGGCTGGTACCGAGCAGGCCGGCCGTATTCTCCCTGACCTTGTCGAACACGACCACGGTGTCATACAGCGAGTAACCGAGGATGGTGAGCAGCCCGATCACGGTAGCCGGGCTGACCTGGAAGCCAGCGAGGGCGTACACCCCGATCGTGATAACGATGTCGTGCGCCAGTGCCACCAGCGCAGCGGTGGCCATCTTCCACTCGAACGCGATCGACAGGTAGATCACGATCACGACCAGGAACGCGATCAGCGCTTCCAGGGCCTTCTGCGAGATCTGGCTCCCCCAGGTCGGCCCGATGAACGTGCTGCTGATCGCCTTCGCCCCGCCGACCGGGTGCAGGTCGGCGGCGATCGCATTCTGGATCTTCACCTGCTCGGGGAAGCTGAGCTTCTCGGTCTGCACCTGCCAGCTGGCGTGGCTGCCGAGCCCGACCGTCTGGACGACCGCACCGGGACCGCCGCCGGCGGCGGCGACCGTCGAGCGGATCTGCGCCTGGCTGGCGGCGGGCGCCTTGAACAGGAAGACCGAGCCGCCCTTGAAGTCGACGCTCTCGTTAAGCCCGCGGCCGAACAGCGCGGCCAGGCTGATCACCAGGATCAGGCCGGAGATCGTGTACCACAGCCGCCGCCTGCCGACGAAGTCGAAGGAGACCTCGCCGCGGTACAGCCGGCCGGCGATGTTGCCGATCCAGGACATCACGCCTCCTTCGGGGTGGTCCGGGACGGGCTTGCCGCGGTGGCGCTGGCTCCGCCAGTGGCTGGGCCGCTGGCCGGGCCGGTCGCTGGCCTGGCCACCGGGCGCCTGGCGCCGCGCCACGGCGATCTGGCGCCGAGCCTGGCCGGATCAAGCCCGGACAGCGGGTGCCCCTCGCCATAGAACTTCGTCCTGGCCAGGATCGTCACCATCGGCTTGGTGAACAGGAAGACCACCACGATGTCGATCACGGTGGTGAGCCCGAGGGTAAACGCGAAGCCCTTGACGTCGCCGATGGAGAAGTAATACAGCAGTGCCGCGGCGAGGAAGGACACCGTGTCGGAGACCAGGATCGTCCGCCGGGCCCGCTTCCAGCCACGCTCCACCGCGGGCCGCAGCGATCTGCCCTCTCGTACCTCGTCCCTGAGCCGCTCGAAGAAGACCACGAACGAGTCGGCGGTGATCCCGATAGCGACGATCAGGCCGGCCACGCCGGCCAGGTTGAGCGTGAAATTCTCGTACTTGCTGAGCAGGATCACCGACATCAGCGCCAGCGCCGCCGCGATGGCCAGGCTGGAGACCGACACCAGGCCGAGGCCGCGGTAGTAGAGGAACGAGTAGACCACCACGAGCAGCAGGCCGATCGCGCCTGCCACCAGGCCCGCGTGCAGCTGCGCCGAGCCGAGCTGGGCCGAGATCGACTCGGTGGACTCGTTCTGGAAGCTCAGCGGGAGGTGCCCGTAGGTCAGCACGTTCGCCAGGTAATCGGCCTGGTTCTCGGTGAACGAGCCGTTGATCTCACCCTGGCCGGTGGTGATCGGCTGCTGGATATAGGCGACGGACACCGGCACGCCGTCCAGCACGATCGCGAAGTTGTTGAGCGGGTTGGTGGCTGAGCCATTGTATTTACTGAACATCGATGAGCTCAGGGTGCCGAAGTTCTTGGTGCCCTCGCCGTTGAAGTTGAGGTTGACCTGCCACTGGCCGTTCGTCGAGTTGAGCCCGGCGCTGGCCGAGCTCAGCATCTCGCCGGTCACCGGCGCCTTGTCAAGCACGTACTTCTCGCCCTGGTAGCACGCCACGATCTGGCTGTTGACGTCGTCCCAGGCCAGTGAGTTCGGGCCGTAGATCTCCTGCTGCCACTTGGGGTTGTCGCAGTTCAGCTTGTTGAACAGGGTCTTAACGGCCGGGCTGACCAATTTGGCGTTGCCCTGGCCGTCTGCGACCGTGGACAGCTTGGCGGCCGAGGACGGCGACGGCGTGCTGCTCGGCGATGCGGCGGCCTTCGCCGATGACTTCGCGGCGCTCTTGGCCGGGGTGGCCGACGCGGATGGGGTCGGGGTCGCCGATGGGCTGGTCGTCGAGGTGGTCAGGTTCGGCGCCACCAGCAGCACCTGGCGGAACCGCAGCAAGGCGGTCCGGCCGACCAGGCTCTCCACCTGCTGCGCGCCCTTACCCGGCACCGCGACGGTGATGATGTCCGGGCCCTGCTGGTTGACCTCGGCGCCGGTGAAACCGGCCCCGTTGACCCGGTTCAAAATGATCGACCTGGCCTCGTTCATCGCCGTCTGGCTGGGCTCTTTCTTCGAATTCGGGGTGACCGCCTTCAGCGTCACGGTGGTGCCGCTGGACAGATCGAGGCCAAGGCCGATCCTGAAGTTCTTGTGCCAGCTGCCGGGATGCGCCGCCTCGCTGCCGATAATCCCGGCCAGCATGAAGACGATGATCACGGCGAGCACCGCGATCGGGCGCCAGGGACGAGACAACTTGGTGCTTGGGGGAGCCACTTCTCGCTGTCCTTAACTTGATGGGGCCCGCATCACACCTGCGGATTCCGGTCCTGGGAGTTCCAGTCCTCCGCTGAGCTGTCACCGAACGTGCCCGGCTGATGACCGTCGCCGAAGGTGGTCTGGGACTGATCCTCGCCGAAGCCGGCCTGCGGCTGCGACGGATCGCCACCGCCCGGGCTGTCATCGCTCAGCACGTCCATGACCGCCCGCCGCAGCATCCGGATGTTGACGCCCGGCGCTACCTCGACGACGACGTCGGCGTCGTCCACCGACGTGATGGTGCCGTAGATCCCGGCGGTCGTGCGGACGCGCTGGCCAGGAACCACCTCGCGCTGCATCTGCACCGCCTGGCGCTGCTTGTTCCGCTGCGGCCTGATCATCACCACGTACAGGATGACGAAGAGCACCGCGATGAACAGGAGGGGCAGGTAATTGCCGCTGGACGACTTGGTGGCGGCTGCGAGAACTATGTTCCCCATCGCGGGGCTTCCTTCCGTTGATTGCCGCACTGGCCGGGACCGGCCCCGGCCGCGAACCGACCAGGCCGGTACCGCTGCCAGGCGACGTCATTTGACCAACTGCCGAAGTGTAGCGGCGCCTAGGCGACGCACCAACAGGCTACGGCGTCTGCCGAGTGATCGTGACCAGGCCGCGACCGCCCGTCACCTGCCTGGCGGTCCGGCTCCGGCACCGACAGTACCGCGCTCATCAGCTGAAAAGCGTGTCAGCGCCGCCCTGGGGACCGGCGTCAGGCGGTACCGGGACGGGCAGCCCGAGCTGCGCCCAGGCGGCCGGGGTCGCCACCCGGCCGCGCGGCGTCCGGGCGATCAGGCCGGCCCGGACCAGGAATGGCTCGACGACGACCTCGACCGTCTCCGCCTCCTCGCCCACCGCGACCGCGAGGGTGGACAGGCCGACCGGCCCCCCGCCGAACCTCCGGACCAGCGCGGAAAGCACCGCACGGTCTAGCCGGTCGAGGCCGCTGTCATCGACCTCGTACACCTCGAGCGCGGCGCGCGCGACGGCCCTGGTCACGATCCCGTCGGCGCGGACCTCCGCGTAGTCGCGGACCCGGCGCAGCAGCCGGTTGGCGATTCGCGGCGTGCCACGGGACCGGCCGGCGATCTCCGCCGCGCCGTCATCGCGCAGTGCCACCCTGAGCAGGCCAGCGGACCTGCGCACGATGACCTCGAGTTCCGCTGGCTCGTAGAAGTCGAGGTGCGCGGTGAAGCCGAACCTGTCCCGCAGCGGCGCCGGCAGCAGCCCGGCCCTCGTGGTCGCGCCGACCAGGGTGAACGGCGCGATATCCAGCGGGATGGCGGTGGCCCCTGGTCCCTTCCCGATCACGACGTCGACCCGGAAGTCCTCCATGGCCAGGTAGAGCATCTCCTCGGCCGGCCTGGCGACGCGGTGGATCTCGTCGATGAACACCACCTCGCCCTCGCTCAGCGTGGACAGCACCGCGGCCAGGTCTCCGGCCCGCTCGATCGCGGGTCCGCTGGTGATCCGGAGCGGCGCGCTGAGCTCGGCAGCGATGATCATGGCAATCGTGGTCTTGCCAAGCCCTGGGGGGCCGGAAAGCAGCACGTGATCGGGCGGCGTGCCGCGGCCAAGCGCGCCCTCAAGGACCAGCGAGAGCTGCTCCCGGACCCGGCCCTGACCAACCAGCTCGCCAAGCCGTTTCGGCCGCAAGGCGCCTTCGATCAGCCGGTCGTCGGCTTCGGCCACCGGCGACACCAGCCGGTCCTGGCCGGGACCGGCGTCCGCGGCTGCTGCCCCGGCTGCCCGCGCCGGATCGGCGCCGGTCACGTACGCCCCAGCAGCCGAAGCGCGGCGCGCAGCGCCACGGCGACATCCACGTCCGGACCGTCCTGGACCGCGGCCGAGCCGGTCCGCAGCTCGGGCTCGACCGCCGCGATGGCCTGGTCGGCGTCGCGCGGCTGCCAGCCCAGGCTGACCAGGCCGGCCCGGACCTGATCCCGCCAGGGGGCCGGCCGCCCGGACTGGGCCGGTACGCCAGCGGCGCTACCCACGGCAGCGACATCGGCCGGCGAGCCAAGCCGGCCGGCCAGCTCAAGGACGATTCGCTGCGCGCCCTTGCGGCCGATGCCCGGCACCGTGGTCAGCGCGCCGAGATCCTCGCCGGCGATCGCCCGGCGCAGGCCGTCGGGGCTGAACACGGCGAGCATCGCGAGCGCCAGCCGCGGCCCGACCCCGCTGGCGGTCTGCAGCAGCTCGAAAGTATTTCGCTCGTCCTCGTCGGCGAAGCCGTACAAGGTGAGCGCGTCCTCCCGGACCACCAGGGAGGTCGCCACCTTGGCGTGCTGACCGGTCCTGAGCCCGGCGAGCGTTCCCGGCGTGCACTGGACGAGCAGCCCGACCCCGCCGACTTCGATGACTGCGCCCTCCGGCGCCACCGAGCAGACAACCCCGTCCAGATGCGCGATCATCAGTTCCCTCCCGTCGCCGCGCGCTGAGCCGCGCCGGCCCGTTGCGTACGGTGCGCCCGGCCGGCCGGCTGGGCTCCGCCGGACCGCTGCGCCCCGCCGGACCGCTGCGCCCCGCCAGTCCGCGCCGCCGCCACGGCCACCGCCAGCCGCCGCTGCGCCGCGCCGCGCCACAGATGGCAGATCGCCAGCGCGAGCGCGTCGGCCGAGTCAGCGGGCCGGGGCGGGTCAGGCATCGCAAGCAGCCGTGCCACCATTAGCGTCACCTGCGCTTTACCGGCCCGGCCGTTGCCGGTGACCGCCGCCTTCACCTCGCTCGGGGTGTGCAGGGCGACCGGCAGGTTGCGGCGGGCCGCGCAGACGATGGCGACCGCTCCGGCCTGCGCGGTACCCATCGCGGTCCGCACGTTGTGCTGGCTGAAGACCCGCTCGACCGCGACCGCGTCCGGCTGGTAGGCGGTCAGCCACTGCTCGATCCGCTGCTCCAGTGCCAGCAGCCGCGCCGCGATGTCGTCCCCGGCCTCGGTCCTGATCACGTCTGTCGCCACCAGTGTCAGGGTCTTGCCCGGCTCGCCGTCGATGACCCCGAGGCCGCATCTGGTGAGACCGGGATCGACGCCGAGCACACGCATGCCGCTCACCCATCAAGGTCGGTTGCGAACTCTTGTTCGGCTAGGACACTACCGGCTGAGCGGACGCCGCGGCGGGACACTCTGCGGCGTGTCGCGGCCGGCCGGCCCGAGGCCGCCAGCCGGCCTGGGCGGTCACCAGCACCGGACGGTCAGAAATAGTCCAGCAGGAACGGAGTCCCGGCGAACGCGCAGTCCAGGGCATCGTCGGTCACCGGGTCCCCGCCGGCAGCCAGCCCGGCGGTACGGAGTGTCTGTAGCGGGGTTCCGGCGAACAGCGCGGCGAAGCCGCGGGCGCCGAGCGAGACCGGCGGGACAGCAGGCACCGGCCCGGGGTTATCCGTTCTGCCCGGGTTGAGGGTTCCCTTCCCGCCGCTGACCTCCAGCAGCCACCGGCCCGAGTTCGCCGGGATGCTGGCGTCATCAAGCCGGATCGCCGCGGCGACTCCGGCCGCCGCGGGGAAGCCGCGGGCCGCGATGGCCGCCCGGGCGTCGAGCACCCGCAGCATCCAGTGCCTGCGGTCCACCAGGCCGAGATCGGCCTCGCGGGTCAGCCAGCCGACCGGATCATCAGGGGACAGCTGCGCCCGTACCCGGCTGGCGATGGATGCATGCGAGCCGACGACAGCCCACATCGCCCTGGTGGTCTGCGCCGACGCTGCCACCGCCCATTCGACCAGGATCTCGTTGTCGCCGTGCCAGCGGTAGGCAAGGAAGCCGTCCCCGGCCAGGTAGCCGGACAGGTGCGGATCGGACAGCCAGCGCCGGACGTCGGCTGCGGTGCGGGTGGCGGCCCCGCAGTGCCTGGCCGCCTCGTGCACCGCGCCGACGACCTCGACCACCTCAGCCGCGTCATCAGGGCCGGCCCGGCGAAGCGAGCCGGTCGGCGGCGGCGCGCCAACGTCGGGCGGCAGCAGCGAGCCGAGTGATCGGGACGGCAGCACCGCCTCGTACTGGCCGCCCGCGAGCTCCCAGCCCAGCGACCGGTAGATCGGCGTGGTCGCGGGATAGAGCACCGAAACCGGGTAGCCGCGACCGGCGATCAGCCCGAGCAGCTCGGTCATCAGCGCTTTCCCCACGCCGCGGCCGCGATCTTCCGGCGCGACCTTGACACCTGACACGCCGGCCATCGGGACGCTCCGGCCGTGCCACCATTGCCGCATATCCAGGTACCTGGCCGCCCCGATCATCCGCTGGCGGTCGAAGACCCCGAGGTGCCGCCCGGCCGAGACGCTGTCCGCTGTCATCGCGAGGGTCCGGTCCCGGTCCGCATCGGTCAACGGGCCGAACGCCTGGCGGCGCAATTCGATCTCGGCCTGGAGATCGTCATCCAGGGTCAGCTGGCGGATCACCAGGCCCGGCCCGGTCATGAGCTCGGCCCCGCGAGGCGGGTCATCCGATCTTCTCCATGATCTCGTCGGACACCGAATAGTTCGCGTAGACATCCTGCACGTCGTCGGAGTCCTCGATCGCCTCGATCAGCCGGAACACCCGTTTGGCCCGCTCCTCGTCCAGTTCCACCTCGACAGTCGGCAGGAAGGGCGTCTCGGCGGAGTCGTACTCGATGCCGGCCTGCCGCAGCGCGGCACGCACCGCGTGCAGATCAGTCGCCTCGCTGACCACCTCAAGTGACTCGCCGATGTCGTTAACCTCCTCGGCACCGGACTCGAGCACCGCGGCGAGCACGTCGTCCTCGCTCGCCCCGGTCGCCTTGCCGACGAGCACCACGCCCTTCCGGTGGAACAGGTAGGAGACAGATCCCGGGTCAGCCATGGACCCGCCGTTCCTTGAGAACGCGGTCCGCACGTCCGAAGCGGCCCGGTTCCTGTTGTCGGTCAGGCACTCCACCAGCACCGCTACGCCCCCCGGGGCGTAGCCCTCGTAGGTGATCTGCTCGTAGGAGGCCCCGCCGGCCTCCAGGCCGGCGCCACGGCGGACCGCACGGTCGATGTTGTCGTTCGGCACCGAGTTCTTCTTGGCCTTCTGCACGGCGTCGTAGAGCGTCGGGTTGCCTGCCGGGTCACCGCCGCCGGTCCGCGCCGCCACCTCCACATTCTTGATC
This sequence comes from Streptosporangiaceae bacterium, assembly GCA_050011895.1. GTDB lineage: Bacteria > Actinomycetota > Actinomycetes > Streptosporangiales > Streptosporangiaceae > DATBGO01. The sequence continues at coordinate 18,961 of JBEKIF010000039.1, read as the reverse complement.
AGCTTCGCGAACAGCTTGCCGCGGCGGGCGTCGATGACGGCCTTCTTGTGCTTAGTGGTCGCCCACTTCGAGTGGCCGCTCATGACCGTTCCCTCACCATGTCAACGAAGAGCCTGTGGATCCGCCAGTCCGGCGTGAGCTCAGGATGAAACGCCGTCGCCAGCGCGGGTCCCTGGCGGACCGCGACGATCCTACCCGTGCGCGGCTCAGTCGCGAGAATCTCGACCTCGTCGCTGGTTTCCTCCACCCAGGGCGCCCTGATGAAGACCGCGTGGTAATCCGGGCCGCCGATCCCGCGGAGCGCGATGTCGCTCTCGAAGGAGTCCGCCTGCCTGCCGAAGCCATTCCTGCGGACCGTCATCTCGATCGCGCCGAGCGTCTCCTGGTCGCTGGCCGCTTGTACCAGCCGGGTGGCCAGCAAGATCATGCCAGCGCAGGAACCGAAGGCCGGCATCCCCGAGCTGATCCGCTTGCGGAGCGGTTCCGCCAGGTCGAAGATGACCGCCAGCTTCCACATCGTGGTGGACTCGCCACCGGGGATGATCAGCCCGTCGACGGACTCCAGCTCGTCCGGCCTGCGGACCGGGACGCCGCGGGCGCCCGTCTCGCCGAGCGCGCGCAGGTGCTCGGCGACGTCGCCTTGCAGCGCGAGCACGCCGATAGCCGGCCTCCCTCCTCCGATCACCAACCTTCCCCCGGTCACCAGCCGCGGCTTGCGTAGTGCTGCTCGGCGGGCAGTGTGTCCAGGTTGATCCCGACCATGGCCTCGCCGAGGCCCCTGGACACCTTGGCGATGACGTCCGGGTCGTCATAGAAGGTGGTGGCCTTGACGATCGCCGCGGCACGTGCGGCCGGGTTACCCGCCTTGAAGATCCCGGACCCGACGAAGACACCGTCGGCGCCGAGCTGCATCATCATCGCCGCGTCGGCCGGCGTCGCGAGGCCGCCGGCGGTGAAGAGCACGACCGGCAGCTGGCCGGCCCTGGCCACCTCAGCCACCAGCTCGCAGGGTGCCTGCAGGTCCTTGGCGGCGCTGTAGAGCTCCTCCGCCGGCAACGTGGCCAGCCGCCTGATCTCGGCCCTGATGCGGCGCATGTGCCTGGTCGCCTCGACCACGTTGCCGGTGCCCGCCTCGCCTTTCGACCTGATCATCGCGGCGCCCTCGGCAATTCTGCGGAGCGCTTCGCCCAGGTTGGTGGCGCCGCAGACAAACGGCACGGTGAACTCCCACTTGTCAACGTGGTGCGCCTCGTCGGCGGGCGTCAGCACCTCGGACTCGTCGATGTAGTCGACCCCGATTGCCTGCAGGACCTGCGCCTCAGCGAAGTGCCCGATCCGGCACTTGGCCATCACCGGGATGGATACCGCCGCAATGATCCCGTCGATCATGTCCGGGTCGCTCATCCGGGCCACGCCACCTTGAGCGCGGATGTCGGCGGGCACCCGTTCCAGCGCCATCACCGCCACCGCACCGGCATCCTCGGCGATCTTGGCCTGCTCAGGCGTAACGACATCCATGATCACGCCGCCCTTGAGCATGTCGGCCATGCCGCGCTTGACGCGCTGCGTCCCGGTCTGGGCCGGGGCGCCTCCGGCCTGCGCTGCGGCTGTGCCCTCTGCCGCGGGCGAGCCTGGGTACCTACCGGAACGCACCGAACTGGCCGAACCGACCGAATCGCCGGAACTGGGGAAAGGCATCAGTAACCTCGCTAGATCGCACCTGGCATAGCTCTCTCCATGGTAGGCGCTGACCTTGCTGGATAGCAGATTCAGCCAGGCCAGCCGGTTCTGCCGGCCGCCGACTCAGAGCCGGTTCTGCCGGTCAGCCGGTTCTGCCGGTCAGCCGCGGCAGGTCGGCTCAGCTGGTCAGGCGCGGCATGTCGGCGCCGTGGCCGCCCTGTCCCGGCGCGACCAGGGAGTCGTCGATCTCGAAGAATTCCGGCAGCGCGGCGCCCCCGGCCAGGTGGAACAGCCTTACCAGCCAGCGCCGGCGCGCCGACCTGGTGGCCGCTACCGCGTCGTTGTAGAACTTCCTGGCCAGGAACACCTGATGCGCGGCGCCCTCAAGTTCGGTCAGCAGCTCGGCCGCGTCTTCCCGGCCGGTCAGCGTCGCCAGGAAACCTGGCTGGCCGACAGCCGCCCGCAGCGCCCTGGTCAGGTCACTCTCCGGCAGCTCGCGCGCCTCGCTGGCGGACCTCGCGTCGTGGGCCGCCCCGGCCAGCAGCAGGCTGGTGGCCGGATCGAGCAGGCCGGAGGAGGCGAACTCCATCGCCACCGAGCTGCGCCGCACCAGCGCCGCGTCGAGCGCCGCGCGAGCCGTCTCAAGCCGCGCATGCAGCCGGTCGAGCCTGCCCGCGCGCCAGGACACATAGACACCCATGACCGCGACCAAGGCGACCACGACCACGATGACGGTGGTCACCTGGCCACCGCCACGTGGCCGGCACCGGGCACCACTGCCGCGTAGACGGCCAGGACGTCACGCGCGACCACCGGCCAGTCGTAGGCACGCACCGCGGCCGCCGCGGCCGCCGACAGGCTGGCCCGAAGGGCTGGCTGATCGAGGAGCCGGCCGGCCGCCGCGGCCAGCCCCGCCGCGCTGCCTGGCTCGAACAGCTCGCCTGCCGCACCGGCCCGCAGTACCCGCCGGAACGCCTCAAGATCGCTCGCGACGATCGGCGCGCTCGCCGCCATCGCCTCGGCAAGCACGTATCCGAAGCTCTCGCCGCCGGTGTTGGGCGCGCAGAACACGTCGACCGAGTGATACACGCGGATCTTGTCTTCCTCGCTGACCTGGCCGAGCAGCACGATCCGCGGCAGCAGGCCGGCGGGCAGCCCTTCGAGCGCCTCCTCGGCATCACCCGGGCCGGCGATGAGCAGCCGCACGCCGGGGCGCTGCGCGCCGAGGATCTCGAATGCGCGCATCATCACCTGCAGTCCCTTGCGCGGCTCGTCGATCCGGCCGACGAAGCCGAGGGCGCCGCCAGGTCCAGGCCAGCCGGGCAGCGGGTCAGCCTTCTCGAATCTGCGCACCGCGATGCCGTTGGGTATCAGCACCGCGTCGCCGCCGAGATGCTCGACCAGCGTGGTCCGCGCCGCCTCGGAGACGGCGATCCGGCCGCTGATCTTCTCCAGCGCGGGCTGCAGGATCGGCTGCGCAGCATGCAGGATCCTGGACCGCGGGTTCGCCGTATGGAAGGTGGCCACGATCGGGCCGTCGGCTACCCAGCAGGCGAGCAGCGAGAGGCTCGGCGCGGTCGGCTCGTGCACGTGCAGGACGTCGAACCCGCCATCCCTGACCCACCTGCGGACCCGGCTGGCCGACAGGAATCCGAAGGCCATCCTGGCCACCGCTCCGTTGTAGGGGACGGGGACGGCCCGGCCGGCCGGGACCACGTAGTCGGGCAGCGGCGTGTCGTCATCGGCGGGCGAGATGACGGACACCTGGTGGCCCAGCTCGAGCAGGGCCTCCGCGAGGCCCCTGATGTGCTCCTGGACGCCGCCAGGCACATCCCAGCTGTACGGGCAGACCAGGCCGATCTTCATGGCTCGTCCGCCATCGCGGCTGTGCCGTCCGCGGCTGCGCCTGTGCCGTCCGCGGCTGCGCCTGTGCCGTCCGCGGCTGCGCCTGTGCCGTCCGCGGCTGCGCCTGTGCCGTCCGCGGCTGTTGCTGCGTCTGCCGCGGCCAGCCTGGCCGGGTCAAGGTCGGCGACGAAGACTCGCTGCAGCATGTGCCAGTCGGCCGGATGCTCCCTGATGCCGCCCTCGAAAACCTGCGCGAGCTGCTGAGTCATGGCCGCTATCTTCCGCTTCCTGTCCCCTTCGGCCGGCACCGGGATCTCTTCGTATATGTGCACGCCCCACTGCTCGCCCTCGAACCACATGACCGCTGGCATCAGCGCGGCTCCGGTCTGAACGGCGAGCGCGGCGGGGCCGCCCATCATCCGCGCCTTCTCGCCAAAGAATTCCACCTCGATACCCGCGCCTGTGACATCCCGGTCACACGGTAGGCAGACGACCCGGCCCGCGCGCAGCCGCTGCGCCAGTATCCCGAACCTGCTCGCTCCCCCGCTCGCGGCGAGCACCTCCATGCCGAGTCCCTCGCGGAAGGCGACGAACCGCTCGTAGACCGACTCGGGCTGCACGCGCTCGGCGACCGTCGTGAAAGAACCTGCCCCGCGGTTGATGATCCATGCGCCGGCCTGATCCCAGTTGCCCATGTGCGGCAGGGCGAAGATCACCCCGCGGCCGGCGGCGAGGTAGCCGAAGGCCTTGTCAACGTCGCCGGAATCGTGCATCTCGCTGATCAGCCGCTGCACCGGGATGACCGGCAGCCGGAACACCTCGAACCAGTACCGCCCGTACGAGCGCATCGCATCCCTGGACAGCGCGCGCAGGTCCGCGCCCGACGCGCCGGGGCCGACGACCCGGCGCAGGTTCGCCTCAAGGATCTGGACCCGGGGGCCCTGGCGGCGCCAGGCGACGTCGGCGCCGAACCTGAACGCGCCACGCGCCCAGGACTCCGGCAACCGGCAGACCAGGGACCAGGCGAGCCCGTAGCCCGCGTCGGTGATCCTGTCCCTCAGTCCGGGCATCCGTCGTCACCTCCTGAACCGGTTCCTGCGTTATTCCCGGAGGCGAGGGCGGCTTCCCGGCGCACGGCGAGAACCCGCTGGCCGAACGTGACGGTGCTGGCCGCCGCGAGCAGCCAGAGCCCCACAGGAAGGACATACGGTACGCCAAGTCCGGACAGGCCCGTGGCGACCAGGCCGATCAGCAGCCGCTCGCTCCGTTCGGCGATCCCGACGTCGCAGCGCAGGCCCAGGCCTTCGGCCCGTGCCTTGGCGTATGACACCAGTATGCCGGCCACCAGGCAGTACAGCGCCACCCCGGCCAGCAGCCTGCTGTGGCCGCCGAGCACGAACCAGGCGGCGAGGCCGGCGAAGACCGCGGCGTCCGCGACCCGGTCCAGGGTCGAGTCGAGGAACGCGCCGAAGGCGCCGGTCGTCCCCTTGATCCTGGCCAGCGTCCCGTCGAGCATGTCGGTGAAGACGAATCCGGTGCAGACCATCGTGCCCGCGAACAGGTGCCCGGTGGGGAACAGCGCGAGCGCGCCAGCGCTCATCCCGATGGTGCCGGTGACGGTGAGCTCGTTGGGCGTGATTGGCGTCCTGGCCAGCGCGGTTCCTACCGGCGTCAGGAGCCGGGCGATGGCGGGGCGTAGCACGGTGAGCATGGCCGTCTGATCCTACTGGCGCTCCGAGGTCAGGATGGGTACGCCCACTGTCGGAACGGCCTGCAGAATCGGGACACGACGGGTGATTCCTTCCCGGGGACTTGTGATCGCATGCCGGCAGGTAAAGGCTGGTCGTGCAGCAGCCGAAGAGGGAGCAACAGGAGGCGGTGCGGATGGCGGAGAAGACGGGCACAGCTGGAGCCGCGGGCAGGGCACCCTCGGCCGACCAGCCCGACAGCGTGCGCAACGTGGCGCTGGTCGGCCATTCAGGAGCGGGAAAGACGACCCTGGTCGAGGCGCTGCTCGTCGGAACCGGGGCGATCCAGCGCGCCGGACGGGTCGAGGACGGCTCGACGGTCAGCGACTTCGACGAGGTCGAGGTCAGGCAGCAGCGGTCGGTGAACCTCGCCCTGGCGCCGATCGTGCACGCCGGCGTCAAGGTCAACCTGCTGGACACCCCCGGATACGCTGACTTCACCGGCGACCTGCGCGCTGGCCTGCGGGCCGCCGACGCCGCGCTCTTCACTGTCTCAGCGGCCGAGGGCGTAGACGGCCTGACCAAGCTGCTGTGGGACGAGTGCGCGGCTGTCGGCATGCCGCGGGCCGTAGTCATCACCAAGATCGATCACCACCGCGCCGACTTCAGCGAGGCGCTTGCCGCCTGCCGCGAGGCGTTCGGCGACTCGGTAGCGCCCCTGTACCTGCCGGTGGCGGGCGCACAGGGCGGCGTCCGCGGGCTGATCGGGCTGCTTTCGGGGCAGTTCTATGACTATTCGGGCGGCAGCCGCACGGAGAGCAGCCCTGAGCCTGGCCAGGCCGACGGCCTCGCGGAGTCACGCAGCGCGCTGATCGAGGCGATCATCCAGGAGAGCGAAGACGAAAGCCTCATGGACTCCTACCTCGCCGGTGACGATCTCGACGTCAAGGGCCTCATCGAGGACCTGGAGAAGGCAGTGGCGCGTGGCAGCTTCTACCCGGTGCTCGCGGCGTCGGCCCCGCACGGCATCGGCATCGCCGAGCTGGTCGAAGTCATCACGCAGGCCTTCCCCGCCCCGCAGGAGCACCCGCTGCCTGCGGTGACCACCGTGGACGGCAAGCCGGCCACCGGTTTGTCCTGCGACCCGGCCGGCCCGCTGCTCGCCGAGGTCGTGAAGACCACCTCAGACCCGTATGTCGGCCGGATCAGCCTGGTCCGGGTGTTCTCCGGCACCCTGCGGCCCGACGCCGTGGTGCACGTATCCGGTCATGGCCGGGCCGCTCGCGGCCACGCCGACCACGACCAGGACGAGCGGGTGGGCGCGCTGACGTCGCCGCTGGGCAAGCAGCAGCGGAACGTGGCGCAATGCGTCGCCGGCGACATCTGCGCCGTAGCGAAGCTCTCCAGCGCGGAAACATCAGACACGCTGTCCGACAAGGACCGCCCGCTGATCATGGAGTCGTGGGCAATGCCGGAGCCGCTGCTGCCCGTGGCGATCACGGCCAAATCCAAGGCCGATGAGGACAAGATGTCGCAGGCACTGGCCAGGCTGGTAGCCGAGGATCCGACGCTGCGCCTGGAGATGAACGCCGAGACCCGCCAGCTGGTTCTGTGGTGCATGGGGGAAGCCCATGTTGACCTGCTGCTCGACCGGCTGTCCAGCCGGTACGGAGTGGCTGTGGAGACCACCGAGCTGCGGGTGCCGCTGCGCGAGACGGTGGCGGGGAAGGCCCAGGGCCTGGGCAGGAACGTCAAGCAGACCGGCGGCCACGGCGAGTTCGGGATCTGTCATATCGAGGTCGAGCCCATGCCCTCTGGTTCTGGCCTCGAATTCGTCGACAAGATCGTCGGCGGCGTGGTGCCGCGGCAGTTCATCCCGTCGGTCGAGAAGGGCGTCCGCGCTCAGATGGAGCAGGGCGTGATAGCCGGCTACCCGATGGTGGACATCCGGGTGACCTTGTTCGACGGCAAGGCACACTCAGTGGACTCCTCCGACATGGCGTTCCAGAAGGCCGGGCGGGCCGCGCTGCGCGATGCATGCGAAAAGGCGCAGGTGAACCTGCTGGAACCGGTCGACGAAGTGTCGGTTCTGGTGCCCGACGACTACGTCGGCGCGGTGATGTCTGATCTGTCGTCGCGCCGGGGCCGCGTGCTCGGCACCGAGCCGGTGCCCGGCGGCCGGACGCTGGTGAAGGCCGAGATCCCGGAACTTGAGATCACCAGGTACGCCATCGACCTGAGGTCAATGTCGCACGGCACTGGCTCGTTCGCCCGTTCCTACCTGCGCTACGAGCCGCTGCCCGCGCACCTGGCCGACAAGGTCGCCGCGGCGTCCAAGCCCGGCTAGCCAGCCCCCGGCGATGCGGACCGGGCCGCCGGCCGCGCCCCAGTCTGCCGCGGGCCGCCCCAGTCCGCCGCCGGCCGGCCGAGTCCGCGGCGGCGCCGCCTGCCGCCCGGGCGGCGGCTAACCCTCGCCCGGCCAGGCCTCCGCGAACAGGTCACGGGTATCGGCGAGAAGCTGCGGCAGTACCTTGGTCCGGCCCACCACCGGCATGAAGTTGGCATCGCCGCCCCACCGGGGCACGACGTGCTGGTGCAGGTGAGCGACGATCCCGGCGCCCGCCACGGCGCCCATGTTCATGCCGATGTTGAAACCCTGCGCCCCGGCTGCCGTCCGCAGCGTGCGCATCGCGTGCTTGGTGAAATCCGCCAGCTCGGCAATCTCGCCGTCGTCGAGCTCCGTGTAGTCGGCGACGTGCCGGTACGGGCACACCAGCAGGTGGCCGCTGTTGTACGGATACAGGTTGAGCACCGCGTACACCAGCGACCCCCGCGCGACGATCAGCGCGTCGGCGTCCGGCAAGGCACGGATGCGGCAGAACGGGCACTCCTGGCCGGATCCCGCGTCGGCTGGCTTGTTCTCGCCCTTGATGTAAGCCATCCGGTGCGGCATCCAGAGCCGCTGGAAGAGGCCATCAGGCGTGCCGGCGCCGTCCTGCCAGGACGGCTCGCGGTCGGTACCGGTGTCGGCTGCTGGCCCGTCCGGCTCGTCCGGCTCTGCAGAAGACATGACTGCAGCATAGGGACGGCCGATCGCGGCCCGCCGCCCGGACCCGCCTGGGTCAAGCCGCAAATCCGGCCGATATCCGGCCCTGGCCTGGAGCGCCAGCCGGGGCGCCAGCTCAGACCTGGACACGCCGCGCAACGGCATCGACGATTTCAGCGACGGCGTCATCGACTCCGATCCCGTTCTTCTGTTCCCCACCGCGATACCTGAACGACACCGCGCCAGCGGCCACATCCTGGTCCCCGGCCAGCAGCATGTAAGGGACCTTCTGCCGCTGCGCGTTCCTGATCTTCTTCTGCATCCGGTCATCGCCCGTGTCCACATCGACGCGGATCCCGGCAGACCGCAGCTTCGCAGCGACCTCCTCCAGGTAAGGAATGTGCGCGTCGGAGATCGGGATGCCCACCACCTGAACGGGCGCGAGCCACGGCGGGAAGGCGCCTGCGTAGTGCTCGACCAGGATGCCGAAGAACCGGTCGATCGAGCCGAACAGGGCCCGGTGGATCATGTACGGCCGCTGCCTGGCCCCGTCGGCAGCCTGATACTCGATACCGAACCGGCCCGGCTCCTGGAAGTCCACCTGCAAGGTGGACAGCTGCCAGCGGCGCCCGATCGCGTCCCGCACGTGCACATCGATCTTCGGAGCATAGAAGGCGCCGTCGCCCTCGGCGATCACGTAGGGCAGCCCGGAAACGTCCAGCGCGTGCTTGAGCGCGGCCTCGGCCTTTTCCCAGTCCTCCGGCTCGCCGACGTACTTCTCCGGCCGGGTGGAGAGCTCAGCCTCGAACTCGGTCAGCCCGAAATCGCGCAGCAGGCCCACCACGAAGTCAAGCAGCGACGCGAGCTCCCCCTCCAGCTGGTCCGGCGTGCAGAAGATGTGCGCGTCATCCTGGGTGAAGCCGCGGGCCCTGGTCAGCCCGTGCACGACCCCGGATTTCTCGTACCGGTACACGGTGCCGAACTCGAACAGGCGCAGCGGCAGCTCGCGGTAGGACCTGCCGCGCGAGGAGAAGATGAGGATGTGCATCGGGCAGTTCATCGGCTTGAGGTAGTACCTGGCGCCCTCAAGCTCCATGGGCGGGTACATGCTCTCGGCGTACCAGCCGAGATGCCCTGATGTCTCGAACAGCTCCGACTTGGTGAGGTGCGGGGTGTTGACGAACTCATAGCCAGCCGCCACATGCCGCTGCCGCGAGTACTCCTCCATGATCCGCCGGATGGTCCCGCCCTTCGGGTGGAACACCGGCAGCCCGCTGCCGATCTCGGTGGGGAAGGAGAACAGGTCGAGTTCGGCGCCGAGCTTACGGTGATCGCGGCGTTCCGCCTCGGCCAGCAGCTGCAAGTACTCGTCCTGGGCCTGGCGGGACGGCCACGCGGTGCCGTAGATGCGCTGCAGCTGCGGGTTGCGCTCGCTGCCGCGCCAGTACGCGCCGCCGGTGCGCATCAGCTTGAACGCCGGAATCTGCCTGGTGGTCGGCAGGTGCGGGCCCCGGCACAGGTCTTTCCAGCGGACCTCGCCGGTGCCGGCATCGAGGTTGTCATAGATCGTCAGCTCGCTGCCACCGACCTCGACGGACTCCTCATCGCCCGCGCTTCCGCCCTTCAGGCCGATGAGCTCCAGCTTGTAGGGCTCGGCTGCCAGCTCGGCCCTGGCCTCCGCGTCGGTGACAACCCGCCGGGAGAACCGCTGGCCCTGCCGCACGATCTGACGCATTCGCTGCTCGATCGCCTTAAGATCTTCCGGGCCAAACGGCTGCACCACGTCAAAGTCGTAGTAGAAGCCGTTCTCGACGGGCGGCCCGATACCGAGTCTTGCCTCGGGGAACAGCTCCTGCACCGCCTGGGCCAGCACATGCGCGGTCGAATGCCGCAGGATCGCGAGCCCGTCATCGCTCGCTATGTCGACGGGGTCGACAACGTCGCCGTCGGCTAGCTCGCCTGCCAGGTCGCGCAGCTCGCCGTTAACCCGGGCCGCGATCACTTCCGCGGTGCCCTTAGCGCCGGTGCTCGTACCGTTTGTGCTCGTACCGCCTGGCGCCGCCAGCGCATCGCCGATCGTCGTGCCGTCTGCCGCCACGTACTCGCGTCCGGCGAGGATGATGTGGTGCTTGTCGGCAGGCACGGTTGCTCCCTGGTCTTGTCGTTGACACGGGGCGCTCGCCCCGTGCCCGAATGCTATCGAGGTGGCACCGCAGGCGCGCATCGGTTATGTGCCGGCCAGCGCGGCGGCCGGCCCTGGCGCGCAGGCAACGCTATGGCGCTGCGACCGTGACCAGGCTGCCGTAAGTGAGATACGGCCAGGCCTGCTTCGCGGCGTCGTAGGGCAGCTCGACGCAGCCTAGGCTCTGCGGGTAGCCGTAGGAGTACCGCGGGAAGTAGTGCACGGCCTCGCCGGCCCGGAAGTAGGAGACCCAGGAGACCGGGTCGGCATAGGTCGATCCGTCCGGGTTGGTGCCCCTCATGATCTGGAAGGTGTACCTCAGGTACACCGGCGAGGTGCCGATCGTGGTCGGCGCGACCGGGATGCCCGTATTGGCGAAACTATGGAAGACCGCGCGGCCGTCGTGCCAGATGGTCAGCGTCTCCGGGCTGCTCTCGCTGGCCCTGGCGTAGGTGTAGCCATGGGAGTTGTCCTCACTGCGGGCTACCGCCTTGAGCAGCGCGGTCCACACCGCCTGCCCGGCAATTCCATCCATCGTCATGCCGTGATCGGATTCAAAGGCCATCACAGCGCCGGTCAGGACCAGGCTCGACTTGCCCAGCCGCCAGAAGGTCCGCAGCTCCCTCGGATAACCGTGGTGCCAGGCGAAGGTGCCGACCGGCGGGCTGTAAGCGGCGCTGAGCTGAGCATTGGCGTCCGTGGGCGCGACACCGGAGAAGGTGGCCGGGATCCAGTTCAGCGGCAGGTAGCCAAGCTGCGCGAGCAGCTCCTGAAGCCGCAGCGTGGAAAACGCTGCGGTCCGGAACCTGACCGAGACTGCCTGGCCGAGCAGCCCGCCACTAGCTGACCTGACACCAGCAGGGCCGCCCGGTATCCGGATCTTGACCACCGTCTCCTGCGCGAATCCCCGTAGCGGGACGAACTGCAGGCTGTCCCCGGTGCCCCGCTCCCAGCTTCCCGCGATGCTCGGCGACAGCTCAGGCAGCGGTGAATCAGCGGCCAGCGGGGCGGAGAAGACAATGCGTACCGGGTTAGCGCCATTCACGCCGGACCCCGATCCGGGCGATACCGACACCACCCGTAGCGGCTCGGCGGAAACCGTGCTCGGCCTCGTGGCCGCATGCTGCGACCCGCCGGTCCCGTTGTGGCCAGCGCTTTCCTGCGCCGACGCGCGGGTCAGCGCGAACCAGGTGCCAGTCGCGAGGACCGCTGCGATGGCTACCGCGAGCGCCACTATCCGGACACGTAGCAGTCCCACTCCGGACAAGATCAGCCCCCTGCCTTGCATGCCCGGCCGCCTGGGCGGGCAAACTGCCACGTAAGTCGATGTATACCAGTAAACCGCACTCCGAGAGTAGCTGCCCGGATGCGATTCGCGGCCAAGGAGAAGATGACGAATTCAGCGAGAAACGGCTACAGGTTCGTCACGTCAGCCCGATACGGTGACAAGGTTCCCGTTCGTGACAGACGGCCAGGCCAGCTCGGCGGCTGTTCGCCCGCGCCTCCGACCGGATGCGCGGCGAGCTGAAGGAGGCCTCCAGGCCCGCCGGGAGGGCTCCCTGCGGGCCCGAGCGGTCAGCTGCCCCCGCTCCCCGGCTGCGCTGGCCAGTTCCGCTGCTCGATGAGCTCCTGGCGCCGCTCAGCGACGCGGCCGGCCATCACCCAGCGGACCTGGCGGCGCCGGAGGCGACGATTCATGATCCGTCGGCACCTGGGGGCACGGAGAAGCTGATCTCCCGAATTCCTCCCAGATGCGCCAAAGGTCTCATCCGCGAAGTAGGATGAGACCTGTATGACGAACCTCTGACCTGGCCTTACGCCAGAATCCAGCTGGTGGGCGATACTGGGATCGAACCAGTGACCTCCTCGGTGTGAACGAGGCGCTCTCCCGCTGAGCCAATCGCCCGGTGCCGCCGGGCCAGCGCACGATCCGTGCCGCCCAGAGCAAAATCAGACTAGCGCATCGCGGGTGCGCCAGCCGGGCCGCCGGCGTCGTGCTCTCCCGCGGCTCACCGATCGCCCGGCGCCGCCAGCGGGCTCCCGTACCGGGCCTGACCGGGGTCAACGCGCATAAAACTTATATATGGGGACATTGTCGTCATAATATTTTTTCCTGGCGCTTATCCTGTACCTGCTTCCCCTGGGTAGATTCCAGTCTCGGATAGCGCGGCCTGCCACAGTGGACATAGCATGGCGAGGCAGCACAGCCCCCGCAGTGAGCGAGTCGAACCATGCCAAACGCCCCCCGGCGTGCCATCACCGCGCAAGCCGCGAGCTTCTGCCAGCCAGCAGCGAAACGTTGGCGAACTCCTGTGAGACGAACGTCACAGCACATCGTCCCTGGTCACAGGAACATCGGGCGCCGAAAAGCGTGTTTAATTTCCGTGAGCGTTTGACCAGGTCACTACTGGTTTGTTGACCAGTGACCGAGGTTACGAGTGCCCCCGATCGCGGAATCTTATATCCGTCGATGACAATTCAGCGGCACCTGCCGTGCCATAGCTGATAGATAACCTCGCAGCATTAACGAAGCCCGGCATTCCGGGACACGACAAGGCAAAGGTCAAGCTAGATCATGAATAGCAGCGCACCCGTCTCAGCTGAACTCGGCCTGAGCCTCGTAGTTCCTGAACATGGCATCGTTCCGCTCGTCGCGAGTCTCTTCTACAGCGCCGACGATCCGTACGCCATCCGGATGGCGTTCCACGTCGGCACCGACGAGCCGGTGGAATGGATCTTCGCCAGGGAACTGCTGGCAGCTGGCCTGGACGGAGCGGTGGGCGACGGCGACGTCCGGGTATGGCCCGCCGACGATGGCGGCGACGGCGTCCTCAACATCGCGCTGTCCTCCCCCTTCGGCCAGGCGCATTTCGAGGCACCGCTGACCGCGACCGCAGAGTTCCTGGCCCGGACCTTCGGGGTCATCGCGGCCGGCCTGGAAAGCGACTTCATCGATCTCGACGGCGAGCTTGACGTGCTGCTCTGGCGCGCCTAGCTGCCTATTGCGGATGGCGGCAGGCCGAAAAAGGAACAGCCCGGGCCGCTACGGATCGGGGTTCTCGGCAGACCTCGCCGCGAATATCTTGGCGGCATTCGCAGTGACCGGCCCGGGAGCCGCGGCCAGCGGGACCGAGTCGACATTACGGATTGGCTGCACATCTCGGGTCGTTCCGGTCAGGAAGGCCTCATCTGCCGCGGCGAGCGCGCCTGCCGCCAGGTCAGCCTCGACCGCGTCCGCCCACTCGATCAGAAGATCCCTGGTCACCCCGGCCAGGCACCCGGCGCTCAGCGGCGGCGTCAGCAGCCGCCCGCCGGATACGACGAATATGTTGCTCCCGGTCCCCTCGCAGAGGTGGCCAGCCGTATTGGCGAAGATGGCCTCATCCGCATCGCGGGCGCTCGCGTACTGCAAGGCCAGCACGTTCTCGGCGTAGGACGTCGTCTTCAGGCCGGTCAGGGCGCCGTACTCATTGCGCGGCCACGGTGCCATGACCACATCGCAGGTGGGCCCGGGGCCCCCGAGGCTGCCGAGCGCGATGATGGCGGTAAGGGCTGAATCGCCGCGCTGCGAGCCGAGCGGCCCGGCGCCCGCCGTCAGGGTAAGCCGGATCTTGCCGGTTGCCGGACGTCCCGACGCTTCGAGAAGCGCGAGCGTGCCCGCGGCGATCTCCTCTAGGTCAGGCTCCGGCAGGCCCAGTCCGGCGGCCGACTGCGCGAGCCTGGCCAGGTGCCTGGTGACAGCGAACGGGACGCCGCCGATGACCTTTATCGTCTCGAACACGCCGTCACCCACCACAAGCCCGTGGTCGAAGACCGAGATCCTGGCTTCGGAGTCGGGAAGCAGCGTCCCGTTGATCCACACTGTCACAGGATTCTCCTAACGGAGCCCGCCGCAGCCCGCAGCGGCCGTTATGCAGATATCTGGCAGCAGTTCGTCGACAGCGGCCATCTGCTCGGCTACCTCCCGGTCGGTGTCCATCACCGGCACCCGCGCTCGCACCGCGGCATGAACGCCGGCCAGCGCCTTGCTCGGCGGCGCGATGCCGGTCCGCAGGTCGATGCCCTGGGCGGCGCAGAGGATCTCGACCGCAAGGCAGGTGCGCACGTTAGCGAGCACCTCCCGCAGCTTCCGCACGGCCGTCCAGCCCATTGAGACGTGGTCCTCCTGCTTGCCCGAGGTCGGGATGGTGTCAACGCTGGCCGGGTGGGCGAGCACCTTGTTCTCGCTGACCAGGGACGCGGCGGTGTACTGCGCCAGCATGAAGCCCGAGTTGGTGCCTGCGTCGGGCGCCAGGAACGGCGGTAGGCCCCTGGAGAAGGCGGGATCGAGCAACCGGTCCACCCGCCGCTCGCTGATGCTGGCCAACTCCGAGACGGCGATGGCCAGCATGTCGGCGGCGAAGGCGAGCGGCTCGCCGTGGAAGTTGCCCGTGGTCATCACCTCGCCGTCGGAGACGATGACCGGGTTGTCGACCACCGCCCCGAGCTCTGTCTCGAGGACCCGGCGGGCATGGGCAAGCACGTCGCGGACCGCGCCGTGGACCTGGGGCGCGCACCGCAGGCAATAGGCGTCCTGCACCGCGTGGCGGCTGTCCCGGTGGCTGGCCAGCAGCGCGGAGCCGCCCAGCAGCGCGCGGAGGTTGGCCGCACTATCCAGCTGCCCGGGATGCGGCCGGAGCGCCTGGACCCGCTCGTCGTATGGCCGGTCGGTGCCGAGCAGCGCCTCGACCGACAGGGCGCAGGCCACGTCGGCGGCCTGCACCAGCAGTTCCGCGTCGCGCACCGAGAACGCGAGCAGCGCCTGCATCGGCTCGGTGCCGTTGACGAGCGATAGGCCCTCCTTGGGGGCCAGCTCGAGTGGGACAAGGCCGTGCTCGGCGAGTACCTCGGCGGCTGGCCTCCCGCGCGGCCCGCCGCCGGCACCGCGTAGTCGCCCGGCGCCGATCAGCGGTTCAGCCAGGTGCGCGAGCTGGGCCAGGTCACCTGAGGCGCCGACCGATCCCTTGCCAGGCACGACGGGGAGCAGCCCGAGCGCGAGCAGCTCTAGCAGCCGGGCGGGCAGCTCAGCGCGGACACCCGAGTAACCGGCCGCCAGCGTCCTCGCGCGCAGCAGCAGGATCGCGCGGACCGTGGGGTCATCGAGCGGCTCGCCGGTGCCTGCCGCATGAGATACCAGGATCGCGCCCTGCAGCCGCCTCAGGTCCTTCTCCCCCACCCGGGTATCGGCGAGCGCGCCGAATCCCGTATTGACGCCGTAGACGGGCCCGCCTCCGGCGATCGCCGCGGTCACCACCTCACGGCTTGATTGCATCCGGGCAGGCACGTCAGGCCCGAGTTCGGCGCCGGCGGCACCGAATGCCACGTCGACGACATCCTCGACGGTGAGCGCGTCGCCGCTGACGATCACAGTTCGCATGGCTGCCAGCCTGCCATCCCGGCGGCGCCAGGGCGCTACCGGCGCAGCAGGATCACCATTCGCAGCCATCCGTTCACGCTGACGACGGGCCCTGCGGGCGGTTTTGGCTGGACGTTGCGGGCGATAGCCCAACATGTCGCCGAGGCGGTCTACCACACTGAGCCGCCTGGGCTGCTCGCCCGATGCCGGAACGCGGTCCCCGGCCGGCGCGAGTTCCCGATAGCTGATCGCCTGATCCCGCCAGGGTGAGTTTGCCTGCCGGCCAGGATCGGCTACAGTTCTGAACGCATGCCGGCCTCGGTCGGCCTGCGCAGCCTCGCCCCGGCGAGGCACGCGGACGTGGCTCAGCTGGTAGAGCATCACCTTGCCAAGGTGAGGGTCGCGGGTTCGAATCCCGTCGTCCGCTCGGAGGTGCCGGACGTCGTCTCGCAAGCCGACGGTCCGCACGGCTCTCCGATTTCCGGGACCCCGCCCGGCGGGGACTCCTGGCGGGGCCTGCAAAGCCCTGTACGCGGGTTCGATTCCCGCTTCCGCCTCGCGGGCGGTTAGCTCAGCGGGAGAGCGCTTCCCTGACACGGAAGAGGCCACTGGTTCAATCCCAGTACCGCCCACCGCAGGTCAACGCCAGGTCGGCCTCATCAGGCCGACCTGGCAACCCCACAGTTCGTAGGGTTGCGCCTGGGCCGGGACCAGTACGCCGGGCTATTGCCGGCCGCGAGCGCCACTCGGGTGCCGGCCAGGCGCTCCGAGGCTGCGCAGGCATCGCGCACTTCGCCGGGCCCGTGCCGTTCTTTCGCAGCCATCTCGCATTCGGAGCCATGACCGGCGCCTGGACCTACCACCATCTCGGCCCGCGCCGGACCCCGCCGGGCCGCGGCCACCAGGCTAGCCACCGCCAGCTGAACGCAGCAGCCCGCCTGCCGGCCAGTCCGCAAGAATTCGCGCTGTGTGGTGTCGATTCGGGCCAGGTTCTTCGTGGACATGCCGAGTGGTGCAGGGGGCACCGCCGCCAACGAAAGGGAACCGACCATGTCCACCGTTACCACCTCCCCAGACATCAGTGTCGAGCACGCCCCGTCCCGGTTGACCAGCACGCTGTTGCGCACCACGGTCTCGGTCGGTGTCCTGGCCGCCGCGGTCTCGACTGCCGGCGCGGTTGCCCTGCGGGCTGCCGGAGTCCCGCTGGCCGTACACGGTAAGATCCCACTCGCCGGCTTCCCCCAGGTCACCTTCATCGCCGCCGTCATCGGAGGGGTGCTCCTCGCCTTGCTGAACAGGCGCAGCGCTGCCCCGCGTCGGCGGTTCGTCCAGATGACTATCGGCCTCACGGCGATCTCCTGCGCCCTCCCGGCGGCGTTCGCAGACACGACCGCCAGCAAATTCGCCCTGGTCGGACTGCACCTGGTCGCCGCGGCGATCATCGTTCCGGTGCTCGCACGACATGCCGACTGACCCGAACCGACCCGCTACCAAGAGGAGCAACCAAGATGCCGCAATACCTGATCTCCGTCTGGCACGACGATACGTACGAGCCGGACTTCTCCACCCCCGACGCGCAGCGCCAGGTCGCCCAGGTGGACGCGTTCAACAACGAACTGCAACAGGCAGCCGCCTGGGTGTTCGCCGCCGGCCTGCACCCCGCATCATCGGCCACGGTCGTACGATCCTCCGGAGGGGACGTATCGATGACCGACGGGCCCTACGCCGAAACCAAAGAACAAATGGGCGGCTTCTGGATCATCGAAGCTACCGATCTCGACGCCGCCCTCGAATGGGCCGGCAAAGCAGCCGCTGCCTGCGAGGGACCGGTTGAGGTCCGGCCCGCACAAGGATGACCGACACGCTGGAGGAGGTCTTCCGGCGCGAAGCGGGCCGCTGCACCGCCACCCTGATCCGTGTCCTCGGCGACATCGACCTCGCCGAGGACGCGGTGGCGGAAGCGTTCGCCATCGCCGCCGAGCAGTGGCCGAAGACGGGGACACCGCCCAACCCGGGCGGCTGGATCACCACGACCGCCCGCAACCGCGCCATCGACCGCCTGCGACGCGAGTCAACCCGCGGCGAGCGTCATCTCGCGGCCCATCGACTCCACACCGACAGCATGCACCCTGACCACAATCCCGAACTCGACAGGCTCGACGACTTCGTCGACGTCGTCGCCGATGACCAGCTCCGGCTCATGTTCCTGTGCACGCACCCCGCCCTCGGCGCCGATACGCAGGTCGCTCTCATCCTCCGGCTCCTCGCCGGCCTCGAGACCAATGAGATCGCCAGGGCGTTCCTGGTGCCTGAGGCGACGATGGCGCAACGGATCGTGAGGGCCAAGCGCAAACTGCACGACAATCACGCCTCCTACCGCATACCCCGCGCCGCGGAGCTCCCGGACCGGCTCCGCGCGGTCCTCACCGCCATCTATCTGATCTACACCGAAGGTCACACCGCCACGTCGGGACAGAGCCTGACGAGAACCGATCTATCGACCGAAGCGATCCGGCTCGGGCGGACCCTCATCGAGCTGATGCCCGGCGAACCGGAGGCCACCGGTCTGCTCGCCCTGATGCTGCTCACCGACTCCCGCCGTCCCGCCCGCGGCAACACCTGCGGGACCATGGTGCGCCTCGCCGACCAGGACCGCTCCCGCTGGGACCCGACACTGATCACCGAAGGCCACGAGCTCGTGCGCGCCTGCCTTCGCCGCAACCAGCCAGGACCGTTCCAGATCCAGGCAGCGATAGCCGCGGTGCACGCCGCCGCCCCCACCGCCGAGGCCACCGACTGGTCCCAGATCATCGCCCTGTACGACCAGCTCTACGCCCTGCGCCCCCACCCTGTTGTTGCCCTGAACCGATCGGTGGCCATCGCGGAGCTCCACGGCCCTGCCGAGGGCCTGGCCGCGCTCGCCGAGATCGACGCCGCCACGCTCGACGACTACCAGCCCTACCACGCTGCCCGCGCCGACCTTCTCGCACGAGCAGGTCGCCGCGACGAGGCACTCGGCGCGTACGACCGAGCCATCGGACTCACTACCAACGCGGTCGAACGCGACTTTCTCATGCGCCAACGGGCCGCCCTCTGAGTAGACAGCTGCAGTCCCAAATTGTCCG
>JBEKIF010000038.1:0-39002 GCA_050011895.1 Streptosporangiaceae bacterium | reverse complement strand
GCAGTCCGTTGCGGACAATCCGGACGCGACGGTGCAGGGCTCGCCGCCGGACGTGCTGCTCTGGCTGTGGAGCCGCGGCGGCGAGGGCGCCACGATAACCGGCGACGAGCAGGTGATCGGGCTGCTGCGCAAGGTCCTGGCGGAAAGCACGCAGTGACGCGACCGGAGGCCAGGCGCTCAGTCACGTGGTTGCGCCGCCGGCGCGGCTGCGGGCCCGCGGAGCCCTGGCTGAGCTGCGCGCCTGCTGTCAGGCGAGGATCGGGGGCGCGGACCGGCGTCGCCGCGGCCGGCTTCACCAAGCTTTGACCCGCCCGATTACCGCGCCGGTGAGAACGCCCGGGGGAGCATAGGATTTTCCGGGGGCGATGCGCTTGGCAGCGGCGGGCAAGGGGGATGGGTCATGAGCTATCAGCTCCGGATGCACAGCGAGATCCGCGGCTGGCTGACGGACCTTCGGAGCACCGAACCTGAACTCAGCCGCCTCGTCGGCGAGGCTGTGGTGGCACTGCTCGACGCGGGCGAGAGCCGAGCGCAGGGCGCAGGGATGTGACATGAACGACCGTGCGGCCTTCAGGATCGCCGCCATTATCTGTGTGCTGTTATGCCTGATATGGGACCTCGCGACGGTTGTCCTGGTCATTGTGCTGCCGATCCAGCTGGCGGCGATCGGCCTGCTGTACTGGGGCGCTGACGGGCTTGTCGGCATGAGCAGCGCCGGATCAGCGCAGCGCCCAGGCCCTGGCAGCAACCGCGGCCGGGATCCCGGCAATGGCGAGCAGTAGCGGCCCAGGACCTGGGTCTCGGTCGCCAGTGGTGGCCGGTATGAACCGGGCCGAGTCGGCCCGGGCCGCCATGATGTGACGCGAGGGGTCAGCGCGGGACGATCTTGCGCCCGTCCATGGTCCACGAACGGTCACAGCCTGTGCAGCCCAGGAAATCCCCGGACTGGCTCGAGGTTCTCCCTATTGTGCCGCCGCAGATGCACAGATCCCCGGGTGTGACCCTCGGAACTCTCCGTACGACTCTGCGCACCACCATCCGGGACGGCCGGGGCACCGGGCGCGTCTCGGCGCGTACGTGCAGCGCGCCCGCGGCGGTGAGGGCCAGCGCCAGGACAATGACGGCCGTCAGCGCGTAACCCAATTGGGCCTCCCGTGCCGAGATTCAGGTCAACGGTACCGGGCGACCGGCCGCAGGTGGTAGCCGTGGCAACGGCAGATTGCCGAGGCTATTCATCGAGGGAGGCGATTGGCGGCGGCGCCCGCGCGGTCCGCGGTTGCATGCGGCTCAGGGCACCTTCCGGCGGTTAGCCGGGCGGGCGGAGGCGGGCGGAGCGGCAGCCATCGCCGGCCGGGGAATCGAACATCGGCGCGAAGTAAGGGTCATCTGGACCGGGCAGAAACCCCGCTGTGTCGCCGCCACTCGTCTTCGAGCACGGCGAAGGTGGCGGGGGATCAGCGATCTTGATAGACCCGGACTGCGGTGCCGCTTGGCGACGAGAAGATCTGAACGAGATCGCAAAGCTGGTTGGCTAGCCACAGGCCGGCCCCGAGCCCGCTGTCAAGAGTCGGAAGCAGCCGACCAACTAGCGGCTCCGTTATATGGCCTTGGTCGGACACCTCGCAGACCAGCGAGCGGTCATCGGTCCAGGCCCGAAGCTCGCCCCGGCCGCCGCCGTGCCGGAGGCTGTTGGTGGCGATCTCGTTGACCGCCAGCACGAGCGACGCTGTCTTGTCCGGGTCAAGCTTGGCCAGCCTGGCCTGCCAGGTAACGAACGACCTCAGCCGGCTGAGGCCGCCGGGCTCGAAGGACAACCGGGCCGCATCGGCGGGCGCGGGAGGCAGTTGCCGCCCGAACGGGCCGCCCGGGCCGACCACCTGGAAGGTGCCGCACGCCTGCCGGTCCGCGCCGCGGACGACGAACGGGTGGGTCCGGTGCATCTCGTCGATCACGTCGCCGGCAAGTGCCTCGAGGTTGTACGGGCACAGCAAGGTGAACGGCGTCGCGGCGTCAAAGGCCACGTTCAGCAGCGCCTCATGCAGCTGGCACTCGGCCAGTTCGGCGGGCGACCGCTCGGGATAGATCGGCTCCCCGATGCCCCACAGCTGAGCGGCACCGGCATGGGCCTGCACGAACGCCTGCCAGGCGGAGATGATCCGCGCCGGGTTCCCGACCTGGGCCATGTCGGCAAACTCCACCCGCCGCGCCGCAGCGCCCAGTTCCCGGCGGAGGGTCTCGATCTTCGGGGCGCTTACGATGACGAGGACCGGATCGCCCGCATCGACCGCCCTGCGGATGAACGATGTCGTCCCGGCCACGAACTCTGCCATGCCTGAATAAAGGAACGCCTCGTGGCTGTAGCCGCCGACGCTTCCTTCCACCGTGGCCTGCGTCATGCCCATCCCTAGATCACCAGCACGTAGCCATCCGAGTCTGACGTGCGCCCACATCGCCGGCAGGCTCAGATGGAGGAAGCCTGTCCCGGTGTCCGGGCTTACGGGCATCCCTGGACAAGATAATAGCTGCTGGACAGATGCCGGGCCATCCGCACCAGCGGTCCCGCCTTGCCGCGCTGACCAGGTAATTCGTCTGCCTGCCTGGTCCCGGTGAGCGCGTCGGCCCGGCGCGGCGAACTCGGGCGGGTCAGTGCTTTTGCGGCTTACCCGCCTTGGCGGCGAACGGGTCGGTCGCTGCCCCCTTGGGTGCCTCCGCCTCAAGGACCTTCTTCGCCGCAGCCAGAGCACGTTTGGCGTCCCGGCTTACCGTCGGGTACCGCGGGTCGATCTCGATCAGGGAATTCGCGATGATCGACGACACGCAGATCCTCGCGAACCACTTGTGATCGGCCGGGATGACGTACCAGGGCGCCCACGACGTGCTGGTATTGCTGAGCATCTCGGAGAATGCCTGCTGGTAACCGGCCCAGTACCGGCGCTCTTTGATGTCGTTCGCGGAGAACTTCCAGTTCTTGTCCGGCAGGTCGAGCCGTTTAAGGAACCTGGTCCGCTGCTCCTCCCTGGACAGGTTCAGAAACAGTTTGACGATGCGGAAGCCGTTATCGGTCAGATAACGTTCCCAGTCGTTGATCTCGCGATAGCGGCGGTGCCAGACAGCTTTCCCCTTGTCGGCGGCCGGAAGCCGCTGGCGATCCAGGTTCTCAGGGTGCACCCTGACCACCAGCACCTCCTCATAGTGCGACCGGTTGAAGATGCCGATCTCCCCCCGCGCCGGAAGGTGCCGGGAGTAACGCCACAGGAAGTCGTGGCTGAGTTCCTCTGCGGACGGGATCTTGAAGCTGTGCACCGTGACACCCTGCGGATTGACCCCGCTCATTACATGGCGGATGGTCCCGTCCTTGCCGCCCGCGTCCAGCGCCTGGAGCACGACGAGCAGCCCGTAGGTGTCCTGCGCCGCCAGCCGGGCCTGGTACTCCTCAAGGAGCTCGGCGCCCTGGCGCAGCAGTTGCGCGCCGTCTTTCTTGTGCAGGAACCCGGCCTTGTAGCCGGGGTCGAAGTCTTTCGCGAGGGTCACCTTCGCACCCGGCGCGACGCGCAGCGGCTTGATCAGCTCTGCGGCCTGCTTTGCTCTGCCGTCGGCCATGACGTGTCCTTTCCCGTGGCGTCTGAGGCTGGCACGGCGCCGGTCACTGGCCCGCGGGCGCCGCTGGCGCTGCAGGCAGGCGGGCGTCACGGGCGCCGCTGGCGCCGCTGGGCCGCTGGCGCCGCTGGGCCGCTGGCGACGCAGCGAGCTTGCCGATTTCCCGCGAGGCGGCAAGCAGCACCGCGGGCCCGAGCGCGAACAGCAACCCGAGCGCGAACAGCAATGGGTCGACAGCAGCCGTGCCGTCTCGAGCAGTTTACGGAGCGCATCCCAGTGGCAGGCCAGCGGAGCGGGCAGCACCTCGGCCGGCGCGATCCGGCTACTCGGCCTGCGGTCAGACATGCTCGCCGGCATCCCGCAGCCGTCGGGCTGCGGCTGGAAAACCGTGCTCATCCTGCCCCCGCTCGTCCGCGTCATGAGGTTCCGCGTTCCGTTTCTGCCCCGGTTGCACGAGAGGACTATTCCCGAGGACGGATAAAAGTCACGCTACGTATCTGGAGTGCGATTATGGGTACCCAGAATTCGGCAGCAGAGGACCCGTATATGGCCCGTCTCGCCGACTTATACCGGATTTGGTGACCACATACCGGACATTCAGTCCCATCGAAGCCATCAAATCCGGTATAAGCAAATTTTGCCGCGTGCGTAGCTCTCGGCGTGGTGGCTCAAAGCCAGCCTCTGGCGCTGGCTACAGACCGACGATCGCCTACAGGCCGACGATCGCCTCGAGCCGGCCTGACGACACCGCCTCCACGAGGCGCCGGTAGTCCAGCTCGTTCTGGTCGGCGTAGCCGACAGCGAACTCGCCGATCGCCCGGTCGAACGTGTCGGCGTTGCCGAGATAACCGGTGATCATCGCCGCCCGGCAGGTCCGGGCGTGCGCGCGGGCCAGCGCCCAGCCGCACAGCCGGGCATAGTAGGCGAGCTGATCGGCATCCATCGCAGGAACGTTCATGCTGCCCTTCATGTCGCGCAGCTGCCGCACGTAGTAGTCCCTGGTCGCCAGCTTGTCGGCGGCAATGCCCTTGGTCCAGCCGAGGAACGGGTCGGCGGCGGCCTGCGTGAGCCGCTGCCCCCGCACCACTCGCTCGCCCTCGTGCTCATACTTGCTGGGGCCTGCGTACGGGGCAAGCACGGACTCCTGAGCCTCCTTGAGCTGCAGGAAAAGCGGCTCGTCGTCGCGGTCGCCCATCAGCAGCAGGATGAACGCCTCGGTGCCCACCGACCCTACGCCGACGACCTTGCGCGCGAAGTCGCCGAAGTAATAGCGCCGCAGCACCTCCCACCGGTCCGACTGCAGCGTCTCCTTGTACATGGCGACCGCCTCGCGCAGCTCATCGAGGATCCCGGGGTTGCGGTGCAGCGGATACCGGACGATCACGGGCGGGATTACCCGGACCCGGTAGTCGCCGTCGACCTGGTCGCACAGCTTCATCAGCGCCTTCCGGCTGGTGCGGCCGCGCGCCTTCCTGATATCCCGTTGCCGCCTCCGGACGGCCTTCGGCGGCTGGACCGCGTCGAAAAGCCGGGTGACGTCCTCGATGTCGATCCTCGAATACCAGACATCAAGGAATCGCATGGCCGCGAACTTCGCCATCTCGGTGCGATAACTGTGCGCGCATTGCTCTGCGGCTGCCCGCCCGGCGTGGCCGGGGAGGCCGTTGTCGCGGGCCGCGACGGCGAAGCTCGCGGCCAGCCGCTTGACGTCCCATTCGAACGGCGCGGGGAGCGTTTCGTCGAAGTCGTTCACGTCGAAGACCAGCCGTCGGTCGGGCGCCGCGTACATGCCGAAGTTCAGGAGGTGCGCGTCACCGCAGCATTGCACCCGGATGTCGCTCGTGGGCGTGTTGGCGAGGTCCCACGCCATCGGGGCGGCGGCGCCGCGGAAGTAGGCGAACTGGGAGGCCATCATCCGCCCGTGCCTGATCGCGACAAGCTCAGGCACCCGGGTCTTGGCCTGTTCCTCCAGGACGGTCACCGGATCTGGCCGGTCCGCCGGCGGCTCCCAGACTGCGTGACTCGAGCGGCTTGCTGCCCGCCGCCGTCCGCGGCCGCGGCTGTGCCACTCCTGCGGCGTGAGCACCTCGTGCGGCGGCGCAAGGACCCCCGGTGACATCCTGCTCATGATCCCCCCAGACCACGGCCCTGCGACCACATCGTCGCAACTGATCCCAGGCGTCCCCCCGATAAGCGGCTTTATCTGGCCTGGTCAGGCTGTCAAGTCTACGATCGCGGCTGCGGCCGGCCATGCCCAGGGGTGGGCATGGTGAGCACCGAGCGAGCACCTAATTGCGGAACTTCCCGGTCGCCCTGGCCGTCGTCACTCTCCGGCCGGTCCGCCGTCACCTGGGGTGGCGGCGGGGCGTCCGTGGCCGTCGCCGTCAGGCTCCGGTCGGTCCGCCGCGCCACGCTCCGGCCGGTCCGCCGCGCCACGCTGGCATTTCCCGCCTGCCGACGGCAACGTCGAAGGCGGCGCGAGCAAGCAGGCGGGTCGAGTCGAGGGTGGGCAGCGCCACGGTTCCGGGCGTCACCAGCAGCGGGATCTCGGTGCATGCGAGCGCGACCGCGTCGCAGCCGCGGGCCGCGAGCCCCCCGATGATGCGGACATACTCCTGGCGCGCGCTCGCGGTAAGCACTCCGTTCACCAGTTCCCCAAAAATGATCTTGTTGACGAGGTACCTGTCGTCCGGGCCCGGCACCTCGGCCGTAATTCCGCAGGCGCCGAGCGCACGGGGATAGACCGGGCCGTCCATCAGGTAGCTGGTGCCGAGCACGCCGACCCGCTTGCGGTGGTCGCTGGCGGCTTGCTCGGCCACCACCTCGGCGATGTGCAGGCCGGGAAGGGCGAGCTCCGCTCCGGGTTGCTCGAGAGCCTGATGCGCGGTGTTGTCAGGGCAGACGAAGAAGTCTGCGCCGGCCCGCGCGAGCCGCTGCACGCTTTCGGCCAGCGTCGCCAGGACTGAGTCGTAGGCTCCTTCATTCCACGCGGGCATGCTGCGGGCCAGGGCGATGCAGTCGAGCGTCACATCCGGATGGTCGTTGGGACCGAGCTGGCGGAAGCCCTGCTGGCAGAATGCGCGAAAGCACAGCGCGGCCCCTTCCGTGCTGTGCGCGAGGATGCCCAGGTGCTTCATGGTGCCTCCAGGTGGGCCTGGCTGGCGTGGTCACTCGTGGCCCCGCCATGAGTGCCGTGTGCGTGGCCGGAGTGCTCATCCGGGTTGCCGCCCATCATCTTGAGCATCGGGCCCCCGCCTGAGGTGTAGAAGCGCGCCAGGAGCGCAGCGGCCAGCAGCAGGAAGACGATGTTGAGGATGGTGGTGTAGTTCCAATGGATGCCTTGCTCGGCAATCCGCGCGGTCCGGTGGGCCGGAATCAGGCCGAGGGCGCCGAACAGGAACTCGACGATGTAGCCGGCGATGACCATGGTGCCGTAAAAGATCCCGAGCAGGACCAGCATCATCTTCGTGCCGTAGTACTTCCGGTAGATGATCAGGATCGGGATGATGATCAGGTCGGCGAAGATGAACGCGATCACGCCGCCGAAGCTGATCCCGCCATTCCAGAGAACCGCTGCCAGCGGCACGTTCCCGATCGAGCAGACGAAGCTGAGCAGCGAGATGACCGGGCCGATGACCGGCCCCCACAGCCTGGCGGCGAGCGGATGGCCGGTCAGGAAGAGGTGCTGCCAGAAGCTCGCAGGCACCCAAGCGCCGACCGCGCCGGCGATCAGCAGGCCGATGACCACATCGCGGATGACGGCCGCCCATTCCATCACGAAAATGTGGCTGACGGCGGTGTAGCCATCCTTGCTGATCAGCCTGCGCCAGAAGCCGCCCCCTGACCTGGCGCTCATGTCCATGGCGGCGTGGCCCTCCATCGAGCCTGCCCGGCCCCGTTCTGCCTGCCGCCTGGCCTCGTCGATGAGCTGGCGCCGGACGAACAACCGGAACGCCACCGCCATCGCGACGATCATGATCGGGCCGCCGACGAACTCGGCGAGGGTGAACTGCCAGGAGATCAGCAGGGCAAGGATGATGCCGAGCTCGATCACCAGGTTGGTGCTTGCGATCTCGAACGCCATCGCCGCCGTGAAGCTGGCGCCCCTGCGGAATAGCGAACGTGCCAGCGCAACCGCGGCGTATGAGCAGGACGACGAGGCCGCGCCGAACCCGGCGGCGGCGGCCAGCGCAGCCGGGGAGTCGCCGCCCAGGAACCGGACGATCGTCTCGCGCCTGACCACCGCCTGGACGATCGCCGACAGGCCGAAGCCGAGGATCAGCGACCAGGTGATTTGCCATGTCATCGAGCCGGCGACAGCCAGGGCGTGCCCAACCGCATTAAGAATGGACATCATCGACCTCCGGTGCCGCGATGGCCAGCAACTGGCGCAGGCAATGCTCAAGCAGCGGATGCGGAAAGCCCTCGCTTAGCCGGTAGAACACCATGCGGCCCGCCTTGCGGTAGCTGACCAGCCCGGCGAAGCGCAGCATTTTCAGCGCATAGGTCACCTGGTCCTGGGTCACCTCAAGCACCAGCGCCAGGTCGCCTACGCACAGTTCGCGGGCGGCGACCAGAGCGAACAGGATCCTCGATCGCACCGGATCGGCCAGCATTCCGAGCAGGCCGGCCAGGCGGCCAGCCTCGCTGACCGATAGCAGGCCCTCCCGTGCGGCGGTGACCCCCTGCGCGTCGACGGGATGATCGTGACTAGCTGGCGACATGCCCTCCCCCACGTCCGGCAGTCCGGCATGGCGCGTCCTCCGCGAGGCGCTCCCGCCACGCAGGTCCGCCGTGGCGCGCGGTCTTGCTAGTCACCATCCTCCGTGACGGGCGCTCCTGCCAGTGACCATCCTCCGCAAGTCCGTATAGTTGCACGGATATACAGGTCTGTCAAGGGGATCGACCAGCTCAGCTGAGCGCAACCACCACGCGCAGAGCATGCGCAGCGACAAGCGGTCACCACGAGCGGCCATTTTCATGATGATTTTAACGGCATCGCCAACTTGTACCGGATTTGGTGGCCTTATCGGTACCAAATAGTCGTTATGTCCCCACCAAATCCGGTACAAGTATGGATCCTCTCTTGGCGCAGGCCCGTTCCTGTGGTGAAAATCGGCTGAGGCCGGGAGGGTTCAGGAGGCGCCGGCCTTAGCTAAGACGCCTGGGCGGGCCAGGGGGCGGCAATCTCAGCTCTTGTTGTACTCGCGCTCCGGCTTCCAGAACTCGATGGCGTCGCTGAGGAAGAGGTGCACGTAACCGCACTGGCTGCAGATCAGGCCAGTGGCTGACTGGCTGACCCCGCCGTGATCGGGTACCTCAGGGTCGGCAGTGCTGAGCTTGACCGCCCGATCGAAGAATTCGTCGTTATGGCATAGCCCGCACCTGAACGGCCGTCCGTCAATGGTCACCAGCGCCGGCTTGCGTACCATTTCTCCCGCTCCGAGGCCTGCCGGGCTCCCACTGCCGGGGAGATCCCGTACGTCCCTTTCGTAACACCTGTCCGGTGGCGCACCGCACCTACCGTTTCGTCCGCATCTCTGTGCGGATCATACCGAGTATCCGTCGCCGGTGATAGCCGCCGAATGCGGTCGCCCCGCGGCGACAAGAATAATCATGGACGTTCCAGTACAGAAACGGAGTAGGAATTCACAGCTATTGGCATCCGGCCGCCTGGTCCGGTTTTCCTTAAGCGCTCCTGCCGATCGCTGGTCTATCCTCGGACCTGCACTTACCTGCGACGGGGGACGTCGCAGCCGGGCAAGTGCCTGTTGGCAAGTGCCCTATCGGAAATAACGCTATAGCGCCTCGGTGGCGGATTGTTAGACGTGCCGGGGCGAATTGCTCAGCCGGGGGAAGTTCATGCTCAGGGGGGGTGGCGTGCGACGGCCCGCGCACGCGGGCCGACTCACGCGATGGGAACAGCTGGCCTTCGCTGTGGTGTTCGTGCTCATGGTGGTGTATGTGCTGGCAGTGACCATCTCAGCGGTGCGGTCTCACGGCGACGCACCCAGGCCGCATGGCTCGGTCAGCGGAGGCCGGTCGCCTGCAGCACTAACCCGGGTCAGACCGGCCGGACCGGCCGGTAGACGGGCTGCCACATCGCCGCCCTGATGCGATCCTCCAGGTGCTCATCTGGCTCGGCAGCTGACACGCCCTCCTCGGCTGCGGCCATGGCGACCGCCTCAGCTACCGCGGCAGAGGTCTTCCGCAGTTCCGCGACACGAGGCAGCAACTCCGACCCGGCCGCCGACGTGTCGACCAGGTCCGCCACCGCATGGGCGGCGGCGGCGAGCATTCCGTCGGTCACCCGGCTGGCCCGGGCGGCGATGACGCCGAGTCCGAGGCCGGGGAAGATCAGCGCGTTATTGGCCTGGCCGATCATGTAGCGGGTGCCCTCGTAGTCCACGGGCTCGAAGGGGCTGCCGGTCGCCAGCAGGGCCCGGCCCCGGGTCCACCGGATTACATCGGCAGGGGCCGCCTCGGATAGCGAGGTCGGGTTGGACATCGGCAAGATGATCGGCCGCTTGGCGTGCGCCGCCATCTCGGTGACGATCTCCTCGGTGAACGCGCCTGCCACCGTCGAGGTGCCGATCAGGATCGTCGGATGGACGCGCCTGACCACCTCCGACAGGCTGATGCCGCCGGAGGGCTGACCGGTCGTCCAGTCCGCGACCTCGGCAGCTTCCCGCGCGTACCGCCGCTGTGACTTGCTGAGGCCGGGCGTCTTCGTGGTGAGCAGGCCGGGCCTGTCGACCGCCCAGAACCGCTCCCTGGCCTGCTGCCGCGGCAGCCCCTGGCGCATCATGGCGGCGGACAGCTGGTCGGCGATCCCGGTACCCGCCGTCCCCGCGCCGAAGATCACGACGCGGTGCTCTGCCAGGGTCATGCCCGCCGCCCTGACGGCAGCGAGGACGGCGGCCAGGTTGACGGCGCCGGTCCCCTGGATGTCGTCATTGAAGGTGAGCAGCCGGTTCCGGTAACGGTCGAGCAGCCGCCTCGCGTTACTCATGCCGATGTCTTCCCAGTGCAACAGCGCGCCAGGAAAGAGCCGGCCGACCGCGTCCACGAACGTGTCGATGAAACGGTCATAGTCGGCGGCAGGTACCCGGGGGTGGCGGTTGCCGATATAGAGCGGATCATCAAGCAGGCTCAGCCGGTCGGTGCCCACGTCGAGCATGACGGGCAGCGCCCGGTTCGGGTTGATCCCGCCCGCCGCCGTGTAGACCGCGAGCTTCCCGACGGCGATGTGAATCCCGCCGACCCCCCAGTCCCCGATGCCCAGGATGGCTCCGGCGTCGGTGGCGACTATCAGGTCTACCTCGCCCGCTTCCAGGCCGGGCGCGCGGAGCGAGCTCTCGATGAGCTCCGGATGATCGACGGAGAGGTAGACGCCGCGCGGTCGGCGGTATTCGTGGCTGTAGTGCTCGATCGCCAGGCCGATGGTTGGCGTGTAGACGATCGGCAGCATCTCGCTCAGGTGGCTGGTCAGGAGCCGGTAGAAGAGCACTTCGTTGCGATCATGCACGTCGGTGAGGTACACGTTCTTGGCCAGGTCGCTCGTCTGCATGAGGTACTGCGCGTAGACCCTGGCGACCTGCTGGTCGAGGGTAACGTGGCCCGACGGGATCAGGCCGGTGACGCCTAGCGCGTGCCGCTCCGCGTCATAGAACGCTGTCCCCTTGTTGATCCGGGGATCGGAGAGCACCTGGCGGCCGCGCAGTGTCGTGCACAAGGAGCCGTCCGAGTCCAGCCAAACCGTCCGCATACAGGTCCCTCCGGCTCGGGGGTTGCTGTCCTCCATATCTTCTCCGCACACGGCGGCTGAGCCGCGGATCGGGTACCTTCTGCGCACACGACGGCTGAGCCGCGGATCGGGTACCTTCTGCGCACACGGCGGCTGAGCCGCGGATCGGGTACCTTCTGCGCACACGGCGGCCGCACCGCGGATCAGGCTGGCCCGGCGCCAGAGACCCGGGCGGATAGCGGGTCTCGGCCGCCACCTGCTGGGGGATCGCCTACCGTGCGGCGCTGCCGCCGTCCGGCCCTGCCGTCCGGCCCTGCCGCCGTGCGGCACGGTAGGCGCGGCCCCGGTGCGGGATCCAGTGCTTACTCCCGAAGCGGGCCTGACAGCAGCGGAACCTGCGCTGTCCCTAGCCCGTCCGCCTGCCGCTGTCGTGGGTTCCACGCACCCGTCGCGCACAGCAGCAGCAGGACGACGACAGCAGCGAGCCGGACGGCCGGGGTCATGGCCGTACCCATGTAGTGGTTGGTCCAGTGCAACCAGGACGGGCTGAGCGGATGGGTGGCGCCGCCGGCCACCAGGCCCAGCGTGGCGGGCACCGACCGGGCCAGGACCAGCCAGTCGAGCCGGGAGGCGGGGAAGATCGCCAGCAGCACCAACATGATGACGTCGTACCAGGCTCGCTGCAGCGGCCAGACGAATAGCCACGCCAAGGCCACCACCAGGGCCGGCCTGATGGCTGGCAGCCCGGGCGGGCCAGACGGCAGCCGCCAGGCCAGCAGCGCGGCCAGCGCCACGCAGGCCAGGGCGGCGATGAGGGTCAGCCCGCGCGGCTCGGTGCCATAGCCGAACGGCGCGTAGAACAGGCGCCAGAAGCTGTCGAAGGTCACCAGATTGCCGCCGCGGGTGGCCAGATCCCTGATGGCCGCGGCCCCGGCCACGAGATAACCGGGTACCAGGACAACAGCTATCCCTGCTGCCGCGGCAGCCAGCGCGGCAGGCGAGCGCCGCAGAGCCCAGCCAAGCCCGATGACGAGCAGGGCGAACGGGCTCTTGATCGCGACCGCGGCACCAACCAGCATCCCGGCCGCGAGGGCCCGGCCTGGGCTGATCATCATCGCCCGCCCGGGGCCAGGCCGGGCGATGATGAGGCCGGCCACCCCAAGGCTGGCGGCCAGCGCGTCAATGTGGCCGCCGCCGAGCACGGCCCACAGCATCAGCGGGTTGACCGACCACAGCAGGTGGGCGCGGGCCC
Organism: Streptosporangiaceae bacterium; assembly: GCA_050011895.1. Classification (GTDB taxonomy): domain Bacteria; phylum Actinomycetota; class Actinomycetes; order Streptosporangiales; family Streptosporangiaceae; genus DATBGO01. The sequence continues at coordinate 26,406 of JBEKIF010000038.1, read as the reverse complement.
GGGCGGCCGGGTCAGCGCGCAGCACCCGGTCGAGGATGAGCGCGATCGCGCCGAACGCCAGCGCGAACAGCAGCTTCAGCCAGAAGATGATGCGGCCGATTGAGGTGCCGCCCAGCTTGGCGGCGCCCCACTGGGCCGCTGTCGCCAGCGGGCCGTACAGGGACGGGTCATTCTCCCAGTTCCGGGTCGTCTGCAGGCCGACCGGGTCGCCGCTGGCGCGAAGCTGCGAGGGCGTCATGACGTACGGGTTGTGCCCGATATCGGCAATTCTGCCGTATGTCGCATAGCTAATGCTGTCGGTCGATCCGGCAGGCGGCAGCACGGTCAGCACGGCGACCGCGACGGCCGCGCCCGCGAGCATGGCGCGGATATTCGGCCTGGCCCCGCGCCGGACGGCGAGGAGCCCGCAAGCGACCCCGGCGGTGCCCAGGATCACGGCGGCATAAATGGCGCCCACGGAAAGCAGGTCTGATGGGTTCACTGCGAACCACCACGGCGGCATCGGCCAGGTCCGCCTGATCGGCGCGACAAGCGCGCTCGGCCCGGCGGCGGCGACAGCGGCAATCAGCACGATGGAGACCGCGATGGCGGCCGCGGCAGCCCAGCCCAGCACGCGGGTAACGGTCGTCGGCGCAGCCGGTGCCCGCGATCCAGCGGGCGGCCCCTCGGGCCCGTCGGCGACGGTAATGCTCAAGACGGCCGTTCCACTCTGCCCTGCTTCCCAGCACCGGCGACGTCCGCGCCGGCCCGGACACGGCGAGCAGCATCTCCCGTGCCTCCGCCGTCCATCCCTGCTGAGCCGAGGAGACCTGGGTGCAGACGATCATGTTGCTAGTTTTTATAACGGATGACGTCACGGTAGCCGCCGGCCGGACCGGCCCGCGCTGGGCGCCGGTCCGTCCTGCCGCTCTCCGGCGATTCCCGCTCCCAAAGGGGCAGGGTACCGCACTGGCAGTGCCCGCCGGCACCGGCCCATGGCGGCCCCCGGGGCCAACGGCGCCGTGCCGAGCGCCGCAGAACCCGCCGCCCCGGTCCGGCCGGACATGCTCGTCACCGGCGTGGTCACTGCCCAGCCGTACGCCACGGCGGGCCCGGTCGATAAACCGGGCGCACTGCGGCGGCCCGGTTCTGAGCATGAGCAGGGCCGCAGGTGAGCGGCGGCTGAGCCGGGCAGGCCCGTCACGCCGGACCGGACACTCCGCCATGGCTCCAGATCGACCGCACGGCGTCGATGGTGTCCGCCTCGGCGGGGCTCTTGTCCGGCCGGAACCGGACCACCCTGGCGAACCGCAGCGCCAGGCCGCCCGGGTAGCGGCGGCTCGCCTGGACGCCGTCGAAGGCGATCTCCAGGACCAGTTCGGGGCGGACGCGCACGACGCCGTACTGCCCGGGGCGGTCCGCATCGGGCAGCGGCTCGCGCGGCGGGTCCGCCAGGTCGAGCAGCCGGGTGGTCTGCCACGCCAGCATCTCGTCGGTCAGGCCCTTGAACGTCTTGCCCAGCATGACCAGGTCGCCGGTAGCGGGGTCGCGGGCGCCCAGATGCAGGTTGGATAGCAGGCCGCGGCGCCTGCCGTGGCCCCACTCGGCGGCGAGCACGACCAGGTCAAGGGTGTGCCTGGGCTTCACTTTGATCCACTCGCTGCCCCGCCGCCCGACGCCGTACGGCGCGTCAAGCGACTTGACCACGACTCCCTCGTGCCCCCGGCTCACCGCGTCAGTGTAGAACGCCAGCGCGGCTGCCTGGTCCGCGGTGACGGTGCGCGGGATGAGCAGCCCAGCCGGAGACACCAGGGACAGCAGGCGGAACCGCTCGCTGCCCGGTGCGTCGATCAGGTCGGTCCCGTCCAGGTGCAGCAGATCGAACAGGAACGGGGTGAGCGGCATTTCGGCACGCTGCCTGCCGACATCGGCCTGGCTGGCCGCCCGCGCCGAGGTGACCTGGAAGGGGCGCGGCCGGCCGTCCGGGTAAATTGCCACCGCTTCACCGTCGAGCACCGCGGCACCGGCACTGAGCGCGGCGGCCGCTTCGGCGATTTCCGGAACCCTCGCGGTGATGTCCTCAAGCGTCCTGGTGAACACGGTCACTTTGGCGCCGTCCTTGTGTACCTGGATCCGGATGCCGTCGATCTTCCACTCGACGGCGGCAGGTGACACCCGCTCGAAGGCCACGGCGACGCTCGGCGCCGAGCCAGCGAGCATCGGCCGGATCGGCTGGCCGACCCGCAGGCTGAAACCGCCCAGTGCCGCCAGGCCCGTGCCGCTCAGTGCCGTCCGTGCGACCTCGGCCAGTGAGCCGCTCAGCTGGTGCGCGCGGCGGACATCTCCGGCAGGCACATCGGCTGCCCGGGCGATGGCCTCGGTCATGACGCCTTCCTGCGCGCCCTGCCGCAGGTCACCGGCGAGCAGCCGGGCCAGGAACTCGCGCTCGCCAGGAGTAGCGCGGCTGAAGAGGCTGCCCAGCAGCCTGCGCCTGCCGGCCTGCGAACCGGGACCGGTCACCGCGCCGATGGCCTCGAACGCGGCGTCGGTCTCGGTGAGGGTCAGCACGGGTTCAGCCGGCCGGGAGCGGCCGGCGGCCGGGCCGGCTTGCTGGCCGGCGTCAGTGCGCAGCAGGTTCGCCAGGGCCGCGTAACCGACGCCGATCTGCCGCTGCCGCAGCTCGCCGGAGAGGAAGGCGACAGCTATGCCTACCTCGCCCGGCGGTACCAGGCGCAGCAGGCCCGCGATCTCCGCGATCTTCGCCCGTCGGCCGGGCGCACTGGCCACGGCGGCCGACGCTCCGACGAGTTCATTGAGCAGCACGGGGAAATTCTGCCCGACGGACGGGCGCGCGGCTCGGGGCGGCTGCCCAGACGGCTTCCTAGGCGGCTCTCAGCGGCCGGCCCGTCGCGCACGGCGCGGGCTGGCCGCCTGAGCTGGCCGCCTGAGCTGGCCGCCTGAGCTGGCCGCCTGAGCTGGCCGCCTGAGCTGGCCGCCTGAGCTGGCGGGCCCGCCGCGCACCGCGGGGGCTGGCCAGCTGAGCTGTCAGGCCATCCGGTGCTGGCCGTTGACCTCAGACTCGGACATAGCCTGGTCGCCGTTGGCCGTTTCCTGCCTGGCCGTGGCGCCAAGACCGGTGCTGTCGGGCACCGGGGCCGCCGAGTCATAGCCGGCCGGGTCATAGCCGAGCGAGTAGGCACGCCGGCGCATGGCTACCGCAGCCGCAGCGCTTCCTGCCGCGGCGAGCATGGCCATCGTGGCCAGCATCCGCGGCCAGCGGCGCGGCTTGGGCTCCGCCTTCTCCAGCCTGCGCGCGGTCGTGACCAAGAGGGACGAAACCCTCGGTGCCACGTTGTCGCGCACGGCGATGCCGGTGCGCTCGACGCGGGGTGCCGCCCAGACGCGGGCGTTGTCGAGATACGGTATCGCCCAGGCGAGCGCCGAGTCCGCACGGTCCTTCGCGACGCGGCTGGCGTTTTTCGCCATCGGGCTGGCATTCTTGGCGATCGGAACTAGGCGCGCCCGTACCGTAACGGTCTCGATGACGTCCGAGCGCTTCCTGGTCAGAATAGACACGTGACCTCCCCGTGGATCCTTGTCGCCTCACACACTTCCCCCGTCGCGGGCGGTCAACCGTAACCCGCCGGATTCGCGGCGATCCTCGGTAAGTGCGAAAATGCTCCTGTCGCGCCCGGACAGGCGCCATGCGCTGGCCGCCGGCCGGCCGACTGCCCGGCCGTGCGAGGATTCCCTTCATGACGAACACGCTCACCGCACAACTGCGGACCAACCGCGGGACGGTCACCGTCCGGCTCTATCCCGACCACGCGCCCAAGACGGTGCGCAACTTCGTGGACCTGGCCGAGGGGACGCGCGAATGGACCGACCCACAGACCGGGCAGCCTGCCCACGGCAGGCTCTACGACGGGACGATCTTCCACCGGGTCATCCCCAACTTCATGATCCAGGGCGGCGACCCGCTCGGCACCGGCACCGGCGGCCCAGGCTATAAATTCGCGGACGAGATCCACCCGGATCTCCGGTTCGACCGGCCCTACCTGCTGGCCATGGCGAACGCTGGCCCCGGGACCAACGGATCGCAGTTCTTCATCACCAATGTGCCCACCCCCTGGCTCAACGGCAAGCACACCATCTTCGGCGAGGTCACCGAGGGCAGCGACGTCGTGGACCAGATCAGCAAGGTGGCGACCGGCCGTGCCGACCGTCCCGTCGACGACGTAGTCCTTGAGTCGGTGCAGATCGACCGCGGCGACGGCGCCGGGGACTCCGCCGGATAGCGCTGTGGCCGTCCCCCCTGGCCCCGAATCCAGCTCGGCCACCAGCCGGGTTCCGACCTGCTACCGGCATCCGGGCCGCGAGACATACGTGTCCTGCGTCAGGTGCGGCCGTCCTGCCTGCCCGGATTGCCTGCGTTCGGCGGCGGTCGGTCAGCAGTGCGTCGACTGCATCAGGGAGGGCAACCGGGGCACCAGGCAGCCGCATGCGGTCTTCGGCGGCCGTGCGATCAGCACCGCGGCTGTGACCTGGACTCTTGTCGGCCTCAACGTGCTGTTGTGGATCGTTGAACTGGGCCGTTCCAGCATCGGCTACGACTTGGCGATGCTGGGGCGGGCCTTTTATGACGGCCGGCTTCAGGGCGTGGCGGAGGGCCAGTATTACCGGCTGTTCACCTCGGCGTTCCTGCCGCCGCCTGGCCTGAACGGTTCGGGCGTGCTGGACATCGTCTTCAACATGTGGGCGCTGATCCTGGTCGGCCCGGCGCTCGAGCGGCTCCTCGGCCACGTGCGCTTTCTCACCGTCTACCTGGTGAGCGCCCTCGGCGGCGGGGTGATGTACTACCTCATCGGCCCGACTAACGTATTCGCGCTGGGCGCCTCGGGCGCGATCTTCGGCCTGTTCGGCGCCTGGTTCGTGGTGGCCAGGCGACTGCGCCTGGACAGCAGGCAGATTGTCTTCCTTATCGTGATCAACCTGATATTCGGCTTCGTGGTACCGAATATCGCCTGGCAGGACCATCTGGGCGGGATCCTGGCCGGAGGCCTGCTCACCGCGGCCTATGCGTACGCGCCGCGGAATCAGCGGGCGCTGGTGCAGATCGGGGCGACGGTCGCGATAGTGGCGGTACTGGTTGTGGCGGTGATTATCCGAAATCACCAGCTTGCCACGGCCCTGACCAATTTCGGCTGAGTCCGGCTGCGCTGCCGGGTCTCGGTGCCAGCCGGGTCTCAGTGCCAGCCGGGTCTCAGTGCCACTTGGTGGCGAGCATCACGCTGGCGATGATGAAGCCGAACCCGACGACCAGGTTCCAGTCCCCGATGGGCTGCTGAATGGGCGTGCTGCCCTGGGTCACATAGAACAGCGCGATCCACGCCAGCCCGAGCAGCAGGCAGCCCACCATGGTCGGAGCCAGCCAGCGCGGGCTGACCTTGGACTTCGCTGACCTCGGCGGCGGCGTGTAGACCGCCTTACGTCTCACGCGGGACTTGGGCATGTCATTCTCCTGGTCGGGTCACGGGCTGGCCGGTGGGCTTGACGGGCTCGGCGAGCTGGTCGACGGCGAGGGACTCGGCGAGCTGGTGGTCGGGCTCGGTGACGGCGGTGCCGTGGCGGCAACGTAGATGGTTACGACGGACCCGGACGGCGCGGTCCCGCCGCTTGGGTTCTGGTTAAACACGTCACCGGGAATGGCTGAGGCCGGCCCGAGGATGACATGCATGACGACCTTGAACCCGGCCCCCGTCAGGACCTGCTGGGCCGTGCTCGCTGGCTCGCCGATCACCGATGGCACCGTCACGCCGCCGCGGGAGTAAGAGAGGGTGATGGTGGTACCCGGGGCTACCTGTGTGCCTTGCGGCGGATTCTCCGTCACCACCTGCCCGGCCGGCTGGGTGCTGTTCACGGACACCTCATTGACCTGGAGGTTCTTTTGCTCCAGGGTATTTGCCGCCGCCGCAATCGGCTTTCCGCGCACGTCCGGCACGGTCACCTTGGCGGCCCCGGTGGAGACGAACAGCTTCACCACGCTGTTCTTCTGGACGAACGCGCCGTTGGCCGGGCTGGTGCTGATCACGCGCCCCCTGGGGGTACTGCTCGATGCCTGCAGGACCACGTCCGGCTTCAGATGGGCGTTATCGATTGCCGTCACCGCCGCGCGCTCGGTGAGGCCGGTGACTGGCGGCACCGCGATGTTGCCGCCGTTGCCGGAGATGTACCGGAAAGCGAAGATGAGCCCGGCCACGAGAGCCAGCGCGACCAGGACCGCTACGATCCACGGCCAGCGCCGGCGGCGGCCGCCTGGCGGCGGCTGGTCGTCCGGCCCGTAGTCGTAGGCCGGGATCGCGCCGGTCGGGCCTGCCACCGCGGTCGCCGCCCCCATCCGCCGGGTGCCCTGGTAGCCCGCCGCAAGCGCCGGCGCGGCCACCGGCATGCCGGACAGCGCGCGCTGGATGTCATTCCGCATGTCCCCCGCGGACTGGTAGCGGTCGCCCGGATCCTTGGCCATGGCCTTCAGCACGATCGCGTCCGCCCAGCCAGGGATCTCCGGATCCACCACCGATGGCGGCACCGGCTGCTCGCGGACATGCTGATAGGCGATGGCCACCGGCGAGTCACCGGTGAACGGGGGCCGCCCGGTGAGCAGCTCGTACAGCAGGCAGCCCGCCGAGTACAGGTCGCTCCTGGCGTCCACCCGCTCGCCCCTGGCCTGCTCCGGCGACAGGTACTGAGCGGTGCCGATGACCTGGGCGGTCTGGGTCATCGTGGCCTGCGTGTCGCTGACCGCCCTGGCAATGCCGAAGTCCATCACCTTGACCTCGCCGGTCCGGGTCAGCATCACGTTGCCCGGCTTGATGTCCCGGTGCACGATGCCGTTGCGGTGGCTGTAGTCCAGCGCGCGCAGCACCCCGTCGGTGATCTCGAGGGCGCGCTCAGGCAGCAGCCGCCGGTCGTCGCGCAGCAGGTCACGCAGGGTCCGCCCGTCCACGTACTCCATCACGATGTAAGGCACGGGCGTGGCGCCGACCATGTCCTCGCCGGTGTCGTACACGGCCACGATCGACGGGTGGTTGAGTGACGCGGCGGATTGCGCCTCGCGCCTGAACCTGGCCTGGAAGGTCTGGTCCCTGGCCAGGTCGTCGCGGAGCGTTTTCACCGCGACGATGCGATCGAGACGGATGTCGCGGGCCCGGAAGACCTCGGCCATGCCGCCACGGCCGACGATCCCGTCGAGTTCGTAGCGGCCGCCGAGCAGCCGTGGCTGGGTCATGTCTCGCACCTGAAGTTACCGCCCTGCGTGTTGGTGTTCCTGGCCGGCCGAAGCGGCGGCAGTCACCGTCGATGGCCGTTCAGTGTTCTGTCCTGTCAAACAGCGGGATCCGTCGCGCCGTGGCCGCGCGCCCGGCTGGCACGCGGTCATTTCAGCCCCAGGTAGGCCCGGATGATCTGCACGGCGATGGGCGCGGCGGCGTCAGCGCCGAAGCCGCCGCCCTTGACTATGACGCCGACAGCTATCCGAGGGCTGTAAGCAGGCGCGAAACAGGTGAAGACCGCGTCGTTGAGGCCGGTGTTGTTGACCCCGTTCTGGGCCGTGCCTGTCTTGCCCGCGATCAGGACGCCGGCTACCTGCTGATTGGCGGTGGCGTACGCGGTGCCGGCCGGATTGTTCGTCACGCTGACCATCATCTGCCTGATGTAGCCGGCCACCTGCGGGCTGACCGGGTGCGACAGGGCCGACGGGCTGGCGTTCTGGATCGTGGTCAGGTCGGGCGCCTGAACCTGCTGGACCAGGTACGGGGTCATCAGCGTGCCGTTGTTCGCGATCGCGGCGGCCATCATGGCCTCCTGCAGCGGCGTCACCTGGTCATCGAACTGGCCGATCGCCGAGTACGCGGTCAGCGCGGGGTCGGTGACGTGCGGGAACACGCTCGGTGTGACGTCCAGCGGGATGGTCAGGTTCGGGTTGTTGAAGCCGAAGTCATCCGCATGGGCGCGCAGCACCGGGCCGGTGAGCTTCATGCCGAGCGCGCCGAAGGCGGTGTTGCAGGACATCGTGAACGCGAGGATTATCGGCGGGTGCCCGTCTCCGCAGGCCTCGTTGCCGTCGTTGATTAGTACATGGGTGGTGCCGGGCAGGGCGAGGTTGGTCGGCGCGGGCACGGTCGTCTGCGGATTGGCAACCTTGCCGGTGGAAAAGGCCGCGGCGCTGGTGATCACCTTGAACGACGACCCGGGCGGGTAGGCCGCGTTGATGGCCCGGTTGAGCAGTGGCTGGGCCGGGTCCTTCCGGTAGGCCAGGTCGATCTTGTCGAGCTTCGTGCCGTCGAGCGTGGTGTAGGCGTTCGGGTTGAACGACGGATAGGACGCGAGCGCCAGGATCGCGCCGGTGCTCGGGTCGATCGCGACCGCTGCGGCGTCATGGCCCCCGTCTGCCTTCAGCGCCTGGTAGGCGGCCTGCTGCGCCTTCGGGTTGATGGTGAGATAGACGGTAGCGCCGAGCTTGGGCTTGCCGGTCAGCAGGCCGATCAGGTTGTGCACGGCCAGCCGCGGGTCAGTGCCGGCCAGCAGCTTGTTCTCCGCGGCCTCGATCCCGGTCGCGCCGTAGATCGAGTCGTATCCGGTCACCGGGGCGTACGCGGACCCGAACGGATAGTAGCGCTGGTATTCGTTGGTGCCCTTGATCAGCCGTGATTCGGCGACCTTGACGCCGCCGGCTTCGATCGCGCCACGCTGATACTGGAATTGCTGGTCGAAGGTCCTGGTGTTCAGCGGCCTGGTGGAGAGACTGCCTGCCTCGAAGGCCTGCACGTAGTTCACGTTGAGCAGCAGCAGCACGAACATGGCCAGGCAGGCCAGCGAGAGGCGGAGCAGCGCGCGGTTCACCCGGCCCGCACCACCTGGGTCATGCCCTCATCCTGGATCGGCTGCGGGGCCGGCCGCCGCGCGGTATCGCTGACCCGCATCAGCAGCGCGATCAGTGCCCAGCTCGCGATCAGCGACGAGCCGCCCTGGGAGAGGAACGGGGTCGTGACACCGGTCAGCGGGATCAGCCCGGTCACCCCGCCCACGATCACGAAGACCTGCAGCGCCACGACGAACGACAGGCCCCCGGCCAGCAGCTTCGAGAACGGGTCGCGCACCGCGACGGCCGCCCGGAGCCCGCGCTGCACGATCAGGCCGAAAACGAGCAGCAGCGCCATCAGCCCGGTCAGCCCGAGTTCCTCACCGAACGCGCTGATGATGAAGTCACTTTGCGCCAGCGGGGTCAGGTACGGCTGGCCATGGCCGAGGCCGGTGCCGAACACGCCGCCGAAGCCCATCCCCTCAAGGCCCTGCACCAGCTGATAGGCGGGGCCCGCCGGATTCTTGCCAGCGAACGGGTGCAGCCAGATCGTGAACCGCTCGCCGACGTGGCCGAAGAGCTTGCTGGCCGTGTAGGAGCCGAAGAGGAACAGCCCGATCCCGATCAGCAGCCACGAGGTCCGCTGGGTGGCCACGTACAGCATCGCGACGAACATCCCGAAGAAGATCGCCGAGGTGCCGATGTCGGTCTCGAAGACCAGGATGAGCAGGCTGGCCGCCCAGGCGATGAGCACCGGGCCGAGGTCGCGGCCGCGGGGCAGGTCGATGCCGAGGAACCGGCGGCCCGCCAGCGCCAGCACATCCCGCTTGGCGACGAGGTAACCGGCGAAGAACACGGCGAGCGCCAGCTTGGCGAACTCGCCGGGCTGGATCGAGAACCCGCCGATAATGATCCAGACCTTCGCGCCGTTCACCACGCTCATGCTGGACGGCAGCAGCGTCGGGATGGCGAGGAGTACCAGGCCGACCGCGCCGAGGGTGTAGGTGTAGCGCTGCAGCACCCGCGGTTCCCTGATGAAGGCCAGTACCGCGACGAAGGCAGCCACTCCCGCCGCGCTGTACAGCACCTGATAGGTCGTGGAGGACGCACTCATCGTGCTGATCTGCAGGCCGGGATTGCCGCCCCGCCCGGATGCCTGCAGCCGGTAGATCATCACGATGCCGAGGCCATTGAGCAGCGCCGCCAGCGGCAGCAGCAGCGGGTCCGCCCACGGCGCCAGCCAGCGGACCGCCAGATGGGCCCCGCCGACGATGGCCGCGAACGCAACGCCGTAGACGACCAGGCCGGACGGGAGCTTGCCGTTGAGCCCGAGCCCGACGCTCGCGTAGGCGAACAGGACGACAGCGAGCGCGAAGACGAGCATGAGCAGTTCGGTCCCGCGCCTGCCACGCGGCATCGGGACCGGTGCGCCAGGCGCGGCGGCGGTACGGGCCGTGTTGGGGGCAGCCGTCACGCCGGCGCCCCCTGCTGGCCGGAACAGTAGGAGGGCACCGCCGGCTTGGCCGGATACGGCTTGGCCTTGGGCGTGATCAGCTTGCCCTTCACCCTGACCGGCTTGGGCGGCGTGGGCTTGCCCGCTTCCCACTTCTGCACGGCGGCTACCGCTACCTGGCAGTTGTAGGCGCGGCGGATGTTGACCACGACCTGCTTCGCGCCACCCAGGCTGTCGGCGGTGATCGTGCTCTTGATCTGCGGGAGGTCGTTGGCTGTCACGTGCGAAAGCGGGATGCCGGTCCGCTGGTAGAGGCTGGACAGGCTCAGCCCGGCTACCTGCTCGTTGACGCCGCGGTAGATGGCCACCTGCTGGCCGTCGGCGCCCACGTAGTACTGGCCCTGGGTATACCGCCAGGCCGCGTACCCGCCGGCGGCGATGACGATGACGAGAACGACAAGGACGGAGGTGACCACTGGCCAGCGCCTGCGGGGCAGGCCGATCTCGGCTGGGTCCGCGTCGTCGTCGGGTTCTGGCTCGGCGAGGTCGGTTGCCGTTCCCGGCCTGGTTACCGTCTGGGGCCTGGTGCCGGTCCCGGGCCTGGTGGGCGTGCCGGTCCTCGGCGTGGTCAAGGGGCCCGCGGTCATGATCTCTGGACCGGCGGCCGTCTGCAGGCCGGGCTCTGTGAGCTGCCGGGCGCGGACCGCTGGGCTGTCGCTGCGCAGCCGGGGGCGCCCGTCGCCATTGGACGCCGCGCCCGCGATGACCGACGCCTCGGTGGCGGTGCCCGGCGCCGCGGCGGTGTCCACCACGTCAGCAACGATGCAGGTGATGTTGTCCGGGCCGCCGCCGCGGATGGCGAGATCGATCAGCTGGTAGACGGCTTCCTCCGGCCCGGCGTACTGCATCAGTGTCTTGTGCAGGGTCTGCTCGCTGACCACGTCGGACAGCCCGTCGCTGCAGAGCAGGTACCGGTCTCCGGCGCTGGCCTCCCGTACCGTCAGGTCGGGCTCGGCCTCGGTGCTGCTCTGCAGCGCCCGCATCACCAGGGATCGCTGCGGATGGGTATGCGCCTGTTCAGGGCTGAGCCTGCCGTCGTCGACCAGCGACTGGACCAGCGTGTGATCGTGGGTGATCTGATAGAGGCTGCCGTCCCTGAGCAGGTAGGCGCGCGAGTCGCCGATGTGGCAGAGCGCGACCGTCGAGCCGGACCAGAGCATGGCCGTCAGCGTGGTGCCCATGCCCTCGACCGACGGGTCCTGCGTGCTCATCTCGTGCAGGGTGGCGTTGGCGCTGGCTACTGCCGCGGACAGGACCGTCAGCAGGTCGCTGACCGGGATTTCCTCATCAAGCCCGGCCAGCGCCGAGATGGCCACCGCGCTGGCCACCTCACCCGCGGCATGCCCGCCCATGCCGTCAGCGATGGCAAGCAGATGTGGGCCCGCGTAAGCCGAGTCCTCGTTCCCCTCGCGGAGGAGGCCGACATCCGAGCGGACCGCATAGCGGAGTGCAAGTGTCATTTGCGCAGTTCCAGAACGGTCTTGCCGATGCGGATCGGCACGCCGACCGGCACCGGGGTGGGCTGGGTTACCTTCTGACGGTCGAGGTAGGTGCCGTTGGTCGAACCGAGGTCCTCGACAATCCACTGACCATCCTGCGGAAACAGCCGGGCATGTCGGGTGGAAGCGTAGTCATCGTTGAGCACCAGTGTGGCATCATCTGCCCGGCCGATGGTGATCTGCTGGCCGTCCGCCAGGTCCAGTGTGGTGCCGGCCAGCGCCCCAGCCGTCACCAGCAGGTGCTGCGGGGCCCCGCGGCCGCCCGCGGGCCGTCCTGGCCGGCTCTTCTTCACCGGCTTGGGCGGCGCCGGCTGCCTGGGCCGCTGGGCGGCGCGCTGCCGCCGCGCCCGGCGCGCCGAGACCGCCGAGCCGAACAGGTCGGTGCGCACTACTCCGACGGCCGCTATGACGAACAGCCATAGGACCGCGAGGAACCCAAGCCTGATAAGGGTAAGGGTGAGCGCGTTCATCCGGTCACAAGTCCTTGGCTGGCGCCTGCGGTCCCAGCGGGCGTTGCTGGCGCGGTCGGGTTGTCGGGGCGGGGTCAGCGCAGAGGTCAGTAAATGCCATCCCTGCGGAATACCAGTGTGGTGCGGCCCAGCGTTACCTGGGTGCCATCGTTCAGCGACACCCTGCGCACCGGCTGTCCGTTGACGAAGGTTCCGTTGGTTGAGCCTAGGTCGACGAGCACGACCTCGCCGTCCTCTACTCGCAGCTCGGCGTGGTGCCTGGACACGCCAGGATCGACGAGACGCAGGTCACAGTCGGTCCCACGGCCGAGTATGGTCAGCGGCGCACCGAGCTCGAAGGTGCGCTGCGTGTTGCCGTCCGCGCCTGCCTCGGGCCCGGAGACGAGGAGCCTCGGCCGCCCGGCGAAGTTACCCGGCGGGCTGGGCAGGTCGCTGATGGGCCTGCGGATCTCACCGTCTTCCACCGTGGTGCCGCGGATGACTCCCGAGCGGATCCTGAACGTGCCCGTGGTCAGGTCCGGAACTCCCTCGAACCGCATCCGAACAGGTCCAACGAAGGAGTAGCCCTGCTCCCGCGCGTGCTCGCGGGCGAGAGTGGCCAGCTCGACGCCGAGACTGTCCGCGTACACGTTGAGGCGCTCGTGGTCGGTATCCGCGAGTTCCACGACGAAGTCGTTGGGCACCAGGGTCCTGCCGTGCGCCACGATCGCGGCACGGTCGTCCATCTCGCGCTGCACCGCGCTCGCGATCTCGACCGGCTCAAGCTCGGACTTGAACGCGCGCGCGAAGGCACCCTCGACCATGCCCTCCAGGCGGTGCTCGAAGCGCTGCAGAACGCCCACCAGGGTTACCTCCTTCCCCTACTCGCATCCGATAGTATCGGCGCAGCGCTACAGCTGGAGTACGTGCTAAGGTGACTCCTTGCCCAGGGCGGGTGGCGGAACGGCAGACGCGCACGGTTCAGGTCCGTGTGTCCGAAAGGACGTGAGGGTTCAAATCCCTCCTCGCCCACCCAAGGCCGGCCGCTCACCCAAGGCCAGCCGCAGGGCAGAATCAGATTCGTGCCAGAACTTCCCGAGGTGGAGGCCCTAGCCGCCGATCTGCGTGAGCGGGCGACGGGCCGGGTGATCGACCGCGCCGATATCGCAGAGATCTCGGTGCTCAAGACCTACGATCCAGCGCTGACCGCACTGGGCGGCCGGGTGATCAGGGAAACCGGGCGTCGCGGCAAGTTCCTTGATCTGGTCACCGAACCAGCCGCCCCGCGCGCCGGTGCCAGCCCGCCGTTGCTGCACTTGGTCGTGCACCTGGCCCGGGCCGGCTGGCTGCGCTGGCGGGACAGCCTGCCTGAGGCGCCCCCCCGGCCGGGCAAGGGCCCGCTAGCTTTCAGGCTGCGTTTCACTGACGGCTCGGGCTTCGATCTCACCGAGGCCGGCACCCGCAAGCGGCTGGCGGTCTACCTGGTGACCGACCCGGCGGCGGTTCCCGGCATCGCGGCGCTCGGGCCCGATCCGCTGGATCCGGCCTTTACCCCGGAGGTCCTGGCCGGGCTCCTGGGCGGCCGCAGGACCCAGATCAAGGGCGTGCTGCGGGACCAGAAGATCATTGCCGGGATCGGCAACGCCTACTCCGACGAGGTCTTGCACGCGGCCAGGATGTCGCCGTTCCGGCTGGCCTCAAGCCTCAGCCCGGAGGAGGTGACCGAGCTGCACACGGTGATCGTCGCCACCCTGCGGGAGGCGATCGGCAGATCTGCGGGGCTATCGGCAGGCGACCTGAAGGCGGAGAAGAAGGCCGGCCTGCGGGTGCACGGCAGGACCGGCGAGCCTTGCCCGGTCTGCGGCGACGTCGTGCGCGAGGTGTCGTTTGCCGACTCCGCGCTGCAGTACTGCGCTACCTGTCAGACCGGCGGCAAGCCACTGGCCGACCGGCGGATGTCGCGGTTGCTGCGGTAAGCAACGGGCCGCGCCGCCGCGGTGGCCGCCGCCGTGGGCCGCAGCGATGGGCCGCCGCCACAGCGACGGGCCCAGCGACGGGCCCAGCGACGGGCCGCGGCCTGGCGGGCTGGCCGCTGGCGAGCTGGTTAGTTAAAGATCTGCCCGACCTCGTCCCAGCGCGACAGCCAGCAGCCGCCCTGGTTCATGGTCACGTCGACGGGCTTGCCGTACCAGGTGCCCCGGACCGTCGCGACCTTGGTTCCCGCGACGATCATCGGGCACATTATGCCCCTGGGGAGCGGCGCGAACGGTTCCTTCGCGCGCATCAGGACCCGGCAGGCGCTGGCTGCGTCCGGGTGCGTGCCGCCAGTGGGCTGGCAGCGCAGCGTCCAGTGCGTAACGGGGGTACCGGCGCCATGGCTCACGCTGATGTCGAGGAAGATCCCGGCTGCTTGCGTGCCATTGCCTGGGCTCCCTGACGCGTTAGAGCTGGCCGGGGCCGCGCCACCGCCGGCAGCCGGGGCACCGCCGGGAGCCGCCGCGCTGCCGCACGCCGTGACAACAATCGCGCACACCGCCGCGATGAGCAGGTACCAGGCGCCTGCCGGCGCGCCACGCATCTCTCGCCTCATGCCCACTTGGACGTGACCGCTCCCGGATCGGTTCCGCGTCTACTAGCTAGCGGCTGTAATCGGTGAAAGGTATACTGGTCTCACTTTCCGCTATAGGGAACGAAGATGGGTCAAAGGTCCCGGTCGCCCCGTCATGTCAGCCCGGCCGAAGGCCCGGTCTGCCCTATGCCGGCACGGCCCAAAGGTCCCGATCTTGCCGCATTCCGGTGCTGCCCGGGGCCCGCTCACCAGCGGCCAGACGCGCCGCGGGCCGGTCAGCGGTGATGCGCGGGCCGACGACTTTAGTCGGGAGGAAAGATAGTGACCGGTACGGACAGGCTTCTGGAGAAAACCCACCGGCAGGCGCGCAGGTTGGTGTTCGGGGCTCTTGAATTCCCGAGGGCGGCACATGAGTTCGGCACAATGCTGGCCGCCATGCCGTTGCTTGCCTCGGCACCCCGTGCGAAGGGGCGGCGCCTGGTTCTCGTGATTCCGGGGATGAGCGGGGGCAACGGGTCGACGACAGCCGTCCGGTCCTATCTGCAGAGCCTCGGGCACTCGGTCCACGGCCCGCGCTTCGCGGCCAACAAGGGGGCCCCCGAGCGGGTGGCGCGGTGCATCGCGGAGCAGGTGGTAGACATGGCCGCGCAGCACGATCAGCGAGTTGCCCTCGTCGGCTGGAGCGTCGGCGGATGCATCGCGCGCGAAGTGGCCAAGCGCCATCCCGGCCAGGTTGACCAGGTCATTACCCTGGGCGCGCCGCTCGGTTCAACGCGGCGGGCCCTGAGCGACCGGTCGGCCGCGACGCCGGACCGGACGCCCGGTCTCCTCGCCCCGGGCTTCGCCGCCTTGTCGGTGCCGTCGACGGTCATCTACTCGCGCTCCGACGGCGTCTTCGACTGGCGCCGCTACCCGCAGGACGAAGGGCCGTACAGCGAGAACATCGAGGTTCACGGCAGCCATATGGGCATGGCCCACCACCCGGCGGTCATGCGAATAGTGGCAGATCGCCTGGGCCAGCCGCTGGGCCGATGGACGCCCTACCGACGCGAATTGCGCTGGCTCTTCCCCGCACCGCCGGCGGCAGCAGCCGCGTGACGGGCTGACCGTATCCTCAGCGAACCATCGCTGTCGTCGCCGCTAGCCCGGGTCAGTGCTGACCCGGGCTAGGACTGGGCCAGCTACTGACCCGCGCTCGGTACTCCCGCGACCCTGGGTCCTGCGACGCCGCCATCATGCGACCCTGACCTGCGCTTTATCCGTCCGGACTGGTCAGCCCCGGGGTGCTCGCCGCGGCGGACGGCGCCCGCTGAACCCGCCACCGGCCTTGGGTTTTCGCTGACGTGCGATTGCATACCGGTGGACCATGGGGTCGTGGGGCTGAGACTGATGGCGTCGGCCGGGCGGGACCGGATGGATGCGACCGCGCGCGCGATCATCGAGTGCGCTGCCGATGCCATCATGGCCTACGGTTCCGACCGCAAGGTCCTCGCCTGGAACCCGGCGGCCGAGCGGTTGTTCGGCTGGTCGGCGGCCGAGGTGGCCGGCACCGATCCGCCGATGGTGCCCGAGGAACTCAAGGCCGAGCACAACGCGGTCCTTGAGCGGGTCCGCGGCGGCGGCCGGATCTCGTTCGCGACCCGCAGGCTGTGCAAGGACGGCAGCCTGCTCGATCTGCGCGTCGATATCAGCGCCCTGGTCAGCCGCACCGGCGAGACGATCGGCTGGGTGAGCGTCTGCCACCAGACCGGCGACGACGAGGCGGTCAGGCACTACATGGCCGAACGGGCCCGGGTGGTCCGCCGCCTTGGTGACGTGGTCGCTGACATGAACGCCCAGCTCCACCTGGAGGCGGTGCTCGACCGGATCTCGGCGAGCCTGCGGGAGCTGACCCGGGCCGACGCTGGCGGGTTCGCGCTGATCGAGGGCGACCGGCTGCGCCTGGTCAGCATGGACGGGCTGCCTGCCGGGCTCCGCGGCCGCACGGCCGACCTGGCCACCAGCATGGTCGGCCAGCTGATGCGGTCAGGCAAGACCGTCATGATGGCGACCGGGGAGTCCGGCCGCTTCGACGACCTGATCTGGTCCGCGCTGCCCGGGCTGCACACCATCACATTGAGCCTCTCGCACGTGGCCGGGCGCCCCTACGGTGCGCTGTATGCCCTTTACTCCGGGCGCAAGGTCGGCCATGTCGAGCTGGAACTCCTCGAGCTGCTGGCCGGGCACGCCAGCGTGGCGCTGTCCAACGCGACTGCGTTCGAGGAGGTCGTGAAGCAGCGGGCGCACGAGCGCGCGGTGATCGACGCCAGCGCGGACGGCATCGCGGTGCTCGACGCCGATGGCCTGGTCCGGCAGTGGAACCCGGCCGCGCACCGGCTGACTAGCGTGACCTTCGAGGACGCGATAGGCAAGCCGCCGCCGTTCCCGCTGCCTGAGCCGGGCGCCAAGCTCACCCACAAGCTGGCCAACGGCCGCTGGCTCGACTTGCTGTGCACCGGGCTGACCGACCGGGACGAGCAGGTGCTCGACTTCCGCGACGTGACCGCCGCCAAGGAGCTCGAGGAGGCAAAGGACCTGTTCCTGGCCACCACGAGTCACGAGCTGCGGACGCCGATCACCGTGGTGCAGGGTTTTGCGAGCACGCTCGCCAACCGCTGGGACAAACTGTCCGACGCCGACCGCCGGGGCGCCGTGCAGACGATCGCCGAGCGCGCGGGCTCGCTGGCCAAGCTGGTGGAGCAGCTGCTGCTGGGCTCGAGGGCCGGTGCGGATCAGCTGACGGTAAGCAATGGCCTGTTCGACCTGGCCGCGCCGCTGCGTGCCGCGGTGACCGCGTTCCGCCAGCTGTCTGACCGGCATACCCTGGCCGCCGAGATCCCTGATGACCTGCCGCCCGCCTACGGTGACGCGATGGCCACCGACATCATCATCGGCCAGCTGATCGAGAACGCCTTCAAGTACTCGCCGGATGGCGGGACCGTCACGATCCGGGCCGGCCGGTGCGGAGACTGGATAGAGGTGACGGTAGCGGACACCGGCATCGGCATCGCGCCTGCCGACCGTGAGCGGATCTTCGAGCGGTTCGTGCAGGGTGAGACCGGCGACCGCCGCAGGTTCGGCGGAATCGGCCTGGGGCTCTACATAGTGCGGCAGCTTGCCCGCGCGCAGGGCGCCGAGGTGACCGCGGGCGAGCGGCCGGGCGGCGGCACGGTCATGCGGCTGCGGCTGCGCAGTGTCGCCCCAGCCAGCGCTGCGGTGGCCATGGCCACGCCGGTCTCTGCTGCCTCCCCGGGCTCTCCAGTCTCTGCTGCCTCCCCGGGCTCTCCGGTCTTTGCTGCCTCCCCAGGCTCTCCGGTCTCCCCATGCTCTGCAGCCTCTCCGGGCTCTCCAGCCCCTGTGGGCTCTGCTGCCTCGCCGGTCTCCCCAGGCTCTCCGGTCTCCCCGGTCTCCCCGGGCTCTGCGGCCTCTCCGGCCACGGCCGTCAGCGATCCGTCCGGCCAGCCCCCGGCAGGCTGACGGCCGTCGCCGTTCTCCTGAAAACGGCGTAGCCCAATCGTTATAGTCGGTGGGCCATTGCAAATGCGAATTGGCATTCTGGCGTGATCGAGTTCGATTTATATCTCTGGACAAGGGCATTCACTAGCTATTTAACGGTAATCCCGGACGGACTGTCGTAGCTTAAGCGGCTCGCCCTGTTCGGCGGCTTAACCGTGCGTGCGGAGGATTCATGCGCAAGGCCGAGTGGTCTTGGCGGGGGCCAGTACTCCCAGCGTTGGCACGACGGATCGGGATGTCCGCCGGGCTCGCGATACTGGCCGTGACCGGGGCGACGACGCTGCCCGTCACGGCCGCGGCAGCCGCGACGGGCTCTGTGCCCGGTACCGCCGGCGGGCCGGCCGACTCGGCGCCGGAAGTGCCCGCCTGGGCTCAGTTCGTCAATCCGCCGCGCACGATCCCGCCGTCCGGCGGCGCCAGGCAGGCGTGCCCCACCCCATCCCGGCCTGGCCAGATGGCCTGCATGGCGCTGGTTCCTGACCGGGCGACGATTACGTCCCGGGCCGGGCCGCCCGCCGGAGCGTACAATCCGGCCGACCTGCTCAGCGCCTACGGACTGACCTCTGCGGCTGGCACGCCGCCCAGCGGAGCAGGCGGCGCAACGACGGTGGCGATCGTGGATGCCTACAACGATTCGCGGGCCAGCAGCGACCTGGCAGCCTACCGGGCGCGCTACGGCCTGCCCGGCTGCCCGGCCGGTGGTGCGGCGCCGTGCCTGCGGATCGTTAACTCCGCAGGCGGCTCGATGCTGCCGCAGCCCGATCGCACCGGAGACTGGGAATTCGAGGAATCGGTAGACCTGGATATGGTCTCGGCGATCTGCCCGTACTGCCGCATTCTGCTCGTCGAAGCCAGATCAGACTCGATAGCCAGCCTGGCCGCCGCCGAAGGCTACGCAGCCCGGCACGCGAGCGTGGTGTCCAATAGCTGGGGCAGCGGCGCTGAATTCACGGGCGAGAATGCTTTCGACTCCCGTTTCGACCATCCTGGCGTTGCGATCGTCGCCGCCGCGGGTGACGCCGGGTACGGGACCCAGTACCCGGCCGCGTCCCAGTTCGTTACCGCGGTAGGGGGTACCACGCTGATGGGGGCAACGCCCGCTAGCCGGGGCACCGAGACGGCCTGGAGCGGCACCGGCTCAGGTTGTTCCTCCGTTGAGCCCAAGCCGGCCTGGCAGCAGGGATCGACGCCGTCCGGCTGCCAGAACCGGACCGAGACGGATGTATCCGCTGACGCTGACCCGCGCACCCCGGTAGCCGTCTACGACACGGCGTCTTCAGCCGTCCCGGGCATCTCGGCGGGCTGGAACACGGCGGCCGGCACCAGCGTCGCGACTCCGATCATCGCGGGGGCTTACGCGCTGGCGGGAACGCCAGCCCCGGGCACCTACCCCGCTTCCTACCCGTACCAGCACCGGCGCGACTTCGCCGACGTGACGTCGGGCTCGAACGGCCGGTGCGAGGCTGGCCGGCGGTACCTGTGCCACGCCAGGGCAGGCTATGACGGCCCGACGGGTCTCGGCACGCCGTACGGGACGGGCGGTTTCACCGGACCCTCCGATGGCGTGACTGTCACCAACCCCGGGACTCAGGACATCACGCTCGGCCGGCGAACCAGGCTGCGGATCGCCGCGGTCAGCAGCACCGGCGGCAGCCTGGCGTTCGCCGCGGCGGGGCTGCCAGCGGGCCTGGGGCTGAGTCGTTCCGGCGGTCTGATCTCAGGCCGGCCGGCCGCCGCCGGGATCTTCAGCGTGACCGTGAGCGCTACCGGCCAGAGCGCGGGCTCGGGATCAGTGAGATTCGCGATCGTGGTTGTCCGCGGGATGGCTGCCGACCCGCCGGCCGCCGGCCTGGTCCGGCTCGACGGGCGCGGTAAGTGCCTGGCCGCGGCCGGCCGCCGCCGGGCCGGAGCCAGAGTCGAGATCGAGCGCTGTGACGGCCGCGGGGCTCAGGACTGGCGGTTCCGCCCGGCGCCGTACCCCGGTGGCGCTGGCACGCTGAAGCTCCGCGGCCGCTGCCTGAGCATTGGCACCGGCAAGGGTGCTGGCCTGACGCTGCGGGCCTGCACCGGAACAGCGGGCCAACGGTGGCAATACCGGTCGAGAGACCAGCTCTACAGCCCGGCGTACGGGAAATGCCTGACCGACCCGGGCAGCGGCCAGAACGGAATCCAGGTGGCGATCTGGCCGTGCAGCCACAGTGCCGCCCAGTCCTGGGAGCTATCGGCCGGCCCGGTCCTGTCCGCCGTGACAGGCCGCTGTCTGACCGATCCTTCGGGCACCGGCGCCCCGGGAACCAAGATCATGATTTCGCCATGTCGCACCAGCGGCGCGCAGTGGTGGACCATGAAGCGCAATGCCACCCTGCGGATCCGGGGGGAATGCCTGGCCGTAGCCGGCAGCAGCCGCCAGGACGGTGCCGTTATCGAACTCGCCCGCTGCTCGGGTGCGGCCGCCCAGCAGTGGTTCACCGGACCAGCCGGCGAGCTGCTGAACGGGAACTCAGGCCGCTGCCTCGCCGATCCGGGGAATGCCCCGTCCGGCGGCGCCGGCCTAGTCCAGGAGGATTGCTACGGGCGGCCCGGCGAGCTCTGGGCGGTCAGCTGAGCCATGGCAGTCCGCACTCCGGTTCGCCCCGCCGCCGCCAGCGGTCCACGAGCCGGACAGCCCTCTTTCGTGCCACGGTTGATTGGCGGGTCGCGGCCCCCCGATCCACCGTGATCACGAAAGTCGCGGGCCGGGTGCGCAGGCAACGGAAGGCAGGAGGAAGGGATATCTCAATGGGGCCGGCCAGTTAGTGGAATCGGGAGCGGGTGCTCTGCCAAGATGAATGCTGGCCGGGCCGGGGCGGGGCCGGTATTGGCGGGCGAGGGGGATGGATATGCCTGAAGTGCGTACTGCGGGGCTGCGCGGCCGTCGGCCGGTCAAGCCGCCCGCTGAGCGGTTTCCCCTCCAGTACCTGTCCAGTTATCTGCGCACGCCGCTGCCCGCGCCGTCGTATCCGTTGGACGTCACGGCGGGCATCAGCGAGTGGGGGATGCTCGGCAATGGCCCTGACCCCACCTGCACGACCTATCCGGACGGGGTGGGCGACTGCACCTTCGCGGGACGGCAGCATTACCGGATGGCCAAGGCCGGGGCGGGCGGCGAGTCTGAGCAATGGGAGACCTCGGACCAGCTGGTCGCCGAGTATCTCGCTTACGATCAAGGGAAGGATCAGGGCGCCAACATCGCTGACCTGCTCTTGTTCTGGTACAACGCGGGGGCGATCCTGGCTTTCGCGCCGGTCGATCACAGTGACCCGGCGGCGGTGGACGCGGCCATGGCCGCGTTCCATGGTGCCTACGTCGGCGTTAACCTGACCGATGACGCCGACACCCTGTTCGGGCAGGGGCAGCCGTGGACGACCGCCGGCGGCCAGCAGCCTGATCCCAGTGACGGGCACTGCATCGTGAAGGTCGCGGCCGACGGCAGCCAGTTCGATACCTGGGTCACCTGGGGAGCCCTGCAGCGGTCCACGCTGGCGTGGACGGCAGCGTGCCTGGACGAGGCCTGGGTCGTCATCACCCAGGAAGACGCGGACGCCGCCAACCTCGACGTCGCCGCCCTGCGCGCTGACATCGACGCCCTGCACGGCACCGGGGGCAGCTAACCAGCAGATCAGCCCTGGCGCTACACCAGCCCGGCGCCATGTCGGCCCCGGCGCTACGTCAGTCCCCGCGGCGCCTCAGTTCCGCGGCGCCTCAGTTCCGCGGCGGGACGGGTGATCTGCGGCCGACGCGCGGTCATGCCTTCGCCGGCTCGCGTGCTCCGACCCGCTGACCGCTGTCGGGATCGCGGTCGACCGGCTTCCCGCCCGACGCGGCGATATAGCGGTCGATGATGCCGACGACATCCTCGCCTTGCGTCACGATCTCGCCGCGCTCCATCCAGATCACCCTGTTGCAGGTCATCTCGACCTCCTCCAGGTTGTGCGCGACCAGGAAGACAGTGCCTGCCTCCTGGCGCAATTCCTCGATCCTGGCGTGGCTCTTGACCCGGAACTCGGCGTCGCCGGTGGCGAGCGCCTCGTCTACGAGGAGCACGTCGTGGCTCTTGGACGCCGCGATCGCGAACCGCAGCCGGGAGCCCATCCCGGAGGAGTACGTCTTCATCGGAAGATCGATGAAGTCGCCGACGCCGGAGAAGTCGACGATGCTCTGGTACTTGTCCTTGGCCTCCTGCTTGGTCATGCCCATCGCCAGGCAGCCGAGGATCACGTTACGCTCACCGGTGAGATCTTCGAGCAGCGCGGCGTTGACGCCCAGCAGCGACGCCTCGCCCGTCGTGTAGACGTTGCCCTGCTCTGGCGGCAGCAGTCCGGCGATCGCGCGGAGCAGGGTGGATTTCCCCGAGCCATTCCTGCCGATGATGCCGACGGCGTCGCCGCGGTTGGCCACGAACGACATCCCGCGGATCGCGTGCACCTCGCGGATGGACCCCCTGGTCTTGCGGCCCAGGATCCGCAGCAGCGCGGTCGCCGCCGTGCCCCGGTCGCCGCCCGCGCCGTAGACGCGGTACACGATATGCAAGTTATCGACAACCACCATCGGATCAGCCACGGCCGTACTTCGCCTCCGCCCGCCAGAAGAAGAAGAACCCGACGACGAGGGCGAGCACTGCCCAGGCTATCCCGAACTGCCAGAAGTGGTCCGGGTTGGCGTAGTAGTGACAGTACGCGCTGTCGTACCAGAATTTCTTCGCCTTGGTGTTCCACAGGGCACACCGCACCGCGTTGTACGGCTTGCTGCCCGGTGCGCTCAAACGTTGCGAAAGGAGCAGCGCGTTCCGCATCAGCGTGATGTACAGGGCCGCGGGATTGATCTCCAGCAGGGCGATAGCCCAGCGGTGCGTGCGGATCTGCAGCGCGGCGATGCTGAACAGCACACCGGACAGGTACAGCCAGGTGCGCATCAGGAACGGCAGCAGCTGGCTGAAGTCGTTGACCGTGGACCCGATCCGCGCGACAAGCAGCCCGATGCCGATGTTGAAGATGGTCTGCAGGATCAGCGCCGGGATCGCGAGCAGCCAGTACCAGGTGATCGGCTCATGGCAGAGCGGACTGACGAGGATGACGGCCAGGACCGCCATCGACAGCAGCATCTGCTGGAACTCGATCATCACGTAGGCGAGCGGCAGGCTCGCACGCGGGAACTGCAGCGCGCGGATCAGCGGCAGGCTGTCGGTGATCACAGTCGACGAGGAGATGAAGGCCCGCTGGGTGAAGTTGAAAACGAACACGCCGGTGACGAGGAATCCCAGGTAGTCAGGGATGCCCCTATTGATCTTCAGCAGCACGCCGAAGATCAGGAAGTAGACGCCTGCGTTGAGCAGCGGGGTGAGCACCTGCCATAGCTGGCCCAGCCTGGCCTCGGTGTACATGGCGATGTTGCGCGCGGTGGCGAAGGCGATGATGAAGCTCGTCCGCCGCCAGAGCTGGCGGAGGTAGCCGAGGACAGCCGGCCGGGCGGCGCTCGGCCGAAGGCCGTGCTGAGCCGCAAGCTCGGCCAGCGGCACGTCTGGTAGCTCCGCGGTCAGGGTGCCGTCGGCCGGCAGGTCCGCCCCGACCAGCAGCTGCCCGGGCGCGCTGAGGCGCCTGTCGTTGCTCATGGGGCGGGCGCCACGAGGACCGGGATAGCGCCCGGGCAGCCGACCGGGCTGGGCGCCCGGGGCGGCCGCGGCTGCGCCGCCGGGCCGAGCTTGCCGGGGCGGCCGCCCCGGCAAGCAATCGAGGGGCCCGGCCCGGAGGTCCATGAGTTGTACGGGGCAACAATCACGTCGCGACTGTACCACCACGACAGTTGTGCGGTACAACTGTAGGTGTGGTGAGTGACTCCCTGGAAGATACCGAACTCGCTCGGCTGCTCAGCCAGCTACTGAGAGTGGTCAGTCCTGCGATCACGGCAAGTGCGGCTGAAAACCTAGCGCGGGCCGAATCCGTGCAGGTCAGCGGGCTATCGGGCGCGGCGGAGGCGGATGGCGCGGCGGAGGCGGATGGCGCGACGGAGGCGGGAGCAGCCGGACCTGACATACCAGCGGTCAACGGCACGGTCACCGCACGGGTTACTCCCGGAGGCGCGCCCTTTACTCCCGGGCCCGAGGTTGCCGCCGGCCTGGCCGCCATATCGGCGTCTGAGGCGCGCGCGCTGATCGAGCTCGTCGCTGCCCGCGGAATCGCGCAGGGCCAGCTGGGCGGGCTGCTCGGCCTGGAGAAGAGCACCGTAAGCAGGCTGGCCGCGGGCCTGGAGCGGAAGGGCTGGGTCCGGCGTGGCCGGGACGAGGGCAATCAGCGTTACATCCGGCTCTACCTGACGCCAGCGGGCAGGGCCGTAGCCGGCCGGGTGCTGAACGCGTGGCAGTCCAGGCAGGAACGCATCCTGGCCGCCCTCAGCGCCGATGAGCGCGCTGGCCTGGAGGCAGGGCTTCGCGGGCTGGTCCGTGGTCTCGCGGCCGAAGGCATTATCGGCGGCCCGGCAGCCGGGGACGCCCGCTAGGGCCGGCCTTGAGCGTGCTAACGGCGTGCCTGCCGGACGCGCGGGCTGAGCTGAGCCGCATGCGGCTGAGCTGGCCGCAGCACGCCGGTTATGGACTGAGCCGGTACACGGAAATGCCGTCCGCCTGGTAGTCGAACCGGAATCCGGTCGCGATCAGGTAACGGACCGCGTAGGGATGCTGGCGGGCGGTGTAAACCAGCGCCCAGCCGACGTGCATAGCACGAACGTCCCGCCGGGCGGCCGCCAGCTGGGCCTGCGCGACCTGCCGTCCGTTGCCGTTGGCCGCGGGCGCGAGCGGGATACCGTGCTCGGACCTGATCAGCTGCGCGTAAAACGCGTGCGCCTGGATGGCATTGATGGTCTTGGCCGGCACCCACGAGGTGTAGGAGACCGCCCGCGGGTGACCGTCAGCAGTCGCCATGAGCAGTGCCTTGGGCGAGAACTGGCTGCCGTCCTGCGGGATGCCGCCGCGGAGGCCGAAGGGCACGTCGACGACGATCGAGCCAGAGTGATCGGCGGCGATCGGCGCGTCCACATGGTGCAGCGTGGTGGGCATGGTGCCGATGGGGCCACTACCTGACCAGCCTGCCTCGAAGATGGCGAGCGCGGCCACCACCATGATCACCGGCCAGGCGTGCCGGGCGAGCCAGTCGATGGCAGCGCCGGCTAGCACGGCGGCGCCGACCAGCCCGAGCAGCGCGAACCGGTCAGCCTCCCGGAGCGCAGACAAGCCCGGGACGTGCATGAACCAGGTGTACGGCATGATCCAGGAGACCAATACCCCGTGCCACTGGGCCACGAGGGGCGCGTACTGGTGCTTGCCGACGTGCAGGGAGGGCCCAAGGGCCAGCACGGCGCAGCCCAGCCAGAGCAGCGCGAACAGCCAGGCGCACCGCCGCCGCCAGCTGGCAGCCAGGCCGAGCACCGCAAGGATGGTCAGCAGCAGGCCGAACATCGGCATGCCCTCGCCGGTGCGTCCGTTGTGCAGTGACGACGCAGCGGCCAGCCCCCGGAGCCCGAAGTCTGCGACCCGCGCCGTCGGCGCGAACATGCCGGGCAGGCTGATCCCGTATTCGGCGCCATTGAAGGCCAGCAAATGCGAGTCGGCGCTCGCCCCGCCCGCGAGATACTGCTGGACCATGGCGATCAGCTGGGGGCTGGCGAGCGCGGCGGCAACCAGCGCGCCCAGCCCTGCCAGCGCGAGCCTGGCCCTGGCGGGGTAGGAAGTCGTGGCGGCGGCCGGGCCAGGGACGCTGGCCGCACCGCGGCCCAGCAGCCAGGGCAGCAGGATCACCACGGCGAGGATCACGGCCAGGACCGCGGACTCCTGGTTGACCAGCACCGAGGCGCCGAGCAGCACGCCGAGGACGACCGCCAGGCGGCGGCTGGGGCGCCGCCGCAGCCGGACCGCGGCCTCCAGCGTCATCGGCAGGAACACGGTGCCCAGGGCGATG
>JBEKIF010000037.1:0-40505 GCA_050011895.1 Streptosporangiaceae bacterium | reverse complement strand
GGCCGATGATCAGGGTGGCAGCAGCGTGGACCAGGGAGAACGAGATGAGCAGATCCACCGTGTTGATGCCGAAGAACACGGCCGAGACAACCCTGGCCCAGCTTCGCCCCTTGCCGTTCACCCAGGCCATCCAGAGCCACAGGCCAATTGCGATCAGTGCGCCAATTATCAGGGGAAAGGTCCGGGCGAACTCGGCCGTGTGCAGTTGCGCCGAGGTGTAATTCGGGTGCCTGTTCAAGATGGCCGACTTGAGGCTACCCCGGGTCACCAGGGCGATGATCAACGCGAGCACCTCAAGTACCGCTCCGGCGTACATAAGCCGGACAGCGTTGAGCACTGCGTAGGGCGGCCCGATGCGCGGCAGTTCCTGCGGAGGTCTAGAGGACGGGTACGGCTCGTACATTGCTGCTTCCCCTTGACTGCGCATCAGCCTACGCCAGCGCAAATGCGAGCCCGATCAAGCGGTCAGACACCGGCACTCGCGGTCACTCATAAGACCGGCGCCATGACGATGACCTGTATGAGCGCTCGCCTCGCGGGGGCCAGCCGCAGCCTTCTTCGCAGTTGGCCGTGCGGCGCCCTAGTCGAGCGGGCACTCGCCAGCTGATCAGCCGGCCAGCGGGGCGGTTGCCGTTCGGGCAACCGATCAGTGGCACTTTCCTGATACGGCGGTCACCAGATTGGCTGCCGAGTTCTTCACTTGCGTGAGCGATGAGACGACCGCCTGGACCGCGGCCAGGGGAGACTGGCCCCTCGCCGACCTGATCGCGGAATCCAGGGCAGACAGTGAGTTTCGCAGCGCCGTGGTCTGCGGCGCGACCATGGACTTCGCTTCGCTGGCGAGCGTTTTTGCGTTGCTGGCGACAGTGCTCAGCGCCGTGTTCAGCGAGCCGAGGCCCCAGCTGTGCAGGCCCTGCCGAGATGCATGTCTCATGCGTCCACCTCTTACCCGTCTGCCACAGCGCTGGTGCTGGTCAGCTGACACTGCCCGGCGTGTTCAGGCCGGGGCTGAGTCTCCGATGACACCGGCCACTATCTCGATGGCGGCCGCCCGGACGCTGTCGCCGAGCAGCCTCGAGGTCATCCGGAGCCGGTCCTGCTGGCTGGGATCGGTCTCGCGGTCAGCCGCCGCGCCGAACGCGGTCGCGAGCCGGTCGATGAGGCTCTCGGGTGTCGGCCACTGGCCGACCTCCTGGCGCGCCGCGGGTGTCACCTTGTGCACGTACCAGTATCGCGGGTCGCCGCCTGTCGTGGTCTTGCGGAAATCGACGTAGGTGGGATCCATCGCTTCCAGCGAGCGCGCCACGGCGGCGAGCTCGAAGCCGGTCCGTTCGGCTATGTCGCTGACCGTCACCATATAGCTCTGCTCGAGCAGTGCAACGGCCGCGTTGAGCACAGGCACATCCCGTGCTCCCCACGTGTCTTCCATTGTCCCTGCCTTATCGATCGCGGGCTCCAGCCCCGGACGTCGGTCTGCCGCTCGCCGGCTTTTCCAGCCTCGCACAGCCCATCGCTGTTCGCCGGGCCGGGCCTCAAGCTCCGTTAAATGCCGAAATCTAGCCGGAGCTCCCGAACGGTGCCCCGTCAAGATGTCCGCCCGGCGATCCTGCGATCGCCTGGCCCGGCGCATGCGTCACAGCGCCTGGCAGCCTAGCCGGGGGCCCGGCGGCTTGGTCCCGATCGTCGTTGGCCAAGATCGTCTCCTCACGGGTAAACCGGGGAATGGCAGGCCCGTCGGGGCCGCGAATATGTCCCTGCCGAGCCTAGGCCAGGTGGCGCCGGCCACCGGCCGTGGTCGGTACGGAGGCCGCGGATCGACTAGGCTCGGCCGCAGCTGCTCTAACATGCGCGAGCGGTCAGCAAGAGCTGCGCGAGGATGGAATTCACGGTGGCGGCGCCAAGGTTGCGACCGCTCTCGCCCCCTGAAGTGCGGCCGCTCCTGTACTCGGACAGACTAGGAACATGAGCGACGAGACGAACTCCGAGCCGGATGGCCGCGCCAGGGTCGTGGTAGTGGGCCCCGACGGCGTGGCCGTCGAGACTGGCCAGGAAGATGCCAGCGGTGAGCGCCCGGTCACCGAGATGGTCGAGCAGCCAGCCAAGGTGATGCGGATCGGCAGCATGATCCGTCAGCTGCTCGAGGAAGTCAGGGCGGCGCCGCTTGACGAGAAGAGCCGGGCGAGGCTCAAGGAAATTCACAAGAGCTCGATCAAGGAACTTGAAGACGGGCTGGCGCCCGAGCTGATCGCTGAGCTTGACCGGCTCTCCTTGCCGTTCGCCGAAGATGATCTGCCGAGCGAAGCCGAGCTGCGGGTAGCCCAGGCGCAGCTGGTTGGCTGGCTCGAGGGCCTGTTCCACGGGATCCAGACCACGCTGTTCGCGCAGCAGATGGCCGCCAGAGCCCAGCTTGAGCAGATGCGCCGGGCGCTGCCGCCCGGAGTGATGCCGGGCCAGGAGGAACTGCAGCAGCGGCCAGCGGGGCCGGGGGCGACAGGCCCGTACCTGTAACCGGGCGGGGGCTAGCTGACCGGGGCGGGGCTAGCTGGTGGTGCGGCCGTCGCGGAGCCGGGCGAGCCACGCGCCAGCGTCCGCGAACGCGGCATCAGACGTTCCGGCACGGATCTGGGTGAGCCCGCCATCGCTGCGCGGATAGCTGCCGAGGAACCTGACCTCGCTGCAGATCCGGCGCAGGCCCATCAGGGCCTCGCCGACCCGGGCCTCGTCAACGTGGCCCTCGCAATCAATGAAGAAGCAGTACCTGCCGAGCCCTTCGCCAGTGGGCCTTGACTCGATCCGGGTCAGGTTGACCCCGCGAACCGCGAACTGGCTGAGGATCTCCATCAGGGCGCCAGGGTGATCGTCGGCGAGGAACGCGATCACGGAGGTCCGGTCGGCACTGGTGACCGGCGGCAGCGGCCCCGGCAGGCGCACCACGACGAACCGGGTCACCGCGGTGTCCCGGTCATGGATATCGCGGGCGAGAACCGCGAGGCCGTAGACCTCCGCGGTGAACGACCCGGCCAGCGCAGCGTCCAGCTGCCCGTCGGCCACCTGCCTGGCCGCCTCGGCATTGGACAGCGCAGGCCGCCACTCCGCGTCGGGCAGGTGCGCCGCAAGCCACCGCCTGCACTGGGGCTGGGCGACTGGATGGCCGCCCACCAGCTTGACATCCGATAGCTGCGTGCCGGGCCGCACCAGCAGCGCGAAGGCCACATCCAGCAACAGCTCGGCGCAGATGACCAGGTCCTGGCCGGTTGCGAGCTCATCAAGGGTGGCGGTGACCGCACCCTCCACCGAGTTCTCGATGGGCACGACCGCGCGGTCGACTGCGTCAGCGCGCACCGCGTCCAGGGTGGCCTGGATGGTCGGGAACGGCACAGCATCGGCCTGCTCCCCGTGGCTCAGCGCGTTCACTGCGGCCTCGGAGAACGTGCCTGCTGGCCCGAGATAGGCATACCGGTAGGACATGGCCATCATGATGTCAGCCTGCCGCTCTGGCTACGCAGTGCGCCCTCCGCGCTACCATCCGGATTGCCGTCCGAGGGAGCAGCCACCGGCGCGGCGCGCCGCGGCCAGAGCATTATCACCAGTGCCACGGTCACAGCCAGCAGGACTACCGGGGTGACGCCGGTTCTGACCACGGTGCGAAGCCACCCCAGGCCAGTCGGCATGAGGACGGTGCGCCCTGGCAGGTAGCCGAACGCCAGGGCGGCGGTACGCGCGAGCATCAGCCAGTCAAGTCGGGAGAACGGGAGCAGCGCGAGAAGTGCCCAGCCGAGGCCGTCGTACCACGGCAGCACGTACGGCCATGCGACCAGCCAGGCGAAGACCACCGCGAACGATGCCGCCACCGCGAACGATCCCGTCACCGGGACCACGGCCGGACCCGCGCTACCGCGGCGGCCACCAGAAAGGTCAGCGCTGGCATCGGCCAGCCCGTGAACCTGTGGCCAGGAACCGGGCGAGGCCGCGCTGATCGATCTCAGCAGCAGCGCGAGCAGCACCATCGCCAGCACGACAGCGCCTGCTTTGACCAGATCCTCGGCGACGCTGTCGCCGGTCGCCAGCCCCAATGCTGCGCGCACCGCGCGCCACGGCGAACCGATCGACACATAGCTGCCTTCGCGCAGGGCGGGGGTGAGTGTACCGAGTCCCCATCGGGCGAGCGAGGCACCAGCTGTCACGCAGAATCCGGCGGCCAGGCAGCCGAGGACCAGCGCCAGCTGCCGCCGCCCGTTGCCCGGTTCAGGCCGCCGCCGGGTGTGCCAGGCGAGGACGCAGCCGATGGCGAGGCCAGCACCGGCGAGCGCAGTTGTCGCCTTGATCGCGAAACCGGCACCGATCAATCCGCCGGCCCCGGCCGCTGCCAGCGCCTGGCGGGTCGCGCTGGCCGGCCGCGAGCCGGCAGCGGAGCGGGGCCGAGAGCCGGGCACGGAGCCGGGCGCGGGGCCGGGCTGGGAGCGGGAGCCGGGCACCGTGCCGAGCGAGAAGACCGCCAGCGCGCCGACAACGCAGACGACGGCCTGGCTGTCGACGTGCGCGCCGGCGATCAGTACCTGCAGCAGCAGGGGGTTGCAGGTCCACAGCAGCGCGGCGCGGAGTTGGCGGGCCGGGTCGCCGCGGGCCATCCAGTGCAGCAGCAGCCCGGTCACCGCGAACGCAGCGACGTTCAGCCACGATAGGACGAAGATAGTGAGCCGGACCGATGTGCCGCCGATCATGGACGCGAAAGCCTGTGCGCCGGTCGCCAGGCTCCCGTACACCGACGGGCTTGTCCTCCAGTCCTGCACTGCCCGCGCGACTGGATCACCGAGCCTGGCCAGCGCGGCTGGAGTGGTCGTGTAGGGATTGTGGCCCGTGACTACCATCCGGCCATACGCCGCATAGCTCAGATGATCAGAAGTGCCGAACGGGGGCACAAACGCCAGGGCCGCCGCGGCAGCGACTCCCGCCGCGAGGATGATCCACGGGGAGACCGTCCAGCCGCGCCGGGTGGCACGGAGGGTTAGCGCCAGGCCGGCCGTTCCGGCCGCGATCGCGAACGCTGTGAGGGCGACGACGAGATAAGGCGACGGCAGGGCGTCGACCGCCCACGGGGGCTGGCCGCCCCGGCCGGGCAGCGCCGGTTCCATCACCGAAGGGCCGAGCACCGCGACGGTGAAGGTCGTCACGATGCTGACGGCCGTGAGCGCCAGCCCGGCGCGGCCAGCCGGGCCGCCGGAGGCCTGGCTGGTCATCCGCGGGCGGGCCCTGCCGCCCGCCTGCCCGGCTGCCGGACCGCCAGCGCCCGCGCGACATCCGCGAACTGCCTGGCCCGGTGCAGCTGGGACTGCCAATCGCGGCCGGTGGCGCGGTGCGCAAGCGGCACCTCGACCTGCGTGACCCGCAGCCCTTTACGCAGCAGGTCGATGGTGAGCGCTGTTTCCACACCGAACCCGGGCGCCAGCGGGCAGGCCATCTCGAACGCCGCCCTGGTCAGGCAGCGCTGGCCGTTGAGCGGCTGGTCAGGCCGCCACCCCGTGGCCCGCCTGATGCCGGCTCCCGACAGCGTGACGACGAGGCCGTGGCCGCCTTGCCGGACCCGGTCGCTGAACACGGCGATAGTCATATCCGCCTGGCCGCTGCGGACCGGCTCGGCCAGCGGGCCGGCCTGGGCCGCGGTCTCGGCCAGGTCGCCGTCCAGGAAGAGCAGGTGATGCGGGACAGCCCGCGCATCAGGCTGCTCGAGAAGCCGGACAGCCTCGGCGCCCGTCTCCATCGCCGCAGCCTTGCCCCTGTTGCGCGGATGGCGCACTACCGAGGCGCCCGCGCGGTCCGCGGCGGCGGCCGTCCCGTCACTGGAGCCGTCGTCGACCACGACGACAATGTCCACTCCGGGGAGGCCCATGGCTGCGGCCACAGTCGCGCCGATCCGGTCGGACTCATTTCTGGCAGGAATGACGACGGCTACGTCGCCGCTTCGCGGCATGGCTGCGATCTTAGTGCGGAGCGGGCCGCCGGAGACCAGCCGTAACGGCTCTCCAGATTGCGACCCGGCCACCTATGCCGGGTCGTCGGTGACGGTGAACACGGACTCGAGGCCCGTCACCTGCAAGATCTTCCTGACTGGCGCGCGCGGAGCGGCGAGTTCCAGGTCGCCGCCGTGCTCATGGGCCCGCCGGTGTGCCGCCAGCAGCACGTTCATGCCCGTCGAGTCGCAGAACTCGACGCCCGACATGTCGACCACAAGCCGGACGGGATAGTCGCGGGCCAAGGCGGCGACCAGCTCGCCATGCAACCGCGGTGCGGTGTACAGGTCGATCTCACCGGCCACCGACAGGACGGTCCGCTCTCCCTGCGACCAAGTCGAGACCTTTAGCTCCACGTGCCGCACCTTACCCTGGCCGGGGTGCCATCGGCCAGATAGCGGCATATGACCGGGGATCGGCGCCCGGGCGCGATCCGCGACCGCGATCTGCTTTGCTGCCGCTCCCGCGGTACCGGTACGCTGGGGCGGGCCCATCGGGTCATTGGGAGGCTTCGCCTAGTCCGGTCTATGGCGCCGCACTGCTAATGCGGTTTGGGTTCGCGCCCATCCGGGGTTCAAATCCCCGAGCCTCCGCAGCTCACATGCCCTGTCCCCGGCAGCTACGGGAGAGGGCATAGCTTGCTCAGGGACCATGAGGTTGCAGTTCGGGCGAGCCCGGCGGGCAGGAGCACTGCCCTCACTAACGCCGGTGTCTGGGCGCAGAGGCGCTCATGTCGAAGGATCAGAGGTCGGGGATGGCGGGTCAGGGCAGGGATAACGCGCTGGATCACGTGGTCGTGGTGGTGTTCGAGAACCGGTCGCTGGATAACCTGCTCGGCCGCCTGTACGGGCCGGAGGACGGCAAGACCTTCGACGGCGTGCTCGGCAAGGACCTCACCAATCCGATCCCTGAGTGGGCCGGGCACGGCGCGGAGCGCAAGGTGGTGCCGTACACGGTGGCCACCGACATGGACAGCCCCAATCCCGACACCGGCGAGGAGTACCCGCACACCAACACCCAGCTGTTCAACATCCTCAGCGAGGCGAACCGGTTCAAGCTCGGCGCGGAGATCTCGGCGCCGTACAACGCTCCGGAGCCTGGCCAGGCGCCGACGATGGACGGTTTTGTCACCGACTACATCAGCACGCTGACGGCGGAGCTGGGCCGCCAGCCCACCTACGAGGAGTACTCGCAGGTGATGACGGGGTTCACCCCGGAGCAGATCCCGGTGCTGAGCGGGCTGGCCCGCGGGTTCGGGGTGTTCGATCACTGGTTCTGCGAGGTGCCGTCGCAGACGTTCACCAACCGGTCGTTCTGGACCGCCGCGACGGCGTCGGGGTTCGTGGTGAACGAGCCGGTCGCGAACTGGCTGGCGCAGAACACCGCCGAGACGATCTTCAACCGGCTGGAGCAGCACGGCAAGACGTGGAAGGTGTACGTCGGCGAGCCGGACAGGTTCTCGGCCACCGGCCTGATCCACTACCCGCGGCTGAAAGACCGGTTCGCGACGCATTTCCTGCCGTTCGCCCAGTTCGAGGCCGACGCCGCCAATGGGGACCTGCCCGACTTCTCGTTCATCGAGCCGTGCCTGATCCTGGGGCACGGGGACTACCACCCGGCCGTCTCGCGGGCCCTGGGGCACGGCGTCGTGCTCCCCGGTGTTGACACGCCATCGTCGATCCTGGGTGGTGAGGCGTTCCTGGCCCGGATCTACAACGCCTACAAGGGGATGCAGTCCCCGGCCGGGGCCAACGTCTGGAACACCACCTTGCTCATCGGCTGGGACGAGCCGGGCGGCACCTTCGACCACGTTCCGCCCGGCCCGGTGCCGCCGCCCGACCCGTCCGCTCCGGCGGGCCAGCTCGGGTTCAGGTTCGACCGTTCGGGCTACCGGGTCCCGGCCATCGTGGTGTCACCGTGGGTGGCCGAAGGCGAGGTGTTCAACGAGGAGCACCGGCATACGTCCTTGATCGCCACGCTGCGGGAGCAGTGGGGTCTGGGAGACCCGCTCACGGCACGCGATGCTGCCGCCCGGACGTTCTCCCACGCCTTCACCCTCGACACCCCGCGAGACCCGGCCACCTGGCCGGTGGCGGACCCGCGCCCGGTTCCCCGGTACATCCAGGATGCACTCGGCCTGGGCCAGGCCCTGTCCACCCTGGGCAAAGCCGCTTACAACGGGATACGGGCCTACGCCGAGCACAACAACATCCAGATCGAGGGACTGCCCGCCGATCCCCAGGCTCAGATCCCCCCAGAGCAGGCGCTGCACATCGTGCATGGCTTCCTTGCGATCCGGTTCCCCCTGCTGCATCCGGCCGCCTCGAGTCCCGGCGCCGCAACCTGAGATAGGGCGCTGGCCGCAGGAATCATGGCCGGTACGATCGTCGGCTCAAGCTGGGCCTGCGCCGGTACTTCGGTGCCGGATGATCGGTAGCCCTAGCGAAGCTGTCACGCGACTGGTCAGCGTGTCTTGCCGTCGTCGTCGTCTCGCCACTGGCCGCCGCGATCCCCGGGATGCTTCCGCTGCTTTCGGTTCGAGTCGGCGTAGCTGCGGTACATGCTTTCGGCGGTGCGGTCGGTCTTGCGGGTCAGCAGCCGCGTTCTAAAGCCGACTACCACCAGGAAGCAGTAGACCACCAAGATCAGCACTGCCGCGGCGATGATGTACTCCCACCACACTTCGATCGCCCGCCTCGATAGCTAACTTCCCAAATCGCAAACTACCCGGAAATCACAGCTACCCGGCATGGCTGGAGGTAAACGACGAACTCAGCGGGGTCGCGGGTCTGGCGGGTCTAGTCGCAGCCCTCCAAGCTGGGCAGACCGAGGCCCGCACGATCGAGCGCGCGGGCGCCGTGCCCATGACCGCCGAGCGCGGCAGAGTCACGCTCCGATACCCGGCCGGTACGCCACCGCTTCAACCTCCACCAGCATTCGGGGATCGATCAGGGCGGATACCTCGACCATCGAGGTCGCAGGCAGCGCGGCACCGAACGCCTCGCCATGTGCTCGGCCGTACTCGTCCCAGCGGGATATGTCGGTGACGTACATCCTGGTCCGCACCACATCGGCCAGGCCTGCGCCGAGGCCCCGCAGCGCCGCGTCGATATTGCCGATCGCCTGCGACGTCTGCGCGTAGGCATCACCCTCGTGCACCAGCGTGCCGCCGCTGACGGACGTGCAGCCCGAGACGAACACGAAATCGCCGGCCGCGATGGCGCGGCTGTAACCCACGACGGGTTCCCACGGAGTGCCGGACGAGACCCTGCGCGTCATGCTGAGCAGCGTAGCCAGGGCCGACGACCAGCCAGGAGCCGCAGCACCAGGGGCGGCTTCGCCGGCCCGGAGCCGTCGCTGGCGCAGGCCGGCCGGGCGCTGGGCGAGGTCGGCCTGGGCGGCGATGACATTCAGCTGCGGGCCGGGACGCTACTGGCGGCCAGCTTCGTCCGGCTAAACCACCGACCTGAGCCTGCTGGCTTCTAGGCCTTAGAATCGCCGTGAGACGAGGACCCGGTCCCCGGCTCGGGGTGCAGCTTCATCAGCCGGTCCTCAACCTGGGCCCATTTCGAGCTCCAGTCCGCCAGCGGGCCGAGGATCCGCTCCAGCAGACCGAGCTGCTCGTCGAAGGACGTCAGCTGGTTTTTCAGTGCGTCGATGCTGCTTCGCTGGGCGGCGACGGTGGTCGCGATCGACTTAAGCTGCGCAGCCGTCATGGCACCGGGCACCGGCAGGTTCTTCAAGCCGGGCAGCGAAGTCAGTGATGGCAGCGTCGGCAAGGACGCGCCGAGCCCGGTCAGGCCCGCGAGCCTGTCGTTGAGGTTGCGTAGCTGGGCCATGACCTCCTGGGTCAGGCCTGGAATCCCGCCGGGGGTGCTCTCGTGCTCATCGGCCATCGAGCTGCTCCTTTCCGGATGACGCTACGCCCGTCCGGCTCAGAACGCACGGCCGCCGCAAGACCTCGTTACAGCAGGGTCCGCCGAGCTCCCCGGTGCCGTCAACGCGGCGAGCGCCGGGACGGCCGCGGACGGTCGTTAAAATGCACTTTAGATTCTAGTGTTCCGGCCGAAGGTGCCGACGGCGTGACTGTCCTGCTCGCCCGAGTCCTGCTCGGTGAGCGGTTGCGCGGCGTGCAGCGGGTCCGCGTGGCCCTCGCCGCGGTCGGCATCTTGCCCGTGACCGTATGACGTCACCGTAAGGTCCCGGCCCCGACAGGCTCGTGCGGCCGGACGTCTGGCATCAGTCGTCCGGCCGCACGAACCCCGGGGAAGGGGCACAGCCGGGAAGCTTAGTCGTCGGCCTGGTCCGGTCCGGTCTGACTGCCCTCCGCGGCCTCGCTGGCACTGCTCGGGAAGAGCATCCCACAAATTTCCAGGTATAGCTGCTCAGGATAGGGAATATGGTCCACAGTCCGGAGGGCCTGATCTTGACCGGCCGATTCGACGATGAACTCGCCGTATCCGAACAGCCGGCCCGCGAACGAGCGCCGGAAACTCATGTCAGTTACCTTCGACAGCGGCATCATCGCCACCTTCCTGGTCAGCACGCCAGAGGTGAGGAGCATTCGCTGCGAGGTGACCACGAAGAAGTCGACCGCCCAGTTGACGGTCTTCCATACCATGCGCAGAAACAGCGCTATCCAGGCCAGCCACACCACGAAGACGACGTAGCCGTTGCCGTGCAGGATCGTCGCGGTCAGCACCGCCGCGACCAGCAGCCCGGCAAGTGCCTCCATGCTCGGGCCGATCAGGATGGCCGGATGCTTCCGGACCGTGATGACCTGGTGCTCGTGCGGCAGCAGGTACCTGTTGACAGCGGCGGGCCCGGCCGGTCCGGCACTCGGCAGCCTCATCGGCTTAGAGGGAGTTGAAGAACGTTGTCAATGAGACGGCGGCCGACTTCAGGATGTTGAAAATGTGATGAACGAAATTGGCAGCCCCGGTGGGATCAGTGGCAAGGTAGTAGATGATGAAGATAACGATCGCCCAGCTGATGAGCTTCTTCAACACCCTGATCACCTCCCGGACGGCAACGGACGGGTCACGGCGGGTCGCCGAACCCCAGCATAGCTCAGTGTAATTTCGGGGCCAATAACCATCGAGCAGAACGTAACACTAGTGGATCAACGACCCGCGCGCGCCATCCCGCGCCGATCGACACGCAGAATTCCTGCCCTCGCCCGCTGGCCGTTCGGCCACGGGTCCGGCCACGAATGGTGATGAGATCGGATCTTTCAGTAACAGTTGCAGCGTGATGCCAGCTTTGGGCGTCCGGCCCAAGCGATCAAGCCACGCTGGCGACGGGAATCTGACACGATTCCTTCCGGGCGCCGCCCCTGCAGCCGTGGGTGCCGCGCTGGCGAGGTGATGATGACCGATGTAGGCAGTAGCGACTTCGCAGTCGTCGTCTACCGAGAGGACGACGCCTGGGAGGCTGAAGTGCTGCCTGTGGCGCTCACGGAGAACCTGGACGGCCTCATCCATGCTCTCCGGCAGCAGCCGAGTATTGGCGGAACTATCGGCGTTGCGGCGGTCGGCGACGATTTCTTTGTGGCGCTGCGGGTCGTCGGAAGCAATGTTTGCGTATTTCTTTCCGATCTGACCGCATCGGTCGACTGGCCGCTGGCCCGCCAGATCCTCGATTATCTGGATATTCCGGTGCCGCACGACGAAGACCTCGATCAGGTTCTTCCCGCCGGGGATCTGTCCATCTTCGCCGACCTGGGCATTGACGAGATGGAACTGGGTGCCATCTCCGGCAATCTGGACTTGTTTCCCGATGAGATGCTTATCAGCATCGCCCGCCGGCTTGGGTTCAGCCACCCGCTGGAGCGGGCGCTGGACGTCGCGCTCGGGCCCTGAGGCGGCAGCCCGGTGACGGCAGGTTACGCGAGGGCCTACGAGCCGGCCATGCGCGCGGCCATCGAGGCGGCAGCGGCGGCGGCCAGCTCGGCAGGGCCGGCAGGCATGTCAGGGATCGCGGCGCCGGCCGCGGCCGCGGATGTGCCCGTCGGCGCCGTCATCCTGGACGCCGCGGGCACGATCATCGCCACGGCGCGCAACCGGCGGGAGGCTGACACCGACCCGACCGGGCATGCCGAGATAGTGGCGATCCGGCAGGCCGCCGCCGCGTTGCGGAGCCGTCGGCTGGACGGCTGCGCGCTGGTCGTGACGCTGGAGCCGTGCACCATGTGCGCGGGCGCGGTCATCGCCGCGCGGCTGGACCGCCTGGTCTACGGCGCGGCAGACCCGAAGGCGGGGGCGGCAGGCTCGCTATGGGACCTCGTCCACGACCGCAGGCTCGGTCACTCCGTCGAAGTGATCGGCGGGGTGCTTGCAGCCGAGTGCGGAAGCCTGCTCAGCGATTTCTTCGGGCAGCGCAGGTAGCCGGGCGCGCCGCCACCAGGTGCCGCCTCTGACGCCCGCACGTCGGGTAGGCTCAGCTGCGGTGGAGTCGCCTAGTGGCCGAGGGCGCACGCCTCGAAAGCGTGTGAAGGGGCAACCCTTCCGTGGGTTCAAATCCCACCTCCACCGCCGGCGCGCTCGGGCGCAGCGCATTCGCTGCATTGGGTAAGGCGCGGGGGAAAGCCAGGAGCGAGAGCCGACCAGCCCGGCTACCGGAGAAGCGATTGCCAGAGCCGCAGAGCACAGCCTTCTTCCTGCTGATGGTGGCGGTATTCGGCGCCCTGATGTGGTGGCTGGCCGTCGCCAGGCAGCTGGTGTTCCGCATCCTCGCGGCGTGCCTGGCGTTCCTTCCCGCGATGATCTTCGGTATCGCGGCGGTCAATAAGTACTACGACTATTACCAGAACTGGAATGCCGCCATCTCGGACCTGACCGGGTCGAGCGCGCAGGCAGCCGAGCTGCCGGATGCCGCCAGCGGCGTGGTCAGGTTCGGCAGCCTGCTGGGCAGCAACCTCGACACGGCTCTGGCGCAGCAGGACGGCTACACCCTCAGGCTGACCGTCCGCGGGGCAGCGAGCCACCTGACCCGCGACGTCTACGTCTACCTGCCGCCGCAGTATTTCCGCTCCGATTACCGCGCCTACAAGTTCCCCGTGATCGAGCTCATCCACGGCTTCCCCGGCCTGCCCCAGGACTGGATCACTGTCATAGGGGTCGACACCATCCTGAAGAACCTGATCGCAGCGGGGAAAGCGCAGCCTGCCGTGCTCGTCATGCCCGACGCCAACGGCAGCCGCGCGGTCTCGCTGCAGTGCCTCAATCAGGTGAACGGCCCCCAGGATGCGACCTTCCTCGCGAGGG
Source organism: Streptosporangiaceae bacterium (assembly GCA_050011895.1). GTDB lineage: Bacteria > Actinomycetota > Actinomycetes > Streptosporangiales > Streptosporangiaceae > DATBGO01. Next base: position 27,232 of record JBEKIF010000037.1, on the reverse strand, counting down.
ATGTCCCTGATTACATCTCGCGCATCCTGCGGGTGCAGCCCCCCGGCCGCGCCTGGGGCATCGCGGGCTACTCGGAAGGCGGCTTCTGCGCGGCCAATCTTGGCCTGCAGTACGGCACCAGGTACGGATACGCGGGAGTGATGAGCGGGTACTTCAAGCCGTACGACAACCAGCTGATCCATCCGTCGCGGCTAGTCAGCCCGTTCGGCAGGAATCTCGCGCTCCGGCGCCGCAACACCCCGGTCGACCTGCTGGAATCGATGCCGGCTGGCACGCCGGTGCCGCGGTTCTGGCTCGGCACCGGCGCCCTGGACCGTGCGGACACCAAGAATGCCGAGATATTCGGGCAGCTGGTGCAGGCGCGGCAGCCTATCGTGACGCTGAAGGTCGTGCCCGGCGGCGGCCACACCATGTTCACCTGGCGGGCGCTGGTTCCGCCGCTGCTTGAGTGGATGACCCCGCGCCTCACGACCCAGGCCCGGCTGGCTGATCGGCGTGCGGCACGCAGGATTCGCAGGCATGCCGAGGCTCCGGTGCCGTCAGCTGAGCCGGGTCATCCCGCTGTGCCGTCCAAGGCGACCGTTCCGTCCAAGGCGACCGTCCCGGTTAGGCCGGTGGTCCCGGCCAGGCAGCACCGGCGGCGCTAGCCGCACGGAGCGAGCCCGGGTCGGCAGCGCTCAGTCCAGCTCAAGCACCCGGACGTGCAGGACGGATCGCTGATGCAGGGCCGCCCGCAGGGCGCGGTGCAGGCCATCTTCCAGGTAAAGCTCTCCGTGCCACCGGACGACGTGCGGAAATAGGTCACCGTAAAACGTGGAATCCGATGCCAGGACTGTATTCAGGTCGAGGACATTCTTGGTGGTAACGAGCTGATCCAGCCGGACCGGGCGCGGCGGTATTGCCGCCCATTCGCGCCCGCTCCGGGCATGGTCGGGATAGGGCCGCCCCTCCCCGACCTGCTTGAAGATCACACGTGAAGTCTAGATGAGCGCGCAAGCCCTCGCCGGGCATGCGCGGCCTCCCGGCCGACCGCCCGGTCCGTGCATGTCGCGCCGTATCGGCGGCATTGGCGGATAGCGGGAACGGCTGACGTCACGGGCTAAACCCGAACCGATAACAAATGCCAACACGGTGCGTAGCGCCGCTGCTACTCTCGGTTCACGAACTGCCAAGGAATCCGAGTCAAACTATGGGGGAGTTACTCGTGACGATGTGGCTGGTTGACCAGGAGCAGGCACGACCAAGTGCCCCTGTATCCGCCGCGGCGGTCAGGGGTGCCGACCTCGCCGGCTATCGCTCGGCGGTCACCGACCTGGCTAGTTACCGCTCCGCGGTCGCCGACCTCGTCGCGGAGGTCGCGGCACGCACCAGGTCGGGCGGCGCCCGGCTGGTGGAACGGGTCCGGGCCGAGCGGATCCTGACCGGGCGCTTGCACGAGCCTGAGTTCGCAACGGTCCTGACCGAGACCCCGCACGGCATCTCCGGAGCGGTCAAGCGGCTGATGTTCGAGGTCAGGAACTATCAGCCCAGCGTCCGCAGCTCAGCCGCCGACCTGACCGCCCAGGTCCGCGTCGCGCTGCTCGCTCAGATCGACGCGATGTGGTGGGGGAGCGCGCCCGCCTACCTGACCGACGCGGACGTGCTCCATGCCGGTGACCTTGTCGACCTCGAGGCGCTCCGGCGTCGCAAGCTCCTGCGGTTCCGCTATCGCCGCCAGGCCACCACCCTGGTGACCAGGGCCGTGCGGTCGGCTGAGCGGCGGGCGTGGCCCGGCCGTACGCCGGGCACCGCGGGCCTGCGGTTTGCTCGCGTCCGGCCGGAGGCTGCGGCCATGCTCAACCAGCTTGCTGGCGAGTTCGCGGCGCTGGCGCCAGCCGGCACGCCGCCGCTGTGGGTCACCAGCCTGGCGCGCAGCGTCGAGCATCAGCGGCACCTGAGGGATCTGGGCTACGCCGCCGCGCTGCCAAGCTCGCATTGCGTGGGCTACGCCGCTGACGTCGAGATGAAATGGTTCCGCAGGTCCGGAGCAGATGCCGTGCTGCAGCAGCTGCTTCTGGACCGGCAGCGGGCCGGCCAGATCAATGTCATTGACGAGGGCCAGGCCTGGCATGTGTGTATCAGCCCGGCCGGGGGACATGGGCTGCGCCGCGTTCCCGGGGCACGCGTGGGCGGCTGAGCACGGTGTGTGGTATTGCCGTCATCGTCGGTCCGGGTGGCGACCGCTCGAACTTCCTGGCGATGCTCGACTCGCTGGCCACCCGCGGTGAGATCCCGGAGGCGGGCTGCGATGATGCGGTGCTCGCCGGGGTGCAGCGGCTCCCGATCGTAGACCGGGATTGCGCGGTGCAGCCGTGGATAGGCGGGGACGGCCGCTGGGTGCTCTGTTACAACGGCGAGATCTTCAACTACCAGGAACTGCGCGCCGAGCTGGTCAACATGGGCTGTCAGCTGCGCAGTGACAGCGACACCGAAGTGGTTCTCGAGGCATTCCTGCAATGGGGCGCGGCAGCTGTCAGCCGGTTCCGCGGCGAGTTCGCGTTCGTGATCGTGGACCGCGCCACCCGCCGCGCGTTCCTGGCCCGCGATCCGCTCGGCGTCAAGCCGCTGTACTGGTCGCTCCGGTCCGACTGCCTGCACGTAGCCTCGGAGATCAAGGCGCTGGTGCCGGTCGGCGCGCCGGTGTCGGAAGTTCCTCCGGGCCACCGGGGCTGGGCCGAGCCGGCTGCGGTACCTGAGCTGGTGCCCTATGTCGACCTGCTGCACCTCGGCGAGGACGCCGGCCCGATCGACGATCCGGATGAGGCGGCCAAGCTGGTGCGCACCGCGTTTGAGGACAGCATCCGGGTGCGCGTCGATACCGACCTGACGGTCGGGGTGATCCTCTCCGGTGGCCTGGACAGCTCGCTCACGCTGCTGCACGTGCGGGAGATGCACCCGGATTGCGTCGCCCTGACGGTCGGCGCCCCCGGCAGCGAGGATCTCGCTTATGCCCGGCGGCTGACCGCCGAGCTCGGCGTGCCGCACGAGGTTATCGAGATGCAGCCGCGCGATATCCGGCGCCGCGACGTGCGGCAGGCGATCCGGATATCGGAGCTCACCGAGTACGGCGACATCATCAACGCGGTGGTGTCGGTGCCGCTGTTCCGCCGGGTGCACGAGCTCGGCATCAAGGTGGTGCTCACCGGTGACGGCTCGGACGAGCTCTTCGGCGGTTACCCGATGTACCAGCGGATCGGGGCCCGGCAGGCGCGCCGCCTGTTCCTCCACAAGATCCGCAACCTCGGCCGGACCGAGCTGCAGCGGGTCGACCGCACCAGCATGGCCAGTGGCGTGGAGGCCCGGGTGCCGTTCCTTGACCTTTCCCTCGTGGAACTGGCGATGCGGCTGCCGATGGAGTTCAAGATGCGCGACGGGCAGGAAAAATGGATCCTGCGCGAGGCGTTCTCCAGCATCCTCCCCGACTACGTCAGGGCGCGGCCGAAGAACCCGATGTCACACTCATCGGGCCTGCATGAGCGGGCCAGGCTGTACAAGCCGTTCTTCGCCCGGATGCACAGCTCCTTCGGATATGACCTGCTCGCGCCGGTGCGGCGTGACTTCTCGACCCTGCTTGACCAGTGCGACCACGATCTCTACCGGGCCGTCGCCGAGGCCGCGATGCGCCAGGACTACACCGTCTTCGAGCACGCCAGGGACCTGGCCGGCGCCGCACGCTGGAACGCGGCCGCCATGATCCACCGGAAGGATCCGGCCGGCCCGGCCGCGCTGGTGCCCCCCGCCCGGCCAGCGCCCGGGCCGGACTCGGCGGGCGCCGGGGAAGGCCCGAATGTGGTCGGCGCTGAGATCAGCGGCGCCTGAGCAGACCGCCAGCGCCGCACCGGTGGCGGCCAGCCGCGCACCCATCCGGCGGCTAAAACGGTATCCGGCTGGCGTCAGGGGCGGGGCAGGACCGGCAGCAGGACGGATGAGGGGTGCTGGGAGTCGTGATAGATCTCGAACCGGCATCGCACCGCCGTGGTCGCCGTGCCGAACGGCTCCCCGGTGCCGAAGTTGCGGGCAAAACGAGGGAAGGCACCTCCGCTGAGCTGCACGCGGATCCGGTGCCCGGCCCGGATCCGGTAGGCCGTCGGATAGAGCTCCACGTCCACCGCCAGCACCTCGTCGTCGCCGACCAGGACGTCGGGCGCGGGCACGGTCTGCGGCGAGAGCCGCCGGATGCCGTCCACGATGTTCAGGGAGAGGCCGGTGGGATCAACGTCACAGACCCGGACGAAAAGGTCGGCGTACTTGCGGCCGGCGCGCACGAAGATGCGCGCCCTGACGGGCCCCACCAAATCCTGGTCGGCGGGAAGAGGAGCGGTAGTAAAGGTCAGGACATCAGGCCGGGCCTCGAGCGCGTAATTATCGACCTGTCCGCCCGGCGGCTGCAAGAAGGGTCCGCCCGCCGACGGCGTCGGGTCCGCCGGGTTGTAGACGAACGTGTCGGGCCCGGCGTCACCGGGCTCGGGGTCCGGGCTCAGGCCGCCTTGGACGCGCAGGTAGTAGGTGATGCCTACGGCGTCCGGCGGCGGCCAGTCCTGGAAATCGAGCCAGGTGTCGGCCTTCTGGAGGAAGACGCGCACTGGCGCGCCCGGCGGCGGCGGGGCACCGCACAGATGGTGGTCCAGCCAGGCGACATCCTGCTGGATGGCGACCCTCAGCTCCACGGGATCGCTATGCAGCCAGGGCCCGACGGTCAGCCGCGCCATGACCCCCGCCGCCCGGATGGCCGCGTAGTCACTCAGCTGCCCGGGCAGGAAGATGTCCCACCAGCCGGTCACCATGCTGACCGGCGGAAGCCGCGTCAGGTCGGCGGTGTCGTGATCGGCGCCTGCCCAGAACTTGTCGTCCGGTGCGGCATGCTCGACGAAGTCCCGCCAGAAGGTGACCGGCGCGCCCGTTACGTCGACGTCGGCGGCCTGTAGCGGGACCTTCAGCAACGCTCGTCTTATCCTGGCCAGCTGGCGGGGGGTCGGGACGATGTGCAGGACGCCCCGCTCCTGATTGCCGATGATCCCGGTCCAGGTCAGCGCGCCCTTGATACCCGGCGCGCCATTATGGTAGAAGGTGTCGCTGATCTTCGCGGCGGTGACGTTCATCGACACCGACCGCAGCGGCGGATCGACATAGGGCGCAACGGCCCACTGCGTGTGGCCCAGATAGCTACCGCCGGTCATCGACACCTGGCCGTCACACCACGATTGATCACGCAGCCAGGCGACGGTGGCCAGACCGTCCTCCCGCTCGGACAGGAACGGGCGAAACTGACCGCCCGAGCCGAAGGTCCCGCGAGTGCTCTGGATAAACACCTGGAAGCCGTGCCGCGCCAGCGGTGTGGCGAACAGGACCGCCGCGAGACCCGCCCTGCCGTAAGGCGAGCGGATCAGCACCACAGGAAGCGGCTGGTCATGCCCGGCAGGCCGGTAATGGTCGCCGAGCAGGACGACGCCGTCGGGCATCGGAACCGCGACATCGCGCCGCCTCAGGTAACGCGACGCTACCGGGGGAAGGCCAATCGCACGGTCGACTGCCCTGCCAGCGATGCGGTAAAGCGGATTCATCAGCCAGCCTCTGCGGTAAGGATCACGACAGCGTAGTCCGACCAGGCTACCCAGAAGAACCAGGCCAAAGGACCCCGATCGCGTGGTAACAGGCAGCACGAGCGGCGACCCTGGCTCATCACGCAGACCGGCCACCTCGACCAGATTCGGTCGTTTCGCTATCCTTGGCCTGATCAGAGGAGACCAGCTGCTTGCCTGGTGGGTCATCGATTCGGTGCCGCCCCCGGGCGCGCGTACGCACCATCGGGGTGCCGTGGCCACACATTCCGGCCGGGCGGGCAGGGCGTGGCGCGCCGCGTCAGGTACCGTTATCAGCGCCGTTTCGGGTTGAGCGCCAATCATGGACCTCACCAGAGGGCTGGAAGACCTGGTTGCCATCGCGTTGGTGGCCGCGCTCGCGCCGCTGGTGGTTGCGGTGCTGCCGGGCCCGCGCATCCCCCAGGTCGTCATCTTTCTGCTCGGCGGCGTCCTGATCGGCCCGGACGGGCTGGGCCTGGCCGAGACAGCCAACATCCAGCTGCTGTCGAATATCGGGCTCGGCTTCCTCTTCCTGCTCGCCGGCTACGAGCTGGACCCCCTGCTGCTCCGGCAGCGCCCGGGCAAGCTCGGGATCGTGGGCTGGCTGATCTCGGCGGCGATCGCCGTGGGCGTGGTGACCGGGCTGGGCGCGGCAGGCTACGTCAAGGACTATGTGCCCGTGGGGCTTGCCCTTACCACCACGGCGCTGGGCGTGCTGCTGCCGATCCTGCGCGATAATTCGATGCTCGGCGGTGAGTTCGGCCGGTACGTGAGCGCCGCGGGCACCGTCGGGGAACTGTTCCCCATCCTGGTCATCGCCGTCTTCCTCACTCAGCGGGACCATTTCGTCGCGCTTGTCTCGGTGGCCCTGGTCGGCGTGCTGGCCTTTGCCTTGTCTGCCATGCCGTGGCTGGCCAGGAGCCGCGGGATCCAGCGGATCATCCGGGAGGGCCAGGACGCCACCGGGCAGACCACGCTGCGCTGGGCCCTGGTCCTGCTATTCCTGCTGCTCGCCGTCGCAAGCCGGTTCGGCCTCGATGTCGTGCTCGGCGCCATGCTGGCCGGACTGGTACTGCGCCGCTGGACCCGCCGGATGAACGTGGATACCAGCGGCCTTGAGCACAAGTTCGACGCGGTCGGCTACGGCATCTTCATCCCCATCTTCTTCGTAGCCTCGGGGATGACGCTCGACCTCCATGCCATCACGCAGGACCCGTTTCGGCTGCTGATCTTCTTCGTCCTGCTGCTGCTCGTGCGCGGGCTGCCCTCGTTGCTTGTCTACCGGCGGAGGCTGACGACGCGGCAGCGGCTGGAGATGACGTTCATCATGGCGACCTCGATGCCGCTGCTTGTCGCGCTCGCTGAGATCGGCGAGCGGGACGGGGTCATGCTCCCTGCCACTGCGGCCGCCCTGGTCGGCGCAGGAGTCCTGTCGGTCCTGGTGTACCCGCTCATCGCAGTCACGCTGCACCGGGCAGCGCCACTTGCGACCGCGGCCGCCGCCGACCAAGAACCCTGAGATCGGGACCGGCGCTCGCGAGGGCCCTAGCCCGTTACGACGAGTCCCTGGTCCCGCAGCAGGGCATTGGCAACTGGACCGGCCCTGGATTGGTGCTGGCGATTCAGTCCGGATAGCCGGAGGTCCTCCTGTCGGGCGCTGCCGCGGTGGCTGTGGTCACGCAGGTGGCGGTTCCGGGGCGAGGAGGCCGCTGAGGATCCGCGCGAGGATGTCGCGGTAGCGTTCCGCTGGTTCGAGGGCTGTTTCGGGTGGGTCGGCCAGTGCTGGTGATGCTGGTGCGAGCAGTTCCGCGAGTCGTGGGTTGCGGCCGGTTGCTGGGGCGTAGTGCAGGTAGGCGGCGTTGCGCTGCTGCCGGGCTGAGCCGCCGGTGAGCTCGTTGTAGACGAACAATGCGGCGCTGGCGTTGAGGATGGTGAAGGCTCCGAGCTACCCTCACGGCGTCATGTGGTGGCTGAAGATCGAGCTGCACTTCGGCTAGCGCTGGATCGGACTCGTATCGCTGGGTTGCGGCCCGTTCAGGTAGGCAGCAGTGCCGCCGCGAGGCTGTTGGACAGCCATTGGTTGAAGTCGGCGGTGCTCCAGCTGCGCTGAGCGACCAGCAGCCGGTAGAGGTGGCCGTCCGTGACCGCCCAGCAGAGGCCGCAACCGGATGCTGGGCGGGTGATGAACGTCGCGCTGCCGTCCGCGCAGCGGGCGCTGCACTTCACTACCGTGGACCGGCAGTGGGTGGTCACCGCCTACACCCTCTCGTTCGGCAGTCTGCTGCTGCTCGGCGGCCGGCTGGCCGACCTGCTGGGCCGCAAGGTCACGTTCCTGACCGGGCTGGCCGGGTTCGCCGGCGTGTCGGCCATCGGCGGCGCCTCGGTCAACTTCACCATGCTGATCACCGCGCGGGCCTGCCAGGGCGCGTTCGCGGCGCTGCTGGTGCCGTCGGCGCTGTCGCTGCTGACCACCACGTTCACCGGGCAGAAGGACCGCGGCAGGGCGTTCGCCGTCTACGGGGCGATCGCCGGGGCCGGCGGCGCGGTGGGCCTGCTGCTCGGCGGCGCGCTGACCGAGTACCTGTCCTGGCGGTGGACGCTGTATGTGAACCTGATCTTCGCCGCGGTGGCCCTCACCGGCGGAGCGCTGCTGCTGCAACGCCAGCCGTCCCAGAGCAAGCCCAGGCTGGACATTCCCGGCGTGCTGCTGGTCTCCGGCGCGTTGTTCTGCCTGGTCTACGGGTTCTCCAACGCGGCCACGCACGGCTGGCACGCGCCGTCCACCTGGGGGTTCCTGGCCGCCGGCGTGGCGCTTGGCGCAGGGTTCGCGGTGTGGCAGGGCCGGGCGGCCCACCCGCTGCTGCCGCCCCGCGTGGTGCTCGACCGCAACCGGGGCGGCGCCTACGCCTCGATGCTCATCGCCTCGGCCGGGCTGTTCGGGATCTTCTTGTTCCTGACCTACTACCTGCAGCAGACGCTCGGGTACTCGCCGCTAGTGACCGGCGTGGCGTTCCTGCCGCTCAGCGCCGGCCTCATCCTCGCGGCCAACCTGTCCACGACCGTGCTGATGCCCAGATTCGGGCCCAGGCCGCTGGTTGCGTCCGGGATGCTGGCCGCGGCAGGCGCGATGGTATGGCTGGCTCAGCTGGGCCCGCACACCGCCTATGCTGCGGGTCTGCTCGGCCCGACCATCCTGGCCGGAATCGGCGTGGGCCTGGTGATCGCGCCGGTGATCAACACCGGCACCTTCGGCGTGGCCCCGCAGGACGCGGGCGTCGCCTCCGCCACCGTCACCGTCGGCCAGCAGCTCGGCGCCTCGGTCGGCACGTCGCTGCTGAACACCATCTTCACCGCCGCCGTCACCGCCTACCTCGCCGCGCACCTCGCCGCGGCCCGGCTCATCGGCCGCCCGGCCCTGACCGGACTGGCGCTGGCGCACGGCTACGACACCGCGTTCTGGTGGACCGCCGGCATCTTCGCCGCCGGCGCGGCCACCGCCGGCGCCCTGCTCCGCCGCGGGCCACTGCGCCCGGCGAGCACGCCGCCCCCGGCACACGCCGAAGTGATAACTGCACAAGCCAAGGCCGACCCCGCTCTTCCCGGCTGATGTCGCTGGCGCAGATTCTCGGTGCCCGCGAAGCAGGTGACCGACGAGTCCGTCGGAAGCACACCCGCCACTGATCATTGATTCGGATCGAGTGCTGTCCCGCCCGCCTTTGAGCTTTTCCAGCTGATCGCTCGGCGGTGCCCGCGGGTCACCTAAGGCCACCGCCTGGTCGCTGGGCGCGTCCCGAAGAAAACAAGTCTGGCGCAATTCGCACCTGATCGGCGGCTTCATGCGGGCTGCCGACCGCGGCCTCCACTAGCGGCAGGCCGCGGTCGGGCACACCGGCCAGCCGCGCGGTCTCGGCCGCGATCTCCATCACCCCGGCCCGGTCCGCGCCGACCTGCCCATCGGAGCTGACCCAGCACACTTTTGCGGCGGGCACAGCAGCGGGATCCGTGGGCAGCGACGCGTTCGCCTCGGCGGTCAGCCCAGTCCGCGACCGCCGCGGGCCGTGAACCTGTTCGGGTACATCCGCGGTGCCCGTGACTAGGCATAACAGCAGCGCCGGGTGTCGGCAGCGGCATGTTCCCGGCTCGTCAAATGAGCCATCAAATGAGCCCGCAGGGTCGGCAAGCGCCTAGGCCGGCGGATGTCAGCACCGGCGTTTCCGCAAGCCAGCATGGCGGAGGATAGGAGATTCGAACTCCTGAGGGGTTGCCCCCAACACGCTTTCCAAGCGTGCGCCCTAGGCCACTAGGCGAATCCTCCGTCGGCAAGCCTACCGACTGACCGGCGCCTTCTTCACCGCGGCCACAAGGCCTGACGGCCTCGGCGCCGGTCGCCCATCGGCGCAGGCCCGGCCTGGCCCCGTGGCGAGTTGCCGGCCATGATCGTGGGTCCGTGGTAGGGCCAGGCCCCGCCTTATCAACCATGATCATGAAATGCGGCGGCCCGGGGCGCCGCGGTAGCGGGATCGGGGGCCGCGGTGGCGGGATCGGGCGCCGCGGTGGCGGGATCGGGGGCCGCGGTGGCGGGATCGGGGGCCGCGGTGGCGGGATCGGGCGCCGCGGTAGCGGGATCGGGCGCCGCGGTAGCGGGATCGGGAGCCGCGTGGCGGGATCCGGCACCGCCAGTCGGCCGGCTGGCTAAACTGGCCGCAGACCCCTCGCACGGCGTTTATCCCGCCAACTCCCCCAGGGCCGGAAGGCAGCAAGGGTACGCGGGCTCTGGCGGGTGTGCGGGGGGTCCCTTTCCGTCCGGTGAAGTCCGGTGAGGATGAGGTCATGGCAGCCGACGTTCCAGCTCAAGCCCCTGCGGAACAGGCGCAACGTGGCGCTCCCGGTGCCCCGATCGCGCTCTACCGCAGGTACCGTCCGGCGACTTTCGCCGAGGTCAGGGGCCAGGAACACGTGACCGAGCCGCTGCGCCAGGCGCTCCGCAGCGGCCGGGTCCACCACGCCTACTTGTTCAGCGGGCCCCGCGGCTGCGGCAAGACGTCAAGCGCCCGGATCCTGGCCCGCTCGCTCAACTGCGAAGAGGGCCCGACGCCGGATCCCTGCGGGAAGTGCGCCTCCTGCGTCGCGCTGGCTCCGACGGGCCCCGGCAGCATCGACGTGATCGAGATCGACGCGGCGTCGCACGGCGGCGTCGACGACGCAAGGGATCTCCGCGAGCGGGCTTTCTACGCCCCGGTCTCCGGCCGTTTCAAGATCTATATCGTCGACGAGGCGCACATGGTGACCCGCGAGGGCTTCAACGCGCTGCTCAAACTCGTCGAGGAACCGCCGCCGCACCTGAAGTTCGTTTTCGCAACGACCGAGCCGGAGAAGGTCATCGCGACGATCAGGTCGCGCACCCATCACTACCCGTTCCGGCTGATGCCGCCCGCCGTCCTGCGCGGGCTGCTTGAGGAGATCCTCGCGAGCGAAGGGGTGACCTACGACCCAGCGGTGCTGCCGGTGGTGATCCGGGCAGGCGCCGGCTCGGCGCGGGACGCCTTGTCGGTGCTCGATCAGCTGCTCGCCGGGGCCGACGAGTCCGGGCTGATCTACGAGCGGGCCGTTGCGCTGCTCGGCTACACCGACGACAGCCTGCTCGATGAGGTCACTGACGCGTTCGCGGCGGGAGACGGCGCGGCGGTCTTCCATGCGGTGGACCGCGTGGTCGAGGGCGGTCACGACCCGCGCCGGTTCGCTGCTGACCTGCTTGACCGGTTCCGCGACCTGATCGTGCTTGCGGCAGTGCCCGACGCTGGGCAGACCGGGCTCCTCGACTGTCCAGCCGACCGGCTGGACCGGATGCGGGACCAGGTGGCCAGGCTCGGGCAGGCGCAGCTCGCCCGGGCTGCGGAAACGATCAGTGCCGGGCTCGTCGAGATGCGGGGCGCGACGTCACCGAGGCTGCTGCTTGAGCTCATATGCGCTCAGGTGCTGCTGCCCGCCCCGGACGCCGCGGCGCAGGCGCTGTTGGCCCGCATGGAGCGGCTTGAACGCCGCCTCGGCACCGGCGATGCAGAGGATGCGGCCCCGCGGATAGCTAGCCACGCTAGCGCGCCGGCGGGCGGCGAGGCTGACAGCGGAGTGACTGCGCGGGCACCGGGCAGGTCAGCTGCGCCTGCGGTACGGCCTGCGCCCGCGGCACGGCCTGCGCCTGCGGCCGCCGGGCCGGCCGGTCCAGGAAATTCGCAGGTAACGGGTTCCGGCGCCGCATCGGACACCGGGGCCGGATCGGCCGCCCGGCCCACTGCCAGGCCAGCGGCCGAGCGCGCCGATCAGGCTGTGGCACCTTCGCGTCCGGCCAGTTCCGGAGCAGCGGACGCCGGGTCCATCCGCGAACGGTGGGACGCCATCCTGGAGGCGGTCATGCGCGAGCGCAAGGTCGCCTGGATCCTGCTGCGAGGCGCCACTGTCGATTCCCTGGCCGACGGCATCCTCACGCTGAGGTTCGCGCGGGAAGGCGATGCGAAGGGGTTCGCTGGCAACGGGCACGACCGTGCGCTGTCTAGGGTCCTGGAGGAAATGCTCGGGATCAGCCCGCAGATCAAGGCCGTCGTCGGGGCCGCGAACGGAGCACCTGCGGCAGTCGGCCCGAGGGTGCCCGCCAAGACCGCCGCGGCCGCCGGTGAGCGCGGCATGCAGCCGGGCGCCGACACCCACGGGCCGCCCTGGCGGGACAGCGAGGAGCAGGACGGTGATGAGCAGGCCGGCCCCGCATCGGATCCGTCCCGCGGGCAGCCGCGCCCGCGGTCAGCCAGCGCGGAGGCGGGCGGCGGGCAGGCAGGCGGCGGGCAGGCAGGCCGGGCGCAGGCGGGCGGCGGGCAGGCAGGCCGGGCGCAGGCGGGCGGCGGGCAGGCAGGCGCCGCGCAGGCGGGCGGCGGGCAGGCAGGCCGGGCGCAGGCAGGTGGCGGGCAGGCAGGCCGGGCGCAGGCAGGCGGCGCGCAGTCAGCTAGCTTGCACCAGGCCGCCGATTTCGACGCAGACGCGCTGACCGGGGGGGACGCGCTGACCGGGGCAGACGCGCTGACCGGGGCGGACCTTATCCAGCGGGAACTCGGCGGTCAGGTCATCGAGGAGACCGGCGGGGCCTGAACGTTGACCGTCAAGATCGTCGCCCGCGCCCACCGGGCGCCGCGGACTGCTCGAGCCGTGTCCTGGGCGATGCGGTGGTACCCGGACCCTGCCGTAGGCCATAGGCTCAGAGCGACATCAGATCGCGAAGGCGCGCCGCGCGGACGATCCGGCCAGCGGAGCGGCGGCCCGAAAAGCAACCGATTGGGGACGACGTGGACCCTGGCGGCCAGTTGGACATGCAGCAGCTGCTGGCGGCAGCTCAGCAGATGCAGAACCAGCTGATGAACGCTCAGCAGGAGCTTGCCGATGCCGAGGTGGAAGGCACGTCGGGCGGTGGCCTGGTGACGGCGGTCGTCAACGGGCAGGGCGAACTGGTGGACCTCAGCATCGCCGCTGCGGCGATCGACCCGGGCGACCCGGCGGAAACGGCCCAGACCATTGCCGATCTTGTGCTCGCAGCGGTCCGCGACGCCTACAACGGCGTCGGCGACCTGCAGCAGGAGATGATGGGGCCGCTCGCAGGCGGTATCGGCGGTCAGGGCGACGACTCAGGCGCTCCGGGGATCCCTGGACTGCCAGGCTTCCCCGGGTTGCCTGGCCTCGGCGAGCCGCCTGGCGACAACCCGGGCAGGTCTTCGAGCGGACTTTGAGGTGTACGAGGGCGTCGTACAGGACCTGATCGATGAGCTCGGTCAGCTGCCCGGCGTCGGGCCGAAGGGCGCGCAGCGGATCGCCTTCCATCTCCTCGCGGCCGATCCTGCGGACGTGCGGCGGCTTTCCTCGGTGCTGATCGAGGTCCTGGAGCGGGTGAAGTTCTGCAGTACCTGTGGCAACGTGGCGGAGGACGACCAGTGCCGCATCTGCGGGGATCAGCGCCGCGACCCGACGGTAATCTGCGTCGTCGAGGAGCCGAAGGACGTCGCTGCGATTGAGAAGATCCGCGAGTTCAGGGGCCGTTACCATGTCCTGGGCGGCGCGATCAGCCCGATTGACGGGGTAGGGCCGGAGAACCTCCGGATCAAAGAACTGATGACCAGGCTGTCTGACGGCACAGTCACCGAGCTGATCCTGGCGACTGACCCTAATCTGGAAGGCGAGGCGACCGCTACCTACCTCGCCAGGCTTATCAAGCCAATGGGGCTTCGGGTAACCAGGCCCGCCAGTGGCTTGCCGGTGGGTGGCGAACTCGAGTATGCCGACGAGGTGACGCTCGGGCGCGCGTTCGAAGGACGGAGACTTCTTGATGTCTAGCGCACCGCGCTATTGGACGCGTTCAGCAGCCGGCGGGACGGGCGAGGACTGGCAGCCGCTGGCGGACCGGATCGCGAGGCACGCCAGGGACTTCCTCGACGGGGTCGCAGCGCTGGCCAGAGGCGAGGGCGAGGACGAGACCGTTCCACTGCTCCTGCTCGAGGTCGCGCAGATCCTGCTCGCCGGCGCACAGCTGGGCGCCAGCAAGGACGTCATCCTGCCCGGCAACTGGGAGCCTGACGTGGGCGCCGACCCGGATCTGGACGTACTGCGGAGCGGGCTCGCGGCCCGGCTTCTCGGCTGTGACGAGTACGCCGAGCTCTTCGATCCCTACCAGGACACACAGGCCACGCCGTTCCGCCTCTCCGATGATCTGGCCGCTGTTGCCGCGGACCTGATCCATGGCCTCAAGCACTACGAGGCGTCCCGGTCCGCCGAGGCACTGTGGTGGTGGCAGTACTCGTACGTGAACCACTGGGGAACGCACGGCGGCGCCGCGCTGCGGGCGCTGCATGCGGTCGTCGCTCACGCCAGGCTGGACGTCGCTGAGGAGAGCACGACGGGCTGAGAGCTGCCGATCTCGGTAGACTAATGTCCTGCCCGTCGCCAGCCGAAGCCGGAGGTGCCGCCGCCTGTGGCTCTTATCGTGCAGAAGTACGGTGGATCATCGGTCGCCGACGCGGACGGCATCAAGCGCGTAGCGCAGCGGATCGCGGCGTCAAGGAAGGCCGGCCATTCGGTCGTGGTGGTCGTGTCCGCGATGGGCGACACTACCGATGAGCTTCACGACCTGGCCAAGCAGATCAGCCCGCTGCCGCCAGGCCGTGAGCTGGACATGCTGCTCACCGCCGGTGAGCGGATCTCGATGGCGCTGCTGGCCATGGCCATCGCCAATCTCGGCCTTGAGGCGCGGTCCTTCACCGGCTCGCAGGCCGGGGTTATCACCGACTCCACGCACGGCAAGGCGCGAATCATCGACGTTACGCCCGGCCGGATATCTGGTGCGCTGGCCGATGGCGCGATCCCGATCGTCGCGGGCTTCCAGGGCGTGTCGCAGGACAGCAAGGACATCACCACCCTCGGCCGGGGCGGTTCGGACACCACCGCGGTCGCGCTCGCCGCCGCTCTGGGCGCTGGGATATGCGAGATCTACACCGACGTCGACGGGGTATTCACAGCTGACCCGCGGATCGTGCCAGGGGCGCGCCGGATCCCGCGGATCAGCTACGAGGAAATGCTGGAGATGGCCGCGTCCGGGGCAAAGATCCTGCACGTCAGATGCGTCGAGTACGCACGGAAGTTCACGATCCCGATCCACGTGCGATCTTCGTTCAGCAGCCGCGACGGGACCTTGGTGACCGAAGCGCCAGATCCCCGGCCGCCAGGCGCGCAGATAGAAGGAGGCGAGATGGACCGGGCCATCATCACCGGGGTTGCCCACGACCGGAGCGAGGCGGAGGTCACCGTCATCGGCGTGCCGGACAAGGTAGGCGAGGCGGCCAAGATCTTCCACGCGATCGGCAGGGCCGGCATCAATATCGACATGATCGTGCAGAACATCTCGGCCGCCACCACCGGGCGCACTGACATCTCGTTCACCGTGCCCCGGGCTGACGGGCAGACAGCGATGGCCGCGTTGCGGGCGCTGCAGGACGGTGGCGCCTTCGATTCGCTGGTGTACGACGACAGGATCGGCAAGCTCTCGCTGGTCGGGGCCGGGATGCGATCTCAGCCAGGGGTGATCGCCACGTTCTTCGGCGCCCTGGCTGACGTTGGCATCAACATCAGGATGATCTCCACTTCGGAGATCCGGATCTCGGTCGTGGTCGACGAGAACGACCTGGATCCCGCCGTCGCCGCGGCGCACCGGGCGTTCAACCTGGAGGCCGGCGAGGTGGAAGCCGTCATCTACGGGGGGAGCGGCCGATGAGCGCGAAGCCGGTGCTGGCCATCGTCGGCGCGACCGGGGCGGTCGGTACCGTTATGCGCGACGTGGTCTCCACCAGGGATGACGTATGGGGGGAGATCCGGCTGGTCGCCTCCGCCCGGTCAGCCGGCCGACGGCTGCCGGTGCGCGGCCAGCTCATCGAGGTACGCGAGCTCTCGCCTGACGTCTTCGACGGCGTCGACCTAGCTATGTTCGACGTACCCGACGAGGTGTCCGCGGCCTGGGCGCCGGTCGCGGCCGGACGTGGCGTCGTGGTCATCGACAAGTCCGGGGCGTTCCGGATGGATCCCGCCGTCCCGCTGGTGGTACCTGAGGTGAATCCGGGACAGGCGGCCAGCCGGCCCAAGGGAATCATCGCCGTCCCGAACTGCACCACGCTCTCGCTGATCGTCGCGGTCGCGGCCTTGCACCGCGCGTTCGGCCTGCGCGAGATGATTGTCGCCTCCTACCAGGCGGCGTCCGGGGCAGGTCAGGCCGGGACCGATGCCCTCTACGACCAGCTGAGCAAGATCGCCGGGAACAGGTGGGTCGGCCAGCGGCCCGGTGACCTGCGCGCCGCGGTCGGTGATTTCGGCCCGTTCCCCGCTCCGCTGGCGCTGAATGTCGTGCCATTTGCCGGATCGCTCAAGGATGAAGGCTGGTCATCGGAGGAGCTGAAGATCCGCAATGAGACCCGCAAGATTCTCGGCTTGCCCGGGCTCAAAGTGTCGGCGACCTGCGTACGGGTTCCGGTCATCATCGGGCACTCGGCGGCCGTCCATGCCGTTTTCGACCGCGAGGTGACGCAACTGAGCGCCCGCCGGGTACTGCGCGAGGCGCCAGGCGTGGTGGTGGCCGACGATCCGGCCCGCGGCGAATACCCGACGCCTGCCGACGTGGCAGGCACCGATCCGACCTGGGTCGGCCGGGTGCGGCAGAGTCTCGACGACGCCCGCGCCCTCGATCTGTTCGTCTGCGCGGACAACCTCCGCAAGGGCGCTGCCCTGAACGCCGCCCAGATCGCGGAGCTGCTCGTCCCCGAGTTCGCCGTCAGGCGCCCCGCTATCCCGGCCGACAGCTGAGCCGCGGCTGTCTGAAGCCACCACGACCTGAGAACAGAAGTCACCGCGAGCTGGGAACACTTGTACCGGATTTGGTTCACAAACTAGGGTGTTATGCCCGATATGAGATCACCAAATCCGGTACAAGTTCCGCTTGAGGCCATCCAGACGGGACTCGGCGGGGCAGGGTGGGTGCGGGCCGACGGGGATGGATGCGGGCCGGCTGCGTGCGTGCGGGCTGGGTGGGTGCGGGCTGGGTGGGTGCGCGGGGGTGGCGGGATGGACCTGGGTCGGCTGCGTCCGTGCGGGCGGGATGGGTGCGGGCGGCTTGGGTGCGGGCGGGCGGGGTGGACCAGGGCCGGCAGGGTGGGTGCGGGCGGGCGGAGTGGACCAGGGCCGGCAGGGCGGGTGCGGGCGGGCGGAGTGGACCTGGGCCGGCAGGGTGGGTGCGGGCGGGCGGAGTGGACCTGGGCCGACGGGGTGGACGCGGGTCAGCCGGGTCGGGCAGGCTGCCGGTTATGGATCAGGAATTCACGCTTGAGCAGGCGCGGAGGCTCATGCCCGCGGTGCTCGCGCATGCAGCGGAGCTGATCACAGTCCGGGCCGACCTCATTGACGTGCAGGCAGCGCTGGCCGTCGGCGAGAGCTCGGCGCTCGGCGGCCTGCCGGAGGCCAAGGGACTCCAGGCCCGGCTCAGCGAGCTGCTCGGCTGGTTCCCGGCCCAGGGCCTTGACGTCAAGGGAATAGCTCCGCTGCTGCTTGACTTCCCCGCGCAGCTGGACGGGGAACCTGTGCTGCTGTGCTGGCTGGAAGGCGAACCGGAACTCGGCTGGTACCACAAGGCTCAGCATGGTTTCGCTGGCCGCCGCGCGATCGGCTCGCAAGCTCGTTAGCGGGAAGGAGGAATTGATGGCCGATCCCGGCGGCCGGACATTCCTGGTGACCGGGGGTAACACGGGGATCGGCCGGGCGACCGCCGCCGAGCTTGCTGGCCGTGGTGGCCGGGTCTACGTCGCCTGCCGATCGGAGGAAAAGGGCCGGGCTGCAGTGGCCGGCATCATCGGCGAGACCGGTAACGGCGCGGTCGGGTTCCTACGGCTCGACCTGGCTGATCTGGCGTCGGTGCGGAGCTGCGCGGAGGCGTTCCTCGCCCTGGGCGAGCCGCTGCACGTACTGGTCAATAATGCGGGCGTCGGCGGCCAGCGCGGCCTGACCAGAGACGGGTTCGAGCTTACGTTCGGGGTCAACCACCTTGGTCATTTCGCGCTGACCACGGCTCTCCTTGAGTGCCTGACCGCCAGTGCGCCGGCCCGGGTCGTGACCGTGTCTAGTAATGCTCACTACCAGGCCAAGGGCATCGACTTCGAGACCTTGCGGCGTCCCACCCGCAGCCGCACCGGCTTGCGGGAGTACCAGGTATCGAAGCTATGCAACGTGCTGTTCACCCAGGAACTCGCCCGTCGCGTCGATGGCGGCAGCGGTGGCGGCGTGACGGCATGCGCGCTGCACCCCGGCGTGGTCGCATCCGACATCTGGCGCCGGGTGCCCTGGCCGGTGCGCATGCTGATGAAGCGCCGGATGCTCAGCACGCAGCAAGGCGCCAGGACATCCCTCTACTGCGGCACCGCTCCGGAGGTCGCCGCGACAACCGGCCGCTTCTACGACGACTGCCGTGAGCGACAGCCGAGCCCGGCCGCTAGCGCGGAACTCGGCCGGCTCCTCTGGCAGCACAGCGAGGCGTGGACGAAGCCCTGATCACCGGTTCTGGGCGGCGACTGGCCCACTTTGCCGTCGCGATGCGGTACATTTCGTATTCGCACGATATCTGAGGGCATTGGCGAATGGCTGCCATACCGCACCGCGGCGGGATGAGCAGCAACGTGGGCAGATACGCGCCGCATGCCCGGCGAATTGGCCGTCAAGGTTGGTGCAGTTACCGGTGGAGTCACAGATCCGGGGGGATAAGCCCGTAGCGGCGCGCCCGCATGGGCCGGACCTGGCTGGGCTCGCCGCGTTCACCCTGGATCCCAAAGGGCTGGTGGGTTCGTGGTCGGTAACAGCGGAGCGGCTATTCGGCCGCACAGCGAGCGCGGCCGTCGGGAGCGACGTGTGCGATGTGGTGATGGCCGGCCCTGACGAGGGCCTGCTGTTACGCCGAGCGCTCGCCGAGGTGGCTGCGGGCCGGGTCTGGACCGGAATGCTGGCATTACCCGCCGCTGGCGGGCAGGTCGCCATCCGCTGCGAGCCAATCACCGGATCAGCCGCCGGATCGCTCGTGATCGCCCAGCGCGCTTCGCCCCAGCCAGGCCCGAGACTGCTGAGCGACGCGGTCGCCAGGATCGGCAGCACGCTTGACCTGGCCCAGACTGCCCGGGAGGTCGTAGACGTGGCGGTTCCCCGGTTCGCCGACTCGGCCGCCATTTACGTGCCGGAACGGCTGCTCGCCGCCGACGACATTTCTTCGTACCGGGCCCGGCCAACGACCATAGTGCGGCGGCTCGCTGCCCGCCTCGGTGATCTGCCGGGCGACATGGCGGACAGGCTGCTGCCGCCGGATGAGGTGCTGGTGCTCGGCG
This sequence comes from Streptosporangiaceae bacterium, assembly GCA_050011895.1. Taxonomy (GTDB): domain Bacteria; phylum Actinomycetota; class Actinomycetes; order Streptosporangiales; family Streptosporangiaceae; genus DATBGO01. The sequence continues at coordinate 7,683 of JBEKIF010000037.1, read as the reverse complement.
AGGACATGCCCTGCTTCCGCGCGATGGCGGCGAGCGGCCCGGTGTTTTCCGACCACCTCGACGGCGCGATCGCCGAACGGATCGGCCGCAATCCCGGCGGTCCGGAGCTCATCGCCAGCTACAGCTCGTGCCTGGCCGTTCCCCTCGCTGCCCGCGGGGCCGTGGTGGGGTGCGCGGTATTCGGGCGCACCGCAGCCAGTCCTGTCTTCGGGCCGGATGACCTGGGAGCCGCCGCCGAGCTTGCCGCCCGAGCCGCGCTCTGCATCGACAACGCCCGGCTGTATGACCGGGAGCGGCGGACCGCGCGTGCGCTGCAACGCAGCTTGCTGCCGGGCAGGCCGCACGTCCCGGCCGGCCTGGAAGTCGCGCACCGCTACCTGCCGGTCGGCGCCAGCATGGTCGGCGGTGACTGGCATGACATCGTCCCGTTGCCAGGCGGCCGGGCGGCGCTGATCGTCGGCGACGCGATGGGCCACGGCCCGGAGGCGGCAGCCGTCATGGTGCAGCTGCGGACCGCGGCACATACCCTGGCCGACCTTGAGCTGCCGCCCGAGCAGATCCTGCACAGGCTCGACAAGATGGCGGCGGGACTGGCCGCTGCGCCGTTCGCCACCTGTGTCTATACGGTCATCAACCCATTGGCGAGTTCATGCGTGATCGCCCAGGCCGGTCACCTGCCGCCCGTCCTCGCGCTCGCGGACGGCACGACGCGAGTGCTCGATCTGCCGCCCGGGCTGCCCCTCGGCCTGCGGGCCGGTGCCTTCCACGCCACCGAGATCAGCCTGCCGTCAGGCGCCACGCTCGCCCTGTACACCGATGGGCTGGTGGAGAGCCGCACCCGGGCATTCGACGACGGCGTGACCGCGCTGCGCGAAGCTCTTGGCGCAGCACTCGCGGAGCCCGCGACGGCACTGACTACCGTCTGCGAGTCGGTCAGTGAGGCGCTGCGCGAGCACGGCGAGGACGACATCACCCTCGTGCTCGCGCGCATCCGGCAGCGCTGAGCGCGCGGGCGGCGCGCGGCCGTCGCCCTGCCGGAGACGTTGATCACCGCGCTACGGGATTGGCCGCAGTGTCAATTGCGGCGGCCGGGTCCGTGGCGGGCTGGGAGGGCACCGGCCGGCTTTTCCTGGCACGGACGGGATCAGCGGCGCCCGGTGGGATTACGGCCAAGAATCGTTATGCATTATTGCCGTCCAGCGCGAAACGGAGGTAACGCTCCGCCGATCGCCGCACAACCGCGGCGCCGTCGGCAGCAACGACACGGCGCCACCAGGCTCCGTAGACACGGTCGAAGCGGAACGGCCCGATCAGGGCCAGCGCTCGGCGGATCGAGTTCGGGCGCTCCGGGATGAGGTTGGGATAGCTGTACATAAAGCTGACCCAGCGGCGATCCTGGACCACCGTGAAGATGTCGCCGGAGAACAGTGCGCCAGTGCCGTCCGGCGCCCCTGCCCAGTGCAGTACCTGACCGCCGTCGAAATGCACTCCGGCATTGATCAGCGTCAGGCCGTCACCGATCTCGCGGGTGTCGCCGTCCCAGAAGACGACCGCGTTGTCGGGCCGGGCGACCCACTCGCGGTCCTTGCGGTGAATGTAGACCGGGGCGCCGAAGGCGTGCGCCCAATCGATCATCGACCCGTAGAAGTGCGGGTGGCTGACCGCGATGGCGCTGACCCCGCCCAGCTCCCTGACGCGGGCGATCAGGTCGTCGTCGATGTAGGTAATCATGTCCCAGAGCACGTTGCCGCCCGGCGCGCGGGCCAGCAGGGCCCGCTGGCCGATCGCGGTCGGCGGGTCGGCGCCGATGCCGACGACGCCAGGGCCCTCGTCCGCCAGCCGGCCTCGGTGGCCAGCCGCCTGCAATTCGGCGAGCGTCGTCCATTGCTGGCCGTCCCAGCCGACGTACTGGCGCTCGTCCAGGCAGACCGGGCAGTCATCGCGCGGGCGTGAATACTGAACGCCGCAAGTACTGCAGATGGGCAGGGCGAGTTCCATGCACCCATATAACCAAGGGCAGCGGAAGGCACGCGCCGCTGGGGAGCAGCACCAGCCTTATCTGGAACAGCCGGCGACGATCGCGGAACTCATCACCGACGCGGTGCGGGGCCCTGAAGAACGTCGGGTGCGTTAGCGACCCGTCGGCCAGCGCGCCAGGAAAACCCTGGGAGGGCGGGAATTCTGGGGCCGCGCGGTAGTGGGCCACAGCGGCAGCGCATAGCGTAGGGGCGAGGGCCACGATGCCGTGCGAGCACGCTCGGCCGCGGAACGGCTCCCATCGCGACACAGCACGGAGGTAGGCATGGACAGGATGAGCACGGCTGATGCCGGATTCTTCTTTGCCGAGCATAAGAACGTTCCCATGCATGTCGGCATGCTCTCCGTGTTCGAGGGCCCGGCTCCGTCCTACGAGGACTTCGTCGAGCTGATCGCGGCGAAACTGCCGCGTGCGCCGCGGTACCGCCAGGTGGTGCGCACCGCGCCGCTGCATGTCTTCCGCCCGATCTGGGTGGACGACGCGCAATTCGACATCAGCTATCACGTGCAGAACGTCGCAGTGCCCGCGCCCGGGGGGACTGAGGAACTGCGCAAGCTGGCTGCCAAGCTCTTCGTCCATCGCCTTGACCAGGCCAGGCCGCTGTGGGAGTACTGGCTCATCGATGGCCTGGAAGGCGACCGCTGGGCCGTCCTGTCAAAGACGCACCACTGCATGGTGGACGGCAAGGGCGCCACGGATCTCATGTCGGACATCTTTGACCGAGAGCCCGACGCGGAGCTGCCCGCGCTCGTCCCATGGAAGCCGAAGCCCGCGCCGTCCGCCGTCTCCCAGGCGGCGAATGGGCTGTGGAGCACGGTCACCGAACCGGTCGGCGGGCTTGTCACCGTCCCGGCTACGGTCGCGAAGCAACTGCGCACCCCGCGGGACATGCTGGGATTTACCGTGGGCATGGCCCACAGCACCCAGCGCCTCACCAGTACCCCGGTAACCTCGCTAAACGGCCCGATCGGGCCGCATCGGCGGTGGACATGGGCGAGCGCGGGCCTGGGCGAGGTCAAGGAGATCGGCCGCGCTACCGGGAGCACCGTCAACGACGTGATGCTCGCCGCGATCACTAATGGGTTCCGTGACCTGCTCCAGTCCCGCGGCGAGCTGAAGAATGGAGTGGTGGTACGGGCGCTGGTACCCGTTTCCGTCCGCGCCGAGGGGGACGACGATGGGAAAACCAACCAGGTTACGGGAGTGCTCGTCAACCTGCCGGTCAGCGAGCCCGATCCACGGCAACGGCTAGCGGATGTGCACGGCCAGATGGACGAGATCAAGCGGACGCACCAGGCGGTCGGCGCCGATGTCATGGGCAAGATGATGGGCTTTGCCCCGCCGACGCTCCTCGCGCTTGGTACCAAGGCCTCGTTCCAGGCACCGCAGTACATGCTCCAGACGGTCGCCACCAATGTGCCGGGGCCACGGGTCCCGCTGTACGTCCTCGGACGCCGGATGCTCGAGGCTTACCCCTACGCGGGGATCGGCAACGGCATACGGATCACAATCGCGATCTTCTCCTACCTGGACCGCTTCTCCTTCGGGATCACCGCAGAATCGCGGGCCGCGTCCGATCTCGATGTGCTGATCGACGGGATCCATGCCGGTATCGCTGAGCTCAGGCAGTCCGTGGCAGGTGCCAAATCGGCGCACGTCTCATAGGTTCGTCTTAGCAGCGCCTCTGGCGCGACTGCGCCCCCCGGGACCTCCGGCGCGGGCGGCGGTCGGCGGTCGGCCAAGCGGCTCAGGCCCCGCACCAGCCTGCCGGACGGCAAGCGCAGAACACCCGGCAAGACGGGATCCCAGGTCTCCGTCATAAGCCGCATCGTAGCCATCTGCCGATCTTGGCGTCTGGCGCGCATCTTGCAGCGCAGGCCGACGCTGTGGCGCACGTCCTGGGCCCGCCGGACAGTGCAGCGCTGCGCTCCCGAGCAACGCCCGCCGGGGCTGAATGTCGCACTTGACATTGATACCGTTGGTATTCAAATATCGATGGTATGAGCCCGCGCCTGTCACGTGCCGAGCAGAACGACCGCAATCGCGGCGTGCTGCTGGCTGCCGCCATGCGCGTGTTCCTGGCCCGCGGGTATCACGCCGCGACGCTGGAGCAGATAGCTGACGAGGCGGGGTTCTCGAAGGGCGCGGTCTACTCCCGGTTCGACAGCAAGGCCGACATGTTCCTGGCGCTGCTGACGGACCAGATCGCCGAGCGCGCAGCGCAGAACGCGTCGGCTGCCGGCCGGCTAGCGCATTCGGGAGGTCTTCCCGCCGTGCTTGAGCTGGCGCGGCAGGCCGAACGCGCCGCGCCGGGCTGGCGGCTGCTCGTCACCGAGTTCCGGGTGCATGCGGCCAGGGATCCAGAGCTCAGGCGCCGGTACGCGGCTGCCCATGCCAGGACGGTCGACGGGCTGGCCGGCGTGGTTGCCTCCGTCGCTGAGCGCAGCGGTCATGCCCTCTCGGTCCCGGCGCGGCAGGTGGCGGAGGTGCTGCTGGCCATCGAGACGGGCATCGCCGTCGAACAGCTAGCTGACCGGCACGCCGTCGGCCTCGCGCAGCTGCCGTCTGTGCTCGGCCAGCTCGCCGCGTTGTTCGCCGGATCACCCGCAGCCGGCGAGATTCACGAAATGAGGCAATCATGACCATGACTACCGGCGCAGATCTTGAAATGCTCCGCACCCGGATGGCTGCGGCCATCGGCGCACGGATGGCCGGCCACATCGAGCGCCTCGGCTGGAGTACCGAACAGCTGGCCGGGGAGCAGCGCACCCGGCTGCGGGCGCTGCTGGCCCGTGCCATCGAGCGCTCGCCGTTCCATGCGGCCCGGCTCGCCGGAATCGACGCTGGCCGGTTCGAGCTGGCTGACCTGGCCCTGCTGCCCGTCATGACCAAGGCGCAGATGATGGAGAGCTTCGACGCGGTCGTCACCGACCGGCGGCTGACGCGAGACCTTGTGGGGCAGCACTTCGCCGCGTCGGCAGCCGAGCCCGCCCTGGTTCTCGGCGACTATGTGTGCCTGGTCTCGGGTGGCAGCTCCGGACTGCGCGGCGTCTTCGTCCAGACGGCCGAGGAGTATGCCGAGTTCGCCGCCTCGGTCATGCGCAGGGCGATGGCCGCGTTCATGGCGGGCGGCGGGCGGCTGGCCGACGGCATGGTGATCGGGATCGTGGGCGCTGCATCGCCCGTGCATTCCAGCGGCCTGGCAGCCGCGACGGCCACCGGCCCGCCGCTGCGGATGGTGTCCGCCCCGGCTACCCTGCCGACCGCCAGGATCGTCGCGCGCCTCAATGCGGCCCAGCCGCCCGCTCTGATCGGGCACGCGTCCAGGCTGGCCGAACTCGCCAGGGAGCAGAGCGCGGGCCGGCTGCGGCTGCAGCTGAGAGCCGTCACATCGATTTCCGAGATGCTCACCGCGGAGGATCGCGCGGCCATCAGCGGTGCGTTCGGCGTCCCGGTGATCAACATGTTCGTTTCCACCGAGGGGCTTGTCGGCCACAGCGAACCCGGCGACGCGGTGTTTACCTTCGCGAGCGACACCTGCATCGCCGAGTGCGTCGACGAAGCGGGCCGCCCGGTCCCCGACGGCACCGCATCCGCACGCGTGCTTGTCACCAACCTGCATAACCTCACCCAGCCGCTGATCCGCTACGAGCTCGCCGACCGCTTCACCCCGGCCGGGATAAGCGCGGGCGGTTTCCTGCGCGCGAGCGTCGAGGGGCGCGCCGACGACGTCTTCCGCTATGGCGCCACCCTCGTGCACCCGTACGCGCTGACCACCGTGCTGCTGGCAGCTGCTGAGGTGCGCGAGTACCAGGTCCGCCAGACGGCGCGCGGCGCTGACATCGTGGTGGTCGCCGACCCCGGCTTTGACGATACTGCGCTGGCAGCTGCGGTTGAACAGAGCCTGCGCCGGGCCGGCGTCGCCGGGCCGCACGTCACGATCACGTCCGCCGGCGCGATCGCTCGTGATCGGAGGACGGGCAAGGTCAGGCGATTCATACCTCTGGACGGCAGCGCGCCCGCCTCGCGGTGATGACGGCCGGGCCGGGTCAACATTCACCCGGAACCGACAGGTGAGATGCTTACCGGATGCTTCTGGAGACTCCCAGGCTGTGCCTGCGTCGCTTTCAGCCAGAGGACACGGCGGCATTCGCTGCGTATCGTTCGGACCCGGTGATCGCCCGCTATCAGAGCTGGACGGCACCGCTGTCGGTTGAGTCCGCGGCGTCCCTCGTCCGTAGGCTCGCCGGTGGCGAGCCGGGGCAGCCCGGATGGTTCCAGTACGCGGTCGAACTCAAGGCCGATAGGTGTCTGGCGGGCGATGTGGGCGTGAACCTGCACGAGAATCGGATGCAGGCGGAGATAGGATTCACGCTTGCAGCAGGGCGGCAGGGGCACGGGTATGCCACCGAGGCGGTGTGCGCCCTGCTGCGGGACCTGCTCGAGCGGCGTGGCCTGCATCGCGTTTCTGCCGAATGCGATGCCCGCAACCGCAACTCGGCGCGGCTCCTGGAACGGGTGGGCTTCCTGCAGGAGGGGCGGCGCCGCGATTTCACCTGGATCAAGGGCGAGTGGACTGACGACCTGCTCTTCGGGCTGCTCGCCGACCGCTGGCGTCAACTGGCCGCGCAGGCGCATCAGGCTTCCGGTTCATAATCACGAGCGGCTCGCGTTTACGGAAATGGCCAGCCGGTAAGCTCCACTGCGCAGCGGACCTATTTGGCGACCAGATCAACGGCTTTCCCCGTCCAGCCACGGTCAGGCCGCGAGATCCAGCGGACCGGCGGGCGAGGGTGAGGTCTCCTGGAAGCCATCACCCCGTACCTCTGGCATCATCGATGCGTGACCAGCATCGGCCTCGAACACCTCGCACGAACCGCCTACGAAGCACACCGTGGCGCCCACCCTGGATCCCTCCCGCCGTGGGAAGACACCGCCGAGCAGGAGCAGCAAGCCTGGAAGGCCGCCGTGTCCGCCGTCGCTGGCCAGACCGGCGTCACCCTCACCGATGTCGATGCCGTCCCCACCCAAACGCTTCTCATCCAGGCCGGAGACCAGCGCCACACCTTCCATACTGATTTCATCGCGGGCCGCCAAGGCGCACTGGCCGTCAGCGACGAATTTGCCTCCAACCACCACGCCCGTTTCCAGATCGCCCACGGCCTCTGGTACGTCAAAGACCTCGGCTCAACCAACGGCACCTGGCTCAACGGGCGCCGCATCCACGCACCTCAGCGGCTGAAGAAAGGCGACAAGATCAAGATCGGGCACACCGTCGTGACCGTGGTATCTGCATGAGCGGGGATGCTGACAGCAGCGATGACAGCAGCGCCAGCATCCATCAGGTCGACCGCACGCGCGCAGCCCGAGGCGTATAGAGCCACTGGTCGCTAAGGCAGCTCGAGGCAGGCGGATCCGGAGCGGCAAGCGCTCGCGCCTGCGTCACGTGACGTGACGAAATCGGCCGCTTCCATAGTCGCTGGCGCGCAGCTATCTAAGCCGCACTGCACAGGAAAAACCAGGGCGAGTGCGCTTCGATCGTGTTCGCCATCGACGCAATCGTTATCGCCCGTGCGATGGGTGATCCAGTGACCGACCGCCCTGGGTGCCGGGACCAAGGTCACCTCGTAATCGTGCGCGCGAGC
>JBEKIF010000036.1:0-44326 GCA_050011895.1 Streptosporangiaceae bacterium | reverse complement strand
ATGCGGTCCTTCACGCTGTGGGCCGGGTTGTACGACTCCAGCTTCGCCACGACCTGGGCTCCGGCGTCGTCGGTGACCCGCCGCAGGCGCACCAGCGGCGTGTTCCCGATCAGCTGCGTGACGTCGGCGGCGATTCTCATGGTTAGTCCCTTCCCGCTGTTGGCCTGCGGTCCCGCCTTCTCCGGGACCGCGGGTGAGTCCTCCAGCAAGAATCTATCCGTCGCCAAGACGCCGCAGAGGGGCCAACGTCCTGATAATCCCTCTAAAACCTAGCGAAAAAAATTACTTTCGGCCCTTCTACCCCGCAAAAGCTCATCACAACGATGGTATCTACATTTGGAAGGGGCAAAGCCATGCCAAACGACGACCAGATCCATCTGGCTCTCAGCGACGCAGCAGCGCGTCAGCTGGCAAATGCCACCAAGACCACCGCTCAGCTCGATACGATCACGCCCCGGTGGCTCACCCGGCTGCTGCAGTGGGTGCCGGTCGAGGCTGGCATCTACCGGCTGAACCGGGTCACGCACCCTGAGGATGTCGAGATCGCCTGCCCGCCCCGCGACGAGTCCGAGCTGCCGCAGACCTACGTCGGCTACGACGAGAACCCGCGCGAGTACTTTCTCAGCTCTGTCTCGACCGTGGTCGACATCCACACCAGGGTCTCCGACCTTTACAGCAGCCCGTACGACCAGATCGGCGAGCAGCTCCGGCTGACCATCGAGACGATCAAGGAGCGCCAGGAGAGCGAGCTGATCAACAACCCGGACTACGGCATGATCGCCAACACCGCCGCCAGGCAGCGCATCTCCACCATCGCCGGCCCGCCCACTCCGGACGACTTCGACGAACTGATCACGAAGGTCTGGAAAGAGCCTGCCTTCTTCCTGACCCACCCGGCCGGGGTGGCCGCCTTCGGGCGGGAGTGCACCCGGCGCGGCGTTCCGCCGACGACGGTCAGCCTCTACGGCTCGCAGTTCATCACCTGGCGCGGCCTGCCGATCATCCCGTCCGACAAGGTGCCGCTGGTGAAGGGGCAGACCCACGTACTGCTACTGCGGACCGGCGAGCAGCGGCAGGGTGTCGTCGGTCTCTTCCAGCCCGGCCTTCCCGGCGAGCGCGGGCCCGGGCTCTCCGTACGGTTCATGGGCATCAACCGCAGCGCCATCTCCTCTTACCTGATCTCGCTGTACTGCTCCCTCGCGGTGCTGACGCCGGATGCACTCGCAGTGCTCGACAAGGTCGAAGTGGGCAAGTTCCATGAATACGACCACACCTACCGGTGACGGCATGAGCGGCGTCCCGGCGTGGCTGCCCGACGAGGAGACGCTGACCCGGCTGGCGAACGAGTTCTTCACCGCCCTGCCGGGCCAGGCGTCAGCCCCGGCCGTTGAGCTGGCCAGTCCCGTGTCAGCAGTCCAGCCGAACACGCCCGCCTCGGCGGTCCAATCGGCCACTGCCGTCTCTGCGGTACAGCCAGCCACCGGCCTATCTGCGGTACAGCCAGCCGCTGGCGTCTCTCCGGTACAGCCAGCCGCCGGCGTCTCCGCGGTACAGCCAGCCGCCGGCGTCTCCGCGGTACAGCCGGCCACCGCCGCCGCTGCGGTACAGCCGGCCACCGCCGCCGCTGCGGTACAGCCAGCCACCGCCGCCGCTGCGGTACAGCCAGCCACCGCCGCCGCTGCGGTACAGCCAGCCACCGCCGCCGCTGCGGCGCAGCCGCCCGCCCCGCTTGCGGGCCTCGCGGCTGCCGGGCCGGAGTGGCCCGGGCAGGCGTACGCGCTGCCGGATCTCAGCGACGCCGCCGCGCCGAGCTTCTACTTCGTCGACTATCAGCTGCCGGCCGCCACTCCAGCGACGGAGTTCCCGGCAGGCGCCCGGGAGCCGTTTGATGTTGAAGCGATCCGCAGGCAGTTTCCTATCCTCAGCGAGCGGATCAACGGGCGGCGGCTCGTGTGGCTGGACAACGCGGCGACCACGCAGAAGCCGCAGGTAGTCATTGACCGGCTCGGCTACTTCTACTCCCGCGAGAACTCCAACGTCCACCGCGCCGCCCACACTCTTGCGGCGCGGGCGACCGACGCGTTCGAGAGCGCGCGGGCCACGGTCGCCGGCTTCATCGGGGCCCCGTCCGCCGAGGACATCATCTTCACCAGGGGCGCCACCGAGGCAATCAACCTGGTCGCGCAGGCCTGGGGGCGCCGCTATATCGGCCAGGACGACGAGATCGTGCTCTCGCAACTGGAGCATCACTCCAACATCGTGCCGTGGCAGCAGCTCGCCGAGCAGACCGGGGCAAAGCTCAAGATCATCCCGGTCGACGCCGACGGCCAGCTGGTCCTCGATGCCTACACCGACCTCCTCACTGACCGCACCCGCCTGGTCGCGGTCTCGCACGTCTCCAACGTGCTGGGGACGATCGTGCCGGTCGGCCAGCTCACCGCGGCGGCACACCGGGTCGGCGCCCGGGTGCTCATCGACGGGGCGCAGGCCATCGCCCACCTCCCCGTGGACATGCAGGCGCTGGACGCCGACTTCTACGCCTTCTCTGGGCACAAGGTGTTCGCGCCGACCGGCATCGGCGTCCTGTACGGCAAACCTGAAGTGCTCGAAACGATGCCGCCGTGGCAGGGCGGCGGGAACATGATCAGGGACGTCACCTTCGAGCGGACCACCTACCAGCAGCCGCCGGCCCGGTTTGAGGCAGGTACGGGCAGCATCGCCGACGCTGTCGCGCTCGGCACCGCGCTTGATTACGTCGCCAGGATCGGCGTGGCGGGCATCGCGCGCTACGAGCACGAACTGCTGGGTTATGCCACCACGCAGATCCAGAGCGTGCCCGGCCTGCGGCTGATCGGCACGTCCCCGGAGAAGGCCAGCGTGCTCACGTTCGTGCTCGACGGCTGCTCTCCTGAGGAAACCGGCTCAGCGCTCGACAACGAAGGCATCGCCGTCCGGTCCGGCCATCACTGCGCCCAGCCGATCCTGCGCCGCTACGGGCTGGAGTCTGCGGTCCGGGCGTCGCTTGCCATGTACAACACCAGGGGCGAGGTCGACATCCTCGTCAGGGCCCTGCACAGGCTCGCAGCCAACGCGGCCCAGCGCAGGTGACCGCGTCGGAGCGCGCTGGTCAGCCCGTGCCGGGTACCGATGTCCGGCCCGGCATCGATACCCGCACGGGGTGATGTCCGGGCCGGACAGCCCGGCGCCACTCGGGCTGGCGGCTGGTTAATTCGGGTTGTAGGGCGCGTTCCTCAGGTCCGGTGCCGGAGCCGAGCTCAGCGAGCGCAGCATCGATGTCTCTCTGGACAGCAGGGCCCGCTCAGCCGTGAGCCGGCTCAGGGCGTCGGGCTCGGCGAGCAGCGCCTGCCTGTCGCTCAGGTCAACGATCACCGACGAGGCCACCAGGTAAGACAACAGCACGGGCTCGTCGGGCAGCTCAGGAACGCTGACCTGCCCTGCCCGTTGCGCGGCCAGCGCGTCAAGGTAGGTGCGGAACGCCACCTGAACGGCCTGGCCCGCGACCGCTGCGGCCGCCTCGTCTCCGGTTTCCTCAGCGAGCAGGTTGACTTTGCCTTGCAGGTAGGGCTGCGATTGATCAAGCTCAGCAAGCCGGAACCGCTGGGTGCCGACAGTCACCAGATCGAACCGCCCGTCGTCACGCTCGGTGAGCCGGCGCAGCGTCGCGATGCAGCCGATCTCATACAGCGCCGAGATGCCGTCCACGCCCGTCTCGCGGCCCTTGCGGATGGCGATAACGCCGAAGCGCTGCGGCGGCGGTCCGGCCTGCAGATCGCGGACCAGCTGCCGGTACCGCTCCTCGAAGATGTGCAACGGCAGCAGCAGACCCGGGTAGAGCACGGTGCCCAGCGGAAACAACGGCAGCAACTCGCTCATGCAGCGACAGTATTCCGGAGCCGACTCGGCAAGCGGGCCATGGCCGCCCCTTCGCGTCTCGGTACTTGCCTGAACCAGCATGCAGAACGAGCGTGCCGAGAGTTCGCAGGCCCAGGAGCACGACAGTGGGACTGCCCGAGCAGCGCGGCCCGGTGGTCGACGCGTTTGACTGGGCCGCGGGACACGCGTATCCCTGGGCCATGAGCGGGACGAATCCCGGCGGGGCGCCCCTGCCCACCGTCCGCCATTGCCGGCACTGCCTGGGCGACTGCGGAGGCGACTGCCTGCTTCCTGGCAATACCGGCCTGTGCATACACAAGCCGTCCCCCAGGCTGACGTGGCGGGAACGGCTGTTACTTCTCGGGAACCGGAGGTGGTGGCGGCGGGTTTTCCGGGGGCCGCGCGGGTAGCCGCAGCACCACCGACCGGGTCACCGTCATCGACACCGAGGCCGATCAACGCGGTGGCCTCGGCGACCCAGGCGCCGTCGCGCAGGCCGCCATCGTGACGAATGCGCGAGCGGCCCGCTCTCATGATCGCGGTCGATCAGTGGAGCGCCGGCCCCACCAGGCACCTGAGGCCGGCCAACGTGGCTCAGGCATCGGGGAATGACTTGCCAGTGCTCCGGTGTTGCGGTATATAGTCGGCCTAGGCGATGTCCCCCCGCCGTTACGGGCCGGGCTAATTCGCTCAGCGGCTTTTAGCCGAGCAGGTTCGCAGGGCTCCGTCCCCGGGAAAGACCCGGGCACTGACGTCGAGCGGTTAATAAAGCGCCGGTTTGGCCCCGGTGGTGTCTGCCTCCTGATCGCGGCTGCTCACACGAATTTCGTTAAATAAGCGCTGCGTTTTCCCTGGCCTGCCCTCGTGCCTGCGCACCGCTTTCCAGGACGTGCCCAGCCGCGTCTTTTCTCCCGAAAGGAACCCCATGACAACCATTACCGAACCACGCGCGGCACCGTCGCGCACCAACCAGACCCACGAAAGCCCGCCGATCCCGGTATCAGGCATCCTTGACGTCGCAGGCAACTCGGCGTTCGTCCGCACCAGCGGCTACCAGAGCAGCCGGGACGACGTCCAGCTGCCCGCCGCTCTCCTCAGGCAGTACGGCCTGCGCGCAGGTGATCACATCGAGGGCTCAGCCCGGGCGGCCCGCCACGGCAGCGCCGCAGCGAAAAACGGCGCCGCAGCGAAAAACGGCGCCGCAGCGAAAACCGGCGCGGCGACGACGAACATCACGGTGGTCAGCATCGAGGCCGTCAACGGCCGGGACCCCGTCGGCGCTAAGGAGCGCCCCGACTTCGCCAAGCTGACGCCGCTGTACCCAAACGAGCGCCTCCGTCTCGAGCCGGCCGGCGGTTCACCGACGGCACGGATCATCGACCTGGTCAGCCCCATCGGCAAGGGCCAGCGCGGCCTCATCGTGTCCCCGCCGAAAGCGGGCAAGACTATGGTGCTCCAGGCGCTCGCCGCAGCGATCGCCGCCAATCACCCCGAAGTCCACCTGATGGTCGTGCTCGTCGGCGAGCGACCCGAAGAGGTAACTGACCTGCGAAGGTCAGTACGCGGCGAGGTCATCTGCGCCACCTTCGATCAGCCTGCGGCTGAGCATATCGCCGTCGCCGAACTGGCGATCGAGCGTGCCAAACGCCTGGTGGAGCTGGGCGGCGACGTCGTCGTGCTCCTTGACTCCATCACCCGGCTTGGCCGCGCCTATAACCTCGCCGCCCCGTCAAGCAGCCGTATCCTGGCCGGCGGGGTGGCTGTGAGCGCTCTTTACCCGCCGCGCAAGTTCCTCGGTGCCGCCAGGAACATCGAGGACGGCGGTTCGCTCACCATTTTGTCCACTGCCCTGGTGGAGACCGGATCACGGATGGACGATGTGTTCTTCGAGGAATTCAAGGGCACCGGCAACATGGAACTGCGGCTGCGCCGTGATCTCGCGGAGAAACGCATCTTCCCGGCGATCGACGTGACGCCGTCAAGCACCCGCCGGGACGACCTGCTGATGTCCCCGGAGGAGGGCGCCGTCATGGCGGTGCTCCGCGGGGTGCTCGCCGAACTCGACGCGCAGCAGGCCATCGAGCTGCTCCTCGCCAAGACGCGCGAGACAGCGTCGAACGCCGAGTTCCTCCTGCAGATCCAGTCCCGCTCGTAACGGTGCCAGACAGCGCTCTGTCCGCGATCACGGACGCGCCAGGCTGACTGCACCGACGGCGGGCAGCCAAGGCCGGGCCGCGACCCGCCTCCGGCCCATCGCGGCCAGCGGACTCACAGTCCGAGCAGCCGGACCGCGTTCTGATAACAGACGGCGCGCAGCCATTCGGTGCCTAGCCCCAGGCCGGCCAGAACCTGCAGCTGGTGCAGATAGGGATAGGGAACGTTGGGGAAGTCGCTGCCCAGCAGGATGCGGTCACCCGCCGCGGCCAGCTGGGGAAGCAGCTCAGCGGGGAACGGCGCCAGGCGCTCGAGGAAGCTGGTGAACGCCATCGTGGTGTCGAGATGGACGCCAGGATAGCGTCGCGCGAGGCCGAGGAACTCGCCATACTCCGGCGCCCCGAGATGGGCGATGATCGCGATCAGCGCAGGATGGCGGGCGAGCACCGCCGACATCGGGCCGGGACCGGTATACCGTCCCGGCGTCGGCGCCGAGCCGCAGTGCACGATCACCGGCACGGCCGCCTCGGCGAGCAGTCCCCAGACCGGATCAAGCAGTTCGTCCCGCGGGTCGTAACCGCCCACCTGCAGGTGCGCCTTGAAAAGCCGGGCGCCAGCGGCGATCGCGTCCGCTACGTGCCCGACGGCGCCAGGCTCCGCGAAGAAGGTGGCGCTGTGCAGGGCGTCCGGGGTCCTGGCCGCGAAGTCAGCCGCCCAGGTGTTCAGCCAGGATGCCATGCCTGGTTTATGCGGATACAGCAGCGCGCTGAACCTGCGCACGCCGAACGCCCGCAGCAACGCCAGCCGGTCCTCCTCGGGCTGCCGGTAGACGATCGGCCAGGCCTGTCCGGTCGCCGCGCGGCCGTCCTCGAAGAAGGCCCAGACCTTGGTGAGCACGTTCGGCGGCATGAAATGGGTGTGCACGTCCACCAGGCCTGGCAGCCCGAGCTCCCGCCAGAACGCGATGACCGCGTCGGCCTCCGGGACAGGGCCAGCGTCCGCGGCGCCGGGCCGATCCGGCGCTGGCCGCGATATATCCGCGTTATCCACGTCTGGCACGTCTCAAGTCTGCCAGCGGCCGCCCGGGGCGCCGGAGGTAGTCTCCGCCCCACGGCTGACCGGGCCGGGCTCGCAGGCCAGGCTCGCGGGTGAGGCTCGCGCCGCGCCAGGCACGGACCGAAGCCCGGGCCCCACGGGAAGCTCAGACCCGGGCAGTGTCCTTACGGAATCGCCACATCGCGCCGCCAGCGAAGATGACCAGCCAGACCAAGACGTTTGCGACCCACGCGACGTCGACGCCCACGCCGAGCAGCGGCGCATGCGTGAGCTCGTTGAGGCCGTAGAGCGGCGTGTACATGGCGAGCGTCTGGAGCACGTGGGGGTACTGGCTGAGCGGGATGAACAGACCGCCGGCAAAGGCGAACAGGATCAGCACGAAGCCCAGGATCTGCATGACATTCTCGGTCGGCAGCAGATAGCCCATGAACAAGCCGAACGCCGCGAACAGTAGCGAGCCGACCCAGACGCTGAGCCCGGTGGCGATCCATAGATAGCCAGGCATCGATGGCTTGCCGGTCAGGGCCCCGACCGCGTAGACCACCACTACCGAGGCCAGCCCGAGTACCAGCGCGGTCAGCACCTTGATGGCGATGTAGGCCGGCGCCGACAGCGGGGTCAGCCGGAGCTGGCGGCTCCAGCCGGCGGCGCGCTCGATCGATACCAGTGCGCCGCCGCTGGTGGTCGCGAGCACGGCACCGTACAGCGCCATGCTGATCATCACGAACGCAGAGACGTTACCGTGCCCCGCGGGCTCGCTGGCGTATGCCGCGTTAAGACCGAAGATCAGGAAGAAGAACGCGGGCGCTATCGTCGCGAACAGGAGGGTGCGCCGGTTGCGCAGCAGGCGGCGCACCTCAAGCCTGAGCACGGTTAGGTTGAAGCCGCCCAGGCCAGGGGCCTGGCGGGCGGTCAGGTCCTGGATGCCGGCCGACGTGCTCATCGAGTTCCTCCCGCATTGCTGGTTGTGGCGTCGTCGCTGGTCAGGGCGATGAAAGCGTCCTCGATCCCGCGGGTGGTTATCTCGAGATCCCTGGCTGGCGTGGTGGTCAGCAGGTACCTGGCCACTGCGTCGCTGTCGCCGGAGTGCACCAGGACCGTGTCACCGCGCACCTCGACGCTGTCTGCTCCGGGGATGCCGCGCAGCGCGGCCTCATCAGCGCCAGGCAGCGTGGCGCGCACCGTCCGGCCCGCGGCCATCGCCTTGATCTCCGCCGCGGTGCCGTCGGCGACGATCTGCCCGTGGCGCACCAGGATGATCCGGTCGGCGTAGGCGTCGGCTTCCTCGAGATAGTGCGTCGCGAACAGCACGGTTCGCCCCTCGGCGGTGTCCTGCCTGATCGCCGCCCAGAAACCGCGCCGGCCCTCGACATCCATCCCGGTCGTCGGCTCGTCGAGGACCAATAGCTCCGGATCGGGCAGGAGGGCCATGGCGAAGCGCAGCCGCTGCTGCTCGCCGCCCGAGCACTTGCCGACCTTGCGGTCGGCGATGCCGGAGATGCCGGCCCGGCTCAGGACCTCCTGTACCGGCCTGGAATGCACGAACAGGCTCGCGGTGTACTGGGCGGTCTCCGCCACAGTGAGGTCTTTGAGCAGGCCGCCGGTCTGCATCACCGCGGAGATGAGTCCGCGCGCTATTGCCTGCCGTGGCTGCATGCCGAATACCGACACCTCGCCCGCGGTCGGCCGGGACAGTCCCAGGATGATGTCGATGGTCGAGGTCTTGCCCGCGCCGTTAGGGCCAAGGAAAGCGACGATCTCACCCGGCGCGATGTCCAAGTCGATGCCCCGCACCGCCTGGACGGAGCCGAAGTTCTTGTGCACTCCGCTGAGACCAACGGCCATCGGCTGCCCATTGCTAGTCATCCACGTTCCCTGCCGGTGGTGAGTGCTAGGGGTCGGTGCCATGGGTCCCATAGTCGCATCGCGCGGCGGCGCCGATCGAGTCCCCTTTCTCACCGGGCCCCTATGACAATTGTCATGGGTCGCGGCCGCCACCGGCCGACGCGCAGAGAACGGTCGGCTACCGCCGTTTCACGGGTTGCCACCTGTCCGGACCTGTACGGAATGTTCTCGTTAGACCCGGGTGCGCGCGGGCAATGGCGGCGCGGAGGTGGCCATGAAACTCATGGGGAAGAACTGTCTTGCCTGGCGCGCCTGGCGCCCGGCATCGCCCACACCAGCGCCGGCGTAGCCAGCAACAAGACAGGCACTGTCACGCCCGCCACATCCATTCACATCTGCCACATCCATTCATATCTGCCCCATCCGTCCGCGCCCGCCCCATCCGTCCACGCCGTCGCCGTGCAACTGAAGCTCCAGGAGTGCCGATCGCCCTCCCGGGCTGCCGGTCTCCCCGGAACAAGCCCCACTTGTACCGGATTTGGTGGCCAAACCTAGCCGAAATGCCGGATATGTGGTCACCAAATCCGGTACAAGCGTGGTGGCGCCTTGGGTCCGAAGGCCGGTTGGTGACCGGCATTGGTGCTGGAGTGCTATTTGGTGCTGGAGTTGGGTGCTGGAGTTGGGTGCTGGAGTGCCGCACGGAATCATCATGGCCGCATTGAGGTTGGCATCAGCATGGCTACCGGGCACAAGATCACGACTACTCCTGCCGCGCTTCACGTTGAGATCACCCTGGCCGGGGTGAAGCTGGCGGATTCGGACCGGCCCGTCCTGCTGGACGAGACAGGGCTGCCGACCCGCTACTACCTGCCCAGGGACCACGTGCGCACGGAACTGCTGCAGCCCACCGACCGGCAGACCACCTGCCCGTTCAAGGGCCAGGCCTCGTACTGGTCGGTCCAGGCAGGCGGCGAGCTCCATGACGATCTCGTGTGGAGCTACGAGAACCCGATCCCGGCAGCGGCGGAGATCGCGGGGTTGATGTGCTTCTACAACGAACGGGTCGAGCTGACGATCGACGGAGAACGTCAGCCCTGACAAGCCGACCCTGAAAAACGTCTGCCCGGCAAGCCGACCCGGACAAGATGCAGTGTCGCGATGGTGCCAAGACAACGCGGCAGGGCCGGACAGGATCCGGGTCGTGACGCGCCGCAAGATGGCGGCGGCGCCTGCGGGCTGCTGCGTCATGATGCTGGCATGAGAACGCAGCCTGCGGGCCTCGCTGCTACGTCATGATGCTGGCATGAGAACGCGGCAGCCCGGGCGGCCCAGATCGACCTGGCTACTGGCTCTGGTCTCAGTGACCTGGCTTACCGCGGCCGGCTCGGTTGGAGCGGCGGCCGGGTCGGCTAGCGCGGCGGCCGGCTCCGGCTCCGGCTCCAGCTCCGGCTCCGGCTCCTGGACGGTGTACCACCATGATGCCGCCGGCCGCGGCGTCGTGGATTCGGTCGCCGCGGTGGATACCAGCAAACGGGCGTGGACTTCCCCGGCTCTCGACGGCGAGATCTACGGCGAGCCGCTCGTATGGTCAGGGCGGATCTATGCAGCGACCGAGAACGACACGGTGTACGCGCTCTCCCGTGGCACTGGCGCGGTCCTCTGGTCAGCGCATCTGGGCAGTCCGGTGCCATCGGGATCGCTGCCCTGCGGCGACATCACCCCAACTGTGGGCATCACGGGCACGCCGGTCATCGACCGGTCCCGCGGCGAGATCTTCGTGGTGGCCGACGAACTGCGGAACGGGAAGCCAGCACATCTGCTTGTCGGCCTGAGCACCGCCTCAGGCAAGAGCATGCTGAGCCAGAACGTAGACCCGGCCGGAGCGGACACCGCGGCGCTGCTGCAGCGCACCGGCCTGGCCCTCGATGCAGGCCAGGTAGTGTTCGGCTTCGGCGGCAACTACGGGGACTGTGCCTCGTACCGGGGCCGGGTGGTGGCAGTCAAGGAAACCGGCGGTCCGCCGACGGACTTCACCGTCGACGGCGCAGCCGGCGAGTCGCAGGGAGCGATCTGGATGGGCGGGGCAGCGCCTGCCATCGATAGCAGCGGGCACGTCTGGGTCAGTGTCGGGAACGGCTCGGTCCACACGGCGGGCCATGCCTTCGACGACAGTGATGCGGTGCTGGAGCTCTCGCCGTCGCTGCAGCTGCTGCAGTACTTCGCGCCGGGCAACTGGGCCTCCAACAACGCTAGTGACCTCGACATGTCGACGGTGCCGATGCTGCTGTCCGATGGCCAGGTGCTGCTCACAGGGAAGTCCCGCATCGTCTACCTCCTCAACGGTGCCCGCCTCGGCGGCATCGGCGGACAGCAGGCCGTGACCGGACAGCTGTGCAGCAGCGACATAGACGGCGGCGCGGCGGTGGTCGGGACGACCGCCTACCTGCCCTGCCTGAGCGGCATTATCGCGGTCCGGGCAACTGAGTCCCCGGCTGCGATTTCGCTGGTGTGGAACTCGGGAACGGGCGGCGGGCCGCCCATCGTCGCCGCGGGCCTGATCTGGACCATCGGGCAGAACGGCACCTTGTACGGCCTCGATCCGGCCACGGGCAAGGTCCGGCAGCAGGCCGCGATCGGGGCAGTGGCCAACCATTTCCCGACCCCGAGTGTCGGGAACGGCCTGCTGCTCGCGCCCGCCGCTGACCATGTGGTCGCCTTCACAGCATCGGGGTCAGCCGGCTCCGGCACGCCGACACCGACCACGGCCCCGAGCCTCGGCTCGGCGACCCCTGGCACCCGCTCGGCGCCAGGCAGCACGTCAGGAGCCGGCCCCGGCGGAACGCTGTCACCAGGCGCCATCGCCGGCACCGTTGCCGGAGCAGTTGTGGTTATCGGCGCAGCTGGCTGGCTGATCTGGCGACGACGGACCGGCGGCACCCGCTAGCCGAGCGCGGCTGGCCTCCGCAGCAGCCGCGCCCTAGCCGGCATCGGCGGGCCGCGGCAGCTGGCCCGCGTGGCACGACGGCCCGGCGCGTAGGCAGGTCAGGAGGAGGCATCGTTGAGCGCGACACAACAGCCCAGTGAGGTTTCCGGGGTCGCCGGGGAGGCTCATCCGCTCGACCCGCTGACGGCCGAGGAGTTCCGCCTGGTCGCGTCCATACTGCGGCAGGAGCGGTCGGTCGGCGCGCGGTGGCGGGTCGCCTCGATCGAGCTCAGGGAACCAGCCAAGGATGCGGCCCAGGTACCGCAGGGCCACCCCGCCGGGCAGCCGGCTACTCGTGAGGCGGTCGCCATCTGCTGGAACCGTGATGACGGGCACGCCTACCGCGCGGTGGTGTCGCTGACCGACGCCGCCGTCACGGCCTGGGAACACCTCCCTGGCCAGCAGCCGAACATGACGCTGGACGAGTGGCACGAGTGTGACGAGATGCTGCGCGAACATCCGTTGCTGACCGCGGCGCTCGCCCGTCGCGGGATGACCGATGGGACCCGCGTCCTCACCGACGTCTGGGCCTACGGCGCCGCGCTCGTTCCGCCGCGCCACCGCGGACTGCGGCTGGGCTGGTCAGACGTCTGGTACCGGGGCAGCGAAGATGGCAACCCGTACGCGCATCACGTCAGCGGGCTGCATCCCATCGTCGACCTCAACCAGATGACGATGGTCGAGCTCGAAGACGACCTCGGCGGCGACACGACCGCCGAGCCGCCCGAGGTCACCGGCGAGTACCTGCCCAGGCTCCTCCCGATGCCGCTGCGGGAAGTGGCGCCACTGCACATCAGCCAGCCCGAAGGCGTCTCGTTCACCCTGGCGGGCAGGCACCTCTCTTGGCAGAACTGGGAGCTGCGGCTTGGTTTCAACTACCGGGAGGGCCTCGTCCTGCACGAGGTGGGATACCGCGACACCGGCCGCCTCCGGCCCATAGCGCACCGGCTGTCGTTCGCGGAGATGGTCGTGCCCTACCGGGATCCGACCAGCGATCACTACCGCCGGACCGCTTTCGACGTCGGCGAGTGGGGTCTGGGCTTCATGACCGCCTCGCTCGAGCGCGGCTGTGACTGCCTGGGCGAGATCACGTACCTCGACGCCGTCGTGCACGACTCAGCCGGGCAGCCGCGCGTTATCCCCCGCGCGATCTGCATTCATGAGGAGGACAACGGCGTCAGCTGGAAGCACGTGGATCAGGTGACGGGCCCAGAAGTGCGCCGGGCCCGGCGGCTCGTGGTGTCGTTCCAGGTCACCGTCGCGAACTACGAGTACCTCGTGTACTGGCGCTTCTATCAGGACGGCAACATCGAGTGCGAGGTGCGCGCCACCGGCATCGTGGTCACCTCCTACTTCGGCGATGGGCGCCAGCCGCCGTTCGGCACGCTCGTGGACCAGCGGACCTACGCGCCCTTCCACCAGCATTTCATCGTGGCCCGTCTCGATCTTGACGTGGACGGGCCTGCCAACACGGTGTATGCGGTGCAGTCACAACCACGGGGCGCCCGTGATGACGACCCATACCGGCTGGGCCTGGTACTCCGCGAGACACCACTGCGCACCGAGGCCGAAGGCACCCAGGACTACGACTGGCACACGCAGAAGAGCTGGAAGGTCGTCAACGACAACGTCAGGAACGGGCTCGGCACCCCGGTCGGGTACAAGCTGGTCCCGGGCGGCGCCTTCCCGCCACTGATCGACCCCGCTTCGCCCGTCTTGCAGCGGGCCGGGGTGATCGGGCACACGCTCTGGGTCACCCCCTACCGCCAGGACGAACGCTGGCCATGCGGCGAGTTCCCCAATCTCAGTGACCGCGACCACGGACTGC
This sequence comes from Streptosporangiaceae bacterium, assembly GCA_050011895.1. GTDB lineage: Bacteria > Actinomycetota > Actinomycetes > Streptosporangiales > Streptosporangiaceae > DATBGO01. The sequence goes on along the minus strand of JBEKIF010000036.1, from coordinate 30,566 downwards.
CCAGCTGGACGGCACAGGACCGGTCCATCGACAACACCGACCTGGTGCTGTGGTATGTGTTCGGCATTCACCACATCACCCGGCCGGAGGACTGGCCGATCATGCCGGTCGACACGGTCTCGTTCTGGCTCAAGCCCTTCGGGTTCTTCGATCGGAACCCCGCTCTGGACGTCCCGCCGGAATGCCACGACTAGGCGCGGAGTCCTGGTCTCCCATCTCGGTGAAGAGCGTTAGCTGCAGCCCGCCCCGGGGCCTCCAGCTGCGCGTTGAGCGAGGTCTATGGCGGGCGATTCGGCTCGGCGAGCACGGTCGCGCCCGCTTCAGCCAGGCTGGCGGTCACCGCCGGCGAGTCGTCCACCTCCAGGGCCTTCCAGGTCAGCGAGGCGGTCTGATGCCGCGATGCCGCCGTGGTCGCCCGCCGTCGTCGGCAACCCCGCCGTCGTCAGCCACTCAACGTCGTCAGCCACTCAACGTCGTCAGCCACTCAACGTCGTCAGCCGGCCGCCGGCCGCGGGCCGCGGGCAATCACTCCGGCGCCGACACCGCAATATAAAGCGTGTCTCGCCTTTAGCCGACTGTTTGCCGGCTAAACTAGCGGTGGCTAGGGAAATGGCCGCGATCTGCTATCAGCAGACCGGTCCTGGTGATGCATGGCGACGACGCAGCCGGTCTCCAGCGGGACATGGCGCTCACCCCGTAGGCGGGCACCCGGAAGTCACTTTCGGTCACTGGCTGACTGCCTATAGACGCCGGTCACGCTATAGATGTCCCATCGCCAGCCGCTTCCTCGGCAAGTCGATGGCCTGTGCGGGGACTAACGGCTCTATCACCTCGGTAGGCTCGGCGGTTTGCTTGGGTATGTGCGAGGGGTGAACGGCGATGGCACAAGGTGCAGCGCGGAGCGGCGTTGAGTCGGCCGCGTCGCTGGCCGATGAGGGCGCGCCACTGGCCGGCCCAGATGCGGGGCTGCCCAGCGACGACGCGCGGCCTGACCGCGAAGACACAGGGCCACCTGACCGCGAAGACACAGGACCAGCAGCCGGACCTGCCGCATCAGCTGCCGAAGCGACAGCCGAACCCGCCGAAGCCACCGCCGGAACTGCCGCATCTGCCGCCGAACCTGCCGGGCCGGGCGGCAGTGATGCGCGGCCGAAGGGTGATGCGCGGCGCCTGGCCGACCGGTACCGGCTCGACGAGCAGCTCAGCGATGAAGGCGGATCGTCGCTGTGGCGGGCGACCGATAGAGCCCTTGCCCGTGCGGTCACCGTGCGCACCTTCGTGCCCGGATTCCGCCGCCTCGGCCAGGTTGTGGCGGCGGCGCGCGCCGCGTCTCAGCTGAACGACCGTCGGCTGGTCCAGATCTTCGACGCTGATGACAGCCCTGAGCACCGCTACATCGTCTCCGAGTGGCCCTCAGGTGAGCGTCTCGATGACGTGCTCGCCATCGGCCCGCTCGAGCCCCGGCGTGCGGTCGAAATCATCACCGAGGCCGCCGGCGCCATTAGTGTTGCGCACGCCGCTGGGCTCGCCCACCTGTGCCTGACCCCGGATTGCGTGTGGTGCGACACACGTTCCGAGGTGAAGATCATCGGGCTGGCGACCGCGGCGGCGCTTGCCGGGACGGAAGCCAACGACCCGGCTCTCGCCGACACCCGTAGCCTGGCCAGCCTCCTGTACGCGGCGCTCACCGGCTACTGGCCCGGCGAAGAGCAGACCAGGCTGCCCGCTGCGCCGCGCACGGCCGGGCGTCCGGTCAGCCCTCGTGAGCTGCAGACCGGCGTACCCGGCGACGTCGAAGCGATCATCTACCGGGCACTGTTCGGCGAAGCCAGCGGCAATGAGCCACCGATCCTTAGCCCAGCCGGGCTCACCGTCGCGCTGGCCGCAACCGGGATCAGCGCTCGCTCGGCGCCGCTCAGCCAGGAGCCCAGCGTTACCCAGCCGCTCAGCCTGGCCTTCGGCCGGGCGCCGCTTTCCCGACGATCGCCGACCCCGCCGGAGGCCACAACACCTGGCCGGACGCAGCGGGGCACCCCGGCGGCTGACCCAACTCGCTCCCGCAACAAGCCAGCGAAGCCCCGCAACAAGCCAGCGAAGCCCCGCAACAAGCCAGCGAAGCCCGTGGCCGCCACAGCGCGGCCGCTGGCCCAGCCCTCGACCCCGACCCCGACCCCGATCGCAGGCTCGGGACCGGCGAACGCTTGGCCGCCGCCGCCCGTCCCTCCGCCCGCGCCGTCACGCTCGGCCCATGCCGGCCCAGGCATTGCCGGCTCAGCCGCAGGCCCAGGCACCGCCAGCCCAGCCACCGCCAGCCCAGCCACCGCCAGCCCAGCCACCGCAGGCCCAGGTCCGGCTAGCCCAGGCACAGCCGGTCATGCAACTCCCGGCTCAGCGGCCGCCGTAGGGCCAGCGCCTGCCGCCACTCCGGCCAGGGCAGCCCCCGCCAGACCAGCACCCGCCAGACAAGCACCCGCGAGACCAGCCTCGGCGTGGCCTGCCCCCTCCCCCGCCGCCGGGGCCCCAGCCCAAGCCCCCGCCAGCCCAGTACCCGCCAGCCCGGTACCCGCCAGCCCGGTACCCGCCAGCCCGGTACCCGCCAGCCCGGTACCCGCCAGCCCAGGGCCTGCCAGCCCAGGGCCTGCCAGCCCAGCGTTTACCAGCCAGGCGTTTACCAGCCCAGGGCCTGCCATACCAGCGCCTGCCAGCCCAGGGCCCGCCAGCCCAGTACCCGCCAGCCCAGGGCCTGCCAGCCCGGCGGTTACCAGCCCAGGGCCCGCCGCAGTGGCCAAGGTGTTGCGCGTCGCCGCCGTTCTTTTTGTCCTCGCCATCTGCGTGGCGGGCGGCTGGCTGCTTGCGCGTGGAGTAACAACACCCCACGGCACCGCCAGCGGTACGGCCCCCGCGCACCAAGCCCCCCGGGCGCGCACGCTGACCCCGGCCAGCGCGGTGACGTTCGATCCCTACGGCGACAGCCAGGGCACCAATGCCCAGCCGGCGATCGACGGCAGCCGGGCAACTGCCTGGCACACAGCCTGGTACACCACAGCGGCGTTCGGGAACCTGAAACCCGGTACCGGGCTGCTCCTCGACATGGGCCGGCCGGTGACGATCACGGGCATAAAGATCACGCTTGGCAGCCTGCCAGGCGCCGACTTCCAGGTGCGCACCGGCGCGGCAGCAGCCTCGCTCACCGACACCCATCCCGTGGCGCGGGTAACCGGCGCGGGCGGGCAGGTCGACCTGCGGCTCACCACACCGGCACGCGGCGCCCGTTATGTGCTCATCTGGTTTACCAAGCTGCCGCCCGACGCCTCCGGCACATTCCAGGCAACCGTCTACAACGTCAGCCTCGAAGGCTCCGGCTGATCGCGCCCGGTCAGCGCACCAGCTCGGCAAAGAGACGTTCTAGGTCGGCGACGGGATCCGCGGCGAGCCCGCTGTGCACGGGCCGGGCTGGACCATCGTGCTCCCTGGTGCCACCGCGAGCCGGGTCGCGGCTTCGCGCAGCACGTGATCGGATGCGTCGAAGGGCGCCGGCGGGCGCGCGGCGGTCCAGTTGTGATGAAAGTACAGCGCCCCGCCCTCGCGCAGCGGGCTGACGCAGCGGATCACGGTCACCTGTTCAAGCACGCCGGACAGGCTACCGGCAGGCCAGGTCGCCGCACTCCGCTGTTAAACCGCGCTCGCCGAAGATCTCTGCGGCAGCCAGGTAACCGGCAAGCAGCGCTCGCGCTGTGGACCTGACCGTGTGGTCGGGCGGCAGGAATTCGTGGTCGTGCAGCCGCATGGAAATGCCGTCGCCGACTCCCACGAACAGCATCAGTGCGGGAAGAACCTCGGTGAAGTAAGCGAAGTCGTCCGCCCCGCACGAGTGCAGCGGGCCTCCGACGCCCAGGCCGAGACCGCCGAGATGGCGGCTTGTCACCTCGGCAAGCCGGGCGTCATTGCGCAACGGCGGCTCGCCGGCCAGGACCGTAACCTCGGCCGTGCAGCCGTGTGTCATCGCGACGCCGGTAGCGATCTCGGCCAGCCGCGCCTGCAGCATCGGGCGCTGCGTCTGCGACATGGTACGCAGGGTGCCTCGCGCGGTCGCGATGTCGGGCGTCGCGTTGGCCGCGTCCCCGGCGCGCAGCGAGCCAATAGTGACCACCGTCGGGACTATCGGGTTGGCCGTTCTGCTGACGATCTGCTGCGCGCTCACGGCAAACTGGGCCAGGGCGAGTACCGGGTCGGCGGTCAGGTGCGGATACGCGGCATGACCCCCGCGGCCGCGCATTGTCACCACGAACTCGTCGGCCGCGGCGTTGACCACCCCGCCGTCACACGCCACCAGGCCGTCCTGCAGTACCGGCTGGACGTGAGCGCCGATCATCGCCCGCACGCCGTGCCGAGGCAGGACGCCTGACGAGGTCACGTCCTTGGCACCCGACGGGTAGGTCTCTTCCCTCGGCTGCAGCACGACGAGCAACGGCATCGGGCCGCCCGCCCGGTGCACGCATCTGGCAAGCGCGGCCACCGCGGCCAGGTGAACGTCGTGCCCGCACGCGTGCATCGCGCCGTTGCTGGCGGCCCATGGGGCGCCGGTGGCCTCCTTGATCGGAAGCGCGTCAAGCTCGGCCCGGACTGCGATGGCGGGACCGGGGCCGCCGATCCTGACCAGGGCGCCGGTGTCAGCGACCTCGGCCACCTCGGTGCCAGGCAGGCGGTCGAGCACCATCCGGCGGGTCAGCTGCTCGCCGCCCGACAACTCAGGGTGCGCGTGCAGCTCATGCCGGAGCGCCGTGGCCTCAGCGAGCTCGGCGTCGAGTGCCAGGCTCAGCCGTGCTGTGATGCCGTCCACGTACCCGTCATAACTCACGACCTGCCCTTTCCGCAGCCGAGCCGCGAACTACCAGCTACCCGGCTGCCTCCCGCACATGCGAGCAACGGTGGCACAGCCGCCGGGGTCCGGCCGGATATTCGCCAAAACGCGCGGCATGATCGCGTCCCCACTAGCGGACCGGCGGCAGGTCCTGGCCGGGCGGCAGTACGCTGCGGAACGGGTCGCCGCGCCTGGCCACGCGGTCCAGCACCGTGCGGATCGTGAAGGTATCAGACCGCAGGGACGGGTCGTCGAGTTCATCCCATTCGATAGGGGTGGACACCGGCGCGCCCGCCGCTGGGCGCGGGCTGTAGGGGGCGACGAGCGTCTTGTTGTGAACGTTCTGCGTGTAGTCGAGACGGGCCAGGCCGTGCCGCTCCTGGACGTCCCAGCTCCAGCTGACCAGGTCGGGGACGATTGCACCGATGGCCCGCGACACCTGCTCGGCCCACGCCCGCGTCTCATCGAAGCTGGGGCCGGGGGTGATGGGGACCCATATCTGGATGCCCCGCTGGCCGGTGAGCTTCGGCTGGGCCCGCACCCCCAGGTGCTCAAGCGCGGTCCTGTGCAGCCGGGCCAGCACCAGCATGTCGTCCCACGAGGTAGCCGGACCTGGATCGATATCGAACAGCGCATATGTGGGGCGGTCCGGGTCAGCTGTGCGGGCAGTCCAGGCGTGCCACTCAAGAGCGCCGAAGTTGGCCGCCCACACCAGCGCAGCCGCCTCGTCCACGACGAGGTAGGTCGTCGCCTTTCCCTGGCCGGCGTCGGGCTTGTGCCAGCGCGGCACCCAGGCCGGTGCGTGGTCGGGCAGTTGCTTGTGCCAGAAGCCGCTGCTGGCCGCCCCGCCAGGAAAACGGTGCATGTTGAGCGCCCGGCCTGCCAGGTAGGGCAGCACGACAGGAGAGATCTGAGCGGTATAACGGATAAACTCACGCTTGGTCACCGGCGCCTCGCCCGGCCGGGCAGGGAACAGGACCTTCTCCAGGTTGGTCAGCCGCAGCTTGCGGCCGAATACCTCCCATGTGCCACCTGGTCCCATGGAGTCCAGCGCGTCAAGGGCGGCGGCACCGGGCCCGTCGGCCGCAGTGCCGATCGCCACCGACGCCTGCGAGGCCGGCAGATCGGAGCGCCACATCCGCTCCGGGTCGGCCTTCACCTCGTCGTTGGTGCGGCCGCTCAGCACCGACCTCGGGTAGTCCTCGGGGTCCCAGCCGTCGACGGCTTGATCGTCGTTCTTATGCAGCAGCAGCCACTGCTCCTTGTCGGAGCTTTCGCGGCCACGGCGCACCAGGACCAGGCGACCGTGAAGTTTCTCGCCATAAACATCGGCATGCAGTTCGCCGGCGGCCACGGCGGCACCGGGGTCATCGGTACCATGTGGGTCCCAGGTGCCCCGGTCCCACACGATCACGTCGCCCCCGCCGTACTCCTTCGCCGGAATGACGCCCTCGAAGTCGATGTACTCAATGGGATGGTCCTCGACGTGGATCGCGGTGTGCTTCGCCTTCGGATCCAGCGTCGGACCCTTCGGCACCGCCCAGCTCACCAGCACGCCGTCGATCTCGAATCGCAGGTCATAGTGAAGCCGGCGAGCCCGGTGCCGTTGCACGACAAACCGGCGAGCGCCAGCCGAACGTCCCTGTGGCTGCCCGCCGGCCGGCTCCGGAGTCTTGTCGAAGTCCCGCATCCGCTGGTAGGGCGCCAGCCGCCTCTCCACACCTCAGAGACTAGCTTGATCACGAATTCGGTCCCAGGGCCGCCGGCTCAGGCTCTGCGGGCGAGTCGCGGAGGTTCTGGCGCCCGGAGCGTGACATCTTCAGGATTTGGCATGTCACTGCTATACGGATGGCGACGGAATGAGGCACGGCGTGAGCACATGGGGTCAGTTCGAAGCGGCGCACCCGGCACTGGCAGCGTTCGGTGCCGAACGCCTCAGCCGCCCTCCCGCTTACCTGGGGACCGTGCGATCCGATGGTGTTCCGAGAGTTCACCCGGTGACGCCGATTATCGGAAGTGGCCATCTTTTCGTGTTCATGGAGCCGACCTCCCCGAAGGGCCGCGACCTGCGAGAGCGCGGCGCGTATGCGCTGCATAACGCGGTTCCGGATAACGACGGCACTGGCGGCGAGTTCTACCTGAGCGGCACGGCGACCCTGATAGACGACGAGGACCTGCATGAGGTTGCCGTCCGCTCGGCGGGCTACTCACCTGCCGAGCGGTACATCCTGTTCGAGCTTGACGTCATCAAGGCGGCATGCAACGGTTACGGCGATGTCGCCCTGCCGTCTCCGACCCGCTGGCCAGGGTCAGGGTCCTGACGGGCGATCTTCGTAGGGCGGGCGGGGACCGGCCAGCCGGTAGTCGGGCACTCCTCGCCCTGCGAATTCACGCGATGGCGGGCTGAGCACACGACATCGTCACCGCATGGGACATCAGCGCCCTCCCAGCCCTCCCTGACCAGCACGCTCGTGCCCTGTCCCGGCAATCAGCCCACACGCCAGCGGCCGGCAGCCCGGGCCAGCTCAGCGGGCCAGCGGCAAGCTCAGAGGGCGAGTTTCATACCTTCGTGCGAGGCGACAAAGCCGAACCGTTCGTAGAAGCGGTGCGCGGCGGTCCGGGACTTATCGGTCGTCAGCTGTACCAGGGCACAGCCCCGCCGCCGGGCTTCATCGATCGCCCACGTGAGGATCGCAGCGCCCAGGCCGCGGCCGCGATAGGCCTCGTGGACCCGGACGGCCTCGATCTGAGCCCGCATGGCGCCGCGGCGGGCCAGGCCGGGGATGAAGGACAGCTGCATCGTGGCGACGATGTCACGGTCGGCCTCGGCGACCATCAAGATATGGGCCGGATCGTCATCGATTACGCGAAAAGCACGCTGGTACGCGGCGAGGTCCCCGGCCGTCTTCGCCCCGTCGCGTCGGGCGCCGAGCTGGTCGGCTGCAATCAGGTCAATAATCGCCGGAAGATCGTCGGCTTTGGCTCGGCGAAGGACAACACAGGACGAGCCCAGAGAAAGGGTTGCCAGAGCATCCACATGCCCAGTCTGCCCGATCCTTTCGTGCCCAGCGCGGCTCCCGGCGGCGCCGCGCCCGGCGGCACGGCCCCGACGGCACGGCCCCGACGGCTGCGGTCATGGAACGGGTATTGGCCTGGGACGGTAGTGACGCGCGAGATCACGACGGCCCGTGGTCGGCGGGCTGCCAGGTGCTGTGCCCGGCCAACGTGTAGCCGACGAGTGCGGTGGCGTGTCCGTGGCCGATGCAGTACTCGGTTTTCAGCCAGTCGACGAGTTCTTTGTGTTTGGTCAATTTGCAGGAGCGGATGAGGTCGATCCATTCGTTGATCGGTCGGCCGTACTTCTTCTCGATTGGGGGGAAGTAATACGCGGGACCTTGCACGGGTGGTGTCATGTCGGTCTCCTGGTTGAGTGCCGGGTGTGGCCGTGATGGTCGTCAGACTGCTCCTGTTCTGTGCGGGCGGGTGCCGCCCTGCTGTTGCGCCGAGGTGAGGACGCAACCGCCTGTATCGGTCTCAATGTGCGATGAAGGCGCGGATGGGCTCAGCGCTGCGGCTGGTAGGTGAGCCGGACGACGCCGCCGGAGAAGGTGCGGGAATCGAGCAGGGTGAGCGGCAGCCGCTCGGTGACTCCGTCGAACAGGCGCTGGCCAGAACCGACGACCACCGGGAACAGCAGCAGCCGGAGTTCGTCCAGCAGTCCCTGTCCCAGCAGCGATCGCACGAGCCCGGCGCTGCCACTGATCGCGATGTTCCGGCCGGGCCGCCGCCTGTAGTTGGCGAGCTCAGACGGCGACGCGACCAGGGTCGAGTTGTGCCAGTCGGCCGCTTCCAGGGTGGTGGAGACCACGATCTTCGGGATGGTGTTCATCTGGTCGGCCATCCCGCCTGCCTGGCTCGCGAAGGAGGCGGCGAAGGTCTGGTAGGTGACGCGTCCGAGCAGCATCGTGTCGGCCTGAGCCATCTCCGAGCCGATCAGCTGCCCGATGTCGTCGGTGAAGTACGGGCCCGTCCATTGCTCGGGCGACTCCACGACACCGTCGAGGGACGCGAACAGGTTTGCGACGATTTTTCTCATCAGGACTCCTTCAGCGGGCTTGGTGAGCCCGGTTAGCGCCGGGAGGCCGCCGCTGTGCCGGTCCGCCGGGCTGATTGCCCGGCCTCACTCACCCTTCGACCGGGAGGAGCCTGGATCGACAGTCAGGAGAAATCTCTTCGTCGCAGCCGCGGGCCCAGCGGGCAGGTGCGGTTGGTCACGTGGCGCGGAGCCTGAGCCCGCGCGTGGTTACCGCCCCGGCGATGGCCGTGCTGCGCTCGGGCACGCGGCGGCGCGTTCGAGAAGCACTGCGCGTTCTCGCTCGTTGCCGACGAGGGCGGCCGCACGTTCGAACTCTTGCCGTGCCTCGTCGTGGCGGCTGAGTCGGACCAGCAGGTCCCCGCGCACACTCGGCAGAAGGTGGTAGCCCTTGAACGCCGGCTCGTCGGTGAGCGCGTCGACACGTTCCAGGCCCATTGCCGGGCCGTCGGTCATGGCGACCGCGATCGCCTGATTGAGCCGGACCACCGGAGAAGGCATGAGCTGGGCGAGTGCCTCGTAAAGCGCCGCGATCTGTACCCAGTCGGTGTCCTGGCCGGTCCGCGCTCGCGCGTGGCACGCGGCGATCGCGGCTTGCAGCACGTACGGGCCGGGCCAGGCGGCGCGGTTTCGCGAACGCAGGAGTGCCGCGAAACCACGGTGGATGAGGAGCTGATCCCAGCGACCGCGATTCTGCTCAAGCAGCGGGATGGGCTCGCCGGACGGCCCGGTCCGCGCGGCCAGACGCGACGTCTGAATCTCCATCAGAGCGACGAGACCGTGCACCTCGGGTTCATCGGGCGCGAGTTCGGCCAGTACACGGCCCAGCCGCAGCGCCTCCTGGCACAGCGCAGGCCGCATCCAGTCCTCACCGGCTGTGGCCGCGTACCCCTCGTTGAACACCAGGTAGATGGCCTCGAGCACCGATGACAGCCGAGCGGCCCGCTCGGCCTCCGGGGGAACCTCGAACGGAATGTGCTTGTCGGCCAGGGTCCGCTTAGCGCGGACAATCCTCTGCGCGATGGCCGATTCGGAGGTAAGGAACGCCCTCGCTATCTCCTCGGTGGTCAGGCCGCCGAGGAGACGCAGCGTGAGCGCAACCCGCGCCTCAGCTGAGAGCACGGGGTGGCAGGCGATGAACATCAGGCGCAGCAAATCGTCGCCTACCTCGTCATCGAGTGCAGCGTCGGGGTCGTCGTCGGCTATTTCCTGACGGATCTGGAGCTCATGGCCGATCAGCTGATGTTTGCCCTCGAGCCGCTCCAGGCGCCGCACCCGGTCGATCGCGCGCCGTTTCGCGACGACCATGAGCCAGGCGCCTGGGCTCGGCGGGACACCGGACTCTGACCACTTTTCGAGCGCGGCGACGAGAGCATCCTGCGCGAATTCTTCGGCCAGACCGACATCACCCACCATCCGGGTCAGACCCGCGATGATCTGCGGCGCCTCGAGCCTCCATACCGCCTCGATGGTGCGATATGCATCAGCGGCCGTCACCCACCGATCAGAGCATCGTCGTCAGTCGCCGGTCAAGGCAGCGCCGGCGCCCCTACCCGAGATTTTCCGGGCCGAACACCTGGCGGACGTCACCCTCGCCGTCGCCGGCGATCTGCCAGAACCGCTTCGACAGCTCGAGCGCCTCCTCCTTCGACCGCACATCGATCAGCGCGAAGCTGACAATCACCTCCTTGGCCTCGGTGAACGGACCGTCGGTAATAGTGACCTTGCCGCCAGCGGACCTGATGTGCGCGCCGTGATCCAGTCCCCCGGTCGCAAGCAGCACGCCGGCCCTGGCCAACTCATCCACCAATTTGCCCATCTCGGCAAACATCGCCTCATCCGGCGGCGTACCGCCGCCGTTTGTCGTCATCAGGAACCTCATCGCGCTGTCTCCTTGCTGTCGGATCAAACTTGCTGACACTGTGCCTTCGAATGAGGGTCCGCGAAATCGACATAGCGAAGGATCGCGACGGCCGTGTCCGGCGCGATCACCCGGCCCGGATGCCGGGCGCAGGCACGGGGCGCCCCCGTAGGACCCCCGACGGCAGAACTCGCCGCATCCTACGCTGTTGACCGCAACCTCACGCGGCACCTCTCCGCACTGGCGAAGGCCGGTAGGCGGAAGTCTGCCGCGGGTGGGCGCAGGTCCCGGTTTCGGGGGTGCTGAGGCGGATGCCCGACCAGGCCCGCCCATCGCTCGACGGCTGCCAGCCGCCGGCTGCGCAGCGCCATAGTGCCGCTGTTCGTCCACGACGTCCTGCATAGACCGGCCGTTTGGACGGGCATCTGGTTCACGACGCCGCCGACCCCGACAGTGACGCGGCCACGCGCCGGTCTGTGCGGACACGGGGCACGGTCCGGCCAGATCGGGCATTCTGGCGATAAGCGGGGCGATAAGCCGGGGCCGATAAGGCGAAGAGAGAAGGCTGAGCCATGAGCCATGGCGGCATGCGCCGGGCCAGCAGGCCGTGGATCGCCGCGCTGGTGACCGCGGCGGTGCTGGTCCTGGCGCTGGCCGGGGCCGGTTACCTGCTGCTTCGCACCAAGGGCAGCCCGCAGCAGACCGCGGCAGGCTACCTGGCCGACTGGCAGCGCGGCAGTTACGCCGCCATGGACAAGCGCAGCGTGAACCTGCCGCCCGCCGGCCTGGCCGGCCCGCTCAGCCAGGCCGCCGCTGAACTCGGCAGCAGCCGGATCCGGCTGTCACTTGGCCAGGTGACGGCCAACGGCGGGTCGGCGCAGGCCCGGTTCACCGCCAGCGTCGACCTCGCAAGCGGTCATGTCTGGACCTACCCAGGGCGGCTGCAACTGGTCAGGCGGGACCGCCAATGGCGGGTGAGCTGGAGCCTGGCAGCCATCTACCCGGGCCTCCGGGCGGGCGAGCGGTTCGTCCTGCGCTCCGCCTGGCCGGCCCGGGCGCCGGTGCTGGCGGCCGACGGCACCGTGCTGAGCTCGCCCCAGGCCACCGCCGCGTCCGGCTCGCTGTCGCTGCTGACCGGCGACGTGGCGGCGGCCACCGGAACTCAAGCCAAGGCACTCGGCGCCCCGTACCAGGCCGGTGATCAGATCGGCCAGGGCGGGATCGAGCAGGCTTACCAGGATCAGCTAGCCGGCCGCCCGTCACTGTCCATCCAGATCGAGGGCCCGGGCGATCACCTCGACGCGACAGCCGCCCGTTTTGCCGCCACGCCGGGCATGCCGGTCCGGACCAGCATCGACATGCGGGTCCAGCTGGCAGCATCGCAGGCGGTCAGGTCCGCCGCGACGGCGAAGCCCGTTGACATGGTGGCCATCCAGCCGTCCACCGGCCGGGTGCTTGCCGTGGTCGAGCGCCCGGGCGGATTCGATCGCGCGCTCCAGGGCGAGTTCCCGCCGGGCTCGACGTTCAAGGTCGTGACCGCGTCTGCGCTCGCGAAGACCGGGCTGCGCCCGAGCAGCACGGTGCAGTGTCCCAGCCAGGTGAATATCGGGGGCCGGGTATTCCACAACGACAACTACGAGCACTATGGCAGCACCAGCCTGCAAACCGCGTTCGCCGTGTCATGCAACACCACGTTCGCCATCCTGGCCACGCAGCGGCTTGGCGGCCCCGCGCTCGCGTCGATGGCGGCCGCGTTCGGCTTCAATTCCAACCCGGCCCTGGGAATCCCCGGCGAGCTCGGCCAGTTCACTACGCCACACGATCCGGTCGATCTGGCGGCGGACGCCTTCGGCCAGGGAACCGACCTGGTCAACCCGCTCAGCCAGGCGACCGTGGCGGCCGCCATCGAGGATGGCAGCTGGCGGCCGCCGCAGCTGGTGATCTCTCCGGCGACGCGGCAGACCGCCCAGCCGCGTGCGCTGAGCCCGGCCATCCTGGATACGCTGCGCCCGATGATGCGGGCCGTGGTGACCAGCGGCACCGCCGCGAATGTCGGCTTCCCGCCCGGCGTCTACGGGAAGACCGGGACGGCCGAGTACGGCGGAGGCCCCAATCCGCCATCCCATGCGTGGTTCATCGGCTACCGGTCGGACCTGGCCTTCGCGGTCCTTGTCGAGGGCGGCGGCCTCGGGGCCAGCAACGCGGGACCGATAGCCGACGCGTTCGTGCGTCACCTGTGACCTTGCTGCGGCAGCTGAGCCCGGTTACCTGCCCTGGTCCGCCGAGCTGACCGGCCACCTCGCCAGTCGCGGCAACGTGCTCGCGGTCATGACCGTCACGCCGCCGGACCCTGCCGTGTTCCTCGGACCGGACTGACGCCGGCCTCGGCGATGAGCTGCGGCCCCGCGTCGCGCACCGACCTGGTGCCGGTGAGGGCCATCGAGACATCAAGCTCCCTGCGGATAATCTCGATCGCCTTGGCCGCGCCCCGCTGGCCGCCCGCGCCGAGGCCATAGAGGTAAGCGCGGCCGATCATGCAGGACCGGGCGCCGAGCGCGAGCGCCCGGAGCACATCCTGGCCGGACCGGATGCCGCTGTCGAAGATGAGCTCGACATCGGAGCCGACCGCTTCGGCGATCCTGGGCAGCGCGGAGATGGCGGGCGGCGCGCCGTCGAGCTGCCGTCCGCCGTGGTTGGACACCACGATCGCGGAGGCACCCGTGCTGGCGGCGATCCTCGCGTCTTCGGGGTCGGTGATTCCCTTGAGGATGATCTTGCCGGGCCAGATGCCGCGGACCCACTCAAGGTCAGCCCAGCTGAGTGTCGGGTCGAACTGGGTGGCGGTCCATTGGGCCAGCGTGGTCACGCTGTCGCCGACCGTGATGTGGCCGGCCAGGTTACCGAAGTTCCTGCGCTTGCCGCGCAGGATGCCCAGCGCCCAGGCCGGCCTGGCGGCCACGCTGAGGACATTGCCCGGGGTGATTCTTGGCGGCACGGCCAGGCCGTTCTTGATGTCGCAATGGCGCTGCCCGAGCACGTTCAGGTCGAGCGTGACAACAAGCGCGCTGCACCGGGCGGCGATCGCGCGCTCGGCGAGGGCCCGTACGAAGCCGCGGTCACGCATCATATAGAGCTGGAACCAGAACGGCTGTCCGACAGCCGCAGCCACCTCCTCGATCGAGCAGATCGACATGGTGCTGAGGCAGAACGGGATTCCTGCCGCCTGCGCCGCTCGGCAGGCGAGTATCTCGCCGTCCCCGCATTGCATGCCGCAGAGCCCGACCGGCGCCAGTATCAGCGGGAGGGCGGCAGGCTCGCCGACGATAGTGGTCGCGAGGTCGCGGTTACCTACATCAATCCCGACGCGCTGCCGCAGCCTGATCGAATTGAGGCCGGTCCGGTTCGCGCGCAACGTTGATTGCGAGTAGGAGCCGTGGTCGGCGTACTGGAAGAACGCACGCGGTACGCGGCGCAGCGCGACCTTGCGCAAGTCATCAATGCACGTGGCGTTTGTTACTGACGAGATCCCGGACACGGCATTCTCCTCGCGTGGCCGTCAACACGATATCTGGTCAGGCCGCGACAGCTCCCGGCCGTACCTGGCTAACCGCCCGGCGTGGTGGCTGATCCTGGCCGGCGGCTAGCCGTCACTCGTCGAGGACCTCGATGAACATCCTCGATCCTGGTGGGGCGATCTGCTGGTAGTCAGCCGCCGTCGCCTTTCCTGCGTCCGAGCCCAGGGCCTTCATCAGGATCTGTCGATCGGCGAAATACAGCGCGGCGGCCCGGTAATAGGTCTGCCCGCCAGAGTCGAGGGCGGCTGTGAATCGCCCGCTCTCAGCGCGCTGCAGACCGGGGAGCCCGCTCACCAGCAGCAGGTGGGTGCCGAGATAGTGGCGATCAAAGGCGTCTGAGTCTTCCGGGTGGGTGTAAAGGACGACGAGTTTGACTGTCATGCCACGCACGGTACACATTTGGCGGCCGGGAGCGGATCCGGGTGCGCCTACTACGCCTGGTCTGGGTAGCTATTTTGCCCGGCGGGCGCGGGCGCGCCGCTTGCCCTCGTGCATCGCCTGAACCCTGGCGACCGGGATCGCCCGGCCTTCCTCGATCAGCTCCGGGCTCAGCTGCTGCGGCTCAGGCATGAGGGCCGCCCACAGATCAACGTCGGCGGTCAGCCGCGCCGCGGTATGCACGGTGAAGTCGCCGGGGTCAGCACGATCAAGCTTCTCCCAGGCCACCGGGAACGACACCGGCACGCCAGGCCGCAGGCGGGGGCTGTAGGCCGCCACCACCGTAGCGCCGCCCGCCCTGGTCGAATCGAGGAATACCCTCCCGCCGCGGTCCTCCCTGATAAACGCCGTCGTCGCGAGCTCAGGGTCGAGGCGCTCGGCCCGCGCGGCTATCGCGCGGGTGGCCGCGGCCGCCTCCTCGATCGTGGCCCGCGCCCCGACGGGCACGAACACGTGCACGCCCTTCGCGCCGCTGGTCTTGACCGCGCCCGCCAGGCCGGCCTCGGCCAGGACCTGGCGGACCAGCTGAGCGGCGCGGACAGCCAGCGGGAACGCATCAGCCGACGGCGGGTCGATGTCGAGGACCAGGTGCGTGGGGCGGTCCCAGTGATCACCGCGGATCAGCGTCGGGTGGTATTCCACCGCACGCTGGTTGGCGAACCACAACAACGTACGCCGGTCGTTGCACAGCGCATAGGACACCTCGCGCTTCGATGTCTCCGCCCACAACGGCACCGTCCGCACCCACGGCGGGGTGTACTTGGGGACGTTCTTCTGCATGAACGGCGGCTGGCCCCTGAGCACCCTTATCACCGAGAGCGGCCGGTCGGCCAGCACCGGGATGATGCGGTCGCGGATGGCGTCCAGATAGTCCACCAGATCCCGCTTGACCGCGGCCGCCCCGTCGAACAACGGCTGGTCGAGGTTAGTCAGCGGCACCCCGTCCCGCACCTCGTCGCCGCTGATGCGACCACCTTCCCTCCGCCGTCCTTCCGCACCCGAGGATAACGGGACCACGCCGCGAAGGTCGTCGCGTCGTCGCGTCATCGCGTCATCGCGTCATCGCGACGACCATGTCGACGGGCGCCAGACTGGAGGCGTCGGACTGGAAGCGGCCAGGAAACAGGGCGGCCGGCGCCGGACTGGGAGCGGCCGGGAAACAGGGCGGCCGGCGCCGGACTGGAAGGGCCGGGAAACAGAGCGGCCGGCGCCAGCCTAGAAAAGGCCGGGAAACAGGGCGGCGGTGCGGTCGCGGTAGCTGCGATAGCGCGGCAGCGCCCGCAGCAGCACCTGCTCCTCCCGCAGCACGCGGTATCCCTGCAGTGCGCAGAAGACCAGCACGACGCCGAACGCCGCCAGCGTGCCTGCGTAAATGGCGAGACCGAGCGAGGACACGATCTCCCCCGCGTACAGGGGATGCCGGATCCACCGGTAAGGGCCGCCGTCGACCAGCTCGCGGGCCTGCGCGAACACCGACAGGTTGCGGCCCAGGTACCGCAGTGACCACACCGACCACGCCGTGCCCGCCGCCAGCAGGGCGTCGGCGGCGTACAGGCGGCCCCCTACTGGCGGCGCGGCGTGCAGCAGCGGGATCGCGAACGGGGTCAGGGTGGCGACCACCGCGGCCACCCGGGCGGTGATCGAGCCGGTCGTGGCGATGGCCGGGCCGCGCCGCAGGTAGCACCAGATCATCAGCAGGTAGAAGGCACCGACCAGGAGCATGCCGAGCGATCCCAGCGCGCCGGCGGCGCCGGCGGCGGCGCTGCCATGGATCAGCGTGGTCAGGTCGAAGGTCAGCATCACCGCCGCCGCCGGGACCATGATCACCTTGCCGACATCTGGCTGGGCCCGTCGGGAAGCGATTGTCATAATGTGTCTACTTTCCGAGGAACGAATGCGCGATCGTGATCACACCTGGCCCGATGATGGCCACGAGGAGCGAAGGGAGCAGGCAGAAGATCAGCGGAAAAAGGATCTTGATTGGTACCTTTTGCGCCTTCTCCTCGGCTCGCTGGCGACGCCGGAGCCGCATTTCCTTGGCCTGCTCCCGCAACACCGTGGCGATGCCGATGCCCAGATCGCCCGCCTGGACCAGGGCCGAGACGAATGACCGCAACTCAGGAACTGTGGTGCGGGCGACCATCGCGCGCAGCGCCTGGCTTCGGGAGGTACCGATCTGAATCTCCTGCAGGGCGCGGGCGAACTCCGCGGCCAGCGGGCCATCCGTATTGCGTGCCACCTTGCTGAGCGCGGCGTCGAAACCGAGGCCGGCCTCCACGCAGACGGTGAGCATGTCCAGCGCGTCAGGCAGCAGGGCCTGGATCCGCGCCTGCCGTTTCTGGCCAGCGTTGTACAGCAGCACATCCGGTAGGAAGAAGCCGACGCAGCCGCCAATGCTGACGCATAGGAAAAGCAGGCCGAGACTGCCCAGCCCGTACAACCCGCCGAGCCCGCCAAGCACCAGGAGCGCCAGCCCCTTGGCCGCGAGAATGCGGTCAGGCGTCCAGCGTTCCGGATTGCCCGCGAGGTCCAGCCTGCGCTGCAACGTGCTGGTGATACCGGACGGAGATAGCCGAACCGCCAGCCCTCGCACCCACCCCGGCACGGCAGCGAACGGGTCGGAACCCTCCGTGGCTGCCGCCGGACCACCCTGGGCATAGCGGCGCTCAATGGCAGCCAGCGCGCCAGCGGCCCCGCGCTGCCCGGATCTGGCCGGCCTGACGGCCACGACGGCCATCGCGATCGCGAGCCCCAGCATGCAGAGGCCGCCGGCCAGCAGGACGGCACCTGGCATCTCAGACCTCCACCTTGATGAGCACGCGCATCCACAGCGCACCCAGCACGAACAGCACCGCGGCGCTGCCCAGCATGACCAGCCCGAGACCTGTGGTGTAGAGCGGGCGCATGTAACTCCGGTCGCTGAACATCAGCCAGCCGCCGACCAATATCGGCAGCGCGGTCAGGATGTAGGCGGACAGCCGCCCCTCCGCGGTAAGCCCCCGCATGTGGCGGTGGAGAGACGCCCGCTCGCGCATCGTGCCTGCGGTCGTGCCCAGGACCTCGGCGAGATTGCCGCCCACCTCGCGCTGGATGCGGATCGCCATGACCGCCCACCGCAGATCGTCGCAGTCCATCCGGTTCGCGACCGCCTCCAGGGCGACCTCCAGGTCGACGCCGACGCGGGCCTCGGCTAGCGCCCGGGCGAATTCGCCCGCCGTGGGCCTGACCTCCTCGCGCACCACCGCCCCAAGCGCCAGGGACAACGAGAAGCCGGACTTCAGCGAACCCGTGATGAACTGCAGTACGTCCGGCAATTGGTCGCTGAAAGCGGCCCGGCGCCTGGTGATCCTGACGCTGACAGCGAGCCGCATGCCGAGCCAGCCGAACAGGAAGCCGGCCGGCAGGCCGATCAGGATGCTGCCGCCGAGGATGGTCAGCGCTGCCGTCAGCACCACGCAGGCACAGCCGCCAAGCAGCACCCATTCAGCGGGCGTCTGCGCGATGCCCGCCAGGTCCAGCCGCTGCGCAAGACGCTGCTCGGCGTTGCTTGAGCGCAGCAGGCGCGCCGCCCAGCCGACGGCAGTCCTGGCCACCATCCCGTCAGCGGCTGCCGGGGCGGGCCCGTGCCGCGCGCCATACGGCTCGATCTGACCGACCAGATCTCGGTTTCGGTCACCCCGGGTCAGCGAGCCGACCGCCAGCAGCGCCAGCACAAGGAGCGCCACGAAAACAGCGGCCAGCACTGCGATCAATGATGACGACCAGCCCCCGGCCAGCGGGGCTGTGCCTTGATGGCCAGCCGCGACCGTCAGCGCCGGCACGGCCCCCGGCAGGCCCCCGATTCGCATCCTGCTCATCGCCGGTACTCCTCGATCCCGAAGATCCCAGGCGGCACGCGGACGCCGCGATCGGCCAGGGTGTCCGTGAAGCGAGCGCGCAAGCCGGTGCTGCGCAGTACCCCCTGGTACCGTCCGTGCTCGTCCACTCCGGCGTGGAAGTCGAAGAGGAACAGGTCCTGCAGCGCGATAATGTCGCCCTCCAGGTGGTCGACCTCGGTGATGTGCGTGATCCGCCGAGTGCCATCCTTGAGCCGGGTCTGGTGCACTATCAGGTCGATGGCCGATGCCATCTGCTCACGAATCGTGCGCTGCGGCAGTTCCAAGCCCGCCATCAGCACCATCGTCTCCAGGCGCGACAGTGAGTCGCGCGGCGAGTTGGAGTGCACGGTCGTGATGGAACCGTCGTGGCCAGTGTTCATGGCCTGCAGCATGTCCAGCGCGGCCCCGTCGCGGACCTCCCCGATGATGATCCGGTCCGGCCGCATCCGCAGCGCGTTACGCACCAGGTCCCGGATCGCGATCCCGCCACGGTCCTCCAGGTTGGGCGGGCGCGATTCCATCCGGAGCACATGGTCCTGGCGCAGTTGCAGTTCGGCGGCGTCCTCGATGGTGATGATCCGTTCGTCGGCGGGCACAAACGAGGACAGCACGTTCAGGCTGGTCGTCTTGCCTGAGCCGGTGCCGCCGCCGATCACGATGTTCAGCCGGCCGCGCACGCAAGCCCGCAGCAGTTCGGCCACCGCGGGAGTCATGGTCCCGAATGCGATGAGATCGGCCATGGTAAAGGGGTCAGCGGCGAACTTCCTGATCGTCAGCAGCGAGCCGTCAACCGCCACCGGCGGCACGACCGCGTTGACCCGGCTGCCGTCCGGCAGCCTCGCGTCCACCATGGGGCTGGCCTCGTCGACCCGGCGGCCCACCCGGGCCACGATCTTCTCGATGGTGCGGCGCAGGTGGCTCTCATCGCTGAAGGCCGTCTCCACGGAATGGAGACGGCCGGCCCGCTCGACGTAGATCTGGTCGTGGCCGTTGACCATGATCTCGGAGACTTCGGGATCACGCAGGTAAGGCTCAAGCGGGCCGTGCCCGAGGATCTCGTCCGCGACTTCCTGCGCGACCCGCGACCGGTCGGCCGCCGTCAGCGGGCTCTCGTCATGCTGTAGCACTACTTGCAGGGTCTGCGTGACCCGCTGCTCAAGCTCCCGCTGATCAAGGTGCGCGTCGTACAACCTAGGCCCGAGCGCCTCCAGGAGAGCCTCGTGGACGCTGCGCTTGACCGCGGCAAACGGGTCGGCGTGCCGGGCGGCGCGGCGGGGCACGGCCGCATGCTCAAGCGGGACTGCCGCTGGCGCCCGCTGGGCCAGCCGGTCGGAAAGGCTCATGCCGACCGCCTTCTGCGCCGTGACCGGGACAGCAGCCCAGCCGAGGACGCCACCGGTCCGGCGAGCAGCCGCTGCCGCGCGAACCCGATGATGGCCTGGCTCACCGGATGCCCCGAACTGGACATCGTGATCGGGGTACCTGCGTTGATCGAGATAGGCACGGCGCGGCTGGACGGGACCTGCGCGGCGATCGGGCTGCGCACCACGCGCTCCACATCCTCCAGGCTCAGCCCCACCTTGGAGTCCGAGCGGTTGAGCACCACCGAGCGGATCTCCCGCGGATAGGAAAGCAGGTCCATCATGTCCAGCGCTACGCGAAGGTTCTTCACCGCTGGCACATCCGGTGTGGTGAGCAGCACGAGGTGCGCGGAGGCGTCCATCGCGGTGAGCACGTGCTCGCTGAATTGCGCGGGCGTGTCCACCACGACGTAGTCGAACATGCCGCGCAGCACGGCGAGGAGCTCGCCCGCCAGTGCGGGCGGCACCTTCTCCGCGTCGCCGGGGGTGACCGGCGCCAGCAGCATCTCCAGCCCGGGCCGGTAACGGGTCAGCAGCGAGGCGGCACCTGTGGTGTCCAGGTGCCCGGCCATCGGCACGGCGTCCACTATGGTCCGGGCCGGGTCGAGCTGCACGCTCACCGCGACGTCGCCGAACGCGAGGTCGAGGTCGACGACGCACACCCGCTGGCCGGTTCCCCTGGCCAGGGCCACGGCCAGGTTGATCGACAGCGTGGTCTTGCCGCACCCGCCCTTGGCGGCGAAGACGGTGACGATCCTGCCATCCGGAGCGGCCACGGCGTCCTCAGCGGTCGCGGCGACCAGCTGACGGGACAGCTCGCGCGAGCGACGGCAGGCGGCGGTCAGCGCGGCACGGTCGCCCGCGAGGACAACCTCCCTGACCCCGGACTGCAATGCGCGGGAGAGCAGGGCGACGTTGACGTATTCGCGTGCCAGGATTACCCCGACGGCCGGCCGGGCCAGCCGCAGTTGCGCCGCGAACGCCAGCGCCTCGTTGGCCTCCGTCTCGGGGCCGATCACCACCAGCATCTCAGCGGGATCGTTGTCGAGCAGCCTGGCCGCCATGACGAGGCTGTCCGCGCCGCGGACCTGGCCGCCAATACTGGTGATCAGCTCTCCGGCGGTGACGGCCGGCTCGCACAGAATGGGCACGTGTATCTCCTCACATCACGGCTTGGCCGAGGGCGACGTGGTCGACGCCGACGCGGACGGCGGCCGGTTGCCCGACGGCCGGTTGCCCGACGGCCGCTTGCCCGGCGGTGGCCCGGACGGCGGCACGAATCTGGTGTCGACGCTGGTCTGGGAAGATCCGGTGAGCAGGGCCAGGTACGGCAGCCCCGTCTCGGTGAGCAGGATCAGCCGCCCGGCGTTTGCCTGGCTGACGGCCACCGTCACCAGCGTGTCCGTAGTGGACGCGGAGGATGACCCAGAGGTGGAGGATGACCCCGACGGGCTTGCGGGAGCTGGCCCCACGGACAGCACTTGCACCCTGGGCAGCACTATCCGGGTATGGGCGTCGCCGTAATCCTGCTGCTCATGCGGCGGGGTACAGTTCGACGCCGCGGTCAGCGTGGTGGCCTTGGGACCGTAGGTGTTGAACACCTCAACCTCCGAGCCCGCTTTGATGTAGCCAGCCACCGCCTCCGGCAGGCAGAGGTTGACGGTCACCGCGACCATGCCGGCCGGGATCGGCAGGCCGCTCGTCACCTGGGCAGCCGTCACCAGCATCGGGCGCAGCAGCAGCTGTCCCTGCTGGACGTCTGCGCTCAGCACGAGCGCGCCGAGGCCGGGCGGAATCGAGGTCATCGCGTCGGCGGGCAGCGATGCCGCGGGCAGCTTCTGGCTGGTCAGCAGTCCGTCATGCAACGCCGCGGCCGCGGTGGTGCCGGACGGAATCAGTCCTCCCGCTACTAGCACGCTGACCGCTTTCTGTCCGGCGAGGGCGCGGGTGTTGGCCTGGCGGACATAGGCCAGCACTCCCCCGGTGCCGAGCACGGCGAACAGCATCGCCAGTGCAATGGTCAGTACTCGACGCTTCACGGTTCCTCTTTCCTGGCGTGGGCTCGCCGGCTGGCGCACATCAGCCGCTGAGCTTGATCTCAGTAGCGCCGAGGTCCGGCCCGCCCACGGCGCCGGACGCCGGGATCAGCGCACGGACGAAGAAGCCATTGATGCATTCGTCCGAGCCGGTGCAGTCGTTCGCGGGGTCCAGCCAGTCCGAGGCGGCGGATCCGGGCAGCTGGTAACCGGTGATGACAAAGGCAGCGAAGCCCTTCAGGGTGTAGACAGCGTCGCTGCCGGTACCAGCGACCGAGGAATAGACCGGGATGTCGACCGGGGCGCGGCTGGCCACCGCAGCGGCCAGCGCCCCCGCGCAGGACAGCCCGGATTCGTCGGGGCCGGCCGCATAGGTGCTGCCGGTTACGGCCATTGCGCAGGTCCCGGTCTGGTCGTCGGTCCAGCCGAATGTGCCGGGACCGTCCGCCGGGGCCGACTGGCTCGGGCAGCCGCTGCCCGCGGTGGCGCGGAGCTTGAGCACCTGATCGATCGACGGGTCAGGCAGCGGGCTGGGCGGGTAGGGCGGCGGCGCAGCGAGCGATGCCCCCAGGCTGGTCGCCGTGTCCCATTCGCAGGCCGAGACGGTGAACGCGGTGGTGGTCGCGGTCAGCGGCGGCCCCCACTCCGCCTGCGCGCAGGCGCCCACGGCGGTGCCCTTGTAGTCCGCCTCGCCGGGCAGCGTGCGGACGAAGGCCGCGGGCAGCAGGCTCGAGCCGTCCGTATTCTCAGTGGCCGTGTGCACATCCAGGTAATCAGGCCCGCCGGGCGGCGCCGGGCAGTCGGCCATCCTGCCGGTGCTGGCCGGGCAGCCGCCCAGGCTGCCAGATCCGCACACCAGGGGAACCGCTGACACCCCGTCGCTGGCGTTCGCGTCGGCGTACGTCGTGGCCAGGGCTGGTGTGCAGGTGCCTGCGGCGCAGCTCTTCGCCACCGCGAGGGCGGCTGCATCGGCGCCATTCTGCAGCTGGGCACGCTCGGCGTACAGCTGGCCGACGCCGACCACCAGGGCGGCCATCCCGGTCAGCACGCCGCCGCCGATCAGCAGCGCGACGAGAACGGCCACCGCGCCCCGCTCGTCGCGGCGAAGCCGCCGCATGATCAGGCGGGCGAGGCCGGGCATCAGCTCTCGCACGGCATGACCCCCTGGGCAGTGAGCGTGATCGGGGCGCCGAATCCGCCACCGCCGAACATCCCGGCGATCGCGCCGACCGGCGTCACGAACGAGAACAAGTAGCTGGTCGAAACCACCGCGTCGGCGCCGGGCCCGGCGCCGGCCGGACAGGCCGTTACGGTCACAGCGACCGGGCTCAGCCCGGTCGCGGCGGCCTGCGTCCTGCTCACCACGTCCGGCTGGCCGAGCGCAGCCAGCCTGGCGCCCTCGCGGGCCGCCTGGGTCAGGGTGATCTGCGCGTTGAGGGCGCGCCCGAAGTCGATGATCCCGAAGACGAGCAGGAGCAGCACCGGGAGCAGCAACGCGAACTCCACCGCCGCGGCACCGCGGTCCCGCGCGGCAGCCCCGGACAGTCGATGGTCCATCGTCGCGTGCTTCCTTTCCTTCGAGCCCGGGCGGGACGGCTGGTCAGGTCGTCCCGCCCGCACCGTTACCCAGGCCGGCGCGTTCGGTGCGGGTGCGTACCGGCCGTCGAGAGCGCCGCCGAACGCGGTGACCGTGCAGATGATCGCTAGGGGCCTGTGATCACGCCGCCTACCTTGTTGAAGGCACCGCCGATATTGGTGGCGAGCCCGGTGACGGCCCCTGCGATCGCCAGCGCGATGAGCGCCACCAGCAGGGCGTATTCCACGGACGTCACGCCGCGATCGTCCCCGGGCAGCAGCGGCCTGGTGAGCAAGCTGTGCACGTACAAGTAGAACTTGAGCATCGGAAACTCCTTCGATGATCGGGGCAGGCGGGGGTCCGCTATGCGGTCCTGAAGCCGTCCCTCGGCCGGATGGCACCACGCCAGCCAGCGTGGAAAAGACTGGGGCATCGCGGATCTGGCCGACATCGGCCGAACGGTCAGAGAAGTTCGGCGTACCGGCTGACATGTCGGGCGATCGGCTGACACCGGGCACCGATCGGCCAGTTCTGGGCCGTGGATGTCCCGAAATCCTCGGCATGTCCCTACCGTGATCGGCCATGGACGTCATGTGGGCAGCCTGGGGAGCCGTCGCTGGGCTGCCGGTGGGCACCGCGCTGCGCGGCCCGGTCTTCCGGCTGTCCGTGCCGAGCGGCGAGCCGGACCGGACGAGCTGCCCGGCCTGTGCCGCTCCGGTGCCCCGCTGGCTCGCCATCGGGTGCGGGCAGTGCGGCAGCAGCCTCGGCACGCCGGCGGCCCTGGAACTGGTCACCGCCGCCGTCCTGGCGCTGCTGCTCGGCCGGTTCGGCGGCCAGCCTGAGGTGGTGGCGTTCGGCTTTCTGGGCGTGGTCGGCGTGGCGCTGGCCGCAGTCGACATCACGGTCCAGCGGCTCCCCGACCGGCTGACCTTGCCCGCCTTTCCGCTGCTGATCGCCCTGCTGGCCGCCGCCGCCGCGATCGGCGACGATGGCCGCGCGCTGGCGCGAGCGCTGCTGGGCGGCCTGGTGCTCGCCGTCTGCTACCTGCTGCTCGCGCTGCTGCGGCCCGGGCAGCTTGGCGGCGGCGACATCAAGCTGGCTGGCCTGGCCGGGCTCACCATGGGCTGGCTGGGCTGGGGCACCCTGCTCACCGGCGCCTGCCTGGGTTTCCTGCTCTCCGCGGTGGCCAGCCTGGCCCTCCTGGCCACCCGGCGGATCACCCTGCGCGGCGTGATCTGCTTCGGGCCGTTCCTGCTCGGCGGCGCCCTGCTGGCGATTCTCGCCAGCGGCGGCCCCGGCGCGTGAGCACTCCCAGCTGGGCTGCCGGAAGCTGGGCTGCCGGAAGCTGGGCTGCCGGAAGCTGGGCAGCCGGAAGGTCCGGCAGCTATGTCGCAGCACGGCGCAGTCCGGAGATCAGATCACAAAGCAATAACATTCAATGAATACCCGTCAACGGCCTATAGTTGCGTGGCGTCTACTTTGCACCAGTCATCCTGTGGGGGGGAAGAGGCTGTAGCGTCGCGGCGCTTTGGCTCCTGCCAGGTGCCTATTAGGCGCTCCGCCATCCCGCTCCGTTAATGACTGCCCGCCGCCGTCTGACCCTGGGAGTGAACGCCTTCCCGGAGATCATCTAGCCCCGATCTCCGTTAAGTCCATTTTTGTAATAAATTGGACGCCCATTTCGTCCTGAATGCGATTGACGTCAGCCCAAAGTGCTAAGTGGGGGGAACTGCTATGCCGATCCGTCTTGCCATCGTCGATGGTCACACACTGACCCGCTACGGCCTGTGCCAGCTGATCTCGGCCCAGCCCGAGATCGAGATCGTGGCCGAGTGCGCATCCGCTGTTGACGCGCCGCGCGCGCTCGCGGCGGCACGGCCTGACGTGGTCACCGTGGACGTCGCGTTACCCGACGGCGACGGCATGCGGCTGGCCAGGGACCTCCGGGACCGCCACGCCGACCTCGGCATCGTCATCCTGACCTCACAGGGCCAGGATGATGTGCTGTTCCGGGCACTGGAGACCGGGGTATCCGCGTTCGTGGCGAAGACCGCACCGGTAGCAGAAGTGCTCGTCGCGATCAGGCACGCCGCGGTCGCTGCCTCGTCTTTCACCGCGTCGGGCCTGGCGGTCGCGCTCAGCAGGCGCCGGGCCGTGCAGGAGCGGCTCGCGCTCAGCCCGCGCGAGACGGAAGTCCTGCGGCTGCTGCGCGACGGCCTGTCCATCCCCGCGATCGCGATGCTGATGTTCATCAGCCAGTCCACCGCGAAGACCTACGTGGCCAGGCTGTACGACAAGCTCGGCGCGGCGAACCGGGCGCAGGCGCTGATGACAGCGGTGCACTACGGCCTCATCTCCTTCGGCCAGGACGCGCTGGCGCCAGCGGCAGTCCCGAATCGCGCTTGACCGGCCGGCGCCCGGCGAACAGCTCGCGCGGCATCCGGTCGTCAGTGCTCTCCTCGGTGACGGCCAGCGCCTCGAATCCCCTCCCAGCCAGCAGGCCGAGCCAGGTCTCGCGGCCGAACAGGCCCAGCCGGTGTGCCTCATGGACGACCTGAACGCTGCCGTCCGGGTCGCGGAGCAGGAACGCGTACTCGGTCTGCGTCCAGGTGTCGGCCGGATCGGGGTCCCAGGCCCATTCCAGGTAGCGCGCGCCGCGGCCGTCGGGCGCGTCGGTGCCGCCGTAGCCGGTGCCGGGAAAGAAGGTCTCGGCCAGGTTGTCGGGGACGAAGACGGCAATGCCGCCCGGCCTGCAGTGCACGAAGGCGGTCGCGATGGCCTGGGTCAGGTCGGTTTCGCTGATCATGTAGTCCACCGCATCGTGAACGAACACGGCATCGAAGGTCCGGTCAAGCCGGACCGTGCGCATGTCGCCGACCAGATGGTCGCACTCCGGATTGAGCAGCCGCGACTCCGCGAGCATCGCCGTGGAGATGTCGACGAGCGTCATGGCGAATCGCTGCTTGAGGTAGCTGGCGTTGTGTCCGCCGCCGCTGCCCAGCTCGAGGACCTCGCGTACGGGCCCTGACGCGAGGCCGAATGTCTTCGCCGCGAAGGCAGCCTCCTCCGCGTACTCCTGCGGCGGCGAGATGAGCGGCCACCATGGGGCCAGATCCTGGTAGAGGCGATGACCAGACGGCACCTGAGCCATGAGATCATCCCGGCCGGTGAACATCAACCCGGCACGGCAGCGCCGCGGATTGCGATAATCGCCTGGTGAGCGATGCGCAGGGGCCGGGACGCGACGGCCTGATCAGCCATCCGGAGAAGGTGTACTTCGCCGAGC
Source organism: Streptosporangiaceae bacterium (assembly GCA_050011895.1). Classification (GTDB taxonomy): domain Bacteria; phylum Actinomycetota; class Actinomycetes; order Streptosporangiales; family Streptosporangiaceae; genus DATBGO01. Next base: position 3,601 of record JBEKIF010000036.1, on the reverse strand, counting down.
GCGGCGAGACCAAGGGTGACCTGGCTGAGCACTACGTCCGGGTCGCGCAGCCACTGCTGCGGGCGATGGGCGGCCGACCGGTGCTGCTCCAGCGTTTCCCTGAGGGAGCTGGCGGGCCGTCGTTCTTCCAGAAACGGGTGCCCAAGAACGTCCCGGGCTGGCTGCAGACCACCATGGTCGCCACGCCCAACGGCACCAGGTCGCAGGCGCTGGTCGCCGCCGACTTGGACCATGTGCTGTGGGCGGTGAACCTGGGCTGCCTGGGATTCCACGTCTGGCCGTACCTGGCCGGCGACCCGGAGCATACCGACGAGCTGCGCATCGATCTCGACCCGAGCCCGGGCGTGGACTTCACCCACATCCGCGCGGCCGCCCACGAGCTGCGGCTGCTGCTCGCCGAGCTTGGCATCGCGGCATACCCGAAGACGACCGGCAACCGCGGTCTGCACGTGTACATCCGGCTGCAGCCACGCTGGGATTCCGTTCAGGTGCGCAGCGCCGCCGTGGCGATCGCGCGCGAGCTTGAGCGCCGCAGGCCCGACCTCATCACCGCCGCGTGGTGGAAGGAAGAGCGGGGCCAGCGGGTGTTCATCGACTACAACCAGAACGCTCCGCACAAGACGGTCTTCGGTGCCTGGTCGGTCCGGGCGCGTCCGGGCGCGCAGGTGTCCACCCCGATCGCCTGGACCGAGCTGGACGACATCCACCCGGACCAGTTCACCATCGCGTCGCTGGCCGCCAGGCTCGAAGTGACCGGCGACCCGTGGCTGGGCATGAACGAAAACCCGCAGTCCCTGGAGCCGTTGCTGGCCGCCAGCGCACGGGACCGGGCGAACGGGCTGCCTGACGCGCCGTGGCCGCCGGTGTATCCCAAGCAACCGGGCGAGCCGCCCCGGGTCGCGCCGAGCCGGGCGAAGAAAGCCTGACCCGGCGATCCGGCTCACCTCCAGATATCCCGCAGCCGAGCGCGGGTGTCGGGACGGGCCAGGCGGGCCAGCGTCGACGACCTCGCCTGGCGTGCCACCACCGCACGGCGATCAGGGTCCATCGCATTGGGCCCGACGACCTCGGCGTCTGCCGCAGTCGGCTGAAACGTGATCACCCGAAGGCCGAGCCTGCGGAGCCGGTGCGCCTCCGTTTCGAGGACCAGCCGGGACCATCTGCGCACCGGCTGGTCCATGGTCAGCCGGGGCCGGGAACCGACCACCGACATGGGCGAGCTCACCAAGACCAGGCCCAGGCCCAGGTCAGCGTCGGCCAGCACGTCCGCGTTGGTCGGCGAATGCGCGCCGCCGTCCACGAACGGCTCCCCGTCGATGCTGACCGGCCGGTAGAACCCCGGGATGGCGCAGGACGCCGCCACGGCATCGGGCAGCGGCGGCTTTGAGTCGCGTCCGAACACCACCAGGCGCCCGTCACGCTCGCGGACGGCGCACACCCACAGCGGGTCGCCAGGCCACGCGCCGTTCGCCAGCCCGGCGATCGCCGTCGAGATCAGCTCGGTGCCGACCGCTCCTTCCTGCAGGAGCGCGGCGGCCAGTGCCATCGGCCTGGCCTCAAGCGGGCGGGCGGCCGCCCGGGCCAGCCGGGCGACGATGTCGGCGGGCCGGCGATTGCGGCCGCCTGGCTGCAGGGGAGGCGGCCTGCGCGGCGGTCCGACCGCGGCCATCAGCCGGGTGCCTGCCGCCGACATCGGCCGGCCCTCCGCTCGGGCCAGCAGGTCAGCCGCGGAAAGACCGGCACGCAACGAGGCCGCGGTGACAGAGCCGGCCGACGTGCCGACCAGCACGGCGGCACGGCGCGGATCCCAGCCGGTCACCTCCTCGATGGCGGCCAGCACGCCTGCGTGGAACGCGCCGCCCGCTACCCCGCCCGCCCCGAGCACGAGGCCGACCCTCGGTCCGGCGTTTCCGGGTGGCATGCATCAGTTCTACTCGCCGTCCGGGCCGGCGCCGCAGCTGGCCCGCCAGCCGTCTGTAACGCCGTTGCAAACGGCGGATCCGATAGCACCGACCTCAATCCGGTGGCACTCCCGACCCTCGGCCCGGTCGTCATTCAGGGGGTTACCGTTCCCTGAGCTAAACCCGGGCCGGCTGGCCGCCGTCGGCCCGGGGCGCCGCGCAGCGGAGCGGCACCAGGGTAAGGCATCACAGCCCGCAGGCCGCGGCCACCGCGTTGGCGGCTGCCTCACGGTTGGAGAAAGCCGGGATGCCAGCCCGCTCGAAGTCGGTCACATAGATGTCGGCCGCCTGGGCCGGGCTGGTGGCGGCGTTCAGGGCCGGGATGTACTGAGCCCACTGCTGGTTGAAGGTCAGGATGGCCGCCAGCTGGGTCTGCAGGTCGGCCCCGGGGTTGCCGGTGACGAACCCTGCGGGCAGCGGCGTCCAGCCGATCAGCCCGCCACCGCCGGAGCCGACAGACTCGGGGTTCCCCATGGATTCCTGGTAGATGTTGCCCGCGATGCCCGCCGCCGCGATGCCCGTGTACCCGTGCGCGGTCAGGAAGTCGACAATCGCGCCGTAGTTGGCGGGCAGCAGCCCGGCTGTGCCTGAGCACGTCGGGGTGCCGGGCCTGCTGGGGGCAGCCGTGCTGCCCTGCTGGCCTGCGCCGCCCTGCTGGCTTGAACTGCCCTGCTGGCTTGAACTGCCCTGCTGGCTGGCGGACCTGCCTGGTGCGGCGGACGTACTGCGCGAGGTGCGGGCCGTCGCCTTGGCAGCCTGGGCGGCACGGCTGGCCACCGTCGTCATGGCCTGCCTGGCCTGGCGGAACGTGCCGAGCTTGACCGGCACGAGGCTGTCGAACGCGTCCAGCACCTGGCCGGCGTGGCTTTTCTGGTGAGCCATGGTCCGGTGGCCGGCCACCCGAGCGGTGGTCCGGTGCCCGGCCCCGGCCGGCGGGCTGAACGCGAGAGCGTGCACCTGCGGTACGGCTGCGAGCGCGCCGAGCACCGCGACGGCCGGGGCAGCCATCCCTATCCGCCTGGCTACCTTGTGTCCTTGCGGAGGTACCGTCTGCCGGGCCGTATGCCGCCCGGTCACCTTGCTGGTCTTCTTCCTGCTCAACGTGATTATTGACCTCACGAACCTGCCCTACGCCGGATCCTCGCCCAGCTACTCGGCAAATTGCGCCGCTCGCCGGGCCTGACTTTCGCTCCACAGGGCAGCATGTCAGGACACTTCTCCCAGCGCAGACGAATTCGGATAAATAGCCCAGTTGGCCTATAAGCCCTGCAGACGGCAGGTCCAGCGGCTGGCCCGCCCGTACGACACAAACCCGGACCTCGAGGTAACGGCCCGCGGCATCGAGAACGGCGTCGCCGAACTCATGGGGGCCGCCGGGCGCTGAGCCGTGTCTGGCGGTTCGCCCGGTTGCGGCCGGACGAACGGCCAGACTCATCCGGCGGGTTACCGGCCCCGTCAGTGCTGGGTCAGCTCGCCCTTGAGGATCTTGCCGAGGGTGTTTCTTGGCAGCGCGCCGCAGAACTCGATCACCCGCGGGTACTTGTACGCCGCGATACGCTCCTTGCAGTATTCGATCAGCTCCGGCGCCGTCAGCGAGGCGCCAGGCCGCAGCACGACGACCGCCTTGACCTCCTCGCCGA
>JBEKIF010000035.1:0-46909 GCA_050011895.1 Streptosporangiaceae bacterium | reverse complement strand
CGGCTGCGGGCAGCTGAAGACCGGCGCCCCGGCCCGCGGCGAGCGCGTCGCCAAATACAACCGCCTGATGGAAATCGCCGCCGCCACGCCGGCGCTCCGCTACGGCACGCACTGACCTCGCCCGGCTCGGGCTGGATCTAACGTTGACGTTAGATCCGGTAGTATCGCCCTTGGCGCTACGCGGATTGGCGACGGCAGCGGGAAGGATCCATGGCGGTGGCTGGACAGCAGCAGACGGCACCCCCGGTCGCGGACGGCAGGAGCATCCACTACAAGTGGATTGCGCTGTCCAACACCACGCTCGGCATCCTGATGGTCACGATCAATCAGTCGATCTTGCTGATTTCGCTTCCCGCGCTGTTCCGTGGTATCAACCTGAACCCGCTCGCGCCAGCCAACACGTCCTATTTCCTGTGGGTCTTCCTGGGATTCTTGCTGGTCACCGCGGTGCTGGTGGTCAGCCTCGGGCGGGTAGGCGACATTTACGGCCGGGTACGCATGTACAACCTGGGCTTCGCCGTCTTCACGCTCTTCTCGATCCTGCTCTCGGTGACGTTCCTCACCGGAGTGCCCGGAGCGCTGTGGATCATCATCATGCGGATCTTCCAGGGGGTCGGCGGCGCGTTCCTGTTCGCCAACTCCACCGCCATCCTGACCGACGCCTTCCCCGAGGACGAGCGGGGCAAGGCGATGGGGATCAATGGCATCGCCGCGGTGAGCGGCTCATTCCTCGGGCTGCTCCTGGGCGGCATACTGGCCCCCATCGAGTGGCGGCTGGTCTTCCTGGTGTCGGTTCCGTTCGGACTGTTCGGCACGGTCTGGGCGTACCTCATGCTCCGCGACAACGGGATCCGCATCCCAGCCAAGATCGACTGGCTGGGCAATGCCCTGTTCGCGATCGGGCTGATCTCGGTGCTGACCGGGATCGTGTACTCCCTGCTTCCCTACGGTGGCCATCCCACCGGCTGGACCAATCCCTGGGTGCTCGCCGCCATCATCGGCGGGATCGCGGTCCTCGCCCTGTTCACCTGGGTAGAGACCAAGGTGGCGCAGCCCATGTTCCGGCTGAACCTGTTCCGGATCCGGGCGTTCACCGCCGGCAACATCGCCGGGCTGCTCGGTGCCCTCGGCCGGGGTGGCATGCAGTTCATGCTGATCATCTGGCTGCAGGGGATCTGGCTGCCCCAGCACGGCAAGAGCTTCGCCGAGACTCCGCTGTGGGCAGGCATCGCCATGGTCCCGCTCACCGTCGGGTTCCTCATCACCGGCCCGCTGGCGGGAGCGCTGTCCGACCGCTACGGGGCCAGGGCATTCGCCACCGCCGGCCTGATCGTCTCAGGGGTCAGTTTCCTGCTGCTTGAACTGCTCCCGATCAACTTCAGCTATGTCTGGTTCGCCGTGCTCATTTTCCTGTTCTCGGTGGGCATGGGGCTGTTCTTCTCCCCCAACCAGGCCGCGGTCATGAACAGTCTTCCGCCCGAGCAGCGCGGCGCGGGCGCCGGGATGGTCAACACCTTCCAGAACTCGGCCACCGTCCTTTCCATGGGCTTGTTCTTCACCATCGTGACCCTGGGACTGGCCGCGCGCCTTCCGTCCCACCTGTATCGCGGGCTGGTCGCCGCCGGCGTCGCGCCCGCCGCCGCGCACGCGGTCGCCAATGAACCGCCGATCGGCGCCTTGTTCTCGGCGTTCCTCGGGTACAACCCGATCAAGGAGCTGCTCGGCCCCACCGGAGCGCTCAACCACCTGCCCCCCGGCCAGGCCGCGTACATCACCGGCCGGTCATTCTTCCCGAAGCTGATCGAGCAGCCGTTCGCCGGCGGGCTGCACCTCGCGTTCACTTTCGCCGCAGTGGCGACGGCCATCGCCGTCGTGGCTTCCGCCGCCCGCGGCCGGCGTTACCTGCACAGGCCGGAACCGCTCCTGGAAGAACTGGCCGAAGGCGCGGCCGAGTCGGCCGCGCTGTTCGGTCTCGACGAGACGCCGGGGCTGGTGGACCCCGCCGGCACTGCGGCCGGGTCCCGGCCAGCCGGACGGCTGGCCCCGTCAGCGAGCGTCGGCCAGGACAAGGAACTCGACACATCGCACGGAAGCGGCTGAGCCCATGAAGACGACACCCGGGGCTGCGGATCCGGCCGCCAGCCACTCCCGGTCGGCCGAGCAGGGGCAGCTGCTCGGCATCGGCGCGGCCGCCACCCGGGTCGGCGTGTCGGAACGGGCCCTCCGCTACTACCAGGAACTTGGCCTGCTGGTACCGGCCTGCACCACGCCAGGCGGGCTGCGCCGTTATTCTGAAGACGACATAGCCCGGGTGGCTCGCATCCGCGAACTGCAGACCCTGCTCGGCCTCAACCTCGACGAGATCGCGATAGTGCTGAGCAGCGACGACCGCATAGCGGACATCCGCCGCACGTATCACGATGAGCGCACAAGCGACGACGAGCGCCAGCGGCTGACCAGCGAGTGGCTCGCCTTGCAGGAGAACCTGCGCGGCACCGTCCGGGCCAAGCGGGCGGCGCTCGACAGCTTTCTCGCCGACCTGGAGGCTCGCATGAAGCGCGCCAGGGACCTGCTGGCCGGAGGCGAGCACTAGCCAGACCAGGAAGCGCCAGACCAGGACGCACCAGACCAGGAAGCACCAGACCAGGAAGCAACTGTCATGAGCGCGCACATCGCAGGGGTGACGAGCAAGGTCTACCGGCTGCCGATGCCCCGGCCGTGGGGGCCGGCGGTGACGTGCCAGTACCTGATCGCCAGCACGGTGGAAAGCAGCGACGGCCGCACCGGCGAGGGGTTCAGCTGGGCTGTCCAGGCGGGGGCACAGGCGATCCGGGCCATGCTGGACGCGGACTGCGGCCGGTTCGCCGAGGGCGCCCCGGTGGCGCCCGCGGCCGCCTGGGACCGGCTGTGGTGGCAGCTGCGCGAGGCAGGCGGCGGTGTCACGATGCTGGCGATGGCGGCTATCGACATCGGCCTGTGGGATTTGCAGGCCAAGGCGGCCGGGCTCAGCCTGGCCGATTTGATCGGCCGGCAGCGCGACCGGGTGCCGGTCTACGCCAGCGGCGTCAACAGGCACCTGACGCTGGCGGAACTCAGCGACCAGGTCGGCCGCTGGATGGCGGCGGGACACAGCCGGGTCAAGATCAAGGTCGGGCTGCCCAGCCTGGATGAGGACATCGAGCGGGTGGCCGCGGTGCGGCGGATCATCGGTCCGGGACGGCCGCTGATGGTCGACGCGAACCAGCTGTGGGACCTGCCGACCGCCCGGCGCGCCGCGAGGGCGTTGTCACCGTTCGACATTTTCTGGCTCGAAGAGCCGCTCCCGGCCGAGGACTTCCAGGCCTACGCGCGGCTGCGCGCGGCCATCGACATTCCCCTCGCTGCCGGGGAGAGCCTGTACACCGAGGCACAGTTCAGGGACCTGCTGCTGGCCGGCGCCGTCGACTTCGTCCAGCCGAACGTGTGCCGGGTCGGCGGCATCACCCCGTTCCTGCGCATCGCCCGCCTAGCCCGGCTGTTCGATACTCCGGTCATGCCGCACCTGCTGCCGGACATCTCCGGCCAGCTCGCCATGTGCCTGCCGCTGCCGGGCATGATCGAGGACATCGACGAAGGGTCCTTCGCTGCCCTCGGCGCGCTGGCCCGGCCAAGCGGCGTGGTCATCACCGGCGACAGCCTCCGGGCGGACACGCCGCCCGGACACGGCCTGGCCTTTGCCACCGACGCCCTGGAGCAGGTCAGCTGACGGCCATCCGTCTCGGGCTGCGACCGCGCTAGGTCTATTGTCGCGGTATGGACAAGCACGCATCGCCCGTGGGCGGCCCGGCGCTCGCTCAGGAACGCCGCCTGGTCACCGAGATCCCCGGGCCCGCTTCGCGGGAGCTGCTCGACCGGCGCCAGCGCAGCGTCGCCCGTGGGCTCAGCCACGTCCTGCCGGTGTTCGTCACCGCCGCCGGCGGCGGCGTGGTCGTCGACGCGGACGGCAACTCGCTGATCGACTTCGGTTCCGGGATCGCCGTGACGTCGGTGGGCAACAGCGCCGAACTGGTGGTCGAGCGAGTCACCCGGCAGGTGGCGCAGTTCACCCATACCTGCTTCATGGTCGCCCCTTACGAGGGCTACGTCGCGGTCTGCGAGGAACTCAACCGGGTGACGCCCGGCGACTTCGACAAGCGTTCGGCGCTCTTCAACTCCGGCGCCGAGGCCGTCGAGAACGCGGTCAAGATCGCCAGGCACGCGACCGGCCGGTCCGCGATCGTGGTCTTCGATCACGCCTATCATGGCCGGACCAACCTCACGATGGCGATGACCGCCAAGAACATGCCCTACAAGCAGGGCTTCGGGCCGTTCGCCTCGGATGTCTACCGGGTGCCGATGGCCTACCCGCTGCGCTGGCCGGGCGGCCCCGCCCGGTGCGCGGCCGAGGCGCTTGACGTGGTGACCGGGCTCATCCACGCCCAGGTCGGCGAGCAGAACGTGGCTGCGGTGGTCATCGAGCCGATCCAGGGCGAGGGCGGTTTCATCGTGCCGCCCGACGGGTTCCTGCCCGGCCTCGCCGCCTACTGCAGGGATAACGGGATCGCACTGGTCGCCGATGAGATCCAGTCCGGGTTCTGCCGGTCTGGTGACTGGTTCGCCTGCGATCACGAAGGCGTGGTCCCCGACCTGATCACCACCGCCAAGGGCATCGCTGGCGGGTTGCCGCTGGCCGGCGTCACCGGGCGCGCGGAGCTGATGGACGCCGTGCACCCCGGCGGCATCGGCGGGACATTCGGCGGCAACCCGGTGGCGTGCGCCGCCGCGCTCGGCGCGATCGACACCATGGCCAAGGAGGACCTGCCGGCCGCGGCGCGCCGGGTCGGCGACATCATGCTGCCGAGGCTGCGCATGCTCGCCGAGGCGTATCCGGTCATCGGCGATGTGCGCGGCCGCGGCGCGATGCTCGCCATCGAGCTCGTGCAGCCGGGCACGCTGGCACCGGACCCGGCGGCGGCGGGCACGGTGGCCAAGTCGTGTCATGCCGCCGGGCTCGTCGTGCTCACCTGCGGAACTTACGGCAACGTGCTGCGCTTCCTGCCGCCGCTGGTGATCGGCGAGCAGCTGCTGACCGAGGGGCTGTCGATCCTGGAAGCCGCGTTCGCCGGTCTCTAAGCGGCCAGCGGCGGCTGGCCCGCGGTCACTGCGGGCGTGCCATTCCACGCTCGGCCGGGGAAGTCCGGTGTCTTTTGCCTCAGTCGCTGGCTAGTTCGTCGGTGGCGGTTCGTCCGGCGTGCGCGGTCCGGCGGAGGAAGCCGGCGAGCAGCTGGAGTTCGGCGTCGCCGTATTCGGCGCAGATCTGGTCCATTGAGGTGTTCATCCCCGAGTAAAGGTGCAGCAGTTCGGAGTTGCGGTCGCGTAGCGCCCGGATGAGGACGGCGCGGCGGTCGGAGATGCTGCGGTCGCGGGCCACCCAGCCGCCGCGTTCGAGCCGGTCGATGATGCCGGTCATGGTGGCGGGATGCAGCCCGGCGCGTCGTGCGAGGGCGCTCGGGCTGAGCGGGCCGTGCCGGTTGATGAGATCGAGGCAGTCCAGGTCGGCGTCCTTGAGGTCAACGTGCGCGCCGACGTGATGGTTGAGCAGGGACAGCTGGATGCTCAGCTCGCGCAGTGACTCCTTGACCACGGTAGTCAGCCGTCGTCTGCGCCGCGACGAGTCCGCGCTCTCAGGTGATATGGAACCCATATGATATGATCCTAATGTCTTCTGGAATACAAAGGAAACGATACCCCGGGAGGGGTGCCCGTGCACAGGGAGGGCTTGCCATGATCTTGGTCACCGGAGCGACCGGCAACGTCGGGCGCGAGCTGGTGAAGCTGCTGCTGGACAGCGGCGAGGAGGTCGGGGCGGTCACCCGTGATCCGGGCTCCGCCGCAGTGCCTGCCGGCGCCCGGGTGGTGGGCGGCGACCCATCCCGCCCGGCGACGCTGAGCTCGGCGCTGCGCGATGTCGAGGCTGTGCTGCTCAGCCCGCGCGCCGTCGGTCACGGCGCCGCCGAGCTCCTGTCGCTGGCGGGCGAGCAGGGCGCGCGCCGGGTTGTCCTGCTATCGGCAGTAACCGTCGAGTACCCCGCCGGGGAGGCCCGCTTCGCCGACGCCTTCAAGGCGGCCGAGGACGTCGTCCAAGGGTGTGGCCTGGACTGGACCGTCCTGCGGTGCGCCGACTTCGCCGCGAACGCCCTGGCCTGGGCGCCGCAGATCCGCCAGGCCGGCGTGGTGCGGGGCGCCTACGGCGACGCCGCGACCTCTACAGTCCACGAGCGCGACATCGCCGCGGTCGCCGCATCGGCGCTGGCCAGCCCCGCACACGCCGGGCACGCCTATGTGCTCACCGGCCCGCGGTCACTTACTCAGCGCGACAAGGTCCGTCTCATCGGCGAGGCCATCGGAACAGAGCTGGCCTTCCAGGAGATCTCTCCCCAGCAGGTCCGCCAGGCCATGATCGCCCAGGGCCTTCCTGAGGAGATCCCCGACAGGCTGCTCGGCTCGCTGGCCGACTACGCCAAGCGGCCGGGACCGTCCTCAGACGCCGTGCAGCAGGTGCTGGGCCGGCCTGCGCTCACCTTCGCCCAATGGGCGGCCGACCACGTCACCGCCTTCCAGAACTGAACAGAACCCCCAGCCAGCCCATGGAGCGCCAGCTGAAACTCACGAGCGCAGCTGGGGAGCGTCGCGGCCGTCCCGGAGCTCCGTCGTGCGGTTGTACCCTAGTCCTAATCGGAATAGGGTCAAGCCATGGCGGGAAGCACGGGACTGTCGGCCACGGCGTACGTGGTTCTCGGGCTGGTGTCGATCAGGCCCATGGCCGGGTACGACCTGGTCGCTTACGCTGAGCGGTCGATCGGCAACTTCTTCCCCCTGACCAGGAGCCACATCTACGCTGAGCTCGAGCACCTGGGCCAGCTGGCCTTGCTGGAAGCGACGGAGACCGCGCAGCGGGACGCGCCGACCAGGCGGGTGTACCAGATCACTCGTGCGGGCAGCAATGAGCTCCAGCGGTGGCTGGACGGCACTGCGCTGACCGAGGAGCGCTCGCGAAACCTGTTCCTGGTGCGGATCTTCTTTGGCGACCGAACCTCGCGCGAACGGCTGGCGGCATTGCTGGACGAATATGAGGCGGCCGCCCGGACCCGCAGGGACCTGCTCGCGGCGCTGGTGGACCGGCTGGCGGGCCGGCCGGAGTCAGTATTCCGCCGGTCGACGGCGATGTTCGGCCTTCGCCACGAGCAGGCGAAGGTCGACTGGGTCACCGATGTGCGCCCGATACTGCTAGCGGCCGCTGCACCGCAAGAAAAAACGCTGACGGCCCGCAGGGGAGGCTGACATGCTGAGCATGCTCGCGAGCTTGGCGATCCGCCGTCCGCGCCAGATGCTGCTGCTGGCGCTCGCGGTGTTCTTAATCTCGGCGGCCTTCGGCGCCACCGCCATCGGCCTGCTGAACGCCCGGAACCCGTTCAGCGACCCCAACTCCGCCAGCGCCCGCGCAGAGCAGGCCATCGAGAATGCCACCGGCCTGGAAGCGAGCCCCGGCGTGCTGGCACTGGTCTCGGCGCCACCGGGTGCGCCCGCCGTGAGTTCTGCTGCCCGCGCGATCGCGGCCGTCCCCGGCGTGGCCGCAGTGACAGCCCCCGCCGCGGGTCACGGCGCGGGCCTGGTCTCGATCGACGGCCGTGCATCGCTGGTAGTCGCCACGCTGCGCGCCGGGCCCAGCCCGAACGTGGTCGTCCCTGATATCGAAGCTGCGCTGCGCGGCCGCCATGACGTCCTGCTCGGGGGCGCGGACGTCGCCGGGGTGCAGACAGGCAAGCAGGCGGAGGCAGACCTCGGCTTTGCCGAGGCGATAGCGTTCCCGCTGCTGGCGATCCTCGCCTTCTTTATCTTCCGGGGGATCGCCGCGCTGCTGCCGCTGGCGGTCGGCGGGACAGCAGTACTGGCCACGTTGCTTATCCTGCGCCTGGTGAACGCGGCGTTGCCGTTGTCGATCTTCGCGGTCAATGTGGTGATCGGTCTGGGACTCGGGCTTGCGATCGACTACAGCCTGTTCCTGGTCTGGCGCTTCCGCGAAGAACTGCAGCGACAGGCCGGCCCGGAGGAAGCGCTCCGGGTGACGCTAGCCACGACCGGCCGGACGATCTTGTTCAGCGCGTCCACGGTCGCGGCAGCGCTGGCCAGCCTGACCGTCTTCCCGCAGCGCTTCCTGGTCTCGATGGGGCTCGGCGGCGCGCTCGTCGCGCTGATCGCCGCTGCCAGTGCCCTGCTGATCGTGCCCTCGCTGCTGGTGCTGCTCAGCCGGCGCATCGGCCGGGCCAGGCCGCAGGCGGACTCGGGTGCCTGGTACCGGCTGGCTACTGGCGTGATGCGCCGGCCCGCGCTGGTCGCCGCGGGCACCACGGTGCTGCTGCTGGTGATCGCTGCTCCGGCGCTTGGCGTGCGGTGGAGCGGCATCGACGCTACCGTCCTGCCCACCAGCCAGAGCGCCCGGGTCGTCTCGGACACCATCGCCCGCGACTTCCCGCCATCGAACGGCAGCAACACGATGCTCGTCGTGGCGGTTGCGCCGGCCAACGTGCGGCCCAGGCTGGCCAGCTACGCCGGCCAGCTGGCGACGCTGCCCGGAATAGCCCGGGCCGGCGCCCCGGTCCGGCTCGCACCCGGCACGTGGGAGATCACCCTCGCCAGCCCGAGCGACCCGATATCGCCAGCCGGCCAGCGCGTCCTGACCGCGGTGCGGGCGCTCCACCCGCCGGTGCCGGTCCTGGTCGGCGGGCAAGCCGCCGACTTCGCCGACCAGGGAGCGTCGATCGCGGCCACGCTACCGCTCGCCATCACCATCCTCGTCCTGGTGACCCTGCTCGTGCTGTGGCTGATGACAGGCTCGGTGATCCTGCCGGTCATGGCGCTGCTGACGAACGCCCTCACCGCGGCCGCGGCAACCGGCATCCTTGTGTTCCTCTTCCAGGACGGCCGGCTCACCGGGCCGCTGGCCTACACCAGCCAGGGCGGCATCGAGGAGACAGACTTCCTGATCCTGGCCGCCATCGCGTTCGCCCTCTCGACCGACTATGGCGTGTTCCTGCTCGCGCGAATCAGCGAAGCGCGCGGGCCGGGCGTGCCCGAGCGCGACGCCATCACAGCCGGAATGCAGCATACCGGCAGGCTCATCACCGCAGCGGCGATCCTGCTCGCGGTCGCCATTGGGGTCTTCGCCACCTCCAAGCTCGTATTCCTCAAGGAAGTCGGCATCGGCGCCGCCGCCGCCGTGCTCATCGACGCCTTCATCGTCCGGGCACTGCTCGTGCCGTCACTGATGGCACTGCTGGGACGCTGGACCTGGTGGGCACCAGCCTGGCTGACAAGGCTGCACCAGCTGGCTACGAGCCGAGCTAGGTATTGACCGGGAAACCGAGGTTCACGCCACCGTGGCTCGGGTCAAGCCAGCGGGACGTAACAGCCTTCCCGCGGGTGTAGAAATGCACGCCCTCGGTGCCGTGCACGTGCGTGTCGCCGAACAGCGATGACTTCCACCCGCCGAACGAGTAGAACGCCATCGGCACCGGGATCGGCACGTTGATGCCGATCATCCCGATCTCGACCTCGTGGGTGAACCGGCGGGCCGCTCCCCCGTCGTTGGTGAAGATCGCCGTCCCGTTGCCGTACCGGTTGCCGCTGACCACGCCGACCGCCTCGCCGTAGCTGGTCGCCCTGACCACCGACAGGACCGGGCCGAAGATCTCGTCGGCGTAGCAGCTCATCCGCGGCGTCACCCGGTCGAGCACGCTCGGTCCCAGCCAGAACCCGTCCGGCGAGCCGCCGCTCACCGGGTGCTGCCTGCCGTCGACGGCGAGCACCGCACCGTCCCGGACCCCGGAGTCCAGGTAGGACTCGACCTTGTCCCGGTGCGCGCGGGTGACCAGCGGCCCCATCTCGGACCGCTCGTCATCGCCGGGGCCGACCCTGAGGCGCGCGACCCGCTCGGCGATCTTGGCGACCAGCTCGTCGCCGACCGGGTCGACGGCGACGACGACGGAGATCGCCATGCATCGCTCCCCGGCGGATCCGAAACCTGCCGACACCGCGGCGTCGGCAGCGAGATCGAGGTCGGCATCGGGCAGAACGACCATATGGTTCTTGGCCCCGCCCAGGGCCTGTACCCGCTTGCCCGCTGATGTTCCGGTTTCGTAGATATAACGGGCTACCGGCGTCGATCCAACGAAGCTGACGGCCCGGACGTCCGGATGGGTCAGCAGCGCATCCACCGCGTCCTTGCCGCCCTGCACCACGTTGAACACCCCGTCCGGCAGCCCGGCCTCGGCCAGCAGCTCGGCCAGCAGCAACGACGCCGAAGGATCCTTCTCGGAAGGCTTGAGCACGAAGGAGTTGCCGCAGCCGATCGCGAGGGGGAACATCCACATCGGCACCATGGCGGGGAAGTTGAACGGGGTGATGCCGGCCACCACGCCGAGTGGCTGACGGATCGAGTAAGCGTCGACCCCCGTTGAGACGTTCTCCGAGAAACCGCCCTTGAGCAAGTGCGGAAGGCCGCAGGCGAACTCGACCACCTCGAGCCCGCGGGCCACCTCGCCCGCCGCGTCGGAGGCGACCTTCCCGTGCTCGGCGCTGATCAGCGCGGCGATCTCGGCAGCGTGGGCCCGGAGCAGCTCGCGGAACGAGAACAGCACCCCGGCCCGTTTCATCAGTGAGCTATCCCGCCAGCCAGGGAAAGCCGCGGCCGCGGCATCGACCGCGGCGCCCACCTCGGTCGCGGACGCGAAGTCGACCGTCCCGCTAACCCGGCCGGTCGCCGGGTTGTAGAGCTCGCCGCGGCTCGCCGGGGGGCCGCCGGCCCACGGCTTCCCGCCGATCCAGTGCGAGATGTGCTTGGCTGGCTGTGGCATCAGCCCTCCCGTTCCCGGACCGCGTCGTTGCTGACCGCCCGGAGGGAGTCGATCAGGATGCTCAGGCCTTCCCTGGCCTCCGCCTCGCTGAGGGTCATCGGGGGTGCCATCCGGAGCGAGTGGCCGTACAGGCCGCCCTTGCCGATGAGCAGCCCGCGCTCCCTGGTGACCTCAAGGACGCGGGTGGCCAGCGCCGGGGCGGGCGCGCCGGTGGCCGGGTCCACCAGGTCGACGGCGAACATCAGGCCCTTGCCGCGGACATCGCCTACCGCGGCCAGCTGCCCGGCGGCATCCCGCAGCCCGCCGATGATCAGGCCGCCGAGCGCCGCCGCGCTGGCCTGGAGATCATGGGCCAGCAGGTAGTCGAGGGTCGCGTTGGCCGCCGTCGTCGACAGCGGGTTGCCGCCGAAGGTCGAGATGCCGTTGCCGGTCAGCCCGTCCAGCAGGGCACCGCGGGCGACCACCCCGCCGATCGCGAAACCGTTGCCGAGCCCCTTGGCGAAGGTCATCATGTCCGGCACCACGCCGTGTGCGTCGATGCCCCAGAAGTGCTCGCCGGTCCGGCCCCAGCCGGTCTGCACCTCATCGGAGATGAACAGGATGCCGCGCTCGTCGAGGATCTCCTTGTAGGCGGCGAACAGCCCGTCCGGGGGCATGGCGAAGCCGCCGACGCCCTGGACCGGCTCGGCGATCAGGCACGCCACGTCGCCCGCGGTGGCGGTGGCCAGTACGTGCCGCAGGTCCGCCGCGCAGGCGCGGATGTAATCGGCGTCCGACAGCCCGGCGAACGCGGGCAGCTGCCGGTCGGTTCCGTGCAGGTAGTGCACGCTGTACGGGGTCAGCTGCGAGCTCTTCCAGGCGCTGTTGCCGGTGATCGCCATCACGCCGAACGACCGGCCGTGGTAGCTGTTGCGCATGGCCAGCACCTGGCTGGACCGCCTGGCCGCGGTGGCGAGCAGCAGTGCGGTCTCGTTCGCCTCGGTGCCCGAGTTGGTGAAGAACACCTTGGCGTCGGAGATGCCGGACAGCCGGGCGATCTTCTCGGCCAGCTCCACCTGGCTGCGGATCAGGTACATCGTCGACGTGTGAACGACGCCGGTGGCCAGCTGCCGCTCGACCGCCTCGCGCACCTCGGGCAGGTCATAGCCGAGCATATTGGTGAGAATGCCGCAGAAGAAGTCGAGGTAGCTGCGGCCGGCCGCGTCGGTGACCCGGCTGCCCTTGCCGCTGACCAGCTCGAGTGGCTCGTTGTAGTAGAGCGCGACCCAGTTCGGGATGACTGCACGATGGCGCGCGATGAGATCCGTCATGCTACCCAGTCTGCCGCATACCGCCCCGCCGCGACGCCGGCAGAGTGTCACCTGATCGCCGCCATCCCGGACAGTTTGTCCCTGGCTCGCCAGGCGATCGTCAGCTCAGTACCGGAATGATCCCGGCGCCGTAAGCCGCCATCGTGGCCTCGGGCTGGTCGTGCATCAGGTAAACGGCGAACTGGTCAGCCCCGATGTCAGCGAGCTCGCGGAGCCGGTCAAGGTGGGCTGGCGCCGGGCCGGTCAGGCAGAAACGGTCCACGATTTCGTCGGGCACGAACTCGGTGTCAGGATTGCCGGCCCGGCCATGGTGCGAGTAGTCGTAGCCATGCCGTCCGGCGATGTAGTCGGTCAGGGCCTTCGGTACCGGCCCGTCGGTGCCGTACCGCCGAACCAGGTCGGCGACATGATTGCCCACCATCCCGCCGAACCAGCGGAGCTGATCCCGCTGGTGGGCGAGGTTGTCGCCGACATAGGCGGGCGCGGCCACGCAGATGGTCACTGCGTCAGGTGGCCGGCCGGCGTCCTTGGCCGCGTCCCGCACCACACCAATCGTCCACCGCGCGATATCGGGGTCGGCGGTCTGCAGGATGAACCCGTCGGCCTGCTGGCCCGCCAGGCGCAGCGCCTTCGGCCCGTAGGCCGCCATCCAGATCTCCAGCTTGCCGTCGCGCACCCACGGGATCCGGACCGCGGTGTCGTGCAGCATCACCTCCCGGCCCTCGGTCAGGTCCTTGATCACCCGGATGGCCGCGGCCAGCGTGGCGAGCGAGGCTGGCGGCTGGCCGATGACCCGGCGGGCGGAGTCACCGCGCCCGATGCCGCAGACGGTCCGGTTGCCGTACATGTCGTTCAGCGTGGCGAACAGTGAAGCGATCACCGACCAGTCCCTGGTCATCGGATTGGTCACCATCGGGCCGACGGTCAGCGCCGAGGTCGCCGCGAGGATCTGCGAGTAGATGACGAACGGCTCCTGCCACAGGACATGCGAGTCGAAGGTCCAGCCGTAGCGGAAGCCGACGTTCTCGGCCTCGCGCATCGCGGCGACGACGCCGCTGGCCGGGGGATCGGTCTGCAGGACCAAGCCGAATTCCATCTGCCGCCTCCAGTCCACCTACGGGTCAGCCCAGGTACCGGTCGTCCTGGTACGTCCAGGTACGGGTCAGTGCAGGTACTGGCACAGGTCGCGCTTCAGGAAGCGGCCGTGGCCGGGCACGCCGCGGTACTCCCCGGCCTGGATCACCACCAGGCCGCGCGACAGCACGGTCTCCACCTTGCCGGTGACCTCGATGCCCTCGTACGCCGAGTAGTCCACGTTCATATGGTGGGTGGCGGCGGAGAGCACCTGCCTGGCGTGCGGATCGTAGATCACGATGTCGGCATCGGATCCGGGCTGGATCGTGCCCTTACGCGGGTAGAGCCCGAACATCCTGGCGGGCGTGGTGGCGGCGACCTCGACCCAGCGGGCCAGCGAGATCTCTCCGGCGGCCACGCCCTGGTGCAGCAGGTCCATCCGGTGCTCCACGCTGGGGATGCCGTTCGGGATCTTGGAAAAGTCGCCCCGCCCGAGTTCCTTCTGCTCCGCGAAACAGAACGGGCAATGATCGGTCGAGACGACCGCCAGGTCATTGGTGCGCAGCCCGCGCCACAGCGAGCCCTGGTGCTCCTTGGGCCGCAGCGGGGGCGAGGCCACGAACTTGGCGCCCTCGAACCCCGGCCTGGCCAGGTCGTCGAGCGATAGATACAGGTACTGCGGGCAGGTCTCGGCGAACACGTTCTGGCCGGTGTCGCGCGCCGCGGTGATCGCGTCGAGCGGCTGCGCCGCGGTCAGGTGCACCACGTACAGCGGGCAGCCGGTCACCTTGGCCAGGGCGATCGCCCGCGCGGTCGCCTCGCCTTCCAGCTCGGGCGGCCGGGTCAGGCCGTGCTGGACCGGCTCGGTCTTGCCTGCCGCCAGCGCCTGGCTGACCAGCTCATCGATGGCGATGCCGTTCTCCGCGTGCATCATCACCGTGGCGCCGCTACGCGACGCCTGCTGCATGGCCCGCAGGATCTCGCCGTCGGTCGAGTAGAGGACTCCCGGATACGCCATGAACAGCTTGAAGCTGCTCACTCCCAGATCGAGACAGGTATCCATCTCCTTGAGGGTCGTGTCGTTGACGTCGGACACGATCATGTGCATCCCGTAGTCGATGGCGCACTGGCCGTCGGCCTTGGCCTGCCAGGTGTCCAGGGCGGACAGCAGCGATTTGCCCTTGGCCTGGACGGCGAAGTCGATGATGGTCGTGGTGCCGCCCCAGGCCGCGGCGCGGCTCCCGGTCTCGAAGGTGTCACTGGAGAGGGTGCCGCCGAACGGCATCTCCATGTGCGTGTGCGCGTCGATCCCGCCGGGCAGCACGTACTTGCCGGTGGCGTCGATCACCTGGGCGGCAGCCGACGCCCAGGAGGCGGCGAGCTCGGTACCCGGCGCGGCGAGCGCGGCGATCCGCTCGCCGTCGGTCAGCACCTCGATGGCGGTCGCGCCGGTCGCGCTTACCACGGTGCCCCCGCTGATCAGGATGGACATCAGTTCCTCCGGTTCACGGCTGGGTCAGCGGTCCGTAGGCGTCCGGGCGCCGGTCCCGGTAGAAGGCCCAGAGCTGGCGTACCTCCTGGAGCTGGTCCATGTCCAGGTCCCGGACCACGACCTCCTCGTCAGCATCGGACGCCGCTTCGCCGATCAGCTGGCCGCGGGGGTCGGCGAAGTAGGTCTGCCCGTAGAAGTCATTGTCGCCGAGGGGCTCCACGCCCACCCGGTTGATCGTGCCGACGAAATACTCGTTGGCGACCGCGGCGGCGGTCTGCTCAAGCCGCCATAGGTGCTGCGACAGGCCGCGGCTGGTGGCGGACGGGTTGAAAACGATCCGCGCCCCGGCCAGGCCGAGGGCGCGCCAGCCCTCGGGGAAATGCCTGTCGTAGCAGATATACACGCCGATCCGGCCGACGGCGGTGTCGAACACCGGGTAGCCGAGGTTGCCCGGACGGAAGTAGAACTTCTCCCAGAACCCCTTGACCTGCGGGAGGTGGGTCTTGCGGTACTTACCGAGATAGCTTCCGTCGGCGTCGATGACCGCGGCGGTGTTGTAGTAGAGGCCCGGCTGCTCCTCCTCGTACATCGGCACGACCAGTACCAGGCCGTGCCGCCTGGCCACCTCGCGCATCTGCCGGGTGGTGGGGCCGTCCGGGATCGCCTCGGTGTAGGAGAAGTAGCCCGGGTCCTGGACCTGGCAGAAATACGGCCCGTAGAACAGCTCCTGCAGGCAGACCACCTGGGCGCCCGCGGAAGCGGCGAGGCCGACGGCGCTGACCGCATTGGCGATCATTGACTCCTTGTCCCCGGTCCAGCGCTGCTGTACCAGGCCGGCCTTGACGATATCTGTCACGCTTTCTTCCTCCTCATCCTCCGAATCATGCTCCGCCCGCCCCTGGTCCGCGTCGAAAGCCAGCAGCGCGACATACAGCGAGAGCATTGACTCCGGATCGGCCAGGGAAACCCCGGGAATCTGCTCAATGCGGCCCAGCTGCTGGTAAAAGGCCGTTCGGGACCGGTGGGCGGCGGCCGCAGCGGCGGAGATGTTGCCGCCGTGCCCTGCAGAACTCCCTGAGCACCTGCAGCAGGCCGCCGTCCGGGCCTGCCGCATGGGCCAGCAGCGGGCCCGGCTGCGGGGGTTTGTCCGAGACCGTGGTCCGAGCTTCGACCCTGGCAGATAAACTGTTCCCGAACAAGTGAATCAGTTGCGCAAGCAGCCTGAATCGACGGAATCGGTTGACAGCTGTCCCTTGCGTGGCACGATGTGCCTGGCGGAGGAGGCAGATGGCGGGCAGGCCGGCAACCACGGGCGCCTCGGCCGCACGGCAGCGCGACAGCGGCAACAGCGGCAACAGCGGCAATGGCGGCAAGCGTGACGGCAGCCGGGCTGGCCTGGATGACATTTCCAAGCGGATAGTCGAACAGCTGCAAGCCGATGGCCGACGGTCCTACGCAGCCATCGGCAAGGCGGTCGGCCTCTCCGAGGCGGCGGTCCGGCAGCGCGTGCAGCGGCTGCTTGACTGCGGCGCGATGCAGATCGTGGCGGTGACCGACCCGATGACGCTCGGCTTCCGCAGGCAGACCATGATCGGCGTCAGGTGCGGCGACGACCTCGAACGGGTGGCCGATCAGCTGGCGGGTATGGCCGAGATCGACTACGTGGTGATTACCGCCGGTTCGTTCGACCTGCTGATCGAGGTCGTCTGCGAGGACGACGACCAGTTGCTTGAGATCCTCAGCCGGGTGCGCAGTATCCCGAGCGTGACGACTACGGAGACTTTCGTGTACCTGAAGCTTCGCAAGCAGACCTACAGCTGGGGGACCAGATGACAACGCGGCCGGACCAGATCGACACCGCAGCGCTGCAGGCCGCGGCCAAGCGCAACCTGTGGCTGCACTTCACCCGGATGTCCTCGTACGCGGACGCTGACATACCCGTCATCGTGCGCGGATCCGGTCAGTACGTATATGACCAGCACGGCAAGCGCTATCTGGACGGGCTCTCCGGGCTGTTCGTCAGCCAGATCGGTCATGGCCGCACGGAGGTAGCGGCGGCGGCGGCCGTACAGGGCAGCGAGCTTGCCTACTTTCCGCTCTGGTCCTATGCGAACCTCCGGGCCATCGAGCTGGCCGAGCGGCTGGCCGACCTTGCTCCTGGCGACCTGAACCGGGTGTTCTTCACCACCAGCGGCTCGGAGGCGGTGGAAGCGGCCTGGAAGCTGGCCAAGCAGTACTTCAAGGCCGTCGGCGAGCCCGGCCGCTATAAGGTGATCAGCCGGGATATCGCCTACCACGGCACCTCGATGGGCGCGCTCGCGATCACCGGGCTGGCCGACATCAAGGCGCCGTTCGAGCCGCTGCCGCCCGGCGGGGTCCGGGTGCCGAACACCAACTTCTACCGGGCGCCCGAGTTCGTCGCCGATGACCTGGAGGCCTTCGGCCGCTGGGCGGCTGACGAGATCGAGCGGGCCATTCTCCGCGAGGGCCCGTCGTCGGTCGCGGCCGTCTTCCTCGAGCCGCTGCAGAATTCCGGCGGATGCTTCCCGCCACCACCCGGCTACTTCCAGCGGGTCAGGCAGATCTGCGACCGGTACGGCGTGCTGCTCGTCTCCGACGAGGTGATCTGCGCCTTCGGCAGGCTGGGCTACTACTTCGGTTCGGAGCGCTACGGCTACCAGCCGGACATCATCACCTTCGCCAAGGGAGTCACGTCCGGCTACTCGCCGCTCGGCGGCATGATCGTCGCCGACCATCTGATGGAGCCGTTCTCCGAGGGATACTCCACCTTCCTGCACGGGGTCACCTTCGCCGGCCACCCGGTGTCCTGCGCTGTGGCGCTGGCCAACCTCGACGTCTTCGAGAAGGAGGACCTGCTCGGCAACGTCCGGGCCAACGAGTCGGCGTTCCGCGCCACCCTGGAAAAGCTGCATGACCTGCCGATCGTCGGCGACGTCCGCGGCGACGGCTACTTCTACGGGATCGAGTTGGTCAAGGACAAGGCCACCAGGGAGACCTTCGACGATAAGGAGTCCGAGCAGCTGCTCCGCGGTTTCCTCTCTCAGGCGCTGTTCGACGCCGGCCTGGTCTGCCGTGCCGACGACCGCGGCGATCCGGTGGTCCAGCTCGCCCCGCCGCTCACCTGCACCCAGGAGCACTTCGACGAGATGGAGCAGATCTTGCGCGGCGTGCTCACCGAGGCCTGGTCCCGGCTCTGAACCGGGCCGATTTACTGCTCTGCACGAGCCCGCGCAGACGTTACGAACTCGTTACCTGAAAGTTGCTATTCGGCTGGCCGCTCGCGGGTCTTAGGGATGAAGACGTGCGGGCGACAGAGCAGGCGCCCGGCGTGAGACGCCTCATCCGGAGGACCTGATGTCGAACAGCAGCACGGAGTGGGCCTACCTCGACAGCGCGAACGAGAGGGTCGTGGGTGCCGCGGGCTGGCCCGAGCTCCCCGGCACCGGATCGCTGTCCGGTCAGGCCGCGGCCCCTGAGCAGCACCCGGCCACCGAAGCGGAGCCCGGCCCGGCTACCGGATCGGAGCCGGGCCCGGCGTCCTGGCCCCGGCCACGGCCGGACCTGCCGGCCCGGGGACGCCATCGCCGGACCGCCGTGACCGCGGCGGCTGCGGCGCTCACGGCCGCTGCGGCGTGCGCGCTGGCCATTCCGGCGAGCGCCTCCGTCGCCCACGTCCGGTCGGCCGTCCCCGCCTCCTGGAAGATCATCAAGTACGTGCCCGGCGGCGGCGGCCCCGAGTTCAGCGCGATCACCGCCACCAGCAAGTCCAGCGCGTGGGCGTTCGAGGCCTTTCCGGAGAGTTCGGCGAAGCCGGTCGCGTGGCGGCTCTCCGGATCGACGTGGTCCAAGGTTTCGTTCCCCGGCCGCACCGGTGAGCAGGTAGCGGCGGCTGGATCGTCCTCGGCCGGCAACGTCTGGGCGATCACCGTGGCCGGCAGCAGGTCCCGGGCCCTGCGCTGGAACGGCACCACCTGGGCATCAACTGGGTCGCTGCGGACCGACGCCGATGACGTGACCGTCATCAGCCGCAGCGATGTATGGATCTTCGGCTCACCGGATGTTCCATCGCACCCAGGCGCCTGGCACTACAACGGGCACACCTGGTCCCGGGTCGCCTCCGGCCACGGGCTCACGTCGGGTAGCGCCCTGGGGCACCGCAGCGTGTGGGCCGTCGGCGGTAAGAGCGTGGCGCACTGGAACGGGCACACCTGGTCCCGGACCTCGGTGGCGAGCTTGCTGCCTGCGAACACGACCCTGAGCCAGTCCAGCCTGGTCGGCATTTATGCCAGCTCATCGGGGAACGTCTGGGCGGTCGGCACCGGCGGCCGCGAGGACGAGGGCGGTCCCACCGTGCTCCTGCACTACAACGGGCACGCCTGGAGTCATGTGGCCAATGAGCTGTCCGGCAACCCGGTGCAGGTGGTCCCGGACGGCAGCGGCGGCCTGTGGATCCCGGTGCCGTCGGTCGACGGGATACCGTTCCAGATGCTCCGCTACTCCAGCGGCCATCTGCTGCCGGCTGCCCTGCCGGTCAGCGGCCGCAGGCTCAATGTGCTGGCCGTCGCCGCCATCCCGCGCACCAACGAGACCTTCGGGGCCGGCTTCAGGCACCGGACGGACAATCTCGGCCGCGGCGACGTCGCCGCGCTCCTCGAGTACAAGCGCTGACCGCCGGGACGACCTGCATACCAGGGTCGTCACCGACAGGGGCGAGGCCCTGCCCGCGGGATCACCTGCGGGCAGGGCCTCGGGCTGACAAGCACTGCCTCGGGCTGACAAGCACTGCCTCGGGCTGACAAGCACTGCCTCGGGCTGACAAGCACCGCCTCGGGCTGACAAGCACCGCCTCCGGCTGACAAGCACCGCCTCCGGCTGACAAGCACTGCCTCAGGCTGACAAGCACTGCCTCAGGCGGGCCGCACGGCGACGAGCTGCTGCACCGCCGACACGGCGTCTGCTACCGGGATCCGTTCCTTCGCCCCGGTGGCCCGGCTGGTGATCTCGACCACGCCCTCGGCGAGATCCCGGCTGCCGACGCTGATCCGGTACGGAATCCCGGTCAGCTCGGCGTCGCGGTACTTCACCCCGGGCCGCTCGTCCCGGTCGTCGATGAGCGCGTCGACCCCCGCCGCGAGCAGCCCGCCATAGAGCGCCTCAGCGGCTGAGCGGGCCTCGGCATCCCGGGTCGACAGCAGGATGACGGTCACCTCCGCGGGCGCGACCTGCACCGGCCAGGTCAGGCCCGCGTCGTCGTGGTGCACCTCGGCGATCGCCGCCATCGCCCGCTCCACGCCGATTCCGTAACAGCCCATGATCGGCGTGATGGCACTGCCATCCGGGCCGAGTACGGAGACGCCGAGCACGGTGGTGTACTTGCGGCCCAGCTTGAAGATGTGCCCGACCTCGATGGCCTGGATCAGCTCCAGCGGCGTGCCGCACCGCGGGCACGGCTCGCCCGCGCTGACCTCGCGCAGGTCCGCCCACTGGCCCACGGCGATGTCCCGGGCCACGTCGACACCGGTCAGGTGGACGTCGTCGGTGTTGGCGCCGGTGGTCATGTCCATCCGGCCGTGCAGCGCCAGGTCGGCGATGACCGGCAGGCCGGTGACGCCGACCGCGCCCAGGCTGCCCGGCGACGCGCCCAGCACCGCGCGGATCTCATCAGAGCGAGCCGGCCGGATGTCGCCGGAGCCGACCGCGTCCGCGAGCTTCTGGTCGGCCAGCGGATGATCACCGCGCAGCAGCACCAGGGTCAGCTGCCCGTCGATCACCTGGACCAGCGTCTTGATCTGCCGGTCCGCCGGGATGTCGTGCAGCTTGGCCAGGTCGTCGATGGTGCGCACGTCCGGGGTGGGCAGCCGCTGCGGCACCGCCGGGCCAGGCTGGTCGGTGATCGGCTCCAGAGCCGACGTCGCCTTCTCCAGGTTGGCCGCGTAGCCGCAGTTGCCGCAGCGCGCGATCACGTCCTCGCCGGCCTCGGACGGGCAGACGAACTCGACCGAGTCGCTGCCGCCCATGGTCCCGCTGGACGCCTCCACCGGGATCGCCGGAATCCCGAGCCTGGCGAAGATCCGTATATAGGCTTCGCGATGCGCCTCGAAGGAGACGTCCAGGCCGGCCTCGTCCAGGTCGAAGCTGTAGGAGTCCTTCATGGTGAACTCGCGCACCCGGATCAGGCCGCTCTTGGGCCGCGGCTCGTCGCGGAACTTGATCTGGAACTGATACCAGAACTGCGGTAGTTCACGGTAGGACGCGAGCTCGAGTGCCAGCGTCGTGAAGACCTCCTCGTGGGTCATCCCGAGGACCACATCCGCGCCCTTGCGGTCCTTGAGGCGGAACATCTCCTCCCCCATCACCGCCAGCCGTCCGCTCTTCTCCCAGAGCTGGGCGGGCTGCATGGACGGGAGCAGGAACTCCTGCCCGCCGATCCGGTTCATCTCCTCCCTGATGATCGCCATGACCTTGGCCCGGACCCGGACCCCGAGCGGCAGCAGACTGTAATGACCGGCCATGAGCTGGCGGATGAACCCGGCGCGGAGCAGCAGCCGGTGGCTCGCCGCGTCGGCGTCCGCCGGATCCTCCCGCAGGGTGGGAATGTGTAGCTGTGACCAGCGCATGACTGGATGCCCTCTGCTTGACGGAACGGGATTGCTGCGGAAGAACGCAGTCTATGGCGTCGGCCAGCGGCCAGCAGCCGGATATTCGCACCATGATGCGGGCCAAGGACATACCTCACTTCACTTGTTGTAATCGCGCTGAAGCTCACAGTCATATTGGTCTAGGGTTACCGTGATCCCGCCAGGCCGCCCGCCCGCGCCACTGGCCTGTTCAGCAAGGCCGCCGACGACGGCGCAGCCGGGCAGCCCCGCCGACCTTCCCACGAGGAGTCACGACATCAATGAATCGCTTAACCGTACGGAACCGGGATCTCCAGGCGGCCGGCGCCGCGCTGATCATCTCGCTCGCGCTTGGCGCCTGCTCAAGCTCGGGCTCGACGTCCTCCGATCCCGGGAGCAGCCCGACGACCCCGACGTCCGCCAGCCCCACCGGGCAGACCATGCCGCCCAGTGACTCCGCAGGCGTAGTTTTCCATGGCAAGGTCCAGTTGACTGGCGCCTCGAAGTTCACGGCGACCTTCACCGAGAAGGACACCGCCGTGAAAAGCTGCGCCGATGTGGCAGCCAAGGGTGACGCACCAGGCGGGACGTTCACGGTTCCTTCGCCCTATGTCACCCAGAATCCGCTGATTAATGTCAAGCTGGCCCGGTTCCACGGCGCGGGCACTTACCCTCCGACCGAGATGCAAAGTGACACATCAGATTCGATCTGGCTAAAGACCAGCGGCGCTACTAGCGATTACGAAATCACCTCTCATCCGGCCACGTCGATTCCCGGCCAGACCGCGGGCAAGGAAGTGCTCTTCCTTGAGAAGGACGGTTCCGGCGAGCTGGCCTTCTCTGAGGCACACAAGCTCGGCCAGAAATCCAGCCCGGCGATCGACGGCCTCATCAGCTGGACCTGCTCAACTTAGGCCTTTCCGCGACATTAGGTAATTACCGCCGCGCTGTCGGCTGAGTTTTGAGCTGAGCGGATCCGGGCACGGATCAGGCATGCGGACGGACAGGTCAGCACGCCGTGTTCTGGCCGTTGCCATGGGCATCGCCGCGATCTTTGATCTGACCGGTGCGATCACCTACCGGGTGATGCATCCGATTCTCCCGGATCCGCCGCCGCGGGACGCGGACCCGTTCCAGTCAGCGATGGCGACGATCCTGTCAGCGCATCGCGATGCGGTGACGCACGCGCGGGACAAGAGTGGCGTGACCCTAGCCGAGTGAGCGACAGCGAACGGATGCCGGGGGCCGCTGAGCCCGCCACCGGAAACACCCCGTCCGTAACCGCCACCGGCGCCGCAGTGACCGGCACCAGCACCGGAACACCCAGCGGAGGCACCCCCATCGGAACCACGCCGGCCGGAACCACGCCGGCCGGAACCACGCTGACCGGAACCAGGCCGGCCGGAGCCAGCCCCACCGCCAGCACCAGCACCAGGGCGCCTGCCGCCGGAAGGCCCGTGACCAGCACCGACACTGAAGTTGATCATGTAGCCGACCTGGTGCTGGCACGGCTCAGGGACAAGCTGGACGATGGCAGGGACGCCCCGCCTGAGATGCCCTCCGCCGAGCACGCCATCGCGCTGCGTGAGCAGGCACCCGAGCTCTACGACCTATGGCTCAAGATTGCCCAGGAAAAAGCCGCCACCGAGAACTATGTCGACCGGGCTCCTTACGAGATACCTGAGCGACTCGCACAGAGCGGTAGGCCGAGGGCGCTGGGCGCGCTGATCATCGTGCTGTCCTTCTGTGGATACCTCGCCTGGCTCGGCGGACCTGGCCCCTACATCGGCGGCCTGATCGCCATTCTCGACCTGGGCGCGATGTTCGGCATGTTCTTCGGCCTCAGGCCAGAAGGCCTGGCGGAGAATAAGCGCGCCGACAGGAACCGGCTCTTACCAGCCGTCGCCTGCGTCTCTGCCATGGCGCCGGACCTCCCTGACCTTCTACATGACGCCGAACCTTGCGGAGACTGATGTAGCACGTAAGGATAGGCATGAGGAGGGTGTGACATGACTTGCGAGTTTATGCTCAGGGAAGAGGCAGACCACATGTTTGCGGGCACCACCGGAGTCCAGCCCGTCGAGTACGACTACGTGCGGTTCTGAGATGCTGGACGGCCAGCTGCTCGTCGATGCGCACACGCACGTGTCCAGGATGCCGACCGCGCCGGACTGGGTTTCCTGGGCTGAAGACTTCGGCGGCGGCATCCCCACGGAGCTTTTCGACGCCCACGGGGCGCCAGTGCCCGAGCTGGTCGATGAGCACTTCGCCAGGCAGGGCGTCGACCACGTGCTGCTGTTCTCCGAGTACAGCCCGAAGGTGGCTGAGCCGCAGCCGATCGAGGACGTGCTCCCGCTTGTCGAGTGCAACCCGGTCAGGTTCCGCGCGGTGGCCAATATCAACCCGCACCTGCACTACCCGGTCGTCAAGGAGCTTGCCAGGCAGGTCAGCCTGGGCGCGGTCGCGTTGAAGGTTCATCCGGTGCACGGCGGCTTCTCGCCCGGCGACCCGATGCTCTACCCCGCCTACTCATGGGCGGCAGAGCGGAGCCTCCCGCTTATCGTGCATTGCGGGACGTCGATCTTCTCCGGGTCCTCCAACAACTACGCCGATCCGGCGCTGCTCGCGGAGGTGTTCAGGGACTTCCCCGGGCTCACCGTCGTGCTGGCGCACGGCGGCCGGGGCTGGTGGTATGACCAGGCCGCCTTCCTCGCGCTGACCAATCAGAACGTCTGGATCGACGTCTCCGGCCTACCGCCGCAGCGGCTGCCCGACTATTACGGGCATTCATTGCGACGGCTCGGCAGCAAGCTGGTTTTCGGCACCGACTGGCCCGGCGTGCGTGGCGTGGACCGCAACGCCCGCGCCCTTGAGACGGTCATGCTTGAAGCGGAATGCACGCCTGACCAGGTGGCGGCCGCATGGGGCGGTAACGCGGCGCGCATCTTCGGCCTCGGCGCTCAGTAGGTATCACTCGGCTTGCGCCGCCGCAGGCCGTAGTGGCGGCGCTCGGTCTCCGCGGTTACCGCATCGAGCTGGGCCGCGGAGAGGATCCTCGGCGTCCCGTACGATCGGGCGAGCCGGTAGACGCGGGCCAGCCATTCCAGCAGCAGCGCGCGGTCGTAGGCCTCCGCGAGTGTCCCCCCGTAGGTGACCGCGCCGTGGTTCTGCAGGATTACCGCGCGCCGGCCGTTAAGCGCCATCGTCGCAGCGCTGGCGAGATCAGCCGATCCGAACCTGGTGTACTGCGCGACTCGTACCGGGCCGCCGAGCCCGGTGATGGCGTAATGAATGGCGGGCAGCTCGTCGCAGGCCGACGACAGCGCGATCACCTCAGGGGAATGCGTGTGCACGACCGCTGCGGCATCGGTCGCCGCATAGATCGCCAGGTGCATTGGCGTCTCAGACGAGGGCTCTTCGGCCGCATCGAGTTCCGCGCCGCCGAGCGTCACGAGGCAGATGTCGGCTGCCGCCATCTCCTGGTAGCTGATGCCCGACGGCGTGATGGCGACCACGTCACCGAGCCGCACACTGATGTTGCCCGCGCTGCCGACGGCAAGCCCGTCGTCAGGCAACCGCGCGCTGTAGCTGACTAGCTGCCCGCGGGCTGCGCGAAGCTCGGTAGCATCTGGGGCGTCCACTAACCAGGATGGTAGACGGACGGCCGGCCGGCGGAGTAACGCGGCTCCGCACGCCAGCCCGGGCAGCCTGTATATCGGAGTACCTCGAATGAAAGATCGGAGTACCTCGAATGAAGCTGTCCAGCCGAGTCGGCGTCGTTCTCGGCACCGTGACGTTTGCTGCCACGATGACGGCGATGGGGCTGCCCGCTCAGGCTCCGAGCGGTACCGGCTGGCGCGAGGTATTCGTGCATCACTACGGCGCGCCTGCTGACGTCTCAGGCTTCACGGCGGTGATCGCGCCGGGCAGGCATGATGCCTGGGCGTTCGGCGGGACCAACCTGTCCATCTCAGGCTCCCCGGTCGCCGAGCGCTGGACCGGCGGGCGCTGGCGGGCCAGCCCGCTCCCGGGTGGGCTCGACAGCACCATCAACGCCGCAAGCGCTGTCTCGGCCAGCGACATCTGGGCCGTCACCTTCTACGGCGGGGACATCCTGCACTGGAACGGCCGCCGCTGGTCGGTGGCCAAGCACCTGAGCGGCTCAGGGGAACTCACCGGGATCGCCGCGGTCAGCGCGAAGGACGTGTGGGTCTTCGGCGCGAGCGGTGCCATCGGCGGCCTTGGCACCTGGCACTTCAACGGCCACGGCTGGAAGAAGGTCACCGGCAACGGCAGCGCCATCGCTGCTGCGAGCGCACTTTCCGCCACGAGCATCTGGGCTATCAGCGGAGCGCCCCTGCAGAGCGTCATCCTGCATTACAACGGCACGAGATGGCGGCAGCTGACAGCCAGGCCGCTGGCCGGTGTCGCGGCCACCGGCGTGCTGCCCACGTCCCCGAAGGACGTCTGGGTGTCAGGAACGACCGGGAGCAGTCACATCACGTCCTGGCTGATCCACCTCAGCGGCAGGCAATGGACCAGGATCAAGGTGCCGTGGCCCGTTGCCGGTCTCGGGCATCTCATCCCGGACGGGCAGGGCGGCCTATGGGCCGCCGCCGAGTCGAACAGCGGCAGTTCCCTTGATCTGCACCTGTCTCGCTCCGGCCGGTGGAGCCGTATCGCTGCCCCCGGCGGGGCCGGTTTCGGGATTGAAGCGCAAGCGCTGATTCCTGGCACAACTTCAGTCTGGGCAGTCGGCGCCACCCAGGGGACGACGGGCACGGACGCGGTTATCTGGGGATACGGGCCGGACGCGATCCCGCCGCCATCGCAATGACGCCGTAACGACCGGCCAGCCGGGGCCGCGCCGAGCGGCCCCGGCTCGCTCACGGCCACCCAGGGCCGGCGAGCTCATCGGCGGCACCCGGAGTCTGACCTGGCACCGGCGGCATGGCCGGGGCCGGGCGCGGTCGTCCTCTGCGGCGAGTTAGCGTGACAGGTGTGGTTAGTCGCCCAGAGCGTGCTACGTCTTTCGGAGCGGTCGCCGAGGATTACGACCGGTTGCGTCCGGGGCCGCCTGACGCCGCGGTGGACTGGCTGCTGCCCACGCACTGCGAGGTCGCGGTCGACCTGGCCGCAGGCACTGGCTTGCTGACCCGCGTCCTGGCGCGGAAGGTCGCGCAGGTGCTGGCCGTCGAGCCCGATGAGCGGATGGCGGCCGTGCTGCGGGCACGTTCGCCCGGCGTCCACGTCCTGCAGGGCAGAGGCGAGGCGATCCCGGTGCCCGACGCGAGCGCCGATGGCGTATTCGTGTCATCAGCGTGGCACTGGATGGATCCTGACCGCGCGGTTCCGGAGATCGCCAGGGTACTACGTGATGGCGGCCGATTCGGGGTGGTCTGGAGCAGCCTTGATCGCCAGGCCGGCTGGCTCCGCGAGCTGCGTCGGCTCAGCAGGCCGGACACGGCGCAAGCGGATGCTCAAGGCCAGCAGCAGCCCCGGTCGGGGCGGCATCACGAGGTGACGCTGCCCGACGGCGGACCGTTCGGCGATATCGCCACCGCCTCGTTCGGGTTCGCACGGAAGATGGGGATCGGCGATGTTGTCGACCTGCTGGCTACCTACAGCGGCGTCATCACCGCCAGCGCGGCCGACCGAGCTGCCGGGCTGACCCGCGCGAGGGCCGCGCTGCAGGAACGGTTCCCCGGCGCTGCCGAGATCGACGTGCCGCTGCGTGCGTCGTGCTGGCGCGCAGACCGGGCGGACCGGGTAACCGCTCGTGCTTGCGCTAGTCGTCGCTGACCGTGATGCCCATCGTCTCGGCCAGCACCGGGGCCAGATAGACCAGCTGCGCGGCAGCGATGATGGCGCCGCGCAGCGAGTCCTGGCCGATGATGACGCCGAGCTCGGCGCCGCGCAGATCGGTCTTGTCCATCCGCGCCTGGCTGAAATCTGTCCTGGTCAGCCGGGAGCCGGGGAAGGCGGCCCTGGTCAGGGTCGCGCCTGCGAAGTCCACGTCGCGCAGATCGCAGTTGTCGAAGGTCACCTCGGTCAGCGCGGCGTCGCGGAAGTTCACCGAATCGAGCTTGCAGCCCCGGAAGGTAACCCTGCGCAGCTTCGCCCCGAACGCCTCGACGCCTGCGGCCACGCTCCCGGCGACGATCACATTCACCCACTCCGTCTCCGCCAGGCCGGTCGTGACCAGCCGCACGTCGCGCAGCCAGACATCGCTGAACCTGGCCCGCTGCAGCCGGCCGCCCTGGAAGGACACCGTGGTGAAGGCGCACTCGATGAACCTGCTGGACGCCGCCTCCGGTTCATCGAAGCTGACCTGGTCGAAATGGACGCAGTCATAGACTGCGCTGGGGGCCAGCCCGCCCCGGTTCGGCGTGAGGGCGGCGGCGAATGGCAGGTCGGCCAGCTCACGCCAGTCTGTTCGGTTACTCATGGCACCAGCGTGCCAACTGCACCCGACATTGACCTGTCCATCGGTCTCGTTCTAGCTTGCTCTCAATGAGCCGTTCCCTCCCTGACCGGCCAGCATGGACGTCCTGGGTTGCAGCTGACAAAGGAGCCTGCCTTGACCGAGACCACTGCCGCACCAGCCGTCACCGGCTTCCATCATTTTTCGCCGACCGTGTCCGATGTGGAGGCCAGCGCTCGGTGGTACGAGCGGGTCTTCGGGATGAGCCGCGTACCGGTCATCTTCCCGCACTACGGCGCCGAGGAGGGTGGTTACGCCGTGCTCCTCACCGAGCCCCGCTCGGGCGTCGCGATCGGCCTGCACCACCACGAAGCCAACCCCGGCCAGCCCTTCGACGAGAGCCGGACCGGCCTGGACCACATCTCGTTCGGCGTCGCTGATCGCCCCAGCCTGGACGCATGGGCAAGCTGGCTCGACGAACTGGGCATCGAGCACTCCGGCGTCATCGACGCCGACAAGCCGATGCCCTACTCGGTGCTCGTCTTTCGGGATCCCGACAACATCCAGCTCGAGCTCTTCCACATGGCCAGCTGACGGCCAGCGGGCGCTCCCCAGGTGAATGCTCCCATCGACCTTCGCTCGGACACCGTCAGCATGCCGTCCGAGGCGATGCGCCGCGCGATGGCCATCGCGGAGGTCGGTGATGACTGGTACGGCGATGATCCCACTGTGAACCGGCTGCAGGACCGGGCGGCTGAGCTGACTGGCAAAGAAGCCGCGGCCTACCTCCCCACCGGGACAATGTGCAATCAGGTCGCGATGCACGCGTTCGCCAGAGCTGGGCATTTCGTAGTCTGCGAGGCTTCCGCGCACGTGGGCGGGACCGAGGTGGCCTCGGCCGCAGTCCTGTCCGGCATCGCCTTCCAGCGGATACCGGCGCCCGCTCGCGGGCTTCTCAGCGCCGGCCAGGTCGGGCGGGCGCTGGAACCCGATCCTTACGATGCCAGCATCGTTGATCTCGTAACAATCGAGAACACTCATCAGGCGGGCGGCGGCTCGGTGCTGCCTGTCGCTGACGTTCGAGCGATCGCTGCGGCCTGCGCTGCCCGCGACGTGCCCCTGTACCTGGACGGAGCACGGATATTCAACGCCTGCGCGGTGACAGGCGCGACGGTGGCCGACTTTGCATCCGAGGTGAACGCGATGATGTTCTGCCTCTCCAAGGGGCTGGGCGCGCCGGTCGGCTCCGTCCTGGCGGGTGACGCCGAGTTCATCAGGGAAGTCCGAAGGCTCAAGATCCTCTTCGGTGGCGCATGGCGGCAGGCCGGCCTGATGGCCGCAGCCGGCCTGATCGCCCTTCAGGAGGGTCCGGAGCGGCTGAATGAGGACCACGCGAATGCCCATCGGCTTGCCGAGGGCGTCGCTGACGTCCTGCCAGGCTCCGTTGATCCTGCCAGCGTCGAGACCAACATCGTGTTCGTGCAGGTGACCGGTACCGGCCGCGACGTCAGGGAATGGGCAGATCTGCTAGCCGCCCAGGGGGTGCTCGTCACACTGATCGGCGACCGAATCCGGATGCTCACACATGTTGGCATCACCGCCGACGATATCGAGGCCGCACTAGGCGCCTGGCGCCGCGCGACGGCTGCGGCACGATGAACATGAGCCGACTCGACGAGGGGCCGGCCTAAGGGCGGGTCCTTGATCCAGCCGGTGCCTCGTTCCGCCGGGGCCTGCGGCGCGTGCTGAAGGCGTGGTCCGGCGTCCGGCCTGCAGCTTGACTGCAGCCGCCGGAGCTCGGCTTCAGCGGCTGGTAATGCGGCCATCCGCCATGTCGACCCGCCGGTTGGTGGTCACCGTTTCGAGCATCCGGCGATCATGGGTGACGAGCAGCAGGGTGCCCGGATAGGACTCGAGTGCCGACTCCAGCTGCTCGATAGCGGGCAGGTCAAGATGGTTCGTCGGCTCGTCAAGGACCAGCAGGTTGACGCCGCGTGCTTGCAGCAGCGCCAGTGCGGCCCTGGTGCGCTCGCCGGGGGAAAGGGTGTCAGCGGGCCGCAGCACGTGATCGGCGCGGAGGCCGAACTTCGCGAGCAGCGTCCGTGCGTCGGCCGGCATCATGCCGGGCACGGCGGTCCGGAAGGCGTCGATCAGCGGCTCGCCGCCCAGGAACAGGCCACGGGCCTGATCGACCTCGCCCACCACGACCCCCGGGCCC
Organism: Streptosporangiaceae bacterium; assembly: GCA_050011895.1. Taxonomy (GTDB): domain Bacteria; phylum Actinomycetota; class Actinomycetes; order Streptosporangiales; family Streptosporangiaceae; genus DATBGO01. Next base: position 16,822 of record JBEKIF010000035.1, on the reverse strand, counting down.
AGCGCGGAATGGCCCTCGTCAAGTGCGGTCCGGCCGAGCAGCGCGTCGAGCAGGGTGGTCTTGCCGGATCCATTCGGGCCGGTCATGGCGACCCTGTCCGCCCAGTCGATCTGCAGGTTGACAGGGCCGAGGGTGAACGAGCCGCGCCGGACGACGGCGCCCCGGAGCGTGGCGACGATCGCTCCGGCTCTGGGCGCGGCCGCGATTTCCATCCGGAGGTCCCATTCCTTGCGGGGTTCGTCCACCACGTCGAGGCGCTCGATCAGGCGCTCGGTCTGGCGGGCCTTCGCGGCCTGTTTCTCGGTGGCTTCGGTGCGGAACTTGCGGCCGATCTTGTCGTTGTCCGGTTGCTTGCGGCGGGCGTTCTTGACACCCTTTTCCATCCAAGCGCGCTGCGACCTGGCCCGATCCTGCAGACTCGCGCGCGTGCCGGCGTAGTCGTCGTAGTCGGCACGGGCGTGCCGCCGGGCCACCTCGCGTTCGGCCAGGTAGGCCGCGTAGCCGCCGCCATAGGTGGTGACCTGCTGCTGGGCCAGGTCAAGCTCCACGACTCCGGTAACGGTCCGGGCGAGGAACTCGCGGTCATGGCTGACCAGGACAGTCCCGGACCGCAGGCCCGCCACGAACTCCTCCAGCCGGGCCAGGCCGTCCAGGTCGAGGTCGTTAGTCGGTTCATCCAGCAGGAACACGTCATACCGGCTCAGCAGCAACGAGGCCAATCCGGCCCGCGCCGCCTGCCCGCCGGAAAGGCCGGTCATCTCGTAATCGAGATCCACCGCCAGGCCCAGCCCGGCCAGCACCGCACCGGCGCGCTCGTCCAGGTCCGCGCCGCCCAGCGCCAGCCACCGTTCCAGTCCGCTCGAATAGTCCTCGTCCGCGCCCGAATCACCAGCCGCCAGCGCATCCGCAGCGGACTGCATCTCTTCCTGCGCCGCGGCGACCCCGGCCCGCCGGGCCAGGAACTGCCGCATCGTCTCGCCGGGGCGCCGGTCCGGCTCCTGAGGCAGGTAGCCGATTGTCGCGCCCGGCGGGCTGACCGTGACCGTCCCCGTATCGGCTGTCTCCACGCCGACGAGCAGACGCAGCAGCGTCGACTTGCCCGCCCCGTTCGCCCCGACTAGGCCGATTACGTCGCCGGGGCCGACCACCAGGTCCAGTCCGGAAAACAGGACGCGGTCGCCGTGCGCCGCCGCAAGCCCCTTAGCGACAAGTGTTGCGCTCATCAGATCGCATCCTGGCTGCCCTCCGGTGTCGATCAAGCGGACTCCTGGGCGCCCGCTCCGGCAGCGGCTCCGCGCTGCGCATGACACGCCCGCCGAGAAGAGGATACGAGGCTTCGGATACCTTGCGGTGCGCGGCGGGCTGTGCCGGAACCGGTCCGGCCCTTGGCCGGCGGACCGGCTCAGGCTAGGTCTGCAGCGGCATCAGCTCGGCGGCGAAGTCATCAATGAACCGGCCGAGAGCGGCTGGCATCCCGGCCGGGCGGATCACGAACTTGCTCAGGCCGGCCGCGACGTATTCCCCGACCATCGCGCGGGCCGCGGGCCAGCTGGCCGCCGCGAGACTGGACGGGTCCACGCCCGGGCGACGCTGGCGGACCGCCTGGACCAGCTCAGCCGGGATGCCGTCAGGCCCGACAGCCAGGCTGATCCCGAAGTGCTCCGGATCGACTTCGCGGCCTGCCTCGGCGGCCGCGGCCTGGATGGCCTGCCGCCCGATGCTGGCCTCGCCCGGGGTTACGAAGCTCGCCAGCCAGCCGTCGCCGAGCCTGCCCACCCGGCGGAGCGCGCCCGGCGCGCTGCCGCCTAGCCAGATGTCGAGCGGCTTGGCCGGCAGCGGGCCGACGCTGGCCTCCTGCACCGCGAAGAACGTGCCTGAGAACGAGACCGTCTCCTCGCTGAGCAGCAACCGCAGCAGTTCAAGCGACTCGTCGAAGACCGCGCCGCGCCGTCCGGCGGGCACCGGGAACAGCTCAAGCTCGGCCGGGCGGGCCGGCTTCAGGCCGAAGACCGGCAGCACCCGGCCCGGCGCGAGCCCGGCGAGCGAGGCCAGCTGCTTGGCTACCAGGACCGGGTGCCGTCCGGGCAGCACCGCGACTCCGGTCCCGACCCTCAGCCGGCTGGTCCGCGCGAGGGCATAGGTCATGCCGATAAACGGCTCGACCAGGGGGCCGAACACCATCTCCGGCAGCCACAGGGAGTCCACGCCGATCGTTTCGAGGCGATCGACCGCGCGGCCGAACTCGGCCGAGCCGCCAGCGCCGCCCAGCGAAATGCCGATCCTGACCTTCACCCGTCTATCCGATCACGCCGACGATCCTCGCGTGCACCCCGGATCCCATCACTGCCGGGTTGCCTTCGGGCCCTATCCAAAGTACTCTATATCGAGTACTTGATGCAGACGAGATGGCTGCGGAGGGGGCAGTATGCCTGGTCGGAACCGAGCCAACCCGCTGGCGCTGGCCGTGCTCATCTGCCTTCTTGAGCGCCCGATGCACCCGTACGAGGTCGCGACGACGCTGCGGCAGCGGAACAAGCACGAGAGCGTCCGGCTCAACTACGGTTCGCTGTACGCGGTCGTCGACTCCCTTGACCGGCGCGGCCTCATTGCCCCGCAGAAGACCGCCAGGGCTGGCCGCCTGCCTGAACGCACCGTTTACACGCTCACCGACACCGGGCAGGTCGAGCTGTACGACTGGCTCACCGAACTCGTCTCCACGCCAGTGAACGAATACCCCTCGTTCGAGGCGGCGCTGTCGTTCCTGCCTGCGCTCCCCCCCGATGACGCGGTGCAACTGCTTCAGGAGCGGGCCGCGCGCCTGGAGGTGGACCTGGCGCAGGCCTATGCGACCCGCGAGGTGGTCGGCAAGCAGGGCGTGCCCCGGCTGTTCTGGATCGAAGCGGAGTTCCGCAACCTGCAGCGGGAGGCCGAGCTCAGCTATGTGCGCAAGCTCGCCCGCGAAATCTCCTCTGGTGCGCTCGACGGAGTCGAGTGGTGGCGCGATGTGCACGCTCGCGGCGACGAGCCGGCCTGGCTGCCGCCGCCGCCGAGCGCGGGCCAGCCCTGCGAAGGATCAACCGAATCGCATGAGTGAGCGGGAGAAGCGTTAATGGATAACGTCATCACCACCCGGGACCTGCGCAAGAGCTTCCGCGCCAAGGGCGGGCGGGTCGAGGCGGTACGCGGCGTCAGCATCGACGTCGGGCGCGGTGAGATCTTCGGGTTCCTAGGCCCGAACGGCGCAGGCAAGACCACCACGCTGCGGATGCTGACGACGCTGCTCCCGATTGACGCGGGCACCGCTACCGTGGCCGGGCTCGACGTCGCACGCGAGCCTGGCGCGGTCCGCTCCAGGATCGGGTACGTCAGCCAGCTCGGCGGCGCCGACGAGCTCGCCACCGGCCGGGAGAACCTCATTCTGCAGGGACGCCTGTACGGCCGGCCGCTGGCCGAGGTGCGGCGGCGTGCCGACGAGGTCGCTGAGCTGCTTGATCTCTCGGAGTTCGCCAGCCGGCGCGTGTCCACCTACTCGGGCGGCCAGCGCAGGCGCCTCGACGTCGCGCTCGGCATCGTGCACGAGCCCGAGGTGCTGTTCCTCGACGAGCCGAGCAGCGGGCTCGACCCGCAGAACCGCGCCAATCTCTGGGACCACGTCCAGACCCTCCGCGATCAGGGCACCACAGTCTTCCTGACAACGCACTATCTGGAGGAGGCCGATGCCCTCTGCGACCGGCTGATGATCATCGATTACGGCCTGATCGTCGCCGAAGGCGCCCCGCGCGATCTCAAGAAGCAGGTGGCGGGCGACGCGGTGGTACTCAGCCTGCGCGATGGCGCTGACGCCGCCGGCCGCGGGGCGGCGGCATTGCGGCAGGAGCCCTACGTGCGGCAGCTGACCACTGACGGCGGCCAGCTGCGCCTCTACGTCGAGGACGGCGGGGCCGCGCTCCCGCACCTGCTGCGGCTGCTCGACGCTGAGCGGATCGAGATCCGGTCCGTGAGCCTGTCCGAGCCGACCCTCGATGACGTCTTCCTGCGGCAGACCGGCCGGTCGCTGCGTGACGCGGGCAACGGCGACAGTAACGGCGATGACGCCGCCCGTGGCAAGGCGAAGGAGACGGCAGCATGAAGACCGCACACGACACCGGCTTGCTGTTCGGCCGCTACATGACCCAGCTGTTGCGCAATCCGGTGTGGCTGGTAGTGGGCTTCTCGACCCCGATCCTCTACCTAGCGCTGTTCGCGCCATTGCTGAAGGCGCTGCCGGGAATACACGGCATTCCCGGAGGCAATGTCCTCGATCTCTTCCTGCCGGGGATCCTGTCGCTGCTGGCTTTCTCGAGTGGGATCGGGCCGGGCTTCAATACGATCTTCGAGCTGCGGGCCGGTGTCATCGAGCGGTTCCGGGTCACCCCGGCCAGCCGCTTTGCGATCCTGACCGGCCCGATCCTCGCCACCATGGTGATGATGTTCGTGTTCGATGCGGTCGTGGTCGCCGTCGGCGTCGGATTCGGATTCCACTTGCACGTGCTCGGCCTTGTCGTGCTTGGCGTGCTGCTCGGGATGCTGATGATCGTCATGGCCGCGTTCTCGATCGCGACCGCTCTGGTCACCAAGGACATCAGCAGCTTCGCGGCCATCACCAACGGCATCAACCTGCCGGTGCTGCTACTCGCCGGCGTGCTGCTGCCGATATCGCTCGGGCCGGCGTGGATGCGCGTTATCGCGCACTTCAACCCGCTCTACTATCTGGTCGTGGCGTCCCGCGTGCTGGCCGCAGGCACCTTCGCGGGCCCTGCGGTGTGGCAAGCCTTCGCCGTGCTCACACCGTTGTGCGCGGTGACGCTCGGCTGGGCAACCCGGGTATTCCGCAAAGCGGTCGCCTGAGCCGGCCTGTCCGGCGTCCGGGATACCGGCGCTCTACGGCCACCGCGCTCTGCGGCCACCGCGCTCTGCGACCGGCGATGGCGTGCCGTTCCGCCACTTTTGCGCCGCGGATGTGTAGCGTCGGCACTGGTCGAGTAGCGGAAGGTCGTTGGGCGGATGAGCAACCGCAAGAAGCTGAAGCGGCGGAGCGGGAACCCTCTCGGGAGCGACATCGCGACGCAGCAATGGATGCGGCAGGCAGCCGCAAATTTGCGGGCGATGAGCGAGAACATGCGGATGCGCGACGAACACCGCGCGGCCGCCCGCCGGGCGTGGTGCGGCGGCAACGACCCCGTCCCTGCCGAGGTGCCGGAATGGTCCGAGGGCTCGCTGGGTGACCGGTTCTTCTCTGGCATGCTGATAAACGAGGCCAGCCAGGCGCCGTGCCTGGCAGGGGGCATTCCCGCCGCTCGCGTGATTGCGGCAGATCCGGCGCACTGGAACGTTGCTACCGCAGCCCTGGTCCGCGCGGTCCTACTTGACGGGATACCAGTGGACGACCCGGCGGTCGGGAGGCTTCTGGGCGTGCTAGCCCCGGTAGCCGAGGCCGAGATTGCATCGGGCCAGGCCGCAAACCTCGCAGGCTTCGGGACCGGTGCCGGGGGAATGGCAGACGAGCCGGACTTCCCTGAGCTGGACGGACCGGTGTTCTTGCTCGGCACCTGCGCGCTTATCGATGCGATGTGCGCCGTGATCGGGGATGACCCGCTGCAGGAGGTACTCGACGTGCTGACGCCGCTCCTGAGTGATGCACTGCCCGACATGGACGGCCAGGTAGTCGCCAACGCACTGGTGCGGGCGTACTCCCATCACTACCGCTGCGAAATGCCGGGCGACGAGAAGGTGCTGGAGCGCTTGGCCGATGCGGGCCCTGGTGATCCTCTGGAGGATCTGATTTCCGCCAAGGTTGTGGCACCCGGAGATGCGCTGCGGGTCGGGCTGACCTCACTCGCGGTGCTGAGCGGGCTGTGCAGGAGCGCCTCGGTGTCGGTGCTCCGGGTGGCTGCCTGACCCGTCATTTCTTCGGGCGGTAGCGCAGCCGCTTCCGCGCCGTCTCGGTTTTGCCGCTGCGCTCATTGAGGACAGCCAGTTCCTTGGCCTGGTCGAGGTCCGCCTGGCTGATCAGCGAGTTGGCCAGGAGGAACTCGGGAAGCTCACGCTGATGCCGCTGCTCGCTCCAGATGCGCCGCTGAAGCTCCTTCTTGTAATCCGAGACTGCGCCTTCGCCGCTCAGGTCCAAGGCGATGGCGACATCTGTCATCGGCACGGCGTGCGGAGCGACCGCGCCGAGAATGTACTCCTGGTAGAGGTAGGCGATCGCCAGGCACGCGGTGCCATTGCGGTCGAAGAAGGCCCGGACCTTGGACACGGCGTCGGGCAGCGGCGGGCTGGCCGTTCCTCGCGCCGAACTGCCGCTGTGCCGGGATCCCTCCTGGGTGCGAGGCTGGCCGGCGCTCAGCGGCACAGTCGGCTGACCGCGACTCGCTGAAGGGACGTCGACGCACAGCGGCAGTACCCAATTCCCGACGCTGACCAGCCACGCCCCGGCCTCGAGCCGCACCGGCACGGTCTCATACCGGTCTGGGGCCATCGGCAGCACGTGCCTGGCCGCCGTCCGCACGCCCTGGTACTGCGCGACGAGTTCGGTTGCAAAGGGCGCCACATAAACCCGGTGCGTGGTGTCGCGGCTGAACAGCTCCCACCGGTAATGCACGTATCGAAGGCCGGGACAGCGCGGGGACCGGTGCAGCGTGGTGTCTTGGCCGGCGCTCAGCAGTTCCCGGTCCAGCCAGGTGATCTCATCGGGCGCGCAGGTCAGCCACTCGTGGTGAGCGGCGGACCAGATCACGAGCTGGGCCATCGCCGCTCACCCACTGCCCCCGAACCCGCCCGTCGTCGACACAGTCTTCAGTCCCGCGATGCCTGCGACGATAACATCCGTCGGATTCCTCGGCGCCGAGCTCGGCCAGGCGTCAGCGTTGCCCGCCTGCCTGCCGGGCGATGTCCCAGCCAATCTCGACCCTGGAGGCCAGCGCGCCGGGCTGCGTTCCCCACCCGATTGAATCGCCGTTGCTGATCGCGTGCTCGCCGGTCACCGGAGTTCCGTTCAGCGTCACGCCGTTGAGTCCCAGGTTGGTGACGTGCCACCGGCCGTCGGCGAAGGTGAACTCGGCATGCGCCCTGGACACCGTGGGCTCTTCGGGCAGCCGCAATTCCGCCTCCCTGCTCCGTCCCGCGCGGGCTCCCGAGACGCGCGTCTCCGTCACATTGCCATTGGTCACCAGCCGTAGCGGCGGAACCGGTTTCAGCGCCACGACCGTGGCAAATTCCGAAACGACAGTCTGGGCGGCAGCCGGATCAACGCGGGCCGGATCGTGCCCCGCCGGGGCAGCATAGACCGGGCCGACGCGGGCCGGATCGTGCGCCGCCGGGGCAGCGTAGACCGGATCAACGCGGGCCGGATCGTGCGCCGCCGGGGCAGCGTAGACCGGGCCAACGCGGGCCGGATCATCGGCCACCTGGGCAGAATAGGGCGGCCCAAAACGGTCCGGATCACCGTAGGCGTGCCCTCCGGGAGCCTGGACGTAGAAGCTGCCAGCTGGCTGCGCACCCGCCGGCCTGACCGGCTCGGACCTGACCGGCTCGGGCATGCCTGGCTCGGGCCGGTACCCGCCGGGCGGAACGGCCGGGTCGGCGACGTCCCGCCACGGCCGCGCGGCCAGTCGCTGCACCCAGGGGTGATCACGATTGATGCCGAGGCATCGCAGCGCCACCATGAGCAAGATGACAGCCACCGCGAGCAACAACAGCATGACGGTGCCCGCGACTACAGAATCGGTACTATACGCGAGGAACGCCCACAAGGCGGCGACGCCAGCCACGACGGCCCATCGCTTCCGGTTCCGCTGCTGCTGCGGAGAACGGGGCGGGCGCTGCCTCACATCGCTGCGGTCATACAATCGCGACACCATCCTTTATCTGCCCTTTGTCCGCACGCCGGCCTCATTGCCAGCGCTGGCATGCTTGACGAGCATGCGGTGCCGAGTACGCACCGGTCAATGAATCTCGCGGTCTTCCCAGAAATCTGGAAACACTCACCTGACGCGGAGCCGCCCGGCTGACACAGAACCGCCCGGCTGACGCGGAGCCGCCCGGCTGACACAGAACCGCCCGGCTGACGCGGAGCCGCCCGGCTGACACAGAACCGCCCGGCTGACGCGGAACCGCCCCGCTGACACAGAACCGCCCCGCTGACACAGAACCGCCCCGCTGACGCATTGCCGCTCGCAGCTGCCCGGGTACCCTGCACGCGGGCCGCGATCTTCTGGAACCCGACCTTCTCAGCATAGTCCGGCGAGCGCGGCGTCCTGGCCGATACTTTCTGCGCGATCGCTGATCCTGCTGCTTGACGCTCGCCGGGCCACCAGGCTCGATGACGCCGGTGACTTGGTGACCTTCGAGAACCAGGACCGCAGCCGCTCGCGGCCGGTGCCGGCGGAAGATCGGACTGCTTCAGGTCTGCTGGGACGGCAGAGCCGAGGAGCGGTCAGGCGCCGCCATCGGCGAGGCGGGTAGCCTCTTCGCCGATGGTGGTGCTGTCGCCGTGCCCGGTGTGCACGACGGTCTCCGGCGGCAGTGTCATGAGGACACCACGAATCGATTGCAAGATCGTCGGGTGGTCGGAGTATGACCGGCCGGTGGCACCAGGTCCGCCGCTGAAGAGCGTGTCCCCGGAGAAGACAGCACCCAGCTCAGGCGCGTACAAGCAGACGCTGCCTGGCGAATGGCCCGGCGTGTGCAGCACCTGCAACTGGGTAACCGCAAATTCGATGACCTCCTCGTGGGCGAGGTCACCATCGGGCATCTGGGCGGGGTAGATCATCCGCCACAGCACCTGGTCGGCCGGATGGAGCAGGACCGGCGCGCCCGCCCGGTGGCCGAGCGGTGCGGCGGCGTTGATGTGGTCGTTGTGCCCGTGGGTGGAGACGATGGCCGTCAGCCTGCGGTCGCCGACGGCTGCCATGATCGCGTCTACGTCATGGGCGGCATCGATGACGATCACCTCTCGATCGTCTCCGATCAGCCACACGTTGTTGTCGACCGCGAAGTCCTGGTCGTCCAGGGAGAACGTCCCAGACGTAACAATCTTCTCGATACGTGCGGTCATCGCAGCGTCACCGCAATCCTGAGCCCATCGGAACGTGGCATCTGGCGAGCCTCCTGGGTCCGGTGTTCGTCGATTGTCTCCGACTCGATCTTGGCCGGCGTCAGCCGACCCCGGTTGGCAGCGATAATCTTTCCTCAACCGGTCGCCGGGCACCCGCTGATCAGACGGGTCAGCGGGCGCGCATCCTGTTGTTGCGGGCGTTGTGCTCGAGTTCGGCCAGGCCGAGCGCTTCCAGAACCGGCGGAACGTAGTTGCCGAACCGGCCGCGCAGCCCCTTTTTCAGGCCGTACCAGCCGCCCACCGGGTTCTCGGGCGAGCGGCCCCAGGCCTCGACCGTGCCATCCTGTGCCTGCTTCTGCTCGTCGGCGTTGCCTAGCGGCACCCAGTCACCGTGGTTCTTCAGCATCGCCTGGAGGTCCTCGATGCACCGGAGCTGGTAGCGGAGCTGGGTCGAGCCGACCTGGACGACCAGGGCAGGCGGGTCGGACTGCTCGTCGCGCCACGCCTCGAACTCCGACTTGCCTGGCGGCGTGGCCAGGATCCACGGATCGTCGGCAGTTCCCGATCCAGCGACACCAGTGGTCATCGTGCTGCTCCCTTCTCGGCGGACCCTCGCGATTATGGCAGTCGATACATGACATCTGCTGTCTTGATTTGGAGTTATCTTTAGCCGGTGCGCGCGAGCCGACTCGTCGGGCTGCTGGGCCTGCTGCAGGCCCGAGGCCGGATGACCACCAAGCAACTCGCCTGCGAACTTGAGGTGTCACAGCGGACCATCGTGCGCGACATCGACGCCCTGAGTGCCGCCGGAATACCGGTCTATGCGCTCCGCGGCCGCCTGGGCGGATTTGAGCTGCTCGACGGGTTCCGAAGCGATCTGCCCACCGGGTACCACACGAGCCGCTCAGCGGCGGGTGTCCCAGTGCTTCGGGCGCGAATCCGTCTCTCCCCGCGTGGCCGGCGCCTGGCCGCACTGCTCGGCCGGCCAGCCGGCATCCGGATCCGCAGGAGTGGCCGCCCCGTCGCCGGACGCGAGGACTGGGCCGAGTCCTGGGTGCGAATCGACTCGGCCGATGCTGCGGTACTAGACATGCTCGCTCTCGGCGCGGAGGTCGAGGTGATGCACCCGCCGGAACTGCGCGCCCTGCTCCGCGAGACGGCCAGGCAGATCGCGCGGCTGCACTCGGACGGCGATGCCGCGGGCCGACCAGAGGCGGGGCTCGGGTAGCACCTCGGCGCCTGCGCCGACCGCCGTGTTTCGCCCACCGCCGTGTTTCGCCCACCGCCGTGTTTCGCCCACCGCCGTGTTTCGCCCACCGCCGTGTTTCGCCCACCGCCGTGTTGAAGAACACCGCGGCGCTGGAGGAGTTTTCCCAGGATCCCAGTCAGCGGAAGTCACGGCTGCGAGCGGCGGCCACGACTCGCAGCCGCCTCAGCCGGATGGCGAGCAGGCTGACCGCCCCGTCAAGCCGCTCCACCCGGCCGTACACGACCAGCGCGTTCGCGTCCATAGCCAGCTTGCGGTGGCGCTCCCACACCTGCGGCGGGCAGATCACGTTCGCCATCCCGGTCTCGTCCTCCAGGCTCAGGAACACCACCCCGCGGGCCGTCCCCGGCTGCTGCCGGTGAGTGACCAGCCCGGCCACCGCCACCGTGGCACCCGGCGGGGCCGTCTTCAGCGTGTCAGCCCCGATCACCCCGGCGTCGGTGAGCAGCTGCCTGATGTGCTCGACCGGGTGGGTGCCGTAGGTGCCGGTCGCCCACAGGTCGGCGAAGGTCTCCTCGGCCGCCGTCATGGCCGGCAACGGCGGGGCGGTGAGGCCCGGGGTGGTGCCAGGCAGCTGCCCGGCCCGGATGGTGGCGGCCGCGCCCGCCGCCCACAGCGCCTCGCGCCTGCCCACTCCGAAGCAGCCGAACGCGCCCGCCGTGGCCAGCGCCTCAAGAGCCGGGGCCGGGAGCCTGGTCCGGCGGGCGAAGTCCTCCAGATCCCGGTACGGCCGGCCGGCCGGGATGGTGGCGGCTGCGTCGGAGCCCAGGTTGCGCACGTCGGACAGGCCAAGCCTGATGGTCGGCTGGACGGCCACCGGTTTGCCGCCGCTGGGCGGATCAGCGCCGGACGGATCAGGGTCAGGCCGGTCAGCCCGGTCGGCGGGACCAGCGGACCGGTAGCCGTCCGGCGGGCCCGCCCCCGGCCGATCAGCATGGTCCGCGGGACCAGCTTGGCGGTCATCGTTAGGCATGCTGGTTGTTGGGTTTTGCGGCTTCTCCAGTCTGGCAAGGACATCACTGGCGTTGACGTCGACACCGCGCACCGTCACTCCGTGCCTGCGCGCATCGCTGATCAGGCTGGCCGGCGCGTAGAAGCCCATCGGCTGGTTGCGCAGCAGGGCAGCGGTGAAGGCAGCCGGGTAATAGCACTTCAGCCAGGCACTCGCGTAAACGAGGTAGGCGAAACTGATCGCGTGCGACTCGGGGAACCCATAGCTGGAGAAGGCGAGGATCTTGGTATAGATGTCCTCGGCGACGGCCAGCGGGATGTCCCGCGCGGCCATCCCGTCTAGCAGCCGGACGCGGAGTTCCTCGATCCGCTCTGGGGCGCGCTTGGAACTCATAGCCTGTCTGAGCTTGTCCGCCTCGGTGGCGCTGAACCCGGCGCAGTCGATCGCGATCTGCATCATCTGCTCCTGGAATAGCGGCACGCCGAGGGTCTTGCCTAGCGCTCGGCGCATTGACTCATGCGGGAGGTCAGCCACCTCGTCGCCGTGACGGCGGCGCATGTAGGGGTGGACCGAGCCGCCCTGGATCGGTCCCGGCCTGATCAGCGCGACCTCGATCACCAGGTCGTAGAACTTTTCCGGGCGCAGCCGCGGCAGCGTCGCCATCTGGGCACGCGACTCGACCTGGAACACCCCGACGGTGTCCGCCTCCTGCAGCATGGCGTAGACACCCTGGTCTTCCTGCGGGATCGAATGCAGGCTCCAGTGCTGGCCATGACAGGCGGCCACCAGTTCGAAACAGTCCCGCAGCGCGGCGAGCATGCCCAGGCCGAGCAGGTCGAACTTGACCAGCCCGGCGTAGGCGCAGTCGTCTTTGTCCCATTGCAGCACTGTCCGGCCGGGCATCCTGGCCCACTCCACCGGGCACACTTCCCCCACCGGCCGGTCGCAGATCACCATCCCGCCGGAGTGAATGCCCAGATGACGCGGCAGCCGCTGCATCTTCCCGGCGAGCTCGACGACGGCTCCGGGGACCTCCGCGTCCGGTGGCAACGGCTGGCCTGGCCCGTACTGCCGCGGCCCGACCTGACGTGACCAGGCGTTCTGCTGCTCCGGCTGGTAGCCAAGGGCCCGCCCGGCGTCGCGCAGCGCCATCCGCGGCCGGTAGGAGATCACATTGGCTACCTGCGCGGCCTTATCCCTGCCGTAAGTGTTATAGACGTACTGGATTGCCTCCTCGCGGCGTCGGTGCTCGATGTCCAAGTCGATATCGGGCGGGCCGTCCCGGCCTTCCGACAGGAAGCGCTCGAAGAGCAGGCCGTGCCGGACCGGGTCGACGCTGGTGATCCCGAGCGCGTAACAGACGGCCGAGTTGGCCGCTGAGCCCCGGCCCTGGCACAGGATGCCTGACTCGTCGCAGAACTTGACGATGTCGTGCACGATCAGGAAGTAGCCGGGGAAACCGAGCTGCTCGATGACGTCGAGCTCGCGGGCTATCTGGTCGTATGCCCCCGGCTCACGTTCCGCCTCCGGCGGCCCGTAGCGCTCCGGGGCTTTCTTCGCGACGAGCTCGCGCAGCCAGGAGGCCTCGGTGTTGAGACCCGGGACAGGAAAGTCAGGCAGCTTGGGGGCAATGACATGGAAATTGAACGCACAATCGGCGGCTAGCGCCACGGTCCGCTCAAGCACTCCGGGGTACCTGCGCAGGCGCCCGGCCATCTCAGCGCCCGACCGGATGTAGGCGCCCCCGGAGGCTGCCAGCCAGCCATCCATTTCGGCCAGGCTGCGACGGGCCCTGATCGACGCGAGCACCTGGGCCAGCCTGGCGTCCTGCGGCGTCGCGTAGTGCACGTTTCCGGAGGCGATCACGCCCACCCCGACGCTGCGGGCCAGCGTGAAGAGGGCATCGTTGCGCTCATCGTCGGCTGGCTGATCATGGCTGGTCAGCTCCACCATGACGTTTTCGCTGCCGAACATGCCGATCAGGGACCGAAGTTCCGCCGCAGCCGCTGCCGCCCCTCGGCCACCTGCACCTGCCGCCGCCCGTCCTGCCGCCGCCCGTCCTGCCGGATCGAGGTCGTTGCCGTACTCCAGCGCCGCGGGGACGGCGCCCTTGCGGCATCCGGTGAGGATCACCCAGTGACCGTCGTGCGCCTGGGCCAGTGCAGCCTGGTCGTAGATAGGGCGGCCTTTCTCCTTCCCAGCGAGCTGCGCTTCGCTGATCACTCGGCACAGCCGCCGGTATCCTTCCGGGTCGCGGGCCAGCACCAGCAAGTGCCGGCCGACCGGGTCAGGAACCCCGCTCTGGCCGCCGGGCAGGTCCAGGCTGAGCTCGGCGCCGAAGACCGTGTCGATCCTGATACCGCGCTGGAGTCTCAGCCGGGACGCCGCTTGGGCGAATTGCGGAACCCCGTACATGCCGTCGTGGTCGGTGATGGCCAAAGCGGTGAGGCCGCGCGCCGCTGCCTCCGCGACCAGGTCGCCAGGGCTGGAAGCGCCATCGAGGAAACTGAAGGACGAGTGGCAATGCAACTCAGCCCAGGCCGGATCCTCACTGGTCACCTGCTGATGGCTGGCCTCCGGCCCGCCATCAGCTACCGAACGGTGGTTGGCCGCCGGATCGCCGTCGGCCACCGGCAGCCTGGTTACCGGGCGTGGCCGTGATGATTCCGCTTCGCCGGTCTTGTTGCCGCCCCAGGAGAGGCGCCGCTCAAACTCGCGCCACGGCACCGGCGGGTTATCCCAGCCCATGGTTCTCCTCCTTCCTGGGTCCTGTGTCCTCCCGGGTCCTGTGCCCTCCCCGGGTCCTGTGCCCTCCCGGATCCCGTCTCCTGCCCCGGGGGCCCTATCCGTCTGAGCAGCCTGTTGTCCTTCGCTAGATGAGGTGGATGTCGGGGGTGGCTAGGTAGGTGCGGCCGGTGGGGGTGGTCCACTGGAAGATGCCCGGGGTGAGCTGGGTGAGCTGCCAGCCGGGGTGCTGTTTGAGGATGTGGTGGAAGCGGCAGAGGCCGCCGAGGTTGCAGCCGCAGGTCAGGCCGCCGTGGTGGTAGGGGCGGGTGTGGTCGAGGTCGCCGCGCCAGGCGGGTTGCCGGCAGGACGGGAACCGGCAGGTCAGGTCCCGGGCGGCGACATACTCCTGGAGGCGGGGCGGGGGCCGGTAGGCGGCGGTGGCGGTGGTGTGCGCGCAGCCGCCGGCGGCCAGGTCGGCGGCGGCCTGGGCGGCGGCGCGGCCGGCGGCGGCGGCCGCGGCGCGCAGGGCGCGGTCGAGGATGCCGGCCGGTCCGGCCGTCGTCTGGGGGGTGCGGTGGCTGGCGAGGATGTCGCCGGGGATGGTCAGGGTGACCCGGCCGACCAGCCCGGTCCAGGTGGTGACCGGCCCGGCGCGCTGGCCGCGCGGCCCGTCCCGGGCGGGCACCGGCCCGTCCCGGGCGCGGGGGATGCGGGTGATGGCGAGGGCCTGCCCGGCGGGGCTGGTCACGATGACCCGCCAGTCGGTGCCGGGGCCGCCGGTGGCCTGGCCGGCCAGCAGGCAGGCCTGGCTGGGGGTGATCGGGCCCAGCCGGCCCAGGGTGCCCGGCTCGCCGGACAGGCCCGCCAGGGTGGCCCAGGGCAGCGTGAGGTCGAGCAGCCCGCCCGGCGGCGGCGGGCCGGGTGCCCGGGACGCGGCTGGCGCGGCCGGGACCAGGGCGGGCAGCGCGGGCCAGTCCGGGACCGGCGCGGGCTCGCCGGCCCGCCACCAGTCGTCGTCGTCGCTGAGGCTCGCCAGCGCCAGGCGGCCGCCCGGGCCGCCCGGGCCGCCCGGGCCGCCCGGGCCGTCCGGGCCGTCCGGGCCGTCTGGCGGGTCGTCTCCGGGGGGCGGGCCCTCAGGGAGCGGAACATCCTCGGCAGGCGGGACCTGCCCGGGCGGCGGGTCCCCGGCGGGCGGTGCCTGCCCGCAAGGCCGGTTCCGGCCGCGAGGCGGGCCGTCGCCGGGAGGCCGCCCCTGCCCGGGACACGGCGCCCCGGGACACGGCGCCCCGGGGGGCGCGCCGTCGCCGGGCGGCGCGCCGCCGGGGGGCGGGCCGCCACGGGGCGGGCCGCCACGGGGCGGCTCGTCGGGGGGCGGATCGTCGGGGGGCGGGTCGTCGGGGGGCGCGCCGTCGGCGGGCGGGATCAGCGGCAGGGTGCCGCACAGCAGCCCGAGGTAGACCTGGGCGGACAGCAAGCCGATCCCGCCGGCCGCGCCCGAGGCCTTCAGCGCGCGGGCCATCGCCTTGATCCGGGCCATCGCGGCGGCAGCCCGGACCGCGGGCAGCCGGTACCCCGACAACGACGCGGTGTTGTCCTCGTCGGGATACAGGCACACCTTCGCCTGTGCCTCCGATTCCTTCCGCCGCCGCTCCGCACCCTCAGGATCCGCGGCGATCACCGCCCGCCGCAGCGCCACCCGCAGCGCCGCGCACGTCAGCTCCCCCGCACCGGGCAGCACCCGCTCTTCCACCGCCCGCGCCGCGTCCTCACCCAGCTGGGCGGTCGCCTCAGCGATCAGCCGCGCCCGGTACAAGTCAATCACCCCGGCCGCCAGCGCCGCGCCGGTCGCGGCCAGCCGCCACGCCAGGGTCACCCCCAGATCCAGCCACCACGACGCGCCGTACTGCGACATCACCAGCCCCAGCGACACCTGCGCGGCCGCCTCCGCCGGGACCCGCGCCGGCCGGCCCGCAGCATCCACGCCGGCCTTCTCATCCCGCGCCGCCGACCGCGACGCGATCTGCGCCACCGCCGCCAGCTCCCCCGCCGCCGCCCACGACGCCAGCCGCCGCCACGACGCCGCCACCCCCACCAGCGCGCCATCCTCCAGCCCCGGCACCGTCACCGCCGCCAGCCACCCCGCCAGCTCCGGGCCAGGCGGCAAGCACTCCGCCACCCGCCCGGCCACCACCCCGACCGGCACCTCCCGCACCTCAGCAGCCAGCAGCGCAGCCAGCACCGCATCCTGATCCTCCGCCTCACCATCAGCACCACAGTCACCGCCCGCAGCGCCGCCCCCCGCGGCGTTCCCCGCACCGGCACCCCCCACGACAGGCGCATCCGCGACCCCACCACCCGCAGCGGCACCACCCGCAGCGGCACCACCCGCAGCGGCACCGCCCGCAGCGCCCCGGATGTCACCGCCCGCGGCGGCACCACCCGCAGCGCCCCGGGTATCACCGTCCGCGGCGGCACCGCCCGCAGCGCCCTGGGTGTCACCGCCCGCGGCGGCACCGCCCGCAGCGGCAGTGCCCGGCCCGGCACCGCCGGGGGTTGCACTGCCGGGGGTTGCACTGCCGGCCTCACCACTGCGAGCCTCTGCACTGCCCGCCGCAGGAACACCGCCCGCGGCAGGAACGCCAGCGGCGCCGCTGCCCCCGCGCCGGCCGCCACCAGGGGCGGGCCGGCGGGGAGGACGGTTCCACGGGGCCGGCTCGTTCAGCACCGACATCAGCGTTTCGAAATCCAGCTCCCACGACCACGACAGGCCCGGCGAGCCTCC